>JAWAFC010000017.1:0-5048 GCA_038890815.1 Candidatus Micrarchaeia archaeon | reverse complement strand
AGCAGCAGTCACCGGCATCGCCACAGCTTCCTCCAAGCGGCCTGCATGTGCCGCAGCTTCCCTCCACACAGGAGAGGCCGGCGCAGCATTCGCCGGCGCTCACGCAGGCAAAGCCTTCCGGCGCGCAGGGCCTCTGTATGCATACGCCTGCCTCGCACTGCATGCCCTCGCCGCACTGCTGGTCGGTCTGACAGCGCGTGCAGGCGCCGCCTATGCAAAGGTTGCTTGGGCACTGGCTGTTGTCTGTACAGGGAGTGCACACGCCATTCACGCACAGGCCTGTGCTGCAGTTTGCATTGTCAGTGCAGGGCAGGCATTTTCCATTCACGCACAGCCTGCTGGTGCAGTCTGCATCGACAGTGCACTCGGGCAGCACAGGAGGTGGGGCGCAGTCGAACAGCGTGAATGAGTAGGAGCTGCTCTGATAGCCCTCCTTGCTGGCGGTTGCGGTGTGGGTGCCGGGAACGGTTGCGACAAAGCCGAAGTAGCCCCCATCAGTGGTTCCGCTTGCGACCGGAACGGAGCCGAAGTCCTCCTGCCTCACAACTTCCACAAGCGCGCCGCTCACAGGTTTTCCTTCGCTCCACACGTTGATGTTAGTGGTGGCGTTGATGCACAGGTTGCCGACTGTCATGAGCAGCACGGGTGGAGCGGGCGGTGCGGCTGGAGCGCGTGAGGGAGCAGGAGGAGCGGGTGAGGGGCCAAAGGCATACACCCTGCCGTCGTCAGAACCGATGAATACTCTTCCGTCCGCCACGGCCGGCGAAGAACGGACCGACCCGCCAGTCGCATAACTCCAGATGACGGAGCCGCTGGCGGCGTTGAGGGCATAGACCAGGCCATCGCCCGAGCCGATGAAGACAATGCCGTCTGCAATTGCAGGGGAAGAGGAAACGAAACCGCCTGTAGTGTAATTCCAGATCTCTTCTCCTGTAGATGCGTTGAGCGCGTACGTGCGGTTGTTGGAGCCGATGAACAGCACTCCGTTCGCTATCGCCGGCGAGGAGTAGACCGCTCCTCCGGTGAAGTTCCAGATTTCCTCTCCTGTCGTGGCGTTCAGCGCATAAGTCCTGTTGTCGTATGAGCCAACGTACACCATTCCGTCCGCAACCGCGGGCGAGGAGACGATGACCCCGCCCGTTGTGAAGTTCCAGATTTCCTCTCCTGTCGTGGCGTTCAGCGCATACACTTTTTTGTCGAGCGAGCCGAAAAAGACCATTCCGTCCGCAACCGCGGGCGAGGAAGTAATTTGGTCGCCTGTGGTGTAATTCCACACCTGTTCTCCAGTAATCGCGTCCAGCGCATACATTCTGTTGTCGAGCGAGCCGACAAACACCACCCCATCCGAAACTGCGGGCGAAGAAATGACTACGGTAAACCAGCCTGGGCCGGGCGTGTAGTTCCACAGCTGGCTGCCTGTCGCGGCGTTCAGCGCGTACACTTTCCCCTCATCAGAGCCCACGAAAACGATTCCGCCCGCTACGGCGGGCGAGGAGCGGACAGCCCCACCTGTCGTGTAATTCCATATCTCTGCGCCCGTTGATGCATTGAGCGCATAAACTTTTGCATCCCAAGAGCCGACAAAAACCATGCCGTCGCTCACTGCAGGGGAGGATTCCACCAGGCTCCCGGTCGCGAACGTCCACAGCACGTTGTTCGTGGTCGGCGCGCTCGCGTTCGTGAGCGCGGTATGGTTGAGGAAGCGGCGGAACATTGGCCACTCGCGCTCGTTGCGCGGCTCGCTGGAGAAAGGCTCCAGCGCGAGCGTGATGTTGATGGACTGGTTGGTGGCAGTGGTCCAGGCAGCCCCAACACCGCTCTTTCTCGCGCTGATGGTGTGGGGCGTGGGGATGGTGACGCTGTCGTTGTTCTCGGTCTGGTTCTCTATTACAAAGTATGGATAGGCCCACCCCGTGTCGTTCGTCGAAATGTTGTTGTCCAGCTCGTAATCAATGGCGGTGATGATGTCGAGAGCATTGAGGAGGGTGAGGTTGTAGCTTCCAACATTTCTCAGGAAGTCCCTCACGCTCACGCTCGCGTTCGCCACATCGCTGCCGCCGGCATCTATCGTGTGCACCCCGAGGAGCCAAGCCCAGGCAACCTTTGCCAAGTCGTTTGCCCCAACCGCGCTCTCGTTTATGTCCACATTCCTCGCATCTATGAGTAGCACGCCCCAGTCGGTATTGTTTGTTATAATATTGTCATTCATGATGCTTCCGCTCGATAGAAAGGCTAGCACGCCACTCTTGTCGCTGAAGCGGATCGTGTTGTTGGCCAGCATGGCGTTGAGCGAGTCCGACAGGCCGATGCCGAAACGGTTGTATTCGAGCACATTGTCATGGAGGAGCGAATGGTTTGAGCTTACCACCCATATGCCGTAAATCGTGTTGTTTGAGGCATTGTTGTCCGCCAGCGTGGTGTTCGTGGCATTCAGCACGGCAATGCCGTGGGTGTTGTTGAAAACCGTGTTGCCGTGCGCCGTGGTATTATAGGTGCTTGCCAGCCAGATGCGACCGAGCAGAATGCCGACCGAGTTGTTGTGTGCTGTGTTGTTGGCCACCGTGATGTCGAATGTGTTATCTGCGACCGCAATGCCGGCCAGCGAGCCGTTGTAAGCCGTGTTGTTGTGCACGGTGGAGTTCACGGCCAAAAACCCTATTCCGATGTTAAACATGCTGCTGTTGCAGGCCAGGTTGTTCTCAACAGAAGAATCCAGCGTGGGCGCGGGGGAATTGTTGCCGAAAATGGCAATGTTGCCTGCCAGCGCGATGCTCACATTGTTGTCGCACGCGATGTTGTTTGAGATGTTGATGCGCTGTGAAGGCTGTATTGTGTAGCCTGGAGAGTCACAGCCCGGGCAGTCGCCTCCGCACGCGCACGAGGCCGCAATGCCAAAACCATTGCCGTAAGCGGTGTTGTTGTAGAACAGGATGTCGCGCGACTCCTGCGTCAGGAAACCTCCTCTGTCGATGCTGGCGTTGCCGCCTATGTTACTGCCGTAGGCCAACGAATCGCGCACGGTGGCGTTGGCTGTGCGGTACAGCATTATGCCCTTTGGATTGAAGGCGAGCGTGAGGTTGGTTGCAAAAACGTCGCTGGCATTCTGCACGAGCACGCCAATGCGTGCGTTGCCGGCCGCATAGACGGACGAGAGGTTGAGCGCCGAAGCATTGTCGATGTCGATGCCGTAGCCAGTGTTGTCTGAGGCGTTCAGGCCGGCGATGGTTATGTTGGTGGGCGCGTTCACGACATACAGCCCGTCAAAGTTGTTGTAGAGTGTTGAGCCTTCAATGCGCGCGTGCGAGGCGTTGTCGAGCGTGATGCCATTGTAATTATTGTATGCGGTGATGTTGTCGAGCAGCGTGCCGGAGGAGTTCACCACGGTCACACCGTACAAGTTGTTCGCCAGCGTGAGGTTTGCCAGCAGGTTGTTGCCAGCGGCAAACACGAGCACACCCTCCCTGACCGCATACCCGCTCGCGTTCGTGTTGTTGAAAGCAATTGATTCGAACAAGCGGTTGCCCGATGAGTTGAAGGTGAGCGCAATCCCAACTTCATTGTAGAACGCGGTTAAGCCAGACAGGTTGTTATTGGATGAATTGTGCAGGTCAATGCCGTAAGTGTTGTTGTGTGCGGTGAGGTTTGCAAGCGCGTTGTTCCCCGCATGCACAAGGTAGAAGCCGAATGTGTTGTTGTAGGCCGTGTTGTTGAGCAGGAACGAGGCGTTCGTTTGTTCGAACAGCACACCTGTTGTGAAGTTGCTGACAACACAGTTGCGGATGGTGACGTTGTTCCTGCCCGTGGCGTTGATGCCAATCCCGCTGCCGTTGCCAGTTATGGTATGGCCGGCGCAGTCGAAAGTTGTGTTGTCTGCGCCCACAGCGATGCATGTGCCTTCAGCAAGGATATCGGCAATGAGGCTGACCGTTTTATTTAGGACGCTGAGCGAGGCCGTGCACAAATTGCATGAGTCACACATTGGAGGGCCGAAGGCGTATACTTTTCCATCACGCGAGCCTATGAAAACTATTCCGTTTGCTATTGCTGGGGATGATACGACTTCATTGTTTGTGGAGTAGTTCCATATTTGCTCGCCTGTTGTGGCATTCAGAGCGTATACGTGACTGTCCGATGAGCCTATGAAAACTATTCCGTTTGCTACTGCTGGGGATGATTCGACTACATTGTTTGTAGAGTAGTTCCATATTTGCTCGCCTGTTGTGGCATTCAGAGCGTATACGTGACTGTCCAACGAGCCTATGAAAACTATTCCGTTTGCTACTGCTGGGGATGATACGACTACATTGTTTGTGGAGTAGTTCCATATTTGCTCGCCTGTTGTGGCATTCAGAGCGTATACGTGACTGTCCGATGAGCCTATGAAAACTATTCCGTTTGCTACTGCTGGGGATGATGAAACAATATAGCCGTTTGTGGAGTAGTTCCATATTTGCTCGCCTGTTGTGGCATTCAGAGCGTATACGTGACTGTCGTACGAGCCGAAGAATACTACGCCTTCGGCTACTGCGGGTGACGAGTCAATCGTTAGGTTAGTCTTATACTTCCACAACAATGCTCCAGTTGTAGCATTCAAAGCATGGAGATAGCTGTCGTCGGATCCTATGAACACTATGCCATCAGCTACTGCGGGTGACGAGAAGATCAGATTTTCCGGGGTGTAATTCCATATTTGCTCACCTGTTAAAGCATTCAGGGCATAAAAAGTGAATATCGAGCCAACGAAGACCTTCCCGTCAATTACAGCGGGAGAAGATTCTACCCAATCATCAGCCGAAAAAGTCCACAGCACGTCGTTTGTGTTTGGCGCGCTGCTGTTTGTCCAGCCCGTGCGGTTGAGGGAGCGGCGGAACATGGGCCACTCGCGCTCGTTGCGCGGCTCGCTGGAGAAAGGCGGGATGGCGTAGCCGGAGAAGCTCGCGGCAGTGAAGTTTATGCGGCCGCTTCCACACGCGATGGCCGTACATTGCGGGGCTGTACAGTTAGCTCCTGTTGCGACTATTTCGCCCGCGCTCTGCGGAAATCCGCTC
>JAWAFC010000016.1:0-6030 GCA_038890815.1 Candidatus Micrarchaeia archaeon | reverse complement strand
TGGCCACCGCCTGGAAGACGTTGAGCGGCGAGGATATGCGCGAAGCCGTGGAACAATATGCCGAAGCCAATCTGCGTCCCGTCCTTCACCGCCTGGAGCGCCGCGCCCTGATGCTGAAAAATCACCCCCAGCTGGGTTCGGTGGGGCGGGTGGAGTATCAATTCCTTCATCCCGAAGATACGCCCCTGGCGCGCGCCCTCAACCTGCTTGCCGACCTGGCTTTCTACACCGGACTGGGCCGCAAAACGGCGCAGGGGATGGGGATGGTGAGGAGGGTGGTCGAATAGTCTCATAGTCTGTAGTCTGATACGCTAAGGTCATTCTGTCCTGATTACAAGGAGGAAACATGAGTCAACCCCTTGAAATTACACTAAGAACCCTGACGCCCCTCTGGACCGGCGGCGTGGACCAGACCGCCGACCGCCTGCACGAAACCGGCCTGCTCGGCTCGCTGCGCTGGTGGTACGAAGCCCTCGTGCGCGGGCTGGGCGGCTATGCCTGCGACCCAACCAGCGAAGACCCGCAGGCAAGATGCAAGTTTGACACGGATGCTTACGAACAAGCCAAAAAGGAGGGGAAAACTGAAGCCGAAGCAATAAATGCTGGTCTCCATAGCGTCTGTCCTGTATGTTACCTTTTCGGTGCTACGGGATGGGCGCGCTTGTTTCAATTATGGGCGGTTGAGGTACCCACAACCCATTTGCATTTCCGAACAACGCTTGCAATGAATAAAGGCTGGTTGCTGCGAGTTTTCGGCGGTGAAAGTCGGAACATCGATTCACTGCATGTGCCATACGGTGAGATAAAACTGCGCTTCATTCCCCGCCGCCAGGAAGCAGAATACGCCAAAATCCAGTTTGCGCTTATCTTAAGGTTGGCGGCGGAATATGGAGGCGTTGGCGCCAGAATGCAGCATGGCTTCGGACAGTTTGTGTTTCCACCCGAACTGAATGATGTGACATTTGCATCCGGGCTGGAGCAATTGAAAGCAAAAATCAAATCGGGTGTGCTGCGTTCCAGCGGCCCCCAAGTGGATACGCCCTTTGATTTACGGAACTTCGTAAGTCTGACCTTCGAAATCCCTAAACAAAGATTGAACGACTTTATACAAGGCAAGGTTCACGTTGGTAACTCCCAAAAAAATGGCGAAATGGGTTATATCCCCTGCGCTTTTGACTTACGCTACAAAGGAAAAGCAAATTGGGGCATGCGCCAGTGGCTAAAACAAAAAGGATGGAGAGAGACCAGGAACCCCAAGAAGTTAGAAGAGCTCGACCTGCTTTTGGGGCCGCGTTCCAAATGGGGAAGAAGGCAAAACCAGGTGCAAATTGATGATGACTATCGCACGGCCAGCCGGGTTTTCTTTGGGATGCCTTATCAAAAATCGGGAAACCCAAATTGGTATGTGCTTCGCGTTTGGGCCTTTTGGCCGCCTGAACTCTCCAACCGCCTAAATGATGCGGGAGCATTGAAAAACCTGCTGGAAGAATACATCAACCATGTCTTTGGCTCGGATGCCCAAAAAGTCTTGGAAGCCTTCGGGCCATCCATTTGGGAAAGCAAACCAGGAGGAACGCAATGAGCATGGATTATTTCGTCGAATTAGCGACAAACAACAATCCGAATAGCGTTGATGAGTTCACCGTCCATTACCACTTGCGGATTGCAAACGGTCAAAAGAACGACGCGGACGACTTGCGCAAACAATGGAGTGAAAATGCCAAAAGGGTGTCTTTGACCGAGCCTGATAGCAAGCTTTGGCAAACGATAGCCAGGCCATCGATTGACCTCACGCTGCTTCCTCCCGGCTCCTGGTTCCTCCAGTTTATCTTCACTCTTGCTAAACCCTACATCTCGAAAGACGACAATCCGTTTTACATCATAGACAACCCCATCGTGCGGGACAAAGTCTTTCGACTGCCGATGATACGCCCGACCAGCTGGAAAGGCAATCTGTATGCGGCGCTCTGGCAATTGGGGCATGACAAACAGGACGATGAGCAAATGCAGCGCCTGTTTGGCGAAACGCGCGGTGAAGAAAGCGGGCAGTCCGGACGCCTCTATTTCTATCCCACCTTCTTTACCCAAACCGGCCTGGAAATCATCAACCCGCACGACCGCAAACGCCGCGTTGGCAAAAATCCCATTCTGTTTGAATGCGTCCCTGCCGGCGCGCAGGGTACGTTCTCCCTGCTCTACGTCCCCTTCGACCCGATAGGCCAGCCCGAAGACGAAATCCGCAGGCAGGCCATCCAGGATTTGCAAATTGCGGCCGAGGGCATTCAAGCGATGATGCTCACTTATGGCTTCTCCGCCAAGCGCACGAGCGGGTATGGGGTGGCGCAAGAGGTGATTCAGGGCAAGGTGCAAACGAGAGCAGGAGAAAAATCGCTCACCCGCCTGAAGAATTTGGCGCAGGAGGTGAAAGATGTCGCCTTCTAGTTTGCAAGTCCTTGCCGATAACCGCAACGCCCTGCTCCTGGCCGAGGTGGCGGCCTGGCTGCACATGCTCGGCAAATTCCATGAGAAATTTCTCGGCGGCAACTACGGGCTGGCTACGCAAATCCCCTCGGAAATCCCCGCCGATTTCCCGCAACTCAATCAATGGCTGACTGATACCTGGACGGGGCAAATTTGGGCGCAAATGGGCATTCAGGAATTTCAGGCCGCCAACCTGAGTATTGCCAGCCTGATAACCACTCATCAAAACCCGAATGCGCCAACGGGCTTCGAACGCTTGATGTGGGACGCCCATGGCCGCGGCTCTGGCAGCGAGAAGGGCGCACTGGAGCGATTCTTTGCCCCACAGCAGGGGAAGGTCTATCTCTCCACCGCGTTCGGTCATGAAGCGCAGGTGGCGAGCGTGACACAGAACGAGAGAGAAGACTTTTATCGTTGGCTGGAAGGACAACTGGCTCACCTGAATCAAGACCAGGTAGATTGGGGTCAATTCCGCCCGGCCTTTTTGGCGGAAATCCGCCGCCTGTTTTCCGCCACCGTCGCCGAAACCCGCCGGCCGATTAATGACGTCGCGCTCTTCGACCAGACCTTTGCCAGCGTGGCCGTCTTCAAGGCGGCGCTGGCGCAGAATCTGTGGATGGGGTGGAAAGAACCGAAGCAAAGCAATCAGGCGGATAAATACCACTGGCGCATTTTGCGCGTTGGCATAGACGGCCTGCGCTTTTGGGGAAACGCTCCCAAACTGACCGATGTGTTAGGGCGCAAAGCCGCGCTGGAAAAAGCGCTTGACGCCGTTCAGCGCCTGCTCGAAGAAGAGTGCCCGCTGGGGGCAGAAGTCTATCGGGACGAAAACGGCAGCCTGTTCATCGTGCCGGACATTCCCGATTTGCTCGATGCCCGACTGGATGGCGGCTCGCTGCAAGACCGCCTGCAAGCGATAGCCAAAGCCGCTCTGGAAGACGAAGCCCTGTTTGTCCTGACCTTGAGCAAGCGAACGCGCAACATGCTTTCTTTCGGTCAACTGGCCAGCGCAGAGTTGCTGCCGCCCTCCGCCGACCCGGATGTGCTTCGCTCCATCTGGAAAGCACGGCAAGAAACGACCGATATTTGTCCGGTGTGTGGCGTGCGTCCCCAGGGATATGCCGGCGCAGGCCAGCCGCTCGACCAGAAGGCGCTCAGCCGCAATGTGTGCGGCATTTGCGAACGCCGCCGCATGGATCGCTCAGCGGAATGGGCGAAGAATCTCAAAACGACCGTCTGGACGGACGAAGTAGCAGATCAAAACGGCCGCCTGGCGTTACTTGTGGGCTGCTTTGAGCTGGAAACCTGGCTAAGCGGGGAAACGCTCTCCAGCGTCATGGCCTTTGAACCATCGCAACGAATGCTGACAGACAACCGGCGAAACAATCAGCAATACCAGTTCGATTACTCCCAATTCCTGAACGAAATCGCGCAGGCGCTGCCGTTAGCTGGACAACCAGGCAACCAAACGCCTTTGCTCAATAACCTCTTGCTTCCTGCTCAGCGCGTTGGGCAGAGCTTTGCGGATACTTACGATTTTTACGTTAGCGACACCGACTTGCATGGCGACCAGCGAGAAGCCTGGCGTTTTGCGCTGGCGCTCATGCGGCAGCAGCCTTCCCCCGCCCGTCTGCGCCGCATTTGGGAGACCACGCAACGCTTCTGGCAAACGGCGCTGGAAGAGAAGGATGACCAAGGCAATCCCCTCATTTCCCAGGTTTCCAGTCGCTGGTATATCGTCCCGCAAAACTCCACACTTGATAAGTTCGTTGCTTATCATACCTACGATTTGCTCCTGAACGGCCGCCGCCTGAGCGTGCTCTGGGATGGAGGAGAATTCATCACCTGCGACAACCTGGAGTACTTTGAGAAAGTTGCCAGCGTTCAGCTGCAGGACCTGCTCCAGCCCGGTTCTTCCTATGAACTCTGGACGCCGGCCGGCTACGGCGAGCGCACAAGCAAAGTGGCCAATATAACTATCGAGAGCGCACAGGCGGATAGCACAGCCTATACTCCCGTCATTCCTATCCTGGCCGAACCGCGCACCTTCATGGTGCTGGTGCCTGCCATTCGGACAATGGAAGTGGTCAAGGCGATCAAGCGCAAGTACGAGCGTGAGCTGGGCAAAGTCCGCAACCGCTTGCCGTTGACCCTGGGGGTGGTCTATTTCGGGCGCCGCACGCCGTTGGCCGCTGCCATCGAAACCGGCCGGCGGATGCTGAAACGCCCTGTCGCTGCCCAGGTATGGGAGGTCCACTCCAAAGCCGATTGCAACCCATCCGCCGTTTGCCTGACTTTGAAAAACGGGGAACGACAAATCTCTATCAGCATTCCTGCGATGATGGGCGATGGCGCAACGCCTGACCTCTGGTATCCCTACTGGCGAGTGGAAGGCAAGCCCACTGACCGCACCCGCTGGTTCATCGGGCCGGATGGCGAGCACTGGGTGCATATTACCGACCTGCGCCCCGGTGACCGGGTCGGCTTCACCCCTTCCACGTTTGATTTTGAATACCTGGATACCACTGCCCGCCGTTTCGAGGTCATTTACGATGCGGAAGGTCAGCGGCGCGAGGCGACAAAACGCCAGCGCCCTTACTTGCTTGAAGATGTTGAGACCCTCGAAGCAATTTGGAAGCAGCTCAGCGCTCGCCTGACCACCTCGCAGGTGAAGCAGATAGAAGCCAGCATCGAGAGCAAGCGCCAGGCATGGAACGAGCCACGCGGCACGCTCCAGGTCAGCCCGGCCTTTCAGCAGTTCGTGCAGGATACGCTCCGAGAAGCCGGATTTCAAAGCGAGATGTTGGAACAGGCTGCGCTACGCGGCATGATGAGCGACGCCTTAGAAATCTACATGATGATTCACAAAGAAAAGATCGGCAAGGAACTTTCTCAAAAGGAGGCCAAATGAGCAACACCCCCTATTCTCTCCATCGTTTTATTCTGATGACCCTCGACCCGCTGCACATCGGCACGGGCGGTTACCGCCTGGGACGGGTGGATTTGAGCATTGTACGCGAACCGGGCACGAACCTGCCCAAAGTCCCAGGCACCTCGCTTTCCGGCGCTATTCGCCAGTACGCTGCCATGCGCTACGGGAAAATGGGGTGTGCCGGACAAAAGGGTTGCGGGCAGTCAACTTGCCCCATCTGCTACACCTTTGGCTCGGCCAAGGAGAGCGGCGGGGGCTACGCCGGCACCGTCAATATCTTTGATGCCCGTCTGTTGCTCTTCCCTGTACACACGCTGGCCGGCCCGGCCTGGGTCACCAGCCCCTCGGCGCTGGCCGATTTCGGCATAAACGGGCACAGCGTGAGCACGGATCGGGCGAAATGGCCGAATAGTCTGACCCTGCAATCCCGTCTCAACCTGGGCTGGCTGATGCTGGAGCGGGAGGATGGCACCTGGCAGCCACCTGTGCTGAATCATGTGCCGCAGGAGGTGCAGAGCCGCATGGTACTGGTATCCGATAAACTCTTTTCCCAGGTTGTGAACAGCAACCTGGAGGTGCGCACCTCGGTGAGCATTGATCCCACGACGGGCGCGGCC
>JAWAFC010000015.1:0-16187 GCA_038890815.1 Candidatus Micrarchaeia archaeon | reverse complement strand
TTGGTTCCGATCAGAACCGCCAGCGCGGTTCCGATACCTCCAGCAACCATTTTCCATCAGCGCTTTATCCGAGGGGGGAAGGTCTAGGACGAAGGGGGGGATACTTCCCCCCTTTGTCTTCAGAACCGCCAGCGCGGTTTCAAAGAGGGGGGAAGGTCTAGGACGAAGGGGGGATACTTCCCCCCTTTGTCTTATGCTCCGGCCGGGATTTGAACCCGGGTCGTCGGCTTTCCACGCAACGGAATGTTGCTCGAAAGGCCGATATCCTTGACCGGACTAGACGACCGGAGCTATTCCAACAGCTTATGTAGGTGAGCCTTTATTATTGCATGGATTTCGTTTGGTGGCAATGCGGCGTTCACCACAAGCCATCTCTTTGAGAGAAATCCCTCGCGCGCCAGCCTTCGAAATGCCATGCGGACTTTTTCCTGGAAGGCGACGCTCTTTTCAAATGCATGCAGCGCGCGTCCCCGCGCGCTTTTCTGCCTCCTTTTTCTTGCCAGCGCGACCTTGGCAGGGAGGTCGAGCAGAATTGTGATGTCGGGCTCCGGCAGGGAGAGCGAGCGTGCCAGCACGAGCGCCTTACTGAAGCCGAGCCCGCCGGCGGACTGATAGGCTACAGTGCTGGCGATGAAGCGGTCAAGCATCACAGTGTTCCCTTCGCTCAGCAGCCGTGCTATCCTGTCTTTGTCCTTTGCGATGTCCTGGGCAAAGAGAGCGAACTGCTGGGCAGGCGTGAGACGTACCTTTCCGGCAAGAAAGCGCGCGATGGGCGCGCGGAATTTCCCCTTCAGATCGGGATAGTGGAAAACTTTCGGTCTTTTTTCTCGCATGGCCTTCCGCAGCAACGTTATCTGCGTGTGCTTTCCGCTGCCATCAATGCCCTCGAATGCGATGAGCGTGCCCTGCATAAAACTTTTAATAGTGCGCAAGTTAAAAATAGACCTGGGTTTGTGTGGACCTGGTCTCCATCCGTGATGTCGACAGGAAATACATCGAGAAGATTTTTTCGCGCGCCGATGCCATGGCCTCATCCATCGGGAAGGGGCAGGAGCCGGCTAAGGGGAAGGTCGTGGCGACGCTTTTTTTCGAACCCTCAACGAGGACGAGGCTGTCATTTCAGACGGCCGCGCTGAGGCTGGGCGCGCGCGTTATAAATTTTGAGGCTGGCGCTGCTACTTCAATGGCAAAGGGCGAGACGCTCGCCGATACCATCCGCATTGTCGATGGCTACTCCGATGTGCTCGTCATGCGCCATGCGCTGGAGGGCAGCGTGCGCTTTGCGGCCGAGATTGCCGAGCATCCGGTCGTGAATGCCGGCGATGGTGGCAATCAACACCCCACCCAAACCATTCTCGATCTCTATACGATCAAAAAGCTGAAGGGAAAGATCACAGGCCTCAGCGTGCATCTCGTGGGTGACCTCAAGCACGCGCGGGTGATGCGTTCGCTTCTGTACGGCCTCGCGCTTTTCGATGCGGACGTGACGCTTGTGGCTCCTCCCGGACTTGAGATGGATCCTGCCACTGTGGCGGAGATTGAGGAGAAGTTTGGCGTGAAGCCCAAGATGTCCGCCACACTGGATGTGAGGGATGCCGATGTGCTGTATGCTTGCAGGATTCAGAAGGAGAGATTCACCGACCCATACGAGGCCGAGAAGCTTCAGAAGGAGTTCAGAATTACCGAGGCCGTGCTGCGGGGGTGCAAACCCGACCTCGTCATCCTGCACCCCCTCCCGAAAATAGATGAGATGGATCCGGCGATTGACCGCACGCCATACGCCAAGTATTTCGAGCAGGCAAAACTCGGCGTGCCAATCAGGATGGCCATCCTCGCAGATCTGCTGGGTGTTTGAGATGCCGCTTGTGGTTGAGAAAATAGAAAACGGCACGGTCATCGACCACATCACTGCCGGCAAGGGCCTGCGCGTGCTCGACATCCTCGGCATCAGGCCTGGCTACGAGGGCAGGGTGGCGCTCGTCATGAACGTGCCCAGCAAGAAAATGGGGCGCAAGGACATTGTCAAGATTGAAGGGAAGTTCCTGGATGAGCGGGAAGTCAACAAGATAGCCCTCATCGCGCCTCAGGCAACGCTCAATATCATCAGGGCCGGAGAGGTCAGCGAGAAGATGGCGGTGAAGCTACCGAGCTCAATTTCAGGAGTGTTCAGATGCCCCAACCCCCGATGCATCACAAACTTTGAACGGATGTCCTCGCGGTTTATCATCGAGCGGGGGCCCAGGATGCGGTGTGCCTACTGCGAGCGCGTCTTCTCGCCCGATGAGGTGGTAGGCTAGCAGCGCCTCAGCACAAACGCTGCCAAAGGAAGCAGCGCCAGGAAAAGCGGGCAGAGCTTAGGCCCCTCTGCAGTCTGTGTTGGCGTCGATGGTGGCGTGGCTGGCGGCCTCGGCTGCGTGACATTTCCGGTGGTCTGCGCAGGCTGGGCGGGCATTGTAGGGGCTGGCTGGCCCGTTGGCTGTGCGGGCGGCGTGGCATTCTGCGGTGGCTGTTGTTGTGGGGGCAGCGCTGGTATGGTTATCGGGCCAACCTGGCCAGCCTCACCAGATGGCACGGCCTGTCCGCCTGTGAGGAGGTTTATTGCCTCGGTCGCATTGTTGAACGCGTGGGTGAGGCTGCAGATTTTCAGCGCCGCCTTTGCTGCATCTATGTAAGCGCTTGCCTGGGCGCAGGCCGTTCCCGTGCACGATTGGAGCGCGCTCTCGGCCTGCGCTATTTTTGAAAGCACGTTTGTCTCGGCAGTGTCTGGCCTGTGTGTTATGGTGAAGGTGAAACTCTTCTCATACCTCACGCCGCCACACTCCCCATAGAGCCTGATCAGCTCCTGTGTGATGGTGCCACTGCCCTGTCCACCGAGGCGGATGGGAACTTCGGCCTTACAGGCGAGCGAGGCGGGCAGCACGCAGAACTTTCCGGCCGTCTGCCACGAGCCCGTGGCAAAATCGAACCAGTCATACATCACATCCATGGCCGATGGGCATTCCGGGGGCCTGTATATGGAAAACTCGAACTTGGGCTCTGTCTGGGTTGGCAACTTACAGTTAAATGCATCGATGTTTCCGGGTGTGGTAATGGTGAGCTGGCCATTCAGTGTGCCCACTGAAGTGACTGTGGCATCGAGCTCGGCTGCCCATAGGGCCTGAGCCAGAATCAGCAATGCAAGTATGGACCTCATCCACATCCCCCATTGCTCTCGCTCAGGAAGTTTTTTAATATATCGTCAGACAAGTGAGAGTGCATGTCAACTGAGCTGTTGGCCGAAATTGCAGTGACAAACATAGTCAAAGCGCTGCTCGCGCTCACCACACTCGCCTTCCTCCTGCTCTTCTATCTGCAGTGGTTCTTGCTTAAATCGAGGCTCAGCGCGCTCGAGCTGTACGCGCGGAGCCGATTTATGAAGAACTCGCTGGGACTTGGGCTTGGCATGGCCGCGCTGTCGCTGGCCTTCATGCTCGATGCCGGGCTCTCGCTGGGCAGGCTACAGGGCAATGTGCTCGAGCTCGGCCGCTCGTTGCTCGAGGTGCTCGCGCTTGTGCTGTTCGGCTGGTGGTACTACGCGCTGAGCCGTGAAAAGATGGGGTGATGGGATGGGGATATTCGACATCTTCAGGAAAAAGGATGTCGGCGAAGGGCCGGCGAAGGGCGTTCCCTTCTCGCTCAGGGCGCGCTTCTCGCCAATCCGCATGTCGCTGAAAGATGGCGTCGTCGACCTGCACATCACGCTGAAGAACCTGATGGGCGAGAACGTCATGACCAGCGTTGTGGTCGAGGTGCCAAAAGGGCTCGGCTTTGATGCCACCGGGCTCAGCAACACGCGCGAGATCCGCCTCGGCTATCTGAGAGAGAAGGAGGAGAGGGAGCTGGTTGTGCCCATCCATGGCAGCGTGGTTAAGACACCCCCCGGTGAATACAATGTGACGATAACTGCATATGCGCACTATAGGGACTATGCGCACATCCTGAATTCGGTCAGGAAGACAGTGAGCCTACGGGTGATATGAATCACTTTCCATTCTTCTCCGTGCCCGCGGCTTCTTTTGGCTTCTCCGGCACGGCCTCCCTCAGCTCGCTCACCATGCGCACGAGCTCATCCAGCGCGGCCGCAAGACGTGCTCCCTTTTCGGTGAGGCGCACCATCTTGACGCGCCCTTTGGCCTCAAACGTCACAAGCCCGAACTTCTCCCACGCGCTCAGCGTGCGTGCGGCATAAACATACGTCACGCCAGCTGCCCGCGCCAGACTGCTGACATACCAGCCCTGCGCCGAGTTCTTGAGGTTGATGAGCAGCGCGGTGGGCTTTTTTCGCAGCACCAGCCACTCCATCGCATCAACCAAAGCCAAATCTGACTTTTCTGAACTTCCTTCTGAATGCCACCACATCTCTTCTGACCTTTTCCGGCTTTTCCTTCTTTATCACAACCCTCGCAACGAGCTCGGCGATGTATGCCATGTCTTTTTCCCTCATGCCGAACCTCGTCATCTCCTGTACCCCCCACCTTATGCCGCTCGGGTCCATGCTCTTGCGCGGCTCATCCCAGGCCAGGAGGTTTTTGTTACAGATAATGTTTGCCCTCTCCAGCGCCTGAACTATCTCTGTGGAGGAGCCAAGCTCCCTCACATCGCTGAGCACCTGATGCGACTCGCTGTAGCCCCTGTCCTCCCCAATCATCCGAAAGCCCTGCTCAGCGAGCGCTGCCCCAAACGCCCTGGCATTGCGCACCGTCTGTGCAGCGTACTCCTTGCCCCATTTTTTCATCTCAAACAGCGTGATGAGATAGGCTGGCAGGCGGTGAAGATGGTGGTTGCTGACGAGGCCCGGGAACACTTTTCTCTGTATCTGCTTGAAGGTTTCCTCATCAGTGTTGCCCAGGATGAGCCCCCCCTGCGGGCCCGGGAAGGTCTTGTGCGTGCTGGAGGTGATGATCTCGGCTCCCTCTGAGAATGGATGCTGGAAGGCCCCACCGCCGATCAGGCCCAGCACATGGGCGGCATCGTACACGACCCTTGCCCCCACAGACTTGGCATCGTCAGCCAACTCCCGGCATGGATGTCTGAATGGGATGACGCTGCCACCAAAGGTGACTATCTTCGGCTTGAGCTCGAGTATTTTTTTCCTGGTGGCATCCACATCGATATCATACCTCTCCATGTCAAACACATAGTGCTCGACCCTCAGGCCGCATATGCCGGCACTGCCAAAGGCCTGATGGCTGATGTGCGCGCCGGCGGAGGTGCCAGGATTCATGAGCAGCTCGCCAGGCTTTGCGAGAGCTGCGAAAACTGCAGTATTCGCCAGCGCCCCGCTTATCGGCCTCACATCGGCCTGTTTTGCTCCGAAGTACGCGCACGATTCCCTCGTGGCCCAATCCTCAATCTCATCGATGAATTTCGTGCCCTGGTAATATCTCTTGAATGGAAAGCCCTCAGCATACCTATGCATGAAGTCGCTCATGTATGCTCGCTTGGCGAGAGGCGACATGACATTCTCGCTGGCGATGAGGTTTATGCAGGAGGCGCGCCAGGCATCATTTTGCCTTGTTAGCTCAAGCACTCTCTTCTCCTCAGCCATCACACACCTCCCTTTCCAATCAGGCTCTCTGCAGCCGCTCGCAGTTGCGCCACACCATCCTTTATGTTTTGCTCGCTGGTGGCATAGGATAGCCTGACATGGTTGGGCGAGCCGAAGTCATTACCGGGCACTACCGCAACGTGCCATTCCTCGAGCAGGTATTCTGAGAATCTCACGGCATCGCCGATGGGCTTGCCCTCCCACTCAGCGCCCAGCAGGCCTGCGATGTTGAGGAAGATGTAGAAAGCTCCCTGCGGCTCGGCGAAACTTGTTCCGGGGATGCCGCGCAATTCTCTCACCATGAGCTTCCGCCTGGCATCGAATTTCTCCTTCATCTTTTCCAGCTCCTCTCTCGGACCGTTTAGCGCGGCGAGTGCGGCCCACTGAGAAATCGAAGATGGGTTCGATGTACAGGCGCCCTGTAGATTTGTCATGGCAGCGATGAGCTTCTCGGGCCCTGCGGCATATCCGAGCCTCCAGCCGGTCATGCTGTACGTTTTTGAAACGGCATTGACCACAAGCGTTCGCTCCTTCATCCCAGCCAAGGCCGCAATGCTGGCGTGCGGTTTTCCAGTAAAATTCAGCAACTCATAAACCTCATCCGAGATGACAAATAGGTCGTGTTTCAAGGCGATTTCAGCAACCTGCTCCAGCACCTTCTTCTCGTACACAGCCCCGGTGGGATTGTTGGGCGAGTTGAGAAGGATCACCCTTGTCCTGGGAGTTATTGCATGCTCGAGCGCCTCGACATCGAGCGCAAAGCCTTCCTCTTCGACGGTGGGGCATGGAACCACCCTCCCGCCCGCGACCGTGGCCATGTCGGCATAGCTCACCCAGTATGGTGCTGGCACGACCATCTCCTCTCCCGGCCCAATGAGCGCGCCCACTGCATGGTAGAGGCACTGCTTTGCGCCCGCAGATGCAATGATCTCCTTCTGGCTGTATTCCAGCCCATTGTCCCTCCTGAACTTCTCGGCGATTGCGGCCTTGAGCTCGGGTATGCCTCCCACAGGCGTATACTTCGTTTTGCCCGCATCGATGGCCTTTTTGCCAGCCTCCTTCACCCACTGAGGCGTATCGAAATCGGGCTCGCCGGCATTGAGCGCAAAGACCCGCTCGCCGCGCGCCCTGAGCGCATTCACTTTAGCGCCCAGTGAGAGCGTCACTGAGGGCTTGACGGAGGAGGCGGCATCGGATAGCCTCACCTCATAAGCCATAAAATCACGCCCTACATATCCCCAATAAAGCTTAAATCACTGTGCCATCACTCATATCGTGCGTCTCGTTGCAGACCTGCATCTTCACTCAAAATACTCGCGCGCCACGAGCGATAGGCTGAGCCTGAGCGGAATGGCTGAGGCGGCCAAGGCAAAGGGCATAGACCTGCTCGGCACGGGCGACTTCACCCACCCAAAACACTTCGATGAGCTGAAGCACGGACTGCGCCTCCACGAGAGCGGCTTCTATGAGCATGATGGCACGCTGTTTGTGGTCAGCGGCGAAGTCTCGACCACATGGCGCGTTGGCGGGAAGCCCAAAAAAGTACATCTCATTCTGCTCGCGCCCTCGTTGGAGGTTGCAGCGCAGATAAACGATGTGCTGGCAGCGCGCGGCGACCTCGCCGCGGATGGCCGTCCAACCCTCGAGATGAGCGCGGCCGAGCTCGTTGAGGTTGTGATGGGCATTGCGAACGACTGCGAGGTCATTCCGGCACATGCCTGGACACCGTGGTTCTCTGTGTTTGGTTCGCGTTCGGGCTTTGACTCGCTGCGGGAATGCTTTGAGGATGAGACAGCGCACATCCATGCCATCGAGACGGGCCTCTCTTCGGATCCTCCGATGAACTGGAGGCTCAGCGCGCTGGACAGCATGACGCTGGTGAGCAACTCCGATGCGCACTCGCCGGAGAAAATTGGCAGAGAGGCCAATGTGTTTGAATTTGATGACCTATCCTATCGCTCGCTTCTCTCAGCCATCCGCACAAAGGACCGCAGGCATTTCCGGGCCACCATCGAGTTCTATCCAGAGGAGGGCAAGTATCACTACGATGGCCATCGCTCGTGCGGTGTGAGCCTCCATCCCAGCAGCGCACGCGCGCTCGGCAATCTATGTCCGGCCTGCCACCAGCCCCTCACCATCGGCGTGCTGCACAGGGTTGAGGAGCTGGCCGACAGGCCTGAGGGCTTTGTGCCCCCCAACGCCATCCCGTTTGTCCGCCGCATTCCGCTCGCCGAAATCCTCCAAAAAGTGCTCGGGGATGGAAGGAAATGCCGGGAAGTGCACTCCCTTCTCCTGCAGGCTTTCGGCAATGAGCTGGCTGTGCTTGAGGCGGATAGGGCGAGGATCGCCGAGGTTGCGGGCGAGAGGGTTGCCGAAGCCATTGCGCGCGCTCGGGAAGGCAGGATTCGCGTAATTCCTGGCTATGATGGCGCATACGGCGAGATAGAAATTTTCGCCGAGCCCTCAGCCATGCAGAGCAGCTTGCAAGAATTTTTATAGGTTGGCTGCGATAACGCCTGGTGGGGGAAATGCGGTTTTCTGTTGAGGTAGTTATAGAGAACAAGCCGGCCGCCAAAGATCCAGAGGGCGAGACGATCGCGCGCGACCTGCTCCAGCGGAATGGCTTTGAGAGCGTGAAGGGTGTGCGGACCGCAAAGCTCCTCCGTATCTCGCTCGAAGCCAAAGACGAGCGCGAGGCGAGGGCGCTTGTTGAGAGAATGTGCAGGGAGCTCAGGCTCGTGAATCCCGTCGCGCAGATCTACTCGATATCGGTGAAGCACGCGTGAGGCAATGTCATGAGAGTTGCCGTGATCCGCTTTCCCGGCAGCAACTGCGACCTCGATGCAGTGCATGCTCTGCGCGATGTGCTGGGCGTGCCGTGCCAGCTCGTGTGGCATAAGGAGTTTGATGGCGACAGATTCGATGCGGCCGTGCTGCCCGGCGGCTTCTCCTACGGCGACCACCTGCGCGCAGGCGTCATCGCCGCCTTCTCGCCCGCGATGAAGGAGGTTAGGCGCATGGCGGAGGAGGGCAAGCCCATCCTTGGCATATGCAATGGCTTTCAGATTCTCATCGAGGGCGGGCTACTGCCAGGCGCGCTCCTGCGCAATGCGGGGATGAACTTCGTCTGCCGGTGGGTGACGCTGAGGGTTGAGAGCAACCGAAGTCTGTTTGCCTCACATCTTCGTGGAAGGCTGCTGCGTATGCCCGTAGCCCATGGCGAGGGAAGGTATTATGTTGAAGAGAGCGAGCTGCAGCGGCTTTATGCCAATGGCCAGATCGTTTTCAAATATGTTGATGAGCGCGGCAATGCCACCCCCGAGGCCAACCCCAACGGCTCGCTCGACAACATCGCGGGCATCTGCAATGAGAGGGGCAATGTGTTGGGCCTCATGCCACATCCTGAGAGAGCCAGCGAGGCCATATTAGGGGGGACGGATGGGAGAGAAATACTTTCCGTGCTGGCGAGATGATGGCACTCACAAAATCTGAGGAGAAAGAGCTCATCAGGCGCCTCGGCCGCGCTCCGAACGAGCTTGAGTACGGCATGACCGACATCCTGTGGAGCGAGCACTGCTCCTACAAGAGCAGCAGGCCTTTGCTGAAGATGCTGCCGACGCGCGGCCCCCAAGTTGTCGTCGGACCTGGCTTCGATGCGGGCGTGGTGGACATAGGTGGGGGGTGGTGCGTTGCGTTCAAGATAGAGTCGCACAATCACCCGAGCGCGCTCGAGCCGTATGGAGGTGCGGGCACAGGCATCGGCGGCATCATCCGCGATATTCTGGCAATGGGCGCGCAGCCCGTCGCGCTGCTGGACAGCCTCCGTTTTGGCAGCCTATCATCACCGCATTCCCAGTGGCTTTTCAGATATGTGGTGAAGGGGATCGGCGATTATGGCAACTGCGTTGGGGTGCCCACGGTTGCGGGCGACATAGAGTTCGATGCCTCTTTCGAGAGAAACTGCCTCGTGAACTGCGCCTGTGTCGGCTTTGTCAGGCGCGGCAAAATCCTGGTCGGCAAGGCAAGGAAGGCGGGCGACCTGCTGGTGCTGGCAGGAGGGAGTACAGGCCGCGATGGGCTACATGGAGTCACTTTCGCCTCCCGCGTGCTGAGCGAGGAGAGCGAGGACGATAGGCCGGCCGTTCAGATTCCAGGCCCCTTCACGAAAAAGCTCATCATCGATGCCACGCTCGAGGCGGTTGAGAGGGGCTTGCTCGTCGCGCTCAAAGATCTGGGCGGGGGCGGTCTGACGTGCGCGGTCGGCGAGATGGTTGCCAAGGCCGGCTTGGGCGCTGACATCGATGTGGACAAGGTTTTCGTGAGGGAGAGCGGCATGCGGCCCTATGAGATCATGCTATCCGAGTCACAGGAGAGGATGCTGTATGTGGTTGAGGAAAAAAGGGTTGGCGAGCTGGAGCAAATTTTCAAGAAGTATGAAGTGGCCTATGCGGTGATAGGCAGGGTGACTGATGATGGCAATGTGACGGTAAGGAAGGGCGATGAGATCGTTGCCCGCATGCCCGCCCGCATACTCACCGAGGCGCCGGTTCAGAAGAGAGCTGTGAGAAGGCCGGCCTATCTGAAAAAGTTGCTGAGGCAGAAGCCAAAAAAGCCCACAGACCTCCGTGCGGCCCTGCCCACCCTCCTCTCGAGCGAGAACATCTGCTCGCGCGCCTGGGTCTATCAGCAGTATGACCATGAGGTGGGCGACCGCACGGCAGTGAAGCCAGGTCAGGCCGATGCGGCAGTCATACTCGCGCCGAATGGAAAGGCCATCGCGGTGAAGAGCGACTGCAATGCCAACCATGTATACCTCAGCCCGCGCCAGGGGGCCGCGCTGGCAGTGGCGGAGGCATGCCGCAATCTGGCCTGTGTGGGCGCGCGCGCCATCGCGCTGGTGGATAACCTGAACTATGGCAATCCCGAGAAGCCAGATGTGATGTGGTTCTTTTCCGAATCGCTCAAGGGCCTGCGCGATGCCTGCCTGGCCTTCGACATCCCGTGCGTGGGAGGAAATGTCTCGTTCTATAACGAGGATGCCGCCACGGGAAAGGCGGTCAAGCCCGCGCCCGTTGTGGTTGTTGTGGGAATCATCGATAGGCTCGAGCACATCAGGACGCTGAGCTTCAAGCGCGAGGGCAACGCCATCCTGCTCGTGGGAAAGACGAGGGGAGGGCTTGGGGGCAGCGAGCTGTGGAGGAGCATTCACGGCGTTGAGGGCGGAAGGCCTCCACGCGTGGAGCTGAGGGAGGAACGGCGAAACCGCGACTTCGTGCTCGACATCCTGCCACTCACGACTTCCATTCACGATGTCTCGCGAGGTGGGTTGGCCGTGGCGCTTGCCGAGATGGCCATTGCAGGCAATAGGGGGGCCAACGTTGTGGTGGAGGAGAGCGAGGCGATGTTGTATGGCGAGAGCGGCGCGCGCTATGTCATCGAGTCGAACGAGCCCGGCAAAATCCTGCAGAGGGCGAAAAGAAAAAGAATCCCATGCCAAGTTATTGGTAGTGTGGGTGCAGTCGGCGGGCCACTGAGCATCGGCAAGCTTTCGTGGGAGCTCGACGAGCTCAGGCGCGCATTCGAATCGCCGTTATGGAAGGTCATGGAGGGAAAGCTTTGAGGGAGGCTTTTGACAAGTGCGGTGTGTTCGGCATTGTCTCGAGCAATTCCCACGTCGCCTCAACGATTTACGATGGCCTGCTCTCTTTGCAGCACAGAGGGCAGGAGTCGTGCGGCATGGCGACCTTCGATGGCACCGAGCTGCGCGTGCACAGGGCCATGGGGTTGGTCAGCGAGGTATTCGATGAGAAAACACTTCAGTACCTGCTCGGCAAGCGCGGCATCGGGCACATCCGCTACTCGACGATGGGTGGCAGCACAATCGAGAATGCCCAGCCATTCTACTATAGGGCGGCGAGGATGGCTCTGGCGGTCGGCCTGAATGGCAACATCACGAACTACGAGCTGCTGCGCGCCGAGCTCGAGGCGCGCGGCCATGTGCTGTCGAGCACCACGGACACCGAGGTCATCGCCCATCTCCTCGGCGACGAGCTGGACAACACTGGCAGCCTCGCCAAAGCGCTCAGAGCCCTCATGCAGAAGCTTGAGGGCGCCTACTCGCTCATCATACTGACCAGCAAGGGCCATGTGATTGGCGTGCGCGACCCGCTTGGCTTCAGGCCTCTGTGCATGGGCAGGCGCGGCAGCGATGTCATCATCGCCAGCGAGAGCGCAGCGCTCGATGCCATCGGTGCGAGTTTCGAGCGAGAGATCAGGCCTGGCGAGGCCGTCATCATAGGCAACAGGGTTGAGGCGCGACAGCTCGTGAGCTCGCCGAGAACTGCACACTGCATGTTCGAATGGGTGTATTTTGCCAGGCCCGACAGCGTGCTTGCGGGGAGGCTTGTGGGCGAGGTGAGGGAGAGGCTGGGCCGCGCGCTCGGCGAGCTCTATCCATTGAATGTCGATCTGGTTGTGCCCATACCAGACTCGGGCAGGAGTGCGGCATACGGCTACTCGCTCGCCACGGGCGTGAGGTTTGGCGAGGCCCTCATCAAAAATAGGTATGTCTGGCGCACCTTCATCATGCCATCTCAGACAAAGCGCGCCAACAGCGTGCGTCTTAAGCTCAATCCCATCAAGCAGATGATCAGAGGGAAGAGAATTGCCGTGGTGGATGATAGCCTCGTGCGTGGCACGACGCTCAAGAAAATTGCCCAGCTGGTGCGCGAGGCGGGCGCGGCCGAAGTGCACATCCTGCTGTCCTGCCCGCCCATCATCTCACCCTGTTACATGGGGGTGAATTTTCCGACCTATCAGGAGCTGGCCGCGCACAACAAGAGCATTGAGCAGGTGAGGCAGGAGCTGGGCGTTGATTCGCTGAATTACATGAGCATCGAAAAGCTCGTGGAGGCGATAGGGCTGCCGCGCGAGAGGCTCTGTCTTGCCTGCCTCACGGGCGACTACCCGGTCAAGATACACTCACCGGCGAGGATGTGAGATGAGGCCGCACAGGATTTTGCTGGTAGGAAACGGTGCCCGCGAGCATGCCATCTGCGATGCCGTGCTGGCGCACAACGATGAAATCAAGTTCTATGCTTTCATGAGCGCGCGCAATCCCGGCATAGCGCGCGCCTGCGAAGAGTTCGCCGTGGGCGACATCCACAATCCTGCCGATGTTGCAAAGTGGGCGGCCGCGCGGCGCATCGAGCTGGCGATCTGCTCGCCGGATGCCGTGCTCGCTGCAGGCGTTTCCGATGCGCTGTGGAAGGCGGGCATTCCAACCGTGGGGCCCGTACGGGCGGCCGCACGCCTTGAGTGGGACAAGGCCTTTGCGCGCGAGCTCATGGCGCGCCATCGCATAACCGGCTGCCCCAAATTCAAGGTATGCCGTACGCCAGCCGAGGCCGCCGAGTTCATCGAGGAGCTGGGCGGGGCGGTTGCCGTAAAGCCGGCTGGCCTCACGGGCGGAAAGGGCGTCAAGGTGGTCGGCTATCAGCTCAAGGACGCCGGCGAGGCAAAGGAGTATGCAAAGGAGATACTCGCCAAACGCATTGGCCAGCTCGAGTGCGTTGTCATCGAGGAAAAGCTTGAGGGCGAGGAGTTCACGCTGCAGGCCTTTGTCGATGGAAAAAAAGTTGTGGGCATGCCCGCAGTGCAGGATCACAAACGCGCTTGGGAGGGCGATGTTGGTCCAAACACGGGCGGCATGGGCTCGTACAGCGACGCGGGCAGAACACTCCCATTCATGCGGCAGGCCGACTACGAGCAGGGGCTCGCGATCATGCAGCATGCTGTCGATGCGCTCAGGAAGGAGGGCATCGCCTTTCAGGGCTTTCTGTATGGGCAGTTCATGCTGACGCGGGGCGGCGTTTGCCTCGTCGAGTTCAACTCGCGGCTCGGCGATCCCGAGGCGATGAACGTGTTGCCCATCCTCAAAAGCGATTTTGTGGAGCTCCTGCAACAGATCACTGAGGGAAAGCTCGGGCGCGCCGAGTTCGAGCGCAAGGCAACTGTATGCAAGTACCTCGTGCCCGCTGGCTATCCGGAAAACCCGCGCAAGAACGAGCCCATCACTGTCATGGAGCATGCTATCGCGCAGACGGGCGCGCGCTATTACTACGCGAGCGTTGATGAGCGCGATGGGGTGATCTACACAAGTTCCTCGCGCGCAGTCGCCCTGCTGGGAATTGCAGACACCATCGGCAAGGCCGAAGAGATTGCCGAGCGCGCGTGCAGCTTTGTCAAAGGCCCGCTGTACCACAGGCGTGACATCGGCAAAGCGGAGCTCATCCAAAAGAGAATAGAGCACATGAGGGTGCTGAGAGGCTAGCGCGCCTTCTTCTTTTGTTTTGCCTCATCCTGCATCGCTTTCGGCTCCTTGCGCGGCGCCTCAGCTTTCGAGGCCTCCCTCACGGCGCCGGTCTTTTCCTCCAGCGCTTCGCCCACAGACAGTTTTCCAGCCTTTGCCGAAAAGGTTACCCACTCGTTTGTGATGCTGTCCAGAAATCCCCTCACGCGCAGCTTGCTCTCGCCGATCTCGATGACACCATCCATCAGGTGTTCTATCATCAGCGCGTCCTTCTCGGTAATCATACCAATATCAAGCGAGTACATCACGCTCGCGCCCATCTCCCTGAACTTGTTTTTGAGGAACCGCAGAAAACGATAGAGCGTGGGCGCGTCGTTTTTCTGGAGCGGGGTGGAGAGCGAGCTGAACACCAATCTCGGCGCACCCTTTCCAGCCAGCGCCTGGCTAGCTCTCGTGATGGCTATGCTGAGCGCATTCAGCGCCTCAGGATTGTCTGGCCTGACGACCTGTGGCGGAAGCTCTTTGGCGGCAAAGGCGGCAGGCGAGGCATCCACGCATGCCACCAGCCCTTTTTTCTCGAAAGGCTCGAGCCGCCATCCGCTCCAGCCCATCATCATTTTCCAGTCCTGATAGGAGTGGTCAGTGAGAACGAGCAGCGCTGGCTCTCCATCTTTGAGTCCTCTGTAGACAAAGCTCATGAGCAGGGGTCGCTTTCCTGAAAGCGGATGGCCATAGACGAGCACGCTCGCGCCCGCAGGAATTCCCCCTCCGAGCAGCTTGTCGAGAGCATCCACTCCAGTGCTGAGCTTGACCGCCACGTGAAGTTATGCCATTCTTCTTTTTAAAAGATTTCAGCTGCACTTCCCGATGAGAGGCTTCTCGCCGATCTGCTTGTTGCCGGTAATCGATTTCGAGTTGTAGATTATCGTCACGTTGTATTCAAACGCATCCCCCGGTGAGCCGCACGAGGCAGGCAGCGTGCCCGTGACGAGCTTCTCCTCGCCCCCTCTGAAGTCTGTGTCGGGCACATTGAGCGGGGAACCACCCAACTCTATTTCGGTAACCGTGAGCTTTGCATCTTCATTGTTCCTCAGCGCGAGCGACACACTTGTGCCATTTATCTTGTACTCAATGATGCCAAACGGGTTGGCTCCTTTCCAGTAAGCCTTGCTCTGTGTTTCCCTAGCTCCTCCGGCAAGGCCCGGGAACCAGCCGAGCAGGCCGATGACAACGAGCGCTATGATGAGCGCCACAGCCAGCAGCACAAGATATTCGGTTGAACCCTGTCCTCTCTTCATTTGATCGCCCCCGCTATGTTTTCAAATTATTTTTTTAAAACTTTTCGTTCAGACTCCGCCAGAGCGCAAGAAATTTTTGTCTGCTGTGCGCGGCCAACGCCCTGTCTGGCGAGTGGTCCTCTATCGTGATTGTACCGTCATAGAACTTCTTAAGCCCGGCGAGCACGGCTTGCCAGGGGATGCTCCCAGCACCGATAGGCAGATGGTCATCTGTCTTCCCTCGGTTGTCGTGCGCGTGCACGTGCGCGATCGCCTGCTTGAACTCCCTCATCACTCGAAATATCCCCTCACCGTTTGGCGCGAGCAGATTGGCATGTCCTATGTCGAACGTCATCCTCACGCTCGGAAACTCGCTGAAGAGTTCATGGAATCTCTCAAGAGGAAAGGAGAGCTCATCAAACCCTTCCACGCACAACACAAGGCCACTCGCCTCGCACGCTGTGGCGATTTCCCCAACACTTTCAAAATAGTTCGGGATGAGCCTGCCCTTTTCCCTGTAAACAAAACCGAATGGCTCAATGTGAATGGTGAAAAGCCGTGCACCCAGCTCTGCCGCTGCTTCAGCCGCTTTCACCGTCTCCTGCACAAACGCCTTTCTTATCGCTGGGTAAGGATGGGCGAGCGAGAAATACCACGCGGAATGCGCCAGTAGGCTCTTGAAGCCGGCAAGCTCCTCGCCCACCATCTTCTCCGCTCTGAGCTTGTCCGGTGTGGCATTGGGATGCTCAATTGTCAATTCAAATGCTTCAAAACCAGCCTGCTTAGCAAATCGTATCTCCTCAAGCACATCCTTCCACGGATCATTCATAAAGGCGAGCAGCACGCAATTAATAGGAGGTAAAAATTTATTGGTCACTCGCCTATCACGCCGGAAGACAAAGGGGGGAGGTTTCCCCCCTTCGTCCTAGACCTTCCCCCCTCGGATAAAGCGCTGATGGAAAATGGTTGCTGGAGGTATCGGAACCGCGCTGGCGGTTCTGATCGGAACCAA
>JAWAFC010000014.1:0-20177 GCA_038890815.1 Candidatus Micrarchaeia archaeon | reverse complement strand
TGCTGAGCGGGGTAGCGGGCTGGGCTGCCAGAGGGGAGATGCGCCTCGTGCCGCTCGCGCTCGCGCTTGCCCCGCTGCTCATCGGCATATTCTCCTTCCCATTCGTCGGCATACTGGTGGCAGCCGTCGAAATACTGTTCTTTGTGATGGTGAGAAAATAGGTGCGCGCGTGAAAGTCTGGTTGTGTTTCCTGCTGCTGACGGGCGTGGTTTTTGCAGCGCAGAACGTCACGCTGGCCGCGCCGGTGAGAGAAGTTCTGCTCTACTCGAATGGGTTTGCGTATGTTACGAGGGAGGGCAGCGTGCCACTCGGCGCCGGTGAGTTCGCGCTCCACATCGACAACCTCACCCGCAATGCCATAGATGCGAGCATTGTTGTGCTCGACAGCGCGGGCACGCTGACCGAGATAGCGCGCTACAGCGAAGAAACCAACAGGACGCT
Source organism: Candidatus Micrarchaeia archaeon (assembly GCA_038890815.1). Taxonomy (GTDB): domain Archaea; phylum Micrarchaeota; class Micrarchaeia; order Burarchaeales; family JACRGF01; genus JAWAFC01. Next base: position 19,736 of record JAWAFC010000014.1, on the reverse strand, counting down.
GAATCGCACCCGTCTGCTGTCCTTCGAAGAGATCCTCAACAAGAGTTTGGGAAAAGATGTCGTTGTGGTGCTTGAAAGAAGCCAGAAGTCCGGCAAGCTTGTCTGGTTCGATGCTCATAGGATTGGCGTGGCATCACAGGCGGGCGTAGAGATCGTGGCAGTGGCAGATGTGAGAGAAATACGCCTGCCGATAAGCGAGCTGAACAGAACTGAGGAGTACAATGAGACGGAGCGCAGAGAAGGCGTGAGGGCAGTGGTGAGGGCGGGCGCGCCAGCCACTCATGCGGTGAGCGTGGGTTATCTGGTATCTGGCGCGAGCTGGAGCGAGCACTACAAGCTGTACCTGGATGCCGATGTGGCGGAGGGAAGCGCGCTCCTGCAGGCCTGGGCGGACATCAGCAACAACGCGGGCGAGGACTGGGATGACGTGAGCGCGACGCTCATCATCGGCTTTCCGAGGATAATCAGCGGGTGGCGGCCTTATCTCATGGAGGGGATGGTCAGGAGCGCGTTGAAGGCAGCGGCCGCCCCGGCCGCCATAGCCGAGGCGCTGCCAAGCATAAGTGCTGGTTACTGGAGTTACACGCTCCCCTATCCCGTGAGCATCAAGCATGGAGAGAGCAGCACGAGGCCACTATTCACTAAAAGCATGCCCTTCAAGCGCGAGTTCGTGTGGGAGACTGAAAGCGCGCGCGTGCACAGGAATTATAAGCTCAACAACACAGGCAGGGAGAGCCTCGGGGAGGGCATCGTGAGGGTGTACATTGGAGGGAAGTTTGTTGGCGAGGATGCCATCGAGTTCGTGCCTCCGGGCATAGAGAGGGAGATATACGTTGCCGATGTGCCAGAAATCGAGGTCAAGAAAACTGTTTTGAACGAGTCCTCGCGCGAGGAGTTTAACGTGAGGGAGACGAAGAGAAGGATAGAGCTGAGCATGGAGAACAGGCGAGAGGAAAGCACAGAGCTGGTGGTGCGCGACTTCATGGGATATGCCGACGAGGTCGTGCTCGTGAGCGCGAGCGTTCAGCCGACCCAGAAACCAGGAAATGTGCTTGAATGGAGGGTGCCGCTCGGCAAGGGGGAGAGGAAGAGCATAGTCTTTGAATACGTACTGCGGTGGTACCGCACCGCGAGACCAATTTATTAACATTCCCCCAAAAACACATCGTGTGCGGCATAGTGGGCTATGTGGGCAGGGAGAAGGCTGCGCCCCTGCTTCTCACATGCCTCAAAAATCTTGATTATAGGGGATACGACAGCGTTGGCATCGCCACGCTCGACAGCCGGGGCATACATGTCAGAAAAGATAAAGGGAAGATTGAAGAGATTGAGAGGAAGCTGAACTTCACTGCCCTGCCCGGAAGCATCGGCATCGGGCATACGAGATGGGCGACTCACGGCATACCGAGCAAGCGAAATGCCCACCCACATTTTGATTGCAGTGGGCGCGTATGCCTGGTGCACAATGGCGTGATAGAAAACTTCGCCGAGCTCAGGGCATCCCTCAGCCAGAGGGGGCATAGGTTTTCGAGCGACACTGACAGCGAGATTGTAGCCCATCTCATTGAGGAAAAGCTGAGCGCGGCGAGCGCGGGCGAGGCGGTGAAGGCCGCGGTGGCCGAGCTCAAGGGCGCTTGGGCGCTCGCAGTGCTCGTGAGAGGTGAGGAGAAGATATTTCTGGCGAGAAACCAGAGCCCACTCGTGATAGGGGTGGGGAATGGCGAGATGTGGTGCGCCTCGGATGTGCCGGCTCTGCTTGCCCGCACGAGAAAGTTTGTCTTCCTGGAGGATGGCGAGTTTGCCGTACTGAGCCGCCTGGGCTATGAGGTGGAGAGGGGAGGAAGGAAGGTCGCGCGCAAGCCCACCGAGGTGAGCTGGACGGCCGAGATGGCACAGCGGGGAGGCTATTCGCATTTCATGCTCAAGGAAATCCACGAACAGCCTGAGAGCATAGCACAGACGCTCGCGCTCGATGTCGGCGAGGCAGCCGAGCTCGCCAAACAGTTCAGGCGCATTCACGTTGTTGCGGCCGGCACGAGCTATCATGCAGGGCTCGTTTTCAAGTACCTGGCGGCCAGGCTCGGACTGCAGCCCGTCGATGCGTTTATCGCCAGCGAGTATGCACAGGCGTTTGCTGGCACAGCGGACAGCGAGACGCTCGTCATGGCGATAAGCCAGTCTGGCGAGACTGCCGATACGCTGGCGGCGGCCAGGGAGGCCAAGCGAAGGGGGGTGCGGGTGCTCGCCATAACCAACGTGGTCGGCAGCTCGCTGGCACGCGAAGCCGATACTGTGCTGTGCATGCAGGCTGGCCCGGAAATATCTGTTGTGGCAACGAAAACTTTCCTCGCGCAGCTCGCCGTGCTGTATTCTTTGGCTGCCCGTATGGCTGGCGATGCTAAGCTCAAGAAGGAGCTGGCGGGCATACCCGAGCTTGTGCGGGATATACTGAAAAGGCGCGGCGAAGTGGAGGGGATAGCGGAAAAAATCTCGCGCAAAAGGGACTTCTTCTTCATAGGCCGAGGGCTGAGCTATCCTGTCGCGCTCGAGGGCGCGCTCAAACTCAAGGAAATCACCTACACACACGCCGAGGCCTATCCGGGCGGCGAGCTCAAGCACGGGCCGCTGAGCCTACTCGAGAGGGGCGTGCCGGTCATAGCCTTAGCCCCCTCAGATGCCACACTGGACAAAATGCTCGGCAACATACAGGAGTGCAAGGCGAGGGAGGCACAGCTCATCGTGCTGTCTGACAGCAATCGGGCGCTCGCCATGGCCGACGAGCCCGTGCGCATGCCAAAGGCGAGCCCGCTGTTGGTGCCCTTCCTTTACATCGTGCCGCTCCAGCTGCTCGCCTATCATGCCGCGGTGCTGCGCGGGACCGATCCCGATAAGCCGAGGAACCTGGCCAAAAGCGTTACGGTTGAGTAAATATTAAATGGCGCTGTGAAAATGCGCTCGGTGGTGACATGGTGGAAAGCGTGCGCGTGCACAGGACGATCGCCTGCTCATGCGGCCACGATTATGTGCTTGAGCTTGCGACCGAAATGAGCCTCAACTCGGTGGCGCTGGAGCTCGAGTGCCCGCGCTGTGCGGCGCGATTCACAGTGACACTGGAAAACCTGTTGCGGAACAAACCCGCCGCCAGAAGCGAGGCGAGCGCTGTCGGCGAAAACCCGCTGGCGTTCATGGAAACGCCCGAGAGCACGCAGGCCGGCGCACCGGCGGGCGAGCGCTCGCCCCTTGAAGAGCTTTTTGAGGAGGGGCTGTAGATGCGAGGGCAGGCAGCCAGCATCGCGCTTGTCGTCGTACTGCTGTTTCTGCTCTCAGGACTGCTGTTTTTCGCGAGCACCGCTGAGATGGCCGAGATGAAACAGACACTGCTCGATGCCAGCACAAGCGCGCTTATCCTTCTCGTGGCCATAGCCGCGCGCGCACTGCTCAACGCTTTCTTCGACTACTCCATGCGGAACTACCCGCTGGATGTGCTGAAGTCGCTCAAGGCGCTCACCACCGCGTTCATTTTCGCTGCCACGCTGCTTGTCATCATCGCCATATTTACTAAGGATGAAGCGATATTCACAGTGGTAATTGCCGGCTTCGTGCTGACAATCATCATAACTGGCAGGGAGTTTCTTGAGGATTTCGCGCGCAGGCTCGCCCTTCTGTCTTCGGCGGCGATCAACATCGGCGACTATGTGGAGGTCGATGGCATCAGGGGAAGGGTGGTGGAATTTGGCGTTATGTATACCACGATAAGGCAGGATGACAACACGCTCGTGAGCATCCCCAACAGGGAGCTGTTGGGCATGCGCGTGACAAATTACTCAAAGGCGCCCCACCTCAAGGTACAGGACAGCATAGAGTTGCGCGTTGGAAAGAGGGAGGCCGAGAAGATAGCCAGCGAGATACAGACCGAACTGGAGCTGAAGGGATTCAAGCGCTGCCGCGTGACGCCATTCAAGTCGGGCGACAGGGTGCGCTTTGTGGCCTCAGTTTTGCTCGAGGAGAGCGCCAACATACGGGAGGCCAGCATGGCCCTGGCCAAAACTCTGAAGAGGATGGCGAGCAAGTACGGTTGATGGCATGCGCGCGCGCCCTGCGCCAAGCCAGCCGCTCAGAAAAGAGCTGGGGCTGTTCGGCTCGTTCTCGCTCGGTTTTGCCGATGTGGGCGCGGACATCTTTCTCGCGCTCGGCCTCATCGCAGCATACGCCGGCGGCGCCATGCCCTTTGCCATACTGCTAGCCGCGTTCGTGTATGCCTGTACGGGCCTGGCGTATGCCGAGCTGGCCAGCGCGATGCCTGTGGCGGGCGGCGCGGCCTCCTATGGCAGAAGGGCTTTTGGCGACTTTGTGGGGTTTCTGGGAGGATGGGGGCTTGCGCTCGATTACCTCATCTGCATAGCGCTGTTTGCGGTTGCCGCCACTGGCTATTTGAGCGTGCTGTTCCCCGGTGTGCGAGAGATCTTCCCCTCCGTCACCGCCGCCCTCATTCTATTCCTCGTCGTGATAAACCTGCTGGGCATCAGGGAATCCTCGCTCGTCAACACAGCGCTCACGCTCACCACAATAGGCGTGGTTGCCACGCTTCTGCTCGTGGGATTTTGGAAGGCCTTCAGCCCCCAGCGCTTCCTCTCGACCATCCAGCCGATCGGCACTGCTGTGGGATGGCCAGATTTCCTGTTCTCGGTAACGCTCGCCATGGTGACCTTCATCGGCATAGAGAGCATATCGCAGGCCGCTGAGGAGACGAAGGAGCCCGGCAGGATAATACCGAGGGCGGCAGGCCTGGCAGTGCTGCTCGTGGTGCTGTTTGCAGTGCTGGTGAGCGTGCTGGCGCTCGGCATCGTCACCCCGAGCGAGCTCGCTGCGCACATGGACAACCCGCTGACCGCCGTGGCATCGCGCCTGCCGCACGCCGATGCGCTCGTTCCCCTCGTGGCCTTTGCGGGCTTTCTCATCTGTCTCGTGAGCGCCAACACGGGCATCATCGGCGTGTCGCGCGTGGTCTACTCGCTCAGCAAGGCGAACCTCATCTCCAAGAAGTTCAGTTGGGTGCACCCAAAGTACCGAACGCCGTGGATGAGCATTGTGCCTTTCTCAGTCATCGCGCTCGCCCTCGCCTTCGTCGGGGATATGCGCCTGTTGGGCGAGCTGTACGCTTTCGGCGCGTTGCTCGCCTACTTCACAGCGAATGCCTCGCTCATCGCGCTGAGAATAAAGGAGCCGGCGCTTCCCAGGCCCTTCAGGCTCGGGCCCAATGTCCGTGTGGGAAACGCCGACATCCCGCTGATCGGCGTGCTTGGGGTGTTGTCGTGCGGCGCGGTATTCGCGCTCGTCATCCTGTTGCATGAGCAGGGAAGAGCTTTTGCCAGCCTGTGGTTCGTGGCGGGCATCATCGCGCACCTCACCTATGCGCGCTATAAGGAAGTTGCGCCGGAGCTCGAGAGCTATCTGGAGGAGAGGGCGATGAGGGGAAAGAAGAGCGTGCTGGTCCCCCTCAAGCTTGCCGGCGAGGAGACGGCAGCGCTCGACATCGTGGCAAAGCTCTGCACCGAGCTGGAGGCCAGCGCCACGCTGCTCCACATCGTCGAGGTGCCGCCCTCAATGCCGCTCAGGGTGGCTGCCAGGCTCAGCGAGGAGGAGAAGGAGATATTGGAGCGATGGAAGAGCGCGCTGGCCAGGAAAGGGATTGAGGTTGTTGTGGCAGTACGCGCGGCGAGGAGTGCGAGCGAGGGAATCGTCGACTTTGCCGAAGAGAACGAGGTGCCCTACATCTTTCTGAGCAAGGAGGATGCTGTTTCGCGCGTGGTTCGTGAAATAGAAGACAGCACGGGCGCACAGCTCATCATCTATACATATTGAGCTTATGCAAACACAACTGCCCTTTGCGTCCTGCCCTGAGCCAGGCGTTCGTTGCCCCCTCCGCTGCCACCGAAAGCCGCACATACCTCGCTGAGCAGCTCGCGCGCGCTCTTTCCGCTCTGCCTTCCGGCAGCACACACCACATCATTGCTCTTGTTGGCGAACACCACCGCGCAGCTCTCATCCCCCTCAACCATCTTGAGCGCGATTTTCTTGAGCAGGCGGGTGTCGACATCCAGCGCCTTGCGCACGAGCTTCCCCTCTTTCCTGAAGCGCGCGGCGGCGATCTCGGCGAGCGTGTCCTCGAGCTCCTCGATTTCCTTGCCCCTCTCCTTCCACTCATTGAAAAAGCGCTCAACGGCAGCCGGCAGCGATGCGGGCGGCACTTTGAGCTTGTTGGCTGCCTGCTCGAGCAGTGCTTCCCTCTCCTGAATGAAGGCCAGCGCGGCCTTGCCAGCGCAGTACTCTATGCGGTTCACGCCGTCCTGGATGCGCTCCTCTTTGATGATTTTTATGAGGCCAAGCTTTCCAGTGCTCGCCACGTGAATGCCGCCACACGCCTCCTGGTCGATACCCTCGATGTCGACCACGCGCACGAGCTTGCCGGGAGCCCCTCCCCCCTGATAGAGGCCGAAGCCATACCTCCTCTCGGCCTCCCCCCTCGGGAGATTTTGTATGACGACGGGCTTGTCGGCGAGCACGATGTCATTGGCCAGGCGTTCGATCTGCCTGAGTTGCTCGGGGGAAATCTTCTCGTAATGCGTGATGTCCAAATGTGCCTTGTCGGGCTCCTTGCGCGCGCCCGCCTGCCACACATGCTTTCCGAGCACAGCGCGCGCGGCCGCTGCCATGATGTGCGTGGCCGTGTGATGGCGAGCCAGCGCAGCCCTTCTCTCTGCATCCACAACACACCTCACCTTCTGATTCACAGTGAACATGCGCGTATCCTCCATCACGTGAAACACGACGCCTCCGACAATCTGCACATCCAGCACTCTCTTGCCGTGGATTGTCCCCAGATCTGGGGCCTGCCCCCCTCCCTCAGCATAGAAGCATGTTTGGTCCAGCACAAGGGCATTCCCGCGAATGGCGACCACGCTCGCCTCGCACTCGGTCGCGCCCGTCTCGTAATAGAGCAGTCTGGTTTTCGGAAGCCCTTCAGGATTATACTTTGCCTCTTCCCTCACCTCATGGAAAACGTGGGTCTGGGTGAGCTGCTTGTAAAAGTCGCTGGGGATCTCGATGGGCTTGCCGAGCCTCGCGGCCATCTCCTCGACAAGCTCGGGCGTCACGCCATGGCTCTCGTAGAGCTCGCCGAACTTCTCCGCGCTCAGCCCACTGCTTTCTATCAGCTCGGTGACCAGGCGCTTTGCCCGCTCAAGCGAGGCCCTGTAGCGCTTCTCCTCGACTCCGAGAATGGCTTGGATTTCGGAGATGCTCTGCCACAGCTCGGGGAAAAGCGGGCGTAGGTACTTGGCGTGCGCCTCTGCCACCTCGCCGAGAGTGAAGGGCAGCTTGTACTGGTCGATGAAGGAGAGCGCGCGCCGCAGTATGACGCGCAGGTTATACCCCCCACCCACATTGCTGGGAAGCCCTCCATCTGCGATGGCGAAAGCGAGCGCGCGGGCATGATCGGCAATCGCATAGATAGCCTGGAGAACGCCTATCTTGCGCTCAAGCTCCTCCAGCGAGAGCCCGAGCTCGGCAGCCACCTCAGCCTTGACTTTTCTGATGTCGGCATGTTCCTCAAGGTCGAGGCGGGCTGATAGGCTCGCATATTTGAGGAAAAGCTCTCTGTCATAATCCACACCCGCCTGCCTCACCAGCTCGGGCACGACGGGCCCAAAAGCGCAGTCGTATGCCGTGGGAGTGCCGGCGGCATACCACACAAGCCTCTCGAATCCCCAGCCCACATCTATGACCTTTGCCGTCAGCTCGCGCGCCTCCCCTCCCGGCGGCTTGGTGAACTCGGTGAACACCGAATTGACCAGCTCAAGGCCATTAGCAAATGTCTCCAAGCACGGACCAAAAGAGGAAAGGTCTGGCATGGCCCAGACATCCTCAAGATAGGTCATCTCCTCGGGCTTGACCCCGAGCACGCGGGTCAGATAGTTGAAGTTCAGCTCAATGCATCTGTCTTTCCAATAGCCCTCGGCCGGGTAGTTGAAGGCATGCTGGCCGGCCATGATGAAGCAGGAGAAGTGTCTGCCGGTCACCCCAACATTCGGGATGTCGTTGAAGCGCAGGCACATCTGGGGCACGATAAGCGGATTTTCGGGATATTCCCAGGCCACCACCCTTCCCTCAAGCCTCATGAAGTCGACGATGCTCGCGATGGTGAAGTACAGGTCATCGCGCCAGCGGCAGATGACCGGATAACGGGGGATGCTGGCGTGCCCGTTTTCTACGAAAAACTTCTCGAATTCCCGCCATACCTCGATATAGTCCGCGCTCGCCGGCCTGAAGAACGAGTAGGGCTCGCATTTCGAGTCCCCGCACACTTCCTTGCCCAGACTCCAGAAAAAGCGGCCACACTTTTGACATTGCCTCCGCTCAAAGCCCTTCTCCTTAAAGAGGGCGACCTCGTAGTGTTTCTGTGGCTCACGGCTGAATTGTGCGCGCAGCTCCTCCTTGATGCCCACAAGGAAGTTATCGAAAAGAAGATTTAAAGCCCTTCGGAGAGAAAATTATACTCGCGATGAAAGTGCTCGCGGCACCGAGTGCGAGCTGAGGGCCCGTAGTCGAATGGTCCGAACCCAGGGGGCACCTTCGGTTCCCCCTAGGTTTGAGGCTCCTCCGTAACCCCCTCCCACTCGCTTTAAAATATATCTCAACAAAAACAATTCCGGGCCCGTAGTCGAATGGTAAGACGTCAGTCTCACAACCCTTTTCCGACGCTTCGGAAAAGCGTTGACGGAAAAAGGAGAGCGCCTCCGGCGCCAACCCTTTTCCGACGCTTCGGAAAAGCGTTGACGGAAAAGGGGGAGAGCACTGAAGATTCGGCGTTCGATTCGCCGCGGGCCCACTCCAGAAACCATTAAAAACTCGACAAAAAAACTCTCGTTGCAGAACGAAGAGAGTCGCGAAATTCAAAAAAAGAGGTTCTCGCCTCGCAAAAATTTACTTAAACAACGTTACAGAGAAGTGAATAGCTGGAGAGAACAGGCGCGCTAACCACCATCCCTTTTTGATTTAATATTTTGCTTTACTAAAATAGCTTCGGGCTCCGATCGTCTAGTCCGGTCAAGGATGCAGGCCTCTCGAGCAACCTTTTCGCGTTGCGCGAAAAAGCGTTGGCATGGGGAAGCCTGAGACCCGGGTTCAAATCCCGGCCGGAGCATAAGACAAAGGGGGGAAGTATCCCCCCTTCGTCCTGGACCTTCCCTAGACAAAGGGGGGAAGTATCCCCCCTTCGTCCTGGACCTTCCCCCCTCGGATAAAGCATTGATGGAAAAGGGGTTGCTGGAGGTATCGGAACCGCGCTGGCGGTTCCGATTCGGAACCAACGATTCGGCGACGAGCGAGTCTCGCGCAAATAAAAAGGGAGGTAATAGGAACCGTAGGTTCCTATTGCGAGCGAGGAAGCCGTCGGTTGGTTCTGATTGCGGTTTGGCTTGCCGGAGGATTTTTATTTTTAAATGGAGTAAAACGCTGCCAACTTCAGAGTTGAGCGCATGGGATTGAACGAGGAGGCTCTCGAACTGCACAAGAAATATAGAGGAAAAATAGAGATAAGGTCTAAGATCACGGGCATAGACAGACGGCTTCTCGCACTCGCCTACACGCCGGGCGTGGCCGAGCCGTGCAGGCGCATAGCTCAACACAGGGAGCTCGTGTACGAGTATACCAATAAATGGAATTTTGTGGCCGTTGTCACGGACGGCACGCGCGTGTTGGGGCTTGGCGACATCGGGCCCGAGGCGGGCCTGCCGGTCATGGAGGGCAAGGCCATGCTTTTCAAGGCATTCGGCGGAGTGGATGCATTTCCCATCTGCCTCGCCACAAAAGATCCCGAGGAAATCATCACTACAGTGAAGCACATCGCGCCCGTTTTTGGGGGCATAAACCTCGAGGACATCACCGCGCCGAAGTGCTTCTACATAGAGGAAAGGCTCCGGCGAGAGCTGGACATACCGGTTTTTCACGATGACCAGCACGGCACGGCGATTGTCGCGCTGGCGGGCCTGCTGAATGCACTACGAGTTGTTGGGAAAAGGAAGGAGGAGGTGAGGGTTGTTGTTAATGGGGCTGGCGCGGCGGGCATAGCAGTGGCAAAACTGCTCCTCAAGGAAGGCTTCACCGACATAACCCTCTGCGATAGGAAGGGCGCGCTGTATGATGGTCGGTCTGACATGAACGAAGCGAAAAAAGAGATTGCGAGAGCAACGAACAAGCAGAAAAGGAGCGGCACGCTCAAGGAAATCCTGCCGGGTGCCGATGTCTTCATCGGGCTCAGCGCGCCGGGCGTGATAAATGTGGAGGATGTCAGGAAAATGGCTGACGATGCAATTGTGTTCGCCATGGCTAACCCAATTCCGGAAATCCTGCCCGAAGAGGCAAAGAGAGGGGGGGCGCGTGTGGTGGCGACGGGCAGAAGCGATTTCCCCAACCAAGTGAACAACGTGCTCGCCTTTCCGGGCGTTTTCAGAGGCGCGCTCGATGTGAGAGCAAGGCAAATCAACGAGGAGATGAAAGTCGCCGCGGCATATGGCATAGCGAGCCTCGTCAAACAGCCGGAAGAGGATCACATCCTGCCCGATGCCTTTGACAAAGGCATCTGCCCTGAGGTTGCTTCGAGGGTTGCAGAAGCAGCGGTGAAGAGCGGTGTGGCCAGGCTCAAGCTCAGCGCGGAGGAAGTCAGGAGACACACCATAGAGCTGCTCGAGCGCGCTCTCAGCTGAACTCCCTCCTCAGTTCTCTTGCGGCCTCGCACATCACTACCAGCTTCTGGTATGCCACATCGCGCGGAAGAAGCTTAAGCCCGCAGTCCGGGTTGATGTAGATTTTTTCCGGAGGAAGCATCTCCAGGCCTTTCCTGATGCCAGCGATCACCTCCTCCTTTGTCTCCACCCTCTTGTTATGCACATCAATGCAGCCAAACCCAAGCTCCTTGGTAAACGCGTGCTCCTTCAGGAAGCCGATGTCAAACTTCCTGTTGGCGAACTCGAGGGCGAATTGGTCTACTTTGAAGTCCAGCATGGCCGGATATATTTTGCTATAATCACCGTAACATATGTGTATGCCGAACTTGCACTCAATGCCTTTGACCATCTTATTTATCGCCTCGATGGCGATGTCGATTTCCTCGGGATGGGTGGAGAGCGCGGGCTCGTCTATCTGAATGAAGCGCGCGCCAGCCTTGACGAGAGTTTGAAGCTCTTTCCTCTCGATGCTGGCCAGCTCCATCACCGCATCGGCTTTGTGCCTGTAATATTCATTGAAGCTCCAATCCACGATTGTATACGGTCCCGTGATGGGCACTTTGATTGCGCGGTCTGTGTGTGTTTTGATGAATTCGAATTCCTCCAGTAGCATTGGTCCCCTGTAGCGCAGTTTTTTCACAATGCTCGGCTTTCTGTAGAAGTTGTTCCCCCACACACGCACATTGCCATAAAACCGGAAACCACCAATGCGTTCGGCAAAGTGCTCCGTCATCTCGGTGCGCCGCATCTCGCCATCTGTCAGAATGTCAACGCCCGCCTGCTCATGTTCTCTTATCGTCTCCAGGCAGGCCTTGTCATACAGCGCGTGCAGGCTTTTCTTGCTGAGCCGGCCCCGCTGGCTTTTTCTTATCGCTTCCCATAGCCATTTCGGTCTGGGATAGGAGCCGATGACAGTGGTGGGAAGCAGCCGCATCACAGGACCTCCTTTCTGGCGAGCCTTGCGATGCGCGCCAGGAGCTTGAGCTTGGCAACGCCCGAGACATAGGGCAGGAACTCGAGGCCGGCTGATGGATGTAGCAGGACTTTTTCCGGAGGAAAGCGCCGGCACAGGCGTACTATGCGCGCGGCCACCTTTTTGGCATCCTCCATTCTCGTGTTGCGGGCATCGATGCATCCGAAGCCCACGGATTTTTCTCCAAAATCCTTTGCGTGCGCGAGCACTTCTTTCTCGTTTTCTGGAACGCTGATGCAGTCGATGCCGATGCCAAAGAGGGGAAGGTCGAGAAGGCGCGGGAGCGCATCCCTGATGCTTCCGAAATAGGTTGCGAGGAAGGTCTTCGCTCTGGCTCCCTTCAGCACGCCCTCAAGCGCCTCGGAGGCAATTGCCCACTCCTCATCAGTGAGCTTTCTGTTGACCAGCGCGGGCTCATCGATCTGGATGAGTGGCGCGCCCTCTTTCTCGAGCGCAGCCATCTCTCTTTTGACGATATCAGCGAGTGCCAGCACAAACTCCCTCTTGCTTTTGTAGAATTTGTTGTCGCTGAGGTCGGCAAGCGTGAACGGTCCTGTGATAACCGGTTTGACATTGCGGTTCATCCTTCTCGCGATGCGATAGCTCTCGACCGCAATCGGCTCGGCGGCCAGCGCGCCCGTGCACACGGGCTTTCTGTAGTATAGGTTGTTATCAAAAAAGCGGATGAGGCCATTCAGCTCAAATCCTCTCATACGGCCAGCGAAAAAAGTGACGATGTCGTCCCATCGCAGCTGGCCATCGGTCGGGATATCGATACCGGCATTTACCTGCGCCATGATGACCGCGCGCGTAGCTCGCCTATAGGTCGCCTCGAGCTTTTCCGCGCTCACCTCGCCCTTGCCAAAGCCACGGATGGCCTCAATGAGATAGTCGGGCCTCGTGAAGCTCCCTAGCGTGGTGGTGAGCAGCATGTAGAACATTGAGCGAAAAGTATTTAAAGAGCCTCCGAGATAGGGCACCAGGCGACCAGAGGTCGGGAAATGTTCGGTAGCATACTTTATTGGTTGCAGGGCCTGTTCTTTAGGAAAAAATGCATTTCGCTGGGACTCTACGGCTCGCCGAATGCCGGCAAGACCACACTGGCCAATCGCATCTCAATGGACTGGCTGGGCGAGCCGGTAGGTGTTGTCAGCGAGATTCCGCACGAGACGAGAGTCGTGCAGAAGAAGGAAAGGATACAGATGCGAGTGAATGGCAGGACGCTGAACATGAATCTGCTCGACATGCCCGGCATTGCAACAAAAGTGGATTACAGAGACTTCCTGACTTATGGCCTGTCTGTGAAGGAAGCACAGCAGAGGGCCAAGGAGGCGACCAAAGGCATCATCGAAGCCATAAAATGGCTGGAGGATGTCGACGCGGCCATCGTGGTCATGGATGCGACCGAGGATCCTTACACGCAGGTGAACATCACGATTCTCGGAAACCTTGAGGCAAAAAACATCCCAGTCCTCATCGCCGCGAACAAAATAGACCTGCCCAAGGCGAATGCCGACAGGATAAGGGAGGCCTTTCCCCAGTACGAGGTTGTTGAGGTGAGCGCGCTCAAGGGGAAAAACATGGATGAGTTTTATGAGGCGCTCGCGCGAAAGATAAAGTGATGGCTATGGAGATACAAATTGAATTCGTTTCGAGCGAAGTGCTCGCCCCGCTCGGTGGCGGGGAACGCATCGACTTCATCCTCAACAGCATAAAGAACGACCGCATACTCGTGCTTGATGAGCGTCTCTCTTCGGCGGATCAGAAAGAGCTCATTGCCGAAACAATGCGGCACATCTCAAAGAGGTTTCCGGGCATTGAGATCTCCACGCTCGGTGTGCCGAGCAAGGACGACTTCAGGAGCGCGCTCATCCGTCTTCTCGGTGGCAGAGTGGGGGGTCTGACCATCATCGGCCCCAGCCGGCTCATCAAGCAGATAAAGCGCGACCCGCACAAAATTCGGCTGCTTGCAAGAGGAAAGTAAGCCTTTAAATCTTCCAGCGCTAACCTCCTCCGGGTGAGGCTTTGCCACACAAGTGTGTGCGATGCGATAGGCTATACGAGTCGGGCGACCTCGCGCTGAGAAAGGGCTGCGAGTGTGGGGCGCGCGTGTTCATCTATTACGGAAGCCGGCAGGAGGCGGAGAAGCCCTCGGGCGAGACGAAGTGGATTGAGAGAGAGCTCGTGGGCCTGGCAGGCGTGCGCGATGTGCCCGTCAGCATTGACATAGAGAATGTGCGCGTGCTTGAGAAGGGCGTTTTTGAAATCAATGTGGCCAATCTCATGCGCAATCCTCTGATTGTGAAGGGCGAGGATGGCGTTTTCTACGTGAAACTGCCTGCGCCCAAGAAAAAAAAGAACTGATTCAGCCCCTTTTCTTCGTGGCGTACATGTGCCTGTCGGCACGGGCTGCTAGCTCGCTGAGCGATTCGGAGCCGTTGAATTGGGCAACCCCAATCGCCACATTCACAGCACCGAACGCGAGCGGGCGTGCGCGCAGGAAAGCACGGATATCCGCAGCCAGCCTGCTCGCGGCCTGCCAATCGCCGGGGGCGAGAACGAAAAACTCGTCGGCGTGCTCGCCGCATCGAGCGGCTAGACAGCTTTTGGGGAGCTCCTGTAGCGCCTCGGCAATGAGCCTGAGTGCGGCGTTGCCTGCCTCATGGCCGTACGTGTCGTTGATTGCTTTCAAGCCGTTCACATCCAGCAGGAGAAGGCAGATGGGCACTCCGGTCCGTTTGGCGGCCTCAAGCCTGCGCGGAGCCTCCTGCATGAATGCCCTCCTATTGGGAAGGCCAGTTAACTCGTCGGTATAAGCCAGATGCAGCAACCTTTCTTTCTCCTCTGCTGTGCCCACCGCCAAGCCGATCTGCGGGCAAAGCCTTTTGAGCAGCTCCCTCTCTGTTTTGGTGAGGGGCCTGAAGACTCAACCGAAAGGATCCCAAAGACATCCCCGGCAACGATTTTCAGCGAAAGCCGCTCGACCACATCCCGAGAGCTGTGGGTCGGAGAGCAACGCGACCAGCGAATAGCCTGCCAGCAGCGTTTCCCGCTCGCGCGATAAGCCGTCTGCTCTCTCCCCATCCAGCAATTTTCAGGAGAATTGGCTGTTCTGTCGTGAATTGGCTACTCGCTGAGCAGATGAACTAGCCTGTATGTTTTGTACCCCAGCCATTCAATCACTGGTCGCGAGTCAATTTTTAGACAATTGGTATAAAAACTTTTTTTGAAAGTGCGTCGTCCCGCTCATCATGTTTAAAAAGGGCTTGCGCTCAAACCATAAGGTGAAAAACGGGCCTTTGCTTTTGGCGGCAGTGCTGTTGCTTGGCTGTGCCAGCTACAACCTTGATGGAAAGCTGCTGGCATCTGCGCTTGGCATTCACTCCAACTACACCGGCGGAGCCACAGCCAATCTCTCTGTCTGGGACTCGAACGACCCTGAGGGGGGCAGCCAGGGCCTGAACTCCTCCTCCCCCATCACCTTCTATGCCAACTACACCAACGCGAGCGGCGCGCCCATCACAAACGAGAGCGACGGCGGCGCCTGCCAGATAGAGTTCGATGTTCCCCCCACAGGCCCCTTCAACATGTCCTTCAACCTATCAGGCAACAACCTGTATGAGTACAGCCGCACGCTCCCAGCAGGCACCCACACCTGGAATGTCACCTGCAACAGCACCAACTATGACACCCTCTCGCTCTCAGACAGCATCTTGGTCGGCCTGTCCTGCGAGCCCATCACCTCCCCAGGCACATATTTCCTCACCTCCAACCTTTCCTCGCCAGGCACATCCTGCATCAGCATCATTTCAAACGACGTGGTGCTTGACTGCCAGCACCACACGATTACAGGGAACCAAACAGCCGATACCTTCGGCATCCTCATCATGGCAAACAACACACAAGTGAGGAATTGCGAGGTAGGAAACTTCTCATTGAACATAGTCGTGCGGAACAGCGATAATGTCACAGTGCGCGACTCCCACCTTTATGATGGGAACTGCGCGGGCGGATGCTCCGGACTTCCAGGAGGCCTTCTTTTTGCGAACTCCACAAATGGCCGTGTGCTCAACAACACTTTCCGCAACAATTGGTTTGGGCTGTTGCTACGCGGTCATGATGACGGTGTGCCTCTGAATACTTATGGTTTTGTGCTCTCAGACAACAGCTTTGATAACGACCTTGTTGGGTTGGGAGGAACTATGGTAAGCGATGTCCTCATTTCCAACTCCAGCCTTTCCAACATGTTTGCCGGCCTCTATTTCATATGGTTAGACAATGTCACCGTACGGAATGTCTCTATAACTAATATGTCATCTTTCGGTATCGCCTTAACTTCAGGTTATATAGTTGGTGATCGTTATCCCTTAAACACCGAATTTCTTTTCGAAAACATCTCAGTCGAAAATGCCTCCTTCGGCTTCTTCGCCAACCAGACCGCAAACCTCACGCTCAACAACATCAACATAGCCAACGCCGGCACGGGCATTCTGCTCGACAACTTCACCAATGTCTCATTCACAAACATCTCGGTCGAATCACCAGCAAACAACTTCATCGTACTACTTCCACTCAACAGTAGCCAGAACGCCTCCTTCCACAACCTCATGCTTGCGCGCGGCGGCGGCCTTGTGAAGTTCGCATCGCTGGCCGAAATCAACCAAAGCCTTGACAACACAACGGCGATCATCGGCAGCAACATCGCCAGCATCAACGATTCCGGAGTGCCGCAGTATAACACAAGCGCAAACATCTCTTTTGCCACGCCCATCTGTCCGATAGACATTTACTTCAAGAGCGGATTTCCGCAGAGCGCGGGCGAAATAGTCGCAACAGGAGCTAACTGTACAGCCCCGCAATGTACGGCCATCGCGTGTGGAAGCGGCCGCATAAACTTCACTGCCGCGAGTTTCTCCGGCTATGCCCTTTTCGGCCTAACCAATGTATCCTCATGCACTGACATCTCCTCCTCAGGTCTCTATCTACTCGATGCCGACCTATTCTCGCCAGGCGCATCCTGCATCAACATCACTGCCGACAATGTCATGTTCGATTGCACGGGGCACACCATCACGGGCGATGGGGTGGGAGTAGGGATCAACGCAACGGGCAGGCGCAATGTGGTCATACGCAACTGCACCGTCTCCAGCTTCTTCACAGGCGTGCTGTTCGAGCAGACCAACGCCTCAGCCATGCTCGATAGCACGGCCTACAACAACACCTTCGGTTTCTACCTTGTGCATGCGGGAAACAACACGCTCGCCAATCTCACCACACACAACAACACCTACGGCGTAGACCTGCACAATGCATCGGACAACAACCTCTCGCTGATAACGGCGTACAACAATTCAAAAGGCATCTCGCTCACCTTCAACTCCTCGGGCAACAGAGTGATCAATTCGGTGGCATACGACAATGTTATGGAAAGCGGAGACGGCGCGCTCGTGTTCGCAGGCTCTGACAACAACACGCTCGCCAATCTCACGCTGTATGGCAACACGCTGGGCGCCACTGTTGTCAACTCCACGGGCATCCAGCTCATCAACATCACGGCATACGACAATGCAAACGGCGTTGTGCTCGCCGAAGCTAACAGCACGAGCGTGGTGGCCTCCAGACTTTACAACAACTCAAACGGCGTCTACATCACAGGCTCGCGCTCGGACTCGCTGAGCATTTCCTTCACGAGCATTTTCAACAACACGTATAACGGGATCGTTGGCGCGTTCGTGCGTAACATGTCGGTGACAAACAACATCATTGAGGCGAACAATCCTGGCAATGCTTCTCCGAGCGGAGGCTTGTTGCTCAGCAATGTCACTATCCTGGCGATCAATGACAACATCATACGCTCGAACTTCTTAGCAGCCCTTATAGCGAATTCCTCGGAAATCATCATGAACAACAACACGCTCGACAACAACAAGATAGGCTTGTCCGACTCGCAGAACATCACGTTCGCAGGAAATAATATCTCCGCTGGCGCGTTTGGCTGCAATAATTGTACAAGCGCCCTCTTCGCAAACAATTTTATCGCGAATTATTCTCCAGAAGAACATCTGTCTGCCACGGTTGGTTTCTCTAACTCGCGCTACCTGACAATCCTCAACAATACAATGATCAACAACACTGGCGAGATAGGAGGCATGCTCATTGCAGGTTCTGATGTCATAATCGCGAACAACACCATCCTGAACTCCCCGCTGGTTTCTCTGTGGGGCGCAGGTGAAAATCTTTTTGATCTCGGCAGGAACTTCACCATTTCCGGAAACACCATCGCGATGACAGACGGCGCGTTGTTCAGCCGCACGGCCTTGGCGTTTCTTGCCTGGGCTGGCATCAGACCCGAAAACCTCTCTGGAGTAAACATGGATGCATCGGCCATGCCATTTGGCAGCGTAATGCTCCTGGCCAATGACAGTACGGTGGTCGACAACAACATCACATTCTCCAATGCATTTTTTGTGAACACCACAGCGGATAGCGTGACAATCTCAAACACGAGGTTTGGCCTCGCGCTCAGCGCGTTGGTGGTTGGGGGGTACAACAACAATATCAGCGACAACAGGATCACAGCAAGGAACAACTCGCTCTCATTTGCATACCCTCAGACCAATCGCACGACGATATCCAACGCCACCCTCACGGTAAACATATTTGGCTTCAGGGCTTTCGGCAGCAACCATTCCATTCGCGACAATTTCTTCAGCTTTTCCGATAATGCGGTGGGCCTCCTGTCCAATGCATCCATAGATTTGGTGGTGAATGAGAGCAATCTCTCGGCTCGGCTGGTAGCCATCGCACTTAACCAATCAAATTCCACTTTCCTAGACAATACAATCGAGGCGGCAAACAACACTCTCTTTCTCGATTTAAAGACTGCAAACCTCTCCGTGAATCGGGTTGGCGTTCATGGCGGCATAGCGGGACTTCATGCGATTGCAGAGAACACGACCATGGAAGCGTATTTCGCATCGAGCGGCATGAATACCGTCATAGGGCTGACAGCGACAGCCCTCAACATGTCAGAGTTTGAAGCCGGAGTCGAAGTGATGGGGCTGGCTGTGGAAGATTCGGGCGGCGCAAACCTCTCTGGCCATATCGCTTCCTCGGCCGAGCTCTCTCTCACAATCAACGCGAGCAATGCAACGTATTCAGAAAATAACATCACTGCCAACTTCTCGAGCCTACGCATCGAAAGGAGCAACGGCTCTGTCTTCGCCAACATGACGCTATCCGCAACAAACAGGATATCAGTCTCGGGCGCCAACATCACCCTTTGGCCGACAGTCAGCAACTTCACCCTGCTCCCGCTTCACGGCGTTGTACTCCTCACAAACTCGAGCAACAACACATTCTCAGAAATCAGCGCTGGCGGCTCGCTCGTGATGTCGGGCGTATCGGGCAATGCCGACTTGGTGTGGGCAGCCAACTTTCTCAGTATGGGCGTCAGTGACGCGAATGTCTCTCACAGCGTTTTTGACAACAATAAGTACGGAGTGCTGCTGGTGGAAAGCAATGTCTCCTTCAACAACACGCGCGCTTGCGGCGCGAGGGTAAGCGATTTCTGGTGCGACAATGCGAGCACGGTCGATTTGGGAGAGAACACATGCAACACGGTGGATGGATGTGCGCTCGTCTGCTCGCCATGCCCGGCGCCTTCCCCGCCACGCTTCCCACCCACGCCATCTCTTCCGCCCGCTCCACCCGTGCTGCTCATGACGGTCGGCAACCTGTGCATCAACGCCACCACCAACATCAACGTGTGGAGCGAAGGAAAACCTGTGAGCGGCGCGCTTGTGGAAGTTGTGAGGCAGGAGGACTTCGGCTCCGTTCCGGTCGCAAGCGGGACCACTGATGGGGGCTACTTCGGCTTTGTCGCAACCGTTCCCGGCACCCACACCGCAACCGCCAGCAAGGAGGGCTATCAGAGCAGCTCCTACTCATTCACGCTGTTCGACTGCGCCCCACCTCCT
>JAWAFC010000013.1:0-20292 GCA_038890815.1 Candidatus Micrarchaeia archaeon | reverse complement strand
TCCCCCCCTTCGTCCTTGACCTTCCCCCCTCGGATAAAGCATTGATGGAAAAGGGGTGGGTCAGGAGGAACCTGGAACTGGGGAGGGGCGGAGCCCCTCCGCGGTTCTGAAGACAAAGGGGGGAAGTATCCCCCCTTCGTCCTAGACCTTCCCCCCTCGGATAAAGCGCTGATGGAAAATGGTTGCTGGAGGTATCGGAACCGCGCTGGCGGTTCTGATCGGAACCAACGATTCGGCGAGGAGGCGAAGCCGACGAGTCGTCGGTTGGTTCTGATAGGTTTTAAATCCCCAGCTGCTAAAACTTTTCATGGCGTCCATCGATCCGCGCATGCGTTTTGTGTGGCTCACGCAAGCGATCATCGTGCTGGCCGCTTTCTGGCTGCTCGCTTTTGTTTTCTACATCCTAGTAAGCCCTGGCGAGATTCTTCCCGGCACGCCCAATCGCATTCTGCTCTTCACGCTGATGGTTAGCTCCTTTCTTGTCGTGCTGGGTGGCACGGCCGCCTGGGCTGAGCTCTCTTTGCGCTCTTTCGCTTGGTCGCTCGGAGAGAAGGAGCTGATAATTGAGAAAGGTCTGCTGGCCAAACAGAAGCTCTCGCTTCCTTATGATAAGATAAAGGAGATCCGTGTGCTGCGCACGGGCTGGCATTTTGTCGATCAGATTTTCGGCCTCTCCACCCTGCGCATTGAGACAGGCGACCGCAAGCTCTATGCTGTCATTCCGGGCGTGGCGGAGCCCGATGAGCTCATCCGCTCCATCCTGGCGCGCTCTCAGGGAACCCCCCTCAAGGAGGCAAAGCGGGATGAAAGCACACAGCTTTTACTTGAGATACGCCAGGAGCTTAAAGAGATAAGGGGCCTGCTGGAAAAACACGAGAGAGAAAAGCCATCTTTCAGGGAAGTGCTGCACGAGCCGGAGGCGGGGTTTGATGAGCTGGCACGTGCGCTCAGGGAGGAGTCCAGAAAAAAGAAGAAATAACTTTCCTGAGAAAAAAATACCATGGGTGAGATCACGAAATACGAGAAGGCAAGGCTCATCGGCGCTCGCGCGTTGCAGCTCGCCACGGGCGCGCCGCCGCTCATTGAGGTTGGAAACGAGGCCATAAATCCCGTTAAGATAGCTTTTGAGGAGTTCGCCAGAGGTGTGCTGCCGCTCGTGGTGGTACGCGAGAAGTCCGAAAACTTTTAATACTCCGAGGGAATGAGAGCGTGGTGGTCGGATTCGTGTTCAGCACGTTGCTGGTGCTCATCGTCATTGCCCTGCTGGCCATAATCCTGCTCTTCATCTATTACTACAACCGCCTCGTCGTGCTGCGCAACCAGATCGACAATGCCTGGGCGCAGATAGATGTTCAGCTCAAACGGCGTTATGACCTTATCCCGAACCTCATCGAGACGGTCAAGGGCTATGTGAAGCACGAGAGGGAGACGCTTGAGGCTGTGACAAAGGCCAGAGCGGCCATGGCACAGGCCACCACTGTGGGCGAAAAGGCGCGCGCGCACGATCTTATGACCAGCGCGCTGAAAAGCCTGTTCGCTGTGGCCGAGGAATACCCAAGGCTGCGCGCCAACCAGAATTTCCTCCAGCTTCAGGAGGAGCTGTCCGGCACAGAGAGCAAGATAGCCTATGCGCGCCAATTTTACAACGATTCTGTCCTCGAGTTCAACAACAAGTGTCAGACCTTCCCCTCCTCAATAGTCGCCGCGCTGTTCGGCTTCCGGCCGCGCGAGTATTTCCAGATTGAGGAGGCCGCACGCGCGCCAGTCAAGGTCAAATTCTAAGTGTTGTGCATGGGAACGCTGTGGGATGAGATTGCCGCAAATAAGAGGAAGAGCTGGGCCCTCGTGGCTATCTTCGTGCTGTTTGTTGCCTTCCTCGGGTTTCTCTTCGGTTATGTGCTTGCTGGTGGTATCGGCGGTTTCCTCTGTCTGACCTTTGCCGGCATCCTCACCATCCTGCTGGCCATCATGGGCTATTACAATAGTGCTGCCATCGTGCTGGCTGTCTCGCGCGCCCGTCCTGCCACCAAGGAGGAGTTCCCTTTCCTGATCAACGCCGTAGAGGGGCTGGCCATCGCAGCAGGCATTCCAGCCCCGCGCGTATTTGTCATGGATGACGATGCTCCGAACGCATTTGCCGTGGGCAGGGATCCGGCGCACGCTGCCGTGTGCGTGACCACCGGCCTGCTCACGAGGATGAACCGCCTGGAGCTGGAAGGCGTGCTGGCGCACGAGATCAGCCACATCCGCAACTACGATGTGCGCTTTGCCACGCTCGCGGTCGTGCTCGTGGGCGTTGTCACCATGCTCAGCGATGTCTTCATGCGGAGCATTTTCAGGGGCGGCCTTTCGAGCAGGGAGAGGAGGGGCGGCGGGGCCTTTATATTCCTGGTTGTGCTTGCAGTGCTGTTCGCCATACTCTCGCCTCTCTTCGCTAACCTTCTGCGCCTCGCGCTCTCCCGCCAGAGGGAGTACCTGGCCGATGCCAGCGCCGCCCAGCTCACGCGCTATCCCGAGGGGCTGGCAAGCGCGCTCGAGAAAATGGCGCGTGAAAGCAAGAGGGTGGAGGCGGCGACTGAGGCCACAGCCCCGCTGTACATTGTCAATCCTCTCAAAGGAGGGCTGCTGGGAAGCCTGTTCTCCACCCATCCACCGATTGAGGAGAGGATAAGGCGGCTGCGCAGGATGTAGCTATCTGTGCACCGCTTTCAGCAGGTCTGCTTTCGTGACGATCCCCACAATCCTCTCTTTCTTTACAATGAGCACGGCCGGAGCATGCCGCAACAGGGCCGAGAGCACAGGCAGCGGCGTTTCCTCACCAACTCTCGGGGGAGGATCGGCCATGACATCGGCCACACGCGCCTTTGACAGCGCGGATAGGTCGGCCCCCTCACCAACCTTCTCTGTTATGACGGCCTCGCTGATCATCCCCACAGCATTGTTGCCATCCAACACAGGCAACTGGGAGATATTCAGCTTCTTCATCATCCTCACAGCATCCTCCACTCTATCTCCCTTACTCACGCTGATGACCTTTCTGGTCATGATGTCCTTTGCCATGAGCCATTCCTTTTCCTCGATCTTCTCGAGCGCATCAAAAATTGCCTTTGCCTTGCCATAGGATGGATCGACCTTGCCCGCCTCGAGCTTTGCGATGAGCGACTGTGATACGCCGGCCAGCTTGGCCAGCTCGGTCTGCCTGAGCCCCAACCTCCTTCTCTTCCGCTTTATCTCTGCGAGCTCTGGAAGCATGACGGAAATTCACAGACAACCTTTTTCTGCTTTCGTCTATTGGGATACGCCTTTAAATACCCCAAAAAGCATAATACCTAACTTATTCTGGTGGGAGCGGTGAAGCCCTACTATCTGGCAAAGCTTCCAGAAGACCCCCTCGCCCAGAGGCGCGCGCGAGTGCTATCGAGGGAGGAAGGCGAGCGCATTCTGGCGATGTCCCCGCGGGCAATCTCCGCGCTGTTGCATAAGCCAGCCCCAGAACACATCGATGTAGCCGTGCTCAAGCCCTCGCGCAAGGGAGTTCGGCTGCTCGGCAGGCATGCCAGAAAGGAGGCAAAGGCAGAGTCATATCTCACCGCGCTCAGGGACATCGCGCTCACCAGCGATAAGTTCGGTGGCGTGGCCGCCAAGGAGCTTGCCAAAACCACAGTCTCGCAAAACGCTGATCCCGAAGCCGCCAAAGCAGCCTTCATCCTCGCCGAGAGGGCTGGCCTTGCGATCGGCGGGCGCATCCAGCGAATTATCGTCGGCAGGCTCATCCTCACAGCCCCCACCACAATCGCCTCGGCAACGCTTTCTCTCTTGGCTTTCGGCACAGCAGCGCTCGCTCTCGTGTTTGGGCGCATTTCAGACCTCATCGTTGCTCCGATTGCTGGCCTATCTGGCTGGATCGCCCTCAAAGCCGCGCGCGCGGCCGGAAGCCGCTTTGCCGACAGCATCCGTATGGCATTAACTTTGGGAAAAAGGCTCGCCGGCTATGCTGCGGAGCTCAGAGATGCCGAGATGGCCGAAGTGCTGGAAAGCTCGGCTTGGGAGCAAGCCTCGCGCGAGGGCGTTCCGGCTACCTACGAGGAGCTTAAAAAAGTGCTGGGGACCGAGCCGGAGAGAGAAACGGGCGCGGCCAGCGCTTTTGAGCTTACCAAGGAAGACATCGAGCTCCTTCGCGGAAAAAAGCACGATTGAAATTATTCTTATTGGAATAAATCGTTCAAAAACCTATTTAAACCCCACTGCCCATAACCTCACCTCTTTCCGAGGTGTTTTCCATAGCCCGCTACAAGCTGAAGTGCAGGGAGTGTGGAGCTGAATACGCGCCGACCGAGCGCACCGTCTGCGATGACTGCTTCGGCCCAGTCAAGGTGGCCTTCGACCTCGCCGAGGCTGGCGCAACCTTCACGAAGGAGAACATCGCCCGTCGTCCGCTCTCGTTGTGGCGCTATTTCGAGCTGCTGCCGGTAGATGACAAGAGCCGCATCGTCGACCTCGGCGCGGGATACACGCCACTCATCCATGCCCAGAAGCTTGGCCAGGCGCTCGGGCTGCGCAGGCTCTATATAAAGAATGATTCGGTGAACCCCACCTTTTCCTTCAAGGACAGGCCCGTGACGGTCGGCATCACCAAGGCCATCGAGTTCGGCAAAAAGGTCATCTCGTGCGCCTCAACGGGAAACCTGGCGGCCTCCAGTGCGGCCCATGCGGCAAAAGCGGGCCTGCCATGCTTTGTGTTCATCCCGGCCGACATCGAGCTAGCCAAGATAGCGCAGATTTTCGCTTACGGCGCGCACGTCATTGCTGTCAACGGGATATACGATGTGGCGAACCGCCTCTCCAATGAGGCAGCTGACCGTTTCGGCTGGGCCGTGCTGAATGTCAACATCCGGCCCTACTACGCCGAAGGCGAGAAGACCATCGCGTTCGAAACGTGCGAGCAGCTCGGCTGGGAGCTGCCCGATGCAGTGGTCGTTCCCATCGGCAGCGGCGGCCTGCTGTGCGAGGTGGAGAAGGCCTTCAGGGAGCTGCGCGAGCTGCGCCTTGTGCCGGATGAAAACGTGCGCTTTTATGGCGCGCAGGGCGAGGGCGCCGATGCGGTCATCAGGGCAGTCAAGAATGGCGGGCCCGTTGTGCCCATAAAGAACCCAAAGACAATCGCAAAGAGCATAATGTTCGGCGCCCCCGGCGATGGCGAGCATGCACTGCGCATCATCAGGGAGACGCGGGGAGGGGGCGAGAACCCGAGCGATGCCGAAATCCTAGAGGGCATCCGCCTGCTGGCTCACACAGAGGGCATTCTCACCGAGCCGGCGGGCGGCACGACGATCGCCGCGCTGAAGAGGCTGGCCGAGGCTGGCGCTTTCGATGCGAACGAGGTGGTTGTGGCCTTCATCACGGGCAACGGCCTCAAGACGCAGGAAGCCATTCCGAGAGGAAAAGTGTACAGAATTAACCCGAGAATAGAAGAGGTGGAAAAAGTGCTGAGAAAGGTGAGGGCACATGGCAAGGGCAAAGGGAATTAGGGTGAGGTTTTCGAGCGCGCTGAAACCACAGACGGGGGAGGCCGAGACAACGCTGCCCAGCGCCAACTCCGTCAAGGAGGCGCTCGCCCTGCTGTCGCAGAAGTACGGCGAGGCCTTTCGCCGGCGCATTTTCGATGAGGCCGGCAGCGTGCGCAGGTTCATCAGCATCTATGTGAACGGCGAGGACATTCGGTTCAAAAATGGCGTGGAGACAAAGCTCAAGGCCGGCGACGAGGTGCTCATTCTGCCTGCCGTGAGCGGCGGGTGAGACGTTGGAGCTCACCGAGTATGACCTCAAAAGGTACGACAGGCAAATGCGCATCCATGGCTGGGGGGAAGAGGGACAGAGGCGGATAAAGGCCGCAAAGGTGGGTGTCGTGGGCACGGGAGGGCTCGGCTCGCCGCTCACAACCTATCTGGCAGTGGCGGGCGTGGGCAAGATAATCGCGGCCGACCGCGATGTGGTTGAGCTGTCAAACCTCAACAGGCAGATACTGCACTGGGACAAAGACATCGGCAAGAAAAAGGCCGAGAGCGCTGCCGAAAAGCTCAGGCAGATCAATCCATCCATCGAGGTGGTCACGGTCGGCGAGGAGGTGACCGCAGAAAACATCGACAAAATTTTCGGGGATGTCGATGTGATTGTCGACGGGCTGGACAACTACCCGAGCCGTTTTCTGCTCAACGAGTTCGCCGTGCGCAAGCGCATTCCTTTCATCCACGGTAGCGTGTGGGGCATGGAGGGGCGCGTGACGACAATACTTCCCGGCAAGTCGCCCTGCCTGCGCTGCATCGTGCCCGAGCCTCCCCCACGCGAGGTCTTTCCCGTGCTCGGCACTATTCCCGCGCTTGTGGCGACCATTCAGGCCACAGAGGTGCTCAAGTACATCACAAGGGTTGGCCTGCTGCTCACGGGCAGGCTGCTCGTCTACAACGGCGAGCACATGACCTTCGATGAGATTCCCATCGAGCGAGACCCGCACTGCCCGGTGTGTTCATCGCTCTGGGCAGGCGAGTGATAGCATGCCGAGATACGATAACGTGCTCGAAACGATTGGCAACACGCCACTTATCCGCCTTAACAGGGTAACAAAGGGCCTGAAGCCGGCCGTGTATGGCAAGCTTGAGGCCAGAAACCCAGCCTATTCGGTCAAAGACCGCATCGCGCTTGCCATGATAGAGGCTGCCGAAAGGCAGGGCGTGCTCAAGCGTGGTTCGATCATCGTCGAGCCAACAAGCGGCAACACCGGCATAGGGCTGGCCATGGTGTGCGCGGTCAAGGGCTACCGCCTCAAGCTCACCATGCCCGAGAGCATGAGCCTGGAGAGGCGCGCGCTGTTGCGCGCTTTCGGCGCCGAGCTCATCCTCACGCCCGCCAGCGAGGGCATGCGCGGCGCCGTGGAGGCTGCCGAGGAGCTTGCCAGGCGGGACAAGCACGTCTTCATCCCACACCAATTCAGAAACAGGGCAAATGTGGAAATCCACAGGAAGACGACCGCTGAGGAGATATGGCGGGATACTGAGGGAAAGATAACTCACTTTGTGGCCGGCGTGGGCACGGGGGGCACCATAACAGGCGTGGGACAGGTGTTGAAGAAACGAAAGCCGAGCGTGAAAATCTATGCTGTCGAGCCTGCATCCTCGCCCGTGCTTTCGGGCGGTCAGCCCGGGCCTCACCGCATTCAGGGCATAGGCGCGGGCTTTGTGCCAGAAATCCTCGACAGGAGTGTCATCGACGAGGTCATCACGGTGTCGGATGAGGATGCCTTTGCCACAGCGAGAAGGCTCATCAGGGAGGAAGGCCTGCTGGTGGGGATTTCTGCCGGCGCAAACACCTGGGCAGCCATCCAGGTGGCAAAAAAGGCCAAAAGGGGGGATCTCATTGTGGTGATGCTGCCCGATACGGGCGAGAGGTATATAAGCACAGACCTTTTTGCTGAATACAGGGAATGACATGTTCGAGTTTCTGAAAATACTAATTGAGGACATCACCACGCCGTTTGAAAGGGACCCCGCGGCCGTCAGCCTTTTCGAGGTGATCTTTCTCTATCCCGGCGTGCACGCGATCATCCTCCACCGCATTGCCCATCAGTTGTGGCTGTGGCGCATACCATTCATCCCGCGCGCGCTCAGCCACCTCAATCGCTTTCTCACAGGCATCGAGATTCATCCCGGCGCGACCATAGGTAGGCGTTTTTTTATTGACCACGGTGCTGGCGTGGTGATAGGTGAGACGGCAGAGATTGGCAACGACTGCACGCTCTACCAGGGCGTGACGCTCGGCGGCACGGGCCTGCAGAGAGGCAAACGCCATCCAACAATCGAGGATGGATGCGTGATCGGTGCCGGCGCCATACTGCTGGGGCCCATCCGCATAGGTCATCACAGTCGCATAGGCGCGGGCAGTGTGGTCAACAAATCCTTCCCGCCCTACTCCACAGTCGTCGGCGTGCCGGGACGTGCGGTGACCAAGAGCACCTTCATCTACCAGATATAGCCAATTCCGATTGGAATAGTTTAATCAAAAATTTATTTAAATAAGAATACAAGAAATACCGGGCATGGCTGTTGGCATACTCCACGCGCAGGAACTTCTCGAGTTCGATGACCCCGCAAACGTCATATCCGGCCGAGCCGACAAGTCCGGCACAATCCTCGAGAAGCTGGAGGCCAAACTGCGTGCTAAAGGCGTGGAGGTTATCCGCATTTCCTGTGAGAGCCTGAAAGGCGAATTCGCCTCACCGCCAGACCTCTCCGTGCTCTACGTGTTCCCGCTGTGCGCCAAGTATTTTGAAGACCTGCCCAAAAAAGTTCGGACGAAGCTTGAGGAATGGGATGAGCGGGGCCTGCTCTTCAATTCTCTTAAGGCGCTCATCGCCCAAACGGACAAGCGCGCCACGAGCGAGGCATTCAAAAAGCACGGGGTAGCCATTCCAGAGACGCTCATCTCCTCAAACAGCAACGAGCTGGTTGCGTTTGTGAAAAAACATCGTGTAGCGATCCTCAAGCCCATACACGGTGCTGGTGGCGACAGCATCCTTTTCCTTGTCTGGAAGGACGGAATGGTGTACGCCCGCGTGCCGCAGAATGGCCGCATCATCGAGCTACCGTGTGAGTTCAAGCACTACACCACTCGCCATTCCAGGCTTTACTCCGTGCACACCCACGAGGGGCGTGTGCACATCCATGGCGAGGTTGTTGTGCAGGAGGTCATCCAGCCGGAAGGGCGCTGGAACGAGAGCGTGCTCAAGGTATATGTCGTGGATGGCAGGGCCGCTTTCGGGGTGGAACTCGCGCGCGCCGCGAGCACTCCGGAAGAGTCCATAATCACGTATGCGAACGCGGAACACAGGCTGGTGGATGTCAAATCGATCCCAAAAGAGGCCGTGGAGCTGGCCGTCAAGGCTGCCGCTGCGCTGGGCCTGCGCGCCTGCCTCGTCGATCTGATTAAAAAGAATGGGGGCTGGGTGGCGCTCGAGACCAACGGAGACAATTTCTACACCATCCACGACAGGGGGTACCGTTTTGCGCAGGGTTTCAAACCAGAGTTTGATTTTGACGAGCATCTGGCTTCTGCGTTGGCCGCCCGCGACGCTCTTTCGGACCGCAAGCGCATCTCGGAGGATGGGCACAGCCGCGCCCTTCTCCCACTCAGCCCCGATCCATTCGCGCGCGCCAAAGGCGTAACTCTGTTGCGCCCAAGCAAGGCGAGAGAGCAGCCTCCGCTCGCTCGGCCGGAAAGCCTAATAAAATCACGGTGAAATGAGCGGTCGTATGGCAATCGAAAAGAGGCCCGGAATCCTATCCGCGATTGGAAACACGCCACTGGTTGAGCTCGTCAAACTGAATCCCTCGCGCCCGCGCGTGCGCATCCTGCTCAAGCTGGAGGGCCACAATCCCACGGGAAGCCTCAAGGACCGCATAGCCCTCTACATGATTGAGAAGGCGGAGGAAAGAGGTGAGCTGACAGATGGGAAAACTGTTCTAGAGGCCACGAGCGGCAACACCGGCATCAGCCTCGCCATGGTGTGCGCGGTGAAAGGCTATCCTTTTGTCGCGTGCATGAGCGAGAGGGAGAGTGTGGAGAGGAGGAAGATAATGAAGGCGCTCGGCGCAGAGATCATCCTCACGCCCGCAGAGCAGGGAACAGACGGAGCGATAAGGAAGGCGGACGAGCTGGCCGCAGCCCACCCGGAAAAATACTTCGTGCCGCGCCAGCACAGCAATCCGGACAACGCGCTCGCGCACTATGAGACGACGGGCCCAGAAATCTGGGCACAGGCGAGGGGAGATGTCGATGTCTTCATCGCAGGCATCGGCACAACGGGCACGCTCATGGGTGTCGGCAGGTTCCTCAAGGAAAAGAACCCGCGCGTGAGGGTCATCGGCGTCGAGCCGGCAGAGAAGCACAGGCTGTACGGCCTGCGCAACCTCACCGCCGCCATGGTGCCTCCCATCTTCGACCCATCCCTGCTGGATGACAAGGTGCGCGTTTCGGACGAGCACGCCTACAGGCTGACGAGAGAGCTCGCGCGCGCCGAAGGAATCTTCGCCGGAATCAGCACGGGCGCGGTCGTGTGGGCCGCCCTGGAGGCCGCGAAGTCGCTCGGCAGGGGCACGATAGTCGCGCTCTCGCCCGACAGGGGCGACAAGTACCTGAGCATCCCGGATCTATTCTGAATATTCTTTTTTGAATATTTTAATCAAAAAAATATTTATATTAGAATAAAAAAAGATTTACCGGTGATGGCATTCGGCGCACGAAACAATCTACTCGGACCTGTGGGCGGAGCATTCTACCGGCCTGGTGATCCGCACTGCTGCCGGCCGCGCAACTGGTTTGGACTGGGCGACGAAGCCAAGCGCAGGCTTTCCAGCTGCGTGGGACGCGTTGGAGAAAACGGCTTCTGTCTAAAGGCTACTGAGGTGTTCCGCGATGCCGCATTATCCGAGAGGGAGGAGATTCTGCGCGGCGCGCTCGAGGCGCTCAGGAGAGAAAAGGAGAAAAACGGGCGTGTTCCCACGGAGCTCTCGGAAAAAATCTACGGGCTCATCGAAATAGACGCCTGGGTCGCGCTCCGCGTGCTGCGGGACTTCATCGGCACGCTGAGGACCGAGCACAGCGAGGCGCTAGAGCTCTTTGTCGAGCTCAAGGACTACGCAAACGCGAAGGCGAGGTGATATTCTTTTCGGAATAAAAATTGTAGGAAATTATTTATACCGCAAGTGAGGAATTGCTTCAGGTGGTTTCCTTTGGTGAAGGTAAAGTTCTCCTCAGCGATCGCCGCCGCGGTGAAGGGCGAGGCGGAGGCCACGCTGGACTTCGAGGGAGACATCGGGGGGCTGCTCGCGCTTCTCTCCCAGAAGTACGGCGAGGGTTTTCAGAAGCGCATCCTCTCGGGTGGAAAGATAAATGGCTTTGTCAGCGTGTATATCAACGGGGAGGACATACGCTTTCTGCAGGACATTCGCACTCGGGTGCGCAACAGCGACACAGTATACATCACGCCTGCCGTGTCGGGAGGGTGAGCCCCGTGTCGCTGAGCCTGACCGAGCTCAAGCGCTACTCGCGCCAGCTCATCCTGCCGGACTTCGGTGCCAGAGAGCAGCGGAGGCTGAAGGCCGCGAGGGTGGCCGTCACGGGAGCTGGTGGCATCGGCTGTCCTGTGCTGCTCAGTCTCGCCGCCAGCGGCGTAGGAAGCATAACCATCATCGACAGCGACAGCATTGACCTCACCAATTTGAACAGACAATTTCTCTACACGCCAGCCGATGTGGGGAGGCCCAAGGCGTTGGTGGCCGCAGAGCGCATTCGCGCATTTAATCCAGACATTGAGGTCAAGCCTGTTGTGAAGTTAATCGACTACTCCAATGCGTTCGACCTCCTCAAGGGCTTCGATGCAATCATCGATGGCACTGATAATTTTGCCGCGCGGTATGCGATAAATGACGCTGCCGTGTTCAACGGCACTCCACTGTTTCATGCCGCCGTCCTGCAGTACGAAGGGCGCGTGTTTACAGTCATCCCCAGAAAGAGCGCCTGCCTGCGATGTGCCTTTCCCGTAATTCCGCCCAAAGGGAGCATTCCCACCTGCCGTGAGGCGGGCATTCTCGGGAGCATAATCGGCATACTGGCAGGCATCCAGGCCACCGAGGCGATAAAGTATCTGGCCGGCCAGGGCGTACGGCTGACTGACAGAATGCTGGTTTTTGATGGCAGGACCATGTCCTTCGATGAATTTCGCTTCAGGAGGAGGCGAGAGTGCAGCGCGTGCGGCCAAAAAGGCTTCACTCCCTCCCCAGTGTATCAGGAGGTTTGTGAAATATGAAACACACCCACGAGCTCGACCTGAGGGGCGAAAGGTGCCCTGACACCTTCACCTACACAAAGATTCGTGCGGAGGAGCTGAGGGAGGAGGGCAGGACAGGCGACATCCTCAAGGTGATTGTCGACAACGAGCTCAGCGCCAGGGATGTTCCAGCGAGCATGCGACTTGAGGGGTATAAAGTGATAGAGGTCAGGAAAACAAATGGGCTGTGGGAACTTTTCTTCGAGATAAAATAGGTGGTTAAAATCAGGGAATGGGATGATGCCCTCAGTCTGACCCCGCGCATCGACTGCAGCCTATGCGGACTGGACTGCGGCGCGCTGGCTCGCAGGGCGCTCGCAGGAGTGGGCGAGTTCTCTGAGTGCATCCCAGCCAGGCAGAGCCCGCAGGCCGCGCTCGCATTCGCCGAGCTGAAGCGAAAGTACTCCCCATCGCGCCTGCCAGAGCCAAAAAAGGATATGCTCGTCGTGCGCCCATGCATCGATGTCGCGAACAGGGTGAGCGGCGAGGCGAACATCCGCCACTGGCTGCCATCCCCCTACCCGCCATTCGACTCGGTCTATCTTGAGCATGCACTGCGTGCCAGCGGAGCCTTCGGCAACGTCAAGTACTCCCACTCACTGGGCATAGCGAACATTTTGCTCAGCGAGGGGAGAGGCGTTGTCTTCTCGCGCTCCGGAAAGGCCATTGCGCGCGCCGCCCATGACCGCAGTGATCTGGAAAGGATTTTTTCACTCCTTGCCCTGGTAAGCTGGCCTGCAGCGGTCTGCTCCGAATGCGGTTCCCTCGCAATCGACTGCGCCATAGGCGCGTGCAACGCCTGCGGCGCCTGCCACGCCTCGCGCGTTCCCCCCTCCACGAGCCCGCAGTCATCCGTCCCGAGCCGCCACGCCACCCCAGCCGTTTCCCTCCTCTCGCCCGCGGCGAATCACGCGATTGAAGGGACCGGAGCAGAGCCTGCACTCGAGAGCGCCGAGAAAAGAGCGTTCGCGCTGCTGCTCGAGGGCGATGCCGGCGCGCTGTTCCTCCTCGGGCTTGCCAAGCAGCTTCGCTTTCTCACAGACGGGCTGGCCAGGGCAGGAGAGGGCCAGCGGCTGAAGAAAATCGCCAGGGAGGCCTGGGAGGCCCTCGAGACGGGGGATAAGAAAAAGGCGGCGCACGCTGCCGGAGATGCCGCGCGGACTTTAGCCGAGCTCAAGCGCGGCTTTTCAGAAGGCGGACAGGTTTGGGCCGCCAAGGCCGCAGGGGCATCACTTAAAATAGCACACGCTGCAACAAAGCTCTAGGTGCACACATGGCGTTGCGCGTGTACAACACCCTATCCAAGCGGCTCGAGGATTTTGTGCCGGGTGAGCCCGGTGTAGTGCGCATGTATGTATGCGGCCTGACTCCGTACGACCGCTTCCATCTGGGCCATGCGCGCACCTATGTGGCCTTCGACATCATAAGGAGGTATCTCGAGTTCATCGGCTACCGCGTGCAACACGTGCAGAACATCACCGATGTGGATGACAAAATATTAAACCGCGCCAGAGAGAGCGGCCAGGAGCCGCTGGCGATGGCCGAGCATTTCACAAAGCTCGCCATGCAGGAGTCCGATCTGCTGGGAATAAAGAGGGCCCATCACTATCCGAAGGTGAGCCAGCACATCCCAGACATCATCGCGCTTATCGCCCGCCTGATGTCAGGTGGCTTTGCCTACGAGACCGAGGATGGCGTGTACTTCGATGTGACAAAGTTTGCCGGCTATGGCAAGCTCAGCGGGCAGCGCCTGGAAGACATAAGGGCGGGCGCGCGCGTCGCCATCGATGAGAAGAAAAGGCACCCAGCCGATTTCGCGCTGTGGAAGAAATGGAAGCCCGGCGAGGCGCTCGCTTGGGACTCGCCGTGGGGACGGGGCAGGCCGGGCTGGCACATCGAGTGCTCGGCCATGAGCGCAAGGTATCTCGGCGAATCCTTTGACATCCACGGCGGGGGCAACGACCTCATCTTTCCCCACCACGAGAACGAGATAGCCCAGAGCGAGGCGGCGAGTGGAAAACCGCTCGCGCGCTACTGGCTCCATACAGGTTGGCTGACCGTAAGGGGGGAAAAAATGGCCAAGTCGCTCAAAAACTTCATCACGGTCGCCGAGGCGCTGGCGCGATGGGAGCCGGAGGTTTTGCGATTGTTCTTCGCCTCCACACACTATCGCTCCCCTCTCGACTTCAATGAGAGCTCGCTCGAGGCCGCGCGCGCAGGTCTGGCCACGCTGCGCAGCGTGCTTTGGAATGCCGCCAAAGCGCGCCCATCAAGGGGCCGCCCAGCGAGGTGGCTCGAGGAGGCCGTCGCCCGCCACAAAGAAGCCTTTCTGACTGCCATGGACAACGACTTCGATACCAGCACCGCGCTTGCCCAGCTGTTTGAAATTGCCAGGCACATAAACACCTACATCAATGAAGGAAAAATAAACAAACATGTGCTGGAGCACGCGGTCGCAGAGTACAGGAGCCTCGCCGGCATACTCGGCCTGCTCGAGAGACTTCCGGAAAGAATCCCCACCGAGCAACACACCGCCCGCCTGCGCTCGCTTGCGATCAGCATTGGGATTGCCGAGGAAAAGGCGCAGCAGCTGGGCTTTGCCGAGCTCATGGCGCTCATAATCTCCGAGAGGGAGAAGGCGAGGAAGGCGAAGGACTTCGCCAAGGGTGATGAGATAAGAGCGAAGCTGCGCGAATTGGGCATAATCCTCGAGGATACTCCGATGGGCACGCTGTGGCGGTTTGTATGACGCAGGAGAAGGAGGCGCTGTACTGGCGTGTGCTGAAGGGGGATGCGCTGCAGTGCACGCTGTGCCCTCACTGGTGCACAATACTTGAGGGCAAGAGAGGGAAGTGCCGCGTGAGAGAGAACAGACATGGCCGGCTTTACTCTCTCGTGTATGGCAAGCCCTCAGCAATCCAGATAGACCCCATTGAGAAGAAGCCGAACTTTCATTTCCTGCCCGGCACATGGTCCTACTCCATCGGCACGGTTGGCTGCAACTTGAGATGCGCCTTCTGCCAGAACTGGCAGCTCTCTCAGGCAAGCCCGGGCGATTTGCCTCACTATGACCTGCCGCCAAAAGCGGTCGTTGAAGAGGCATTGCGCTATGGCTGTGCCTCCATCTCCTATACCTACAACGATCCCGTTGTGTTCATAGAATATGTCATGGATACCGCCAGGCTGGCCCGTCCCAGAGGGCTGAAGAACGTTTTTGTCACGGCGGGCTTCATCAATCCGCAGCCGCTCGATGAGCTGTGCGGGCTCATCGACAGCGCGCACGTCGATCTCAAGGGATTCAGCGAGCAGTTCTACAAGGAGGTGAGCGGAGCACGCCTGGAGCCAGTGCTGGCCACGCTCAAGACACTCAAGAGAAAGGGCGTGTGGTTTGAGGTCATCCACCTCACCGTGCCAGGGCTTTCGGACGATCCGGATGAGATCCGCATGATGTGCGAATGGATGCGGGAAAATCTCGGCACTGAGGTTCCGCTGCACTTCACCCAATTCCATCCCGAATACAAAATGCTCACCACGCCGGTGACTCCCGTGGCCACACTCGAGCGTGCGCACGCCATAGCCAAAGATGTGGGCCTCGAATACGTCTATGTTGGGAATGTGCCGGGCCATCCTCTCGAGAACACCTATTGCCCAAGATGTGGGAAAATGCTCATTGAGCGGTGGGGCTTCGAAATACTAAAAAACCTCATACCAGAAGGAATATGTCCTTACTGCGGCAAAAAACTCGCCGGGGTATGGCGATAGGCCAGGGTGGCAGAGCGGCTATGCAGCCGGCTGCAGGCTCAAGGGAGGCAGGAACCGGCGTAGGGGAGTTCAACTCTCCCCCCTGGCTTGCTGAGAGAGCGTAGCAGCAACCACAATCTTGCCGATGAGCGCGCCCTCAGCTTGAGCGGGCCACGCAACATGAGCGAGGGATGCAGCTCAGCTTTCAAGCCATATCACCCTGCCGTAGTAATTGGCGATCGCCCTTGTCTTGTAACACATAAAGCACACCGCATAGCCATTCTCATACATCATCTCGGCATAGCTTATCTCGAGCCCGCACACCATGCAGCGCTCGCGTGGGATGTCATCGCGCGGTTTGGGTGTGTGAGCTGCTCTCCATTCAGCGGGCTCTTTCTCCTCTTCCTCCGCCAGGAAGTTCCTGAGCGCTTTGATGAGCTCTGTGATGGATACCATTTCCACACGAGCAGGCCTGTCGTTGATTTATATTTAAAAGTTTTTAGAGAAAATTTTTGAAAAATGGAAAAATTAATAAATTAAAGACGCAGAATTTCAAAAATATGCAGAAATCTCAGGCGAAGCTCGATGCGCTCAGCCGCCGCATCCTCTTCGAGCTTGATGGGGATGCCCGTGCGCCGCTGGCGCGCATGGCCAGAAAGCTGAAAATCTCCCCACAGCGGCTCGCCTACAGGATCCGCGCGCTTGAGAAGGCCGGCATCATAAAGGGCTACACTGCGCTCATTGACTACAAAAGCGCGGGCTACACTTTCTATACCGCTTACTATGCCCTGAAGAACATATCCCCGCGTGTGCTGGCCAAATTCGCCAGATTCCTCCTCGCCGAGCCCAAAGTGTGCATTCTGCTCGCATGCGAGGGGAGATGGGATGTCATGGTTGGTGTGCTCGCCCGAGACCCACTGGAGTTCTACAACATCCTGCTGGCTGTGAGAAATCGCTTTGGCGGATACATCCTCGAGAGAACAATTCTGACACACATCGGAGCGCGCCACTGCAGGAGAAAATACCTTGTGGGCAAGGAATTTTCTGAGGAGGAATTTGTCCACATCACAGGTGGAAAACTCTCGCGCGTTCACCTTGTGCGGGGTGATGAGGAGCTCCTACGCGCGTTGTCCGACAATGCCCGGGCCGGGGTGCTCGAGCTGGCCACCAGGCTTGGTGAGAGCCCTCATACAGTGAGGAGTAGGCTAAGACGGCTGATGAGGGAGCGCATCATACTGCGCACTGGCTTTCTGCCCGACCATGCGCGGTATGGCTATGCTTACAAGCGCGTGCTGCTCTCGCTCTATCACACCACAGCTGAGAGATTTGAGTTGTTGAAGAACTTCCTGGTACAGCATCCAAATGTGAAGAGGACGACAAGCACCTTCGGAAGGTACGACCTGGTAGTTGACGGGGAGTTCGAATCCGAGCAGGACTTCAGGGCATTCATCACCGAGCTGAGAACAAAATTTGGTGGGATGATCTCTAGCTACGACACGCTCAATGTGCTGAAGATTTACCGATTCCGCTTCTTTCCCTGTGCCTAGCGCCTGCGTCCGCCAGCCTTGCCAACCTCAGCCTGCTGGTGGATGCTGTAGAAAGCTGCCCCAATGGCCAGCCATATCACCGCCAGGTCAAGCCCGGTGAAAGTGTGTGGCGCATTGAGGCTAAACAGCCCACTCAGCGCTATGACAACGCTGAGCGCCATGAAGGCTACGCGGAGCCACCACAGGTACCTCTCGGCCATGCCTAGCATTCAGGTGCTATGAATTTAAACTTTGCGTAAGGGCTTTTAACTTAGAATCGCCAAATAAAAGCATGGCCCTCGTGTTCATCGCGATCGGCCTGCTCGCGCTATACCTCATACTGAAGGGCTCGGAATGGATCACGGATGCGAGCGTGGATGTTGCCCGCAGGCTCAGCACAACAAACATCGCGGTTGGCCTCCTGCTTGTGGCCACATTGCTGTCGCTGCCAGAATTGGTCGTCGCGCTGTCGAGCGTGGCCAAGGGGCATACTGGCATGGGCATAGGAGTCACGCTCGGCTCGGTCATCGTGAATATCGGCCTCATAGTAGGCATAAGCGCGCTCATCCGCCCGCTGCGCGTCTCGCGCGCCATGATCGTGCGCGATGCTGTGTTCATGGTTGTCATCACCATCGTGGTGGCTGCCGTGGCGCTGGAGGACCTCGAGCTCACGCGCGTGGATGGTTTCATCTTCCTCCTGCTTTTCATTCCCTATCTGGTTAATGTGTACGAGCAGGAGCGCGTGCTCACGACAAAGCAGAGAACGGTCGAGACGCAGAAGATAGTGAAGAGCCTGCGTCTGTTCGGCAAAACGGGTTTTGGCGAGCTCGTCGTGCACGATGGCCTCAAGGTATTCCTAGCCGGCGTGGCGCTGCTGCTGATCGGTGGGGAGCTTTTCACCCACTCCATGATCGGCATTGCCGGGTTCTTCGGGCTCTCCGATTTCGTGATCGGCATAACTCTCGGCGCGCTTGGCCCGAGCCTGCCGAATCTGGCGAGTGCTGTTCAGGCCGCAAAGCGAGGATACGAGGAGCTGGCCGTGAGCGAGACCATAGGAAGCAACATCTTCACCATGCTCATCACCCTCGGGGTGATCGCGCTCGCCACTCCCCAGCCGATCAATTTCGTCACCGCAGTGGTCACCACGCCCGCCATGCTGCTGCTCAGCTTCCTGCTCCTCTTTTTCATGATGAGGGGCAGGATAGGCAGGCGCGCCGGCGCGGCGCTGCTTGCCATATACCTCCTCGCAACCATACTGCAGCTCGTTGTGCCAAATATTTTCTGAGGTGTTGCCATGGGAAAGGTCATCGCGCTCCTCTCCGGTGGCATCGATTCGCCCGTCGCGGTCTGGCTCGCCGCGCGCGCCGGCCTTGAGCCCGTGCTTGTGCATTTCGACAACAGGCCATTTTCATCGGATGACAGCCTGGCGGGCGTGCTCAAGGTGGTTGCCAAGCTGAGGGAAAAGCTCGGAATGCTCGATGGCTATGTCATTCCGCACGGGCCCGATGTCGCCACCTTTCTGCGCGCTTGCTCCCCGCACAACACATGCATCCACAGCAGGCGGCACATGCACCGTGTAGCGGCCCTGCTCGCCGCCAGGCTTGGTGCTTCGGCGCTCGTGGCTGGCGACTTCATAGCCTCAAAGGCATCCCAGACCTCACACAATCTCGCCGTGCTCGACAGCGCATCACCCATTCCAGTCCTCAGGCCACTTGTCGGGCTCGACAAGGAGGAGATAGAGCGCATGGCCAGAGCGTTGGGCACGTTTGAGCTCGCCTCGCTGCACCCGACCTGCACGGCCACGCCCGCCAAGCCGGCCACAAAGGCCAAGCTGGCCCAAATTCTAGCCGATGAGGCGCCGCTCGATGTGCAGGGCATGGCCGAAGCCGCGCTCGCGCGCGCTATCCCGATGTGATGCCATGGAGCTGTTTGTGCTCAAGCCGTGCAGGACAGGAAGGGAGTTCGACCTGCGCCCCAAGAGGAAGATGGAGTTGGATCTGAAGGATGCGGCCACCCGTCTGGCGCGCGCCGGGTTTGTGGTCGAGCTCGCCACACCGCTCGTACTTTTTCTCAGGTTTGGCGAGGTGAAGCTGGCTCTCTATCGCAGTGGGCATGTACTTGTCAGGGGGGCGGGCAGTGCGCAGGTGGCCGAAGATATAGGCAGAAGGCTGTTCTCCTTGCTCACGGGCTAGCGAGCGGGAAAGGCGCGCGCACCAACTCTGCACGCAACCCGCTGGCATTCATTGCCAGCAGAATCCTCCTTTCGGCATCCACCCAGATTTCCCCCTCCACCCCGCTTGGTGATGCCACGAGCACATGGAATGCACGCCTGCCCCTCCTCTCTGCAACCTCCGACACTGTATAGCTTATCACCCTCTCTTCGCTCATCCCTATGCCCACAACCTCGCTGCGCACTCTCACCCTCCAGCTCCAGTTTGGCGCGAGCGCGAGCATCCATCTCTCAAAAAATCCCGAAATGTTTCCCCACACGAGCGAGCCGTTGGCCGCAATGCACCCTTCGCCCATCGGGCTGCTCCTGACCACAAGGCAGTCCTCGAGCTTGTCGGCGACTTCGAACTCCACGAGCGTGCTCTCCCGGCCAAACGAAACGTTGTAGACAAACCTCTCGCCCGGAGAAAGGTTGAGCGCGGCGTTCGGCAGCAAAGGCTCCGCGCTCACGCTCATCCTGACCCCCTTCTCTGTGGGCCACAGCACAAATGCCATCATGCCAAGCAGGATGAGCACGACGAGCACAAGGAATAGCTTGGCATAGTCCCATGTGGTTTCAAGGGAGAAAAATGGGCGCGCGCGCCTCTTCGCCCGCTTCATCTTCTCGCCCTCCACAGCGCGAGGAGCCTCGCAAGTTCAGCCACTTTCCTGCGGAGGATTCCTGTCTCAAGAAATTCGCCCTTCCTCATCCGAACGATTTTTCTGACTTCAATTTTTTTCCCAGCGCGCTCAATTGGCACTCGGCGGAGGGCTGCCAACCGGCCCTCAATGTTTTGAGCGTTGATGCGGGCGCTCTCATCCTGCTCTGCCACCCCACCAACTTCCAATTTCCCAACACCCTCCCACACTTTTCCCTCCTCCCTCGCGCCACTCATCTCGCTCGCCCCAACAGCAGCCGCATTTGCCACTTTCTGCCAC
>JAWAFC010000012.1:0-20375 GCA_038890815.1 Candidatus Micrarchaeia archaeon | reverse complement strand
GGATCTCCTCCGCATTCAGTGTCTTCCAGTGAAGCGCATCAGCCTCAGCAAGCTTTTCGGCCTGCTCTCGAGTAAAACCCGCAGCAATCAGCTCATCGATGTACGCCATGAGACATAAAATTATGGTCTTCCGGTATTAAATATTTACGCTGTCGAAGTCCAATTGCCCGATAAGCATATTTTAAAGAAAGGAAGGCGCAATAATTTCATGCGCGCCGCGCTCGCCCTGCTGTTGTTGGCCGCGCTCGCCGCCGCCGATGAGCAGTGCACGGGATGCACGGTAACCAACCTTAACCTTAAGCTCTATGAGGCGGAGAGGGGTTATCAAGCCGAGGCCGAGCTCAGCTATGTGCGCGTGACGGCAGTCTCGTTTCCACCCTTTTTTGATGTTGGGAAGATAACGCAGCCAGTGCCCGAGGCTGGGGAGGGCAACAGGCTCGAGCGAGGGCCGCTCGCGGGCGA
The DNA here is from genome assembly GCA_038890815.1 of Candidatus Micrarchaeia archaeon. Classification (GTDB taxonomy): domain Archaea; phylum Micrarchaeota; class Micrarchaeia; order Burarchaeales; family JACRGF01; genus JAWAFC01. The sequence continues at coordinate 19,913 of JAWAFC010000012.1, read as the reverse complement.
AAACATCTCATTCTACTACTATGATACAGAGCAGAAGGCATATGTGCTGCTATGTGGGCCGGTCACCACCGATGCCGATGGGCTGGCTGTGTGCAGCCTATCGGGCATTCCAGTCACGAGCACTTGCACCAACATAAAGGCAAACTATTCAGGCAGAGGGGAGTACAAACCAAGCGAGAGCGCCAGGCTCATCCACTGCCCGGCAAGCGCCATGCCGTTCTCACTGGCCAACATATTCGGCTCCGAGACGCAGCGCATGGGTTATGCCTGCCTTCCCCTGTTCATACTGGCAGGCCTTCTGTTTTCCTACATGTATGTGGTGGGCAAGAGTCCTCTCGCGCTGTTTGATATTACCACTCCGCGCTTGCCCAAGCCAAAGAAGCTGGCATTCAAGAGAGTGAGGAGGCCGGAGGGCTGGAAGCAGGCCAGCCGGGTATACGGGCTGGCGAGCATTGGTTTTGCCAGCACATTTGCCCGCATCTCCGAGGCATATGCCCAGCAACTCAGAGAGGTCGCTCATAGCATGCTGCAGCCATCCGAGGCAAACGCCGTGGCCAGGGACATCGACAGCGCGCTGGCAAAGAGAAAATCTGAGGAAAGGGCGCTAGCGCTTGAGGCCGTGTATGACCGACTGGTGAGGGAATACAGAAGACAGGGCGAGCCCCCCGCGCTCGCGTTCGCCATGAGCAGGCTCAGGCGGACGCGCTACGGCGTGTTGCGCTTTGTCGAATCCGAGAAGGTGCACGCCGAGGCAGAGAAGATAGTGCACGCGGCCGCAGGCATACCGCGCTGGGCGACAAAAGGCATCCGAATCCCGGGCACATCATATTATGCCCAAATTCCCGGACTGGTGTTTGCTGGCGAGGCATACGGCTCGGTGAAGATGGTGGTGGGCGTAGGGCTGAGAGCGTTGCGTGCCGGCACGGCCAGCCTCGCCCTTCTCGGTGTGCGTGCGGCCAAAAAACTCGGCGCCGAGACGAGAGGTGCCGAGGAATGGCTGCGGAGGCAGGCAGGCTTTCTCACCCAGCTGACAGGGCAATACATAATCGATCACCAAGAGGACCTGCGGGACATTGTCGAATACAAGATGCCCAACGAAGTGAAGGCGCAACTCATCCTGAGGCTCAGCCGAGAGCTCGCCGCCACAGCAAAGCTGCTCAATGCAAGCGACATCGAAGTGCTGCGCGTGCGCGCGCTCAACCCGGAGAATGGTGACAGGCGCTTCGAGGAGTTGCGCAATGTGGCGACCACTGCGCACGAATCGCTGAGAAATGAGTATGCGAGGCTATCTGCTGACGTTGATAACCCAGCAACGGCCATACGGCTCGCCGAGCTGAGAGGTATGATGGAACGCCTGGATAGCGCCACAACAACATGCGAGCAATACTGGGAGGAGCTGGAGAGGATAGTGCGAGAGCGGCGCATGAGTGAGGAGGACTACCGCAGGAGAGTGAGGGAGATTGCTGAGGCTGTGCTCGCATTCAACCAGCGCTACATTGAGATGGAGAGACAGGAGGCTGCCAGGCAGGGGAGAGAGCCCACCACCGTTGATGTAGAGTGGGAGCTTGACAGGCAGTTTCTGCTCACCGATCCTCACGAAAGGAGGTTTGAGACCTTCTCCCAGCTTATACGCGATTTGGCAAGCAGGCCCACGCTGAATTTTGGGGAATTTGAGGAGAGGGCGCGGACTGGCGTCATCAACGCCCTCGGTGATGCGGCCGCGGATTTCAGGGATGGTATACTCGAGCGCACCTACGGCCCGCTTGGTGAGGCGCGCAGGCAGCAGATCATGCTGGAGGAACTCAGGGAGGTGGCGAGAAGGCACGGCATTGGCGTGACTGCCCAGAGCCTCGAGGAGCTGAGGGTACAACTCATTCAACAAGGTGGTGAGGAGTGCGTGCGCGACATCGCGGTCATCGAGCGGACGTGGCGCGAGCGATATGTCAATGAGGAGAGGCTCCACATGCTCGAGAGCTTTGCAGAGCAGCAAGGCATACAGAACCTCGCAGAGCTTGTGCGCAGGCAAGACATGTTACAAGCGGTGGGCGAGTCGATGGAGCGCATGATGGAAGAGTACAACAGGCCGCGCGAGAACGCAATCAACGCGCTCGCCGATGAGCTCATCAGCACGGGCGTGCTGGATGAGGGCGTGAGAGCGCTGCCGCTGGCGCAGAGGATAATGCGCATTTCTGAGGCCGAGTTAAACAACAGAAGGACAGTCGACATACTGCTGAGGGCGGCCAGAAAGGCCGGGCGCATCAGGGAGGACCTCACGCGGCTCAGGTTCGTGGATGCTGCGCTCTATGATGAGCTTCGCATGGCCGATCCTGCAAGGAGGGAGACGTTGCTGCGTGACAACCTCGAGAGGCTTTTCGATGCCGGCTGTCTGGCTCACGTCGGAGCTACAGAGGGCGCCACCGTGCGCAGGAGGGACTTCTGGAGCCTGGTGGACATACTCGAGAGCACGGGGCTGGCGCGCAGGGAGCGCGGCCGGGTGATCATCGAGGTGGAGGGCGAGCGGGCCGAGATCATCGACACAAGAAGAAGGCTCGATGAGCTCGGTGTGCTGAGGCCCGGAGGAGCAGTGACGTACGAGATGACACAGCAACTGCCGATGATAGCGCAAGCGACGGGCTGGTACGTCTTCCCGATTGATGACCCAAAGGCGATCAACACCATCAGACTATCCAAGGCCGATGTGCCCATCAACGTCGAGCTGTGGTTCAGATGGGCCGATGGCAGGGTCGAGAGGTATGATTACAACAGACACGCCACCGCCCTCAGAAACAGAGAGGGCGAGCTCATGGCTCGAGCCAGGAAACCGATAACCCTGCGCGAGGTTCTCGAGAGGCCAAGCGTCTACTCTCTATATGGATTCATTGAGAGTCATACCCTGCATCCAGTGCTGGCGGCCCTTGAGCGGGTGGTGATGGCCGCGACCATGCCGCGCGTGCAGGAGCTGTATGCCGCCAAAGCTTTCATAGAATACTCATCGCTAGTTGCCCGTGAGTTCAAATCGGAGTGGGAAAAGGGCCTTTACAGCCAGTGGATGGCCGACCTGCTGAGGGAGGAGGGCACGGCCACGAGGGCCAACTTCACAATGTTGCGCGATCTGATAAGGGCCATCGATGCCGGGGGCGGCACCGAGTACAGGGATGTTGATGGATATTTTGCAGCACTGACAAAGGCGTTCGGCGCGCGCAGGCTCGGGGAGGAACGGGGAGGCGTGATGGTGTTCCAGAGAGCGAAAGTGGAAGAGGTGCTGAGGGAGGTGGAGGGAAAACTGGGCGAGCTCGCCCGCTACAACGCCGTGTACGAGGAGAGATACAAGACGCACGGCGAGCGGCTGGACCTTGAGAGCACGGTGATACCCTCACTGCTACAGGAGAGGGAGGAGCTTCGCAGGCGCATGCAAAGATACATCGGGCTGGCCGCGGCCGCCAGAGGAAGGGGCGATGAGATGCTGGCGGCATCGTATGAGAGAACGGTGGAGAACACAAGGAGGGAAATTGAAAGGCTGGATGAGAGGATTGCGAGGGCCAGGAAGAAGGCCGAAATCCTCCGCCTGCGCGAGAAGGCGTGGTGGCAGCTGAACAGCGACCTCAGAAGATACAGGCAACAGGTCAGACAGAGGCGCGCCGAGCTTACCAAGAGGGAGGAGTTCGCGCTCGAGAAAGAGGTCGTGGAGGGGCTTTCGGATTCGTTGTACTTCATGTACCACGTAGAGACCGTGCGCCTTCCCATGCGCTACAAAACACCCAGAGCGCACTCGGCAGCATACGGTGCCTCGCTGTTCATTCCGGGCGGCTATGTATGGGGACCCATGACTTACCTACACCCCATCGACCACATGGCCGGCAAATCCTCGATGGGCTTCCTGTGGGGGCTCACGCTGAGCATGGAGGACCGCTTTGGGAACAGGTTCTTCAGGCTCACCAGGCCATTCATATTGGCACGCCAGGGCATTCCATTCACAACCGACCCTGTGCAGGGCTACAAGCCGCACTCCTGGCTCAAGGCCACGTGGTACCTGATTAAGGGCGAGAGCCTCACCAGACCGGGCGAGGCTCTCGTACCGAGGTACAAGAACAGGATTTACCTCGATGAGCTCAGAGGATATCTGTGGAAGCTCAGCCCAGTTGGCCGCTATCCACACGAGGAGAGGTTTGCCGGCTGGCACGGGCTCGTGCCATGGCTCTCCTACATGTTGTACGAGACGACTGGAGTGAGGGATGAAAACACAGCATTCACCTTCCTCAAGGACAGGCTTCAGCAAATCACGCCCGAGCAGTCAAGGGACCTTGAGCTGCGCTCGCGAGGGCCTTTCTCGCCCGCCAACTACAACACCTGGTACACCACCTACCGCGGGCCCAACGCCATGAGGATGGGTGCGGCCATGGCGCGCTTCATCACCTTCAGCTATCCGCACCTGGCCACCCCTGCCTTGAGGGAGGCGGCAGAGCTCGAGCTGATGCTTAGAAGCCGGAGCCTGCCCGAGCAGCTGAGGATGCTTGAGGAGGAGTACGAGTTCCTCAAGCCATGGAGGCAGCTCTCGCTCGCCTATGCCATGCCGCCCATCGCGATGTACGAGCTGACGCGGTGGCTGGTGGCCAAGGCCAGCTATCGCTCGACGTACGAGGAGCGCCAGAGAGCTCTTGAGAGCGGGCTATGGAGGGTGAGTGCTGGCTTCAGGCGCAGGTTCTGGGGATATTTGGGTCTCAGCGCGGTGAAATGGACAGCCATTGCGGCAGCCGGAGCTACGGCCGGTCCGGTGGGCGCGGGCGCGGCCTATGGCGTATGGAGCTACATCAACTCCTACTATCCAGCCTATCCACCAAACGTGCTGGCGCAATGGTTGATGAAAAGGCGGGCATCGCAGAGATACCCGCACACGCATACCGAGTATGCCTGGAAGACGGTGGAATGCCCGCACTGCGGAAATCGCATCGGCGTGTTTGCACAATGGTGCCCACACTGCCGCCAGAATGTTGATATGGGATGGCGGGCTCGGTGGGCAGGCCAACTCTCCCGTGGGGTGAGTCCCTGAAAAAGCTAATTTTGTTGCTCGCGCTGTTGCTGGCAGGCTGCCTTCAGAGCATGCTGTGGCGGCATGAAGATGTATTTTCCAACACACAGCCCAACACTCAGCTGGGCAGTGTTGTCGGCACAGACGAATGCTACGATACCGGTCCATGCCTGTGTTTTGTTTGCACCAACAAAACCTCGGGATGGTGGATTTTCGCCGAAACATCGCTGGCCAAAGGAAGCTGTAAATTCATGTCCTGCAGCGGTGATCCCAACGATCCGTTTTCCATAAAAAACATCCTGTCTGACGAGAACACCTACCTCAAAACGTTCATGATCGGGCAAGGCGCTACCTTTGCGGAATTCGATGAGGCCAACCAGTACGCAGGAGGGCTTCCGCTGGCGGTCAAATGGCTGGTAAGAACCGACGGCCGTCCTCCCTACATTCCGAGTCGGAAGATGGCCGAGTGCTATCTCGAGCATAATGTCATCCCGGCCTATGTCATCTACACGGGCGGAAAGCTCGGTGCGGCGAGCGGCTCGGCATTCGCCGCGCAACTTGCGGCCGAATTGAAAGACATCGGGCCAGTCATCGTGGCGCCCGAGGCTCGCTTCAATGCCACCAACCCGAGCGAGGTGAGCACCATGGTGGCAGAGCTGGCAGCGCTCAGAGGAGGGTGCCCGAACTGCCTCCTAGCGTTTGTCCCCCGAGATGACCAGGCATTTGGGAATAAAGAGGCAGTGATGCGCGCGCTCTCACAAGCCGAGCCCCACATAGATTTGGTGGGCAGGGGAGTTCTGCTCAATGAGCTGAGCACGCGCGAGCCGCCGTGCGATGCCGAGGAGGCACTGCTTGAGGACATCGTGCCATTTGCCAGAGAGGTGATGAAAAAATTCCACAAGCCGACAATCATACTCTTCTATGGCGCCAGCGAGGGAGGCGCGTGCGGGCTGACCCGGCAGCAGATCGCAGATTTCAACGATTACATCATGCGGAACATCCCCATGCTGGTGAGCGCCGGAATTATCGGCATTGCCCACGCCCAGTTCCAGGACAGGGCTTCCCCTCTCGCTTCTGTCTCGGATACCGGCTGGGGCATGGTGGACATCTTTGGGGCGCAGAAGAGCCCATCCATCAATGTATGGTTCAACCGCACGCGAATCTATTTCAGCGCATCGGAGGATTTTGGCAACCCACAGGTTCCACTCGTGTTCTCCTATAGCGGCAAGCAGGGCAGGGCGTGCGAGTTCATGAGCAAGTTGCAGATGAGCGCGCTTCAGCCTCCCGATTACAGCGCGCCCGAGCTCACAGGTCCGCTCACACCAGTATCACAACGCTATAATTGCAGGGGAAGCAATCCCAACCTCATCGGGAGTTTCAACCCGACCTTCGTCGACAATTTCCCACCTGCAGGCGGAGGATGTATCTATGATCTGGCAGTGAGGGTAGCCGCCGAGAGCTGCGAGCTAGACCCAAACTTCTACCGTGCCCTACTGCTTGCCGAGGGCCAGCTGTCCGCCGAGCAGATAGCGGGCAGCGCGCTGCGGGCGTGCGATGCCTGGAGCGGCGTGAAGGCTTGCGCGAACGCCAGCGGCATCACCAAGCTCGACACGGTCGGCTTTTTCGCCGCGCTTGCTTACAAGAAAAATGACATAGCTGGCGCATGCGGTTACATGGTGAGCTGGAATGCCACTCACGCCAGCGACCCAGATTATGCTGCGTGGATATATGTGTGTGCTGGCGAGAATGTCTGCGTGCAGTCGCATACCGACGAGAACGGCAATGTGGTGTGCGACAAATGGGAGCTAGCGATGGTTAAAGAGCCATTCCCCTGCGTGGTGGCGGCAACCTACAACAGCCTCAGATGCTGAAGGAAGGGAATGAATCGGGGGAAAGCCAGATGCCTTACGCCGGGGAAGAGATTCGAACTCTTACTCCCCGCGAGGGGAACCAGCTTCGAACTGCGGGAGGGGGCCCTCCCCCAGTTTAAGGGTCCTCCAGGCGAAGAGGATTTCCCTTCTCCAGCATTGCTGGGATCAGAATCCGTTGAGGATTCTGATTCTCAAGGCTGGCGCTTTGCCATTCAGCCACCCCGGCATTTTTCTTTCTGGAAAGCGAGATTAAAAGACTATCGCTAGGATGAAGGCGAGAAATTAGCCTTTGAGCTTCTGTGGCCGGCCGGGCGCGGATTGCGGCGTGGATTGTGTTGTGCGGAGAATGCGCATCTTGTCGGTATCCAGAGCGTTCTTTTCCGCCGTGGTCTCCTCGACGAGTTTTTTAACTTCTGAACCCAGTAGCTTGTTGCTGCTGAGCTCAATCGCGATGCCGATGCGCTGCACCTCTCTGCGCGCCTCATCGGGGTTGCTCGTGTTGATGACAATTCTGGCTTCCGGATGGGTCTCGCGCGCTTTCTGCGCCAACGCGCACCCATTCATGCCCGGCATGTTGAAATCGGTGATGATGAGGGCAAAGGGAGCATTCTGCCTGGTCGCGCTGCTGAGTTTTTCCAGCGCTTCATTGCCGTCTTTAGCCGTCTCGACCACAACATCCCTCAGCCCCCAGAGCGCGCGTGTGTATGCTTTTATGAGCATCTCCTCATCATCCACAATGAGCACTCTGAGCTTTTCTGTGGCGGGCGCTGTTTTTGCCATCAATAGCTCTCTGACATATTCGGCGAGCGCCTTCAGCTCGGTGAGTTCGCTGGGCTTTTCTCTCACGCTCACGCGCTCCTCTATGCCGAGGCGCTGGGCCTCTGCCTTGGCATCGCCGGGCATGTTTGACAAAATTAGGACTTTTTTCCCTGGAAACTTTTCAAGCACATTCTTAGCAAGCTCGCACCCGCTCATGGCGGGCATGCGGTAGTCTGTGATGAGAAGGTCGAATTCCTCCAGAGAGAGTTTTGTCAGAGCCTCGGGCCCACTGGCCGCCGTTTCGGCCTCAATGCCTTGGGTGGCCAGCGCGTCCTTATAAAATGGCAGGATGTTCACGCTGTCATCGACAACGAGCACTTTCATGTTTTATTGTTTGTGCGGTTTAAAGGATTTAAAACCAGCGCATCACTCGAGGCTTATCTCGATGTGCACGGTGTCAGGGACTTTGACGCGCATGATCTGCCTGAGGGTGCGCTCATCGCCCGCCACATCGATGATGCGCTTGTGAATCTTCATCTCCCAGTGCTCGTAAGTATCGCTGCCATCCCCGCAAGGAGTCCTGCGCGTGGCTACCCGCAACCTCTTTGTGGGGAGCGGTATCGGGCCGCGGAGCTCGACGCCCGTCGCCTTTGTGATCTCCTTGATTTGTTGGCAAACCTCATCGAGCTCATGAGGGTCCTTGCCAACGAGCTTGATGCGAGCCTTTCCCATAAAAATGATCAAGCGGCCGCCCTTGGCTTGACCTCGAGCACGATGCCGGCCGCAACAGTCTGGCCCATGTCGCGGATGGCGAATCGGCCAAGGGGCGGAAACTCCTGGAACTTCTCAACCACCACAGGTTTGAGCGGCCTTACCTTCACAACGGCCACATCACCTGTCTTGATGAAGTCTGGGTTCTTCTGGATCGTCTGGCCCGTCTTGGGGTCTTTTTTCTCGAGAATCTCAACAATCTGGGCCGCGACCTGTGCGGTGTGAATGTGGAATACGGGCGTGTAGCCCTTGGCAATGGCTGTCGGATGCTCCAGCACGACTATTTGGGCAGTGAATTCCTCCGCCACAGTTGGGGGCTTGTCGGGCGTGCCGACCACCTCGCCCCTCTTTATGTCTTTCTTGTCCACTCCTTTGACGTTGAAACCTATGTTATCGCCCGGCACGGCCTGCGGCAACTCCTGGTGGTGCATCTCGATGCGCTTGACCTCCCCTTTGGCGCCGCTCGGCATGAAGATGACGGTCATGTTAGGTTTGAGCACACCCGTCTCCACGCGACCGACGGGCACGGTGCCATGGCCCGTGATGGTGAACACATCCTGCACGGGCAGACGCAGGGGCTTGTCGAGTGGCTTGGGCGGGACCTTGAAAGTGTCGAAGCTCTCCACAAGGGTGGGACCAGTGTACCACGGTTGCTTGCCCAGTTTCTTCACTACATTCTCGCCCTCGTACGCGCTGATCGGGATGAATGGAATGTTCTCCACCTTATAGCCGATGTTCTTCAGCAGGCCGGACAACTGGCTTTTTACATCCTCGAACTTGACGCGGTCGTAATTCACGGCATCCATCTTGTTCACCGCCACAACGAGCTGCTGGATGCCCAGCACCTTGGCGAGAAAGGCATGCTCCTTGGTCTGCTGCTGCACCCCTTCTTTGGCCGAGCACACGAGCACGGCCGCATCGGCCTGGCTCGCGCCCGTTATCATGTTCTTGACGAAGTCGCGGTGGCCCGGCGCGTCGATGATGGTGAAATAGTATTTGTTTGTCTGGAAGTCCCTGTGCGCGATGTCGATGGTGAGCCCGCGCTCCCTCTCTTCCTTCAGCTGGTCCATGGCAAACGCGAACTCGAAAGTCACTTTACCTACCTTCTCGGCTTCCTCCTTGAGCTTGCGCAGGTCCTGCTCGGACAGCGCGCCCGTATCATAGAGGATGCGGCCCACCGTGGTGCTCTTGCCGTGGTCCACGTGGCCGATGAAGATCAGGTTCAGGTGTTCCTTCGCAGCCATGATGCCACCTCCTAGCAACGAAGCATGACGCAAAACGCGCGCTTCCCAAGTATTATAAAACCGAGGTTTTATTAGCCTTGCGTTGGTGGTTACGTGAGCGGGGTTTCGAGAAGGCTGGGAAGGATTTTGCCAGACGGCAGGGGCGTCGTGCTGGCGTTCGACCACGGGCTGGAGCACGGCCCGCTCGCCTATAAGGGAACAGACCTATCTCCCGAGAGGATCATCAGGTTGGCGGGCGAGGGGGGCGCCGATGCCGTGCTGCTGCACAAAGGAATGGTGAGGGAAAAAATCCCGCGCGACACCGCGCTGATCATCAAGCTGACGGGCAAGAGCGCGCTGTCGCCCGTCGAGACGCAGTCGGTGGTCAGCGATGTGGAGAATGCCGTGGCGCTTGGCGCCGATGCTGTTGCCGCAACAATCTATTTCTGTGTGGAGAACGAGCCAGCCATGCTCGCGCAGTTCAGGCGCGTGTGGAGTGCGGCCAGGGCCTATGGCCTGCCCGTCATAGCCTTTGCCTATCCAAGGGTGCCCGAGAAAAGAAGGTATGAGGAGAAGTTTGTTCTGCCAGCCACGCGGGCCGCCGCCGAGCTGGGCGCCGACATTGTGAAGACATACTATACGGGCGGTGGCGAGAGCTGGGCGAGGGTGGTTGGCAGCGCGGGCGCGCCCGTGCTGGCTGCTGGAGGGAAGATGAAGGAAAGGGAGGCCGAAGTGCTGGGCATGGTGCGCGAGATCATGTCCGCCGGCGGGGCCGGCATCGCCGTGGGTCGAAACGTCTGGCAGAGACCCGATGGGGCAGCGCTGCTCAGGAAAATCGTTGCCATCGTGCACAGCTAGAGCAGAGTGTATTTTGTCAGGTACATTTGCGTCTGCATGACTGTCAGGAATGGCAGCACGACAAGCGCGTTTATCACGAGCACGATGTACTGGGCGAGCGGGTGGGGAAATAATGACAGGGAGGCGAGTGATGTGAGCGACAGCAGCACAAAGCCGGTCGCGAGCCATGCCACGAACAGCATGGGTTTGCCGAAAAGCATACGCAGGCTCACTTCAAATGCCCGGCCAGGCCTCACCTCATCGATCACTATGGCCGTGGGGACATAGAAGAGCAGCGTGTAGATGAGGAAAGCAGCGAGCGGGGTGAGCACGCGTTCCAGCCTGACCTCATACGAGGCGAGCGCGATGAGGAAAAGCAGCAACCAGGCAATAAGGTAGAGCTCGAACACCACTGCCGCATATTTCTCTATCCCCTGCATGACCTCAGTCCTCACATTGGTCAGCGTGCGCTGGCTTTTTATCACGAGGTTTATCGAGACTGTGGCGAACGAGAGCAGGAACAGCGAGGCGAGCATGGACAGCGCGATCACTATGACCTCAAGGGGCGCTAGCTGAGGCATGGAGCCCGTGCGCAGGAAGGTGGCCCCGAGCGCTATGTAGGATGGCACGGGCGAGAGAAAGGGTATCGCCAGCGCGAGCAGGAAGGAAAGCGAGAACAGCAGAATCCAGCGTATGTTGCGAAAATACGCCGTGACCGAATGCCCGAGCACTGCCACAAGCTCGCCCATGCAGGAGCATTAGCTTCCCGATATTAAAGCCTTTGCCTGACCTCGCCCTTGAGGCAGGAGGAGGAAGCGCCCGTTATCTCGGCGAGCACGCGCTCGCCTATTTCACCCTTTGCCAGCGCGATATGCTTGTAAGCACGCGTCCGGGCCACGGGCGTTCGTGCGCGCTCCAGCACAACGCATTCGACGGTTTTCCCCACCCATGCGAGATTTTTTCTGTGAGAAATGGCCCTCGCCAGCTCGCTGGCTTTCCTCGTTCTCTCGTTAATAATATCTGTGGGCAGCTGAGGCATGCTGGCTGCTGACGTGCCGGGCCTGGGTGAAAAGCGCGAGACATTCACGACGTCGGGTCGCACGCGTTCGAGCAGGGCAAGCGTGGCGGCAAAATCTTCTTCGCTCTCGCCAGGATAGCCGCAGATGATGTCTGTGGCAAGCGTGAGCGCGGGAATGCGCGCGCGGAAGGCTGCAACGATTTTCTCAAATTCCCTCACTGTATATCTCCTGCCCATCGCCTCCAGAATTCCGTCGCTGCCGCTCTGAATGGGCAGGTGGAGAAAATGGTAGAAAGGCTCAGCCGCCAGCAGGGAGGGCAGTTGTTCCATCATCAGCGCGTGCTCGGGATTTATCATACCGAGGCGCACACGGAAAGGAGCGTGAGCAAAGGTGGAGACGATGTCCGCCATGAGCTCCTCGAGGTTTGTTCCCCTATCTCGGCCATAGGCACCAACATCCTGTGCGGTCAGCTGCACTTCGAGCACGCCGGCCTCGGCGCACGCGCGCAGCCTCTCGATGATTCTCTGGGGGCTATAGGAGCGTAGCGCTGGCCTGGCAAGCTTGGTGGCACAGAAGGCGCAGGCGGAGAGGCAGCCCTCGCTGATGGGTATTCTCGCAATCGGAGGGCTGGGGACAAACGGCACGCCCTCCTTGCCATTCCAGCCAAGAAACACAACGCGCTGCCCTGCGCAGGCAGCGCGCACGGCCTCGGGAATTCTCAGCACTGCTCCGGGCCCGACCAGGCATGCCTGTGGGGCAATTTTTTCGACAAGCCGGCGGTTTGAGGCTGGCAGGCAGCCCGCCACGACGAGCGGCTTTCCCGAGGCCACCACCCTCCGCATCCTCTCGGCGATTTTCTGCTCTGTGGCGCGCTTGACCGCGCAGGTGTTGAGCACCACAACATCTGCCTCGCGCTCGCCAGCCTCGCTGGCCCCGCTCTGGAGGAGAAGAGTCCTCATGGCATCGCCATCGCTCTGGTTGAGCGTGCATCCGAAAGTCTGCAGGAAGAAGCGCATGCCATGCACGCTACATATAATAAATTTGGCTTAAATAATTCTTGCCTTGGGGCATGGAAATGATTTGCGAGAGATGCAGTGAGCCCACCCACAACCCTGAGAAATGTAACTACTGTTCGAAAATTGTGTGCAGGAGCTGTGAGAAGAGCGCCAAGCGGGTGGGCAAGGTGAAGCGTCTGGTCATATGCAAGGACTGCTGGGGCAATCTACCGAAAAGGAAAGCGTTCAAGGCGGCTTAGGCAATGTCCCCTTTCGGGCGCGCGCTCATCCCAGCACGCCCCAGTCAATGAGTCCTCTTCGCACAAACTCGAGCGCGAAGGCGGCTGCCACAAGGCCCATGATTCTGGTAAGCACGACGAAATCGTTTTTTCCAAGAAATCGGTGGAGCGCCTCGGAGTGCGCGAGCACGAGAAAGGAGAGCGCGCATACCAGCAGGATTGCAGGTAGCGTGTAGAACGCGCCGATACCTGATGTGTTCATGAGCAATATGGCTGTGCTGATGGCGCCCGGGCCGGCGAGCATGGGGGTGCCGAAAGGCACAGCGCCCAACACGCTGGGGTCTGGCGCGCGCATCCGTGGAAGACCTCCCGAGAACATTTCGAAAGATAGATAGAGCAGGAGAAGGCCACCAGCTATGCGGAAGGAGCCCATAGAGACGCCGATGAGTGCCAGAAAGGCCTCTCCGACGAGCGCGAAGAAAAGGAGGATGGCGAGCGCCACGATGCTTGCCTCGAGTGCCATCCTTCTTCGCTGTTCTCGCGAGAACTTATGCTGCTGTGCCATGGCATGAAAGACCGGCACAGCGAGAATTGGATCAACTATGACAAAAAGCGGGATGAAGGCTGCCAGGAAAGCCCACATATCCACTGCGAGCATGCGCTTTTGTTTCAATGTTAATCTTTATATTACTGGAGAAGGCTATGCAGGGCATGCTGTCCAATCCCGCGCTCGCCAAAAGGCCAGTCAGGCTTGTCGTCGCGCTTGTGAAGCTGTGGCAGGCCGAACGCGCTCTCGAGGCCGCGAGAGAGGAGGCGCTGAGAGGCAACAAAAAAATTGCGGCGTTGCGGGCTGAGCAGAAGGACGCGAGGGCGAGGCTCGCCGAGCTCAGGCGAAAACTGGAGGGGGCCTGATGGATGAGGCGGAAAGGGTAAAGTTACAGATAAAGATACGAGGGCTCGAGTTCAAGATAGTCGAGCTCAGCAAGGAGATTTTTCGCCTGGAGAGCAGGGCGCTCGCCGAACACAGAGGCTATAGGAAGGCCCAAAAGGCGCTACAAGCCGCAAGAATCGAATTCACCAGAGCGATGAACGCCTCGAGAGAAGTTTTCCTGCGCGCGGCCGCAGCGCTTTCTGCCGATGAGCAGACCAAGCGCGCGCTGCGCGATGTTTTCTGTCGAACTTTCGTGTTCAGGAGCGAGGAAGGAATCGCTGGGGGAGCAAGAGGCGATGTCCTCATAGAATCCACCGCTCAGAAAGGAGTTTTCCGAGCCATGAGGGAAGGCATCTGCGTCACCTTCTCCGTGGAGGAAAGCGGGCGCGTCTCCATCCTGCGTGTGGCAGAAACTGACGAGATGGGGAATGAGCTGAGGATTCTGTACCCTCTGCGGGCTTGAGCAACAAATTTTAAACCCAATCTGCAATCTATTTTACGCCGTGGTAGCTCAGCCTGAAACCCTTTCGGTTGGCTAAGGAGAGCATCCGGCTGAAGAAACCTGGTTCCGTGCCATAAGGTACCGGAACCGCGTTCTGATACCGGAGTGTCGCTGGTTCAAATCCGGCCCACGGCATAAGACAAAGGGGGGAAGTATCCCCCCTTCGTCCTTGACCTTCCCTAGACAAAGGGGGGAAGTATCCCCCCTTCGTCCTGGACCTTCCCCCCTCGGATAAAGCATTGATGGAAAATGGTTGCTGGAGGTATCGGAACCGCGCTGGCGGTTCCGATTCGGAACCAACGATTCGGCGACGAGCGAGTCTCGCGCAAATAAAAAGGGAGGTAATAGGAACCGTAGGTTCCTATTGCGAGCAGGAAGCCGTCGCTTCATAAGTATTAAAACTTTTTAATTCCCCAACTGCTTTTTCAGGTGGCAGGCATGAGCGATGTGGAAAAAACTTTAGAAAAGGCGCTCGACAGAGAAAACTTGGCCAAGCTAAAGGCTATTGGAAATGCTCGCGTTGAGGCCATCGTTGCCAGATACATTGAGTTGTGTAGGCCAGCAAACGTCACCGTGATAACTGATGCGCGCGAGGACTTTGCATACGTGCGTCGCAGGGCGATTGAGACTGGCGAGGAGAGGCCGCTGAAGATTGAAGGGCACACAATTCATTTCGATGGCCCCAAAGATCAGGGGCGGGACAAGGCCGTCACGAAATACCTTTTGCCATCAGGCGTGAAGCTAAGCCGACACATCAACTCAATCGACAGGGAGGCTGGGCTCAAGGAGATCTTTGGGCTACTGGAAAACAGCATGCATGGCAAGGAAATGCTCGTGCTGTTCTTCTGCCTCGGTCCGGTGGGCTCGAGATTTGCCATCCCAGCTCTGCAGATAACTGACTCCTTCTATGTCGCACACAGCGAGGACATCCTTTACAGAAATGGATACGAGGAGTTCAAAAGGCTCGGTGGCTCGCCGGCCTTCTTCCACTTCATACACTCGGCGGGCAAGCTTGTGAACGGCATAAGCGCAGAGCCCGACAAGCGCAGGATTTACATAGATCTCGAGGAGAACAGAGTTTTCAGCGTCAATACGCAGTACGCCGGCAACACAGTCGGGCTGAAGAAGCTGGCGCTGAGGCTGGCCATCGCCAAGGCCTCACGCGAGGATTGGTTGGCAGAGCACATGTTCATCAGCGGGGTGAGG
Organism: Candidatus Micrarchaeia archaeon; assembly: GCA_038890815.1. Lineage (GTDB taxonomy): Archaea > Micrarchaeota > Micrarchaeia > Burarchaeales > JACRGF01 > JAWAFC01. The sequence goes on along the minus strand of JAWAFC010000012.1, from coordinate 4,534 downwards.
CCGCCAGGAAAACGGCGCATCACCTATTTCGCGGGCGCCTTTCCCAGCGCATGCGGCAAAACATCCACGGCCATGATACCTGGCAACACTATGCTTGGTGATGACATCTCGTACATTCGGAAGGGCAAGGATGGCAGGGCATGGGGCGTCAACATCGAGCGCGGAATTTTCGGGATAATCCACGATGTCAATCCCCGAGACGATCCGCTAATCTACCAAGCGCTCACCGCGCCCGGCGAGGTAATCTTTTCCAATGTGCTTGTCAAAGATGGCGTGCCATACTGGCAGGGCATGGGGCGGGAGCTTCCAAAGGATGGAATCAACTTCTCGGGGGAGTGGTTCGAGGGAAAGAGGGATGAAAATGGCGAGAAGATACCTCCCTCGCACAAAAACGCGCGCTTTGCCATCCGCATAGAGAAGCTGGCCAATGCCGATCCCAATCTGGACAATCCACAGGGAGTCCCCATCGAGGCCATCGTGTATGGCGGAAGGGACTCGGATACTTCGCCACCCGTGGTGCAGTCCTTCAACTGGGCGCACGGCGTTTTCATGGGCGCCTCGCTCGAGTCCGAGACCACGGCTGCCACGCTCGGCAAGGAAGGCGTGCTGGCCCACAATCCCATGGCCAACCTCGACTTCATCGCCATACCGCTCGGCCGCTATATTCAGAATCATCTGGAATTTGGCCAGCTGCTTGAGAAGCCACCGCTCGTCTTTACTTTCAACTACTTCCTCGTAGGTCCCAAGACGGGGAAATTCCTGAATGAGAAGATGGATAAAAAAATCTGGATGCTGTGGGCGGAGGGGCGCGTGCACGACGAATACCCTGCGCTGCGCACACCCATCGGTTTCATCCCTCGGTATGAGGATTTGAGAGAGCTATTCGCAAACGTGCTGAAACGGAATTACACAAAAGAAGAGTACATCGCCGAATTCACGATAAGGGTGAGAAAGCTGCTGGCCAAACTCGACAGGATAGAGGCATTTTATAAGGAGGAGCAGGAGATGCCGCACGCGTTCTGGGACGAGCTGTACGAGCAACGCCAGCGGCTGAGGGAAGCCATGGATAGGTTTGAGACCGATCACATCAGTCCCTTCGCTTTTGAATGAATTGTGAATGCTTTTAAGGCTGAATGAGAAATGGGCACATGCGCTCAGACATCGTCAAGCTTGGCTTTGAGCGCGCGCCACACCGCGCCCTGCTCAAGGCTACGGGCGTTGTCAAGGAAGATGCCGATTTCCGTAAGCCGTTCATAGGCCTGGCAAATTCCTACACCGACATCGTGCCGGGCCACGTTCATCTCAAGCGCCTCGGCGAGCTCGCCAAGGAGGCAATTCGTGCCGCGGGCGGCCTTCCATTCGAGTTCAACACGATTGGCGTGGATGACGGCATTGCCATGGGTCACATCGGCATGCGTTACTCGCTGCCCTCGCGCGAGCTCATCGCGGACTGCGTTGAGACGATGGCTGAGGCGCACCAGTTCGATGGTCTGCTGCTGCTCGCCAACTGCGACAAGATCGTGCCCGGCATGCTCATGGCCGCAGTCCGCCTGAACATCCCGGCCATATATGTGAGCGGCGGGCCCATGCGGGCGGGCAAGCTGAGAGGAAAGGTTGTCGATCTGATTTCTGTCTTTGAGGGCGTGGGCGAATACAAGCGAGGAAAGATAAGCGAGAGGGAGCTCAAGGCGCTCGAGAATGCCGGTTGCCCGACGTGCGGCTCGTGCGCGGGCATGTTCACGGCCAACAGTATGAACTGCCTGGCCGAAGCCATCGGCATCGCGCTGCCTGGCAACGGAACCATTCTGGCTGTAGACGAGCGAAGGGCGGAGCTGGTGAAGGCTGCGGGCAGGCAGATCGTTGAGCTGGTCAAGCGCGATATCAGGCCGCGTGACATAATCACGCGAGAGTCGTTGGACAACGCATTCGCGCTAGACATGGCTATGGGCGGCAGTACCAACACAGTGCTGCATGCGCTCGCCATAGCGCATGAGGCAGGCATCGATTACCCGCTTGAGAGAATAAACGAAATCGCAGAGCGCGTGCCCTACATCTGCAAGGTCTCGCCGGCAGAGCCCAGCGTGCATCTCGAGGATGTCGATGCGGCCGGCGGGGTGCCTGCCATACTCAAAGAGCTGAGCCGAAAGCCGGGCGTGCTCCATCTCGACTGCCTGACCGTTACCGGAAAGACGCTGGGCGAGAATATCAAGGATGCCACCATACTCGACCACAAAATCATCCGCAGTATTGAAAACCCATTCAGCGAAAAGGGCGGGCTCAAAGTGCTTTTCGGGAATCTCGCGCCCAATGGCGCCGTGGTCAAGGTCGGCGCGGTGGACAAGGAAATGCTTTTCCACAGAGGGCCTGCCAGGGTATTCGACAGCGAGGCAGAGGCGGTGAAAGGGATTCTGGGAGGCGAGGTTAAGCCGGGCGAGGTCATCGTCATAAGATACGAGGGGCCGAAGGGAGGGCCCGGCATGCCCGAAATGCTAGCGCCCACAAGCCAGGTTGTCGGCATGGGGCTTGCCAAGAGCGTTGCGCTCATAACCGACGGCAGGTTCAGTGGGGGCACGAGGGGGGCGTGCGTGGGGCACGTCTCGCCCGAAGCGGCCGCTGGCGGGCCCATCGCTGCGCTGAGGGATGGCGACATCATCGTAATCGACATTCCAAACGGCAGGCTCGATGTTGAGCTGAGCGAGGCAGAGATCAGTGCGCGCCTGGCGAAGCTGCCTCCATTCAAACCAAAAATAACCAGGGGCTGGCTGGCGCGCTATGCGCGCTTCGTCACGAGCGCCAACACCGGAGCCGTGCTGAAAACAGACTAAGCAAGCCTTTATATTTGTGTTTTCTGATGGCATTGCGGTGGTGATTATGGCCAAGCCCGAAGAAGTCCTCAAAAAAATGGGCGATGAGAACATCCGCTGGGTCGACCTTCAATTTGTTGACATTGCAGGCTTCCTGCATCACATAACAATTCCTGCTCACCAGCTCGATGCCGAGGCCTTCTCACAGGGCATAGGCAAGCTCGATGGCTCGAGCGTTCGTGGTTTCAAAGAAATTTTTGAGAGCGATATGGTGGTGGTGCCTGACGCAGATACCTATGCCAGAATACCCTGGGAGAACAACACTGCGCGCTTTTTCTGCAACATCAACGAGGCTTTTGGTGGCGGAAGATTCGAGAAAGACCCGCGTTACATCGCCCAAAGAGCTGAAGAAGCCGTGAGGAGCGCTGGCTTTACGGCAAGCTATTGGGGACCTGAGATAGAGTTCTTTGTTTTCGATGCGACCACAGTGGATGGCGTTGTTCCCTTCAGAAGCCAGGGCTATTCTCTCGACAGCAGGGAGGCCGCATGGAATTCGTACGGCCAGAACTACCCCATTGACTTTCGCCAGGGATATTGCAAGGCTCCACCGCAGGACACGCTCCAGCTCTTCCGCGCCCAGGTCAGCGAGATGCTCGAGGAAAATTTCAACATCACGGTGGAGGCGCATCACCACGAGGTCGCCACAGCTGGCCAATGCGAGATAGACATAAGATACGATGAGCTCGTTCGCTCGGCAGACAACACCATCACCTATAAATATGTAATAAAGAACACGGCGGCCGCCAATGCCATGCTCGCTACCTTCCTGCCAAAACCAATATTCGGCGACAATGCAAACGGGATGCACACACACCAAAGCTTGTGGAAGGGCGACAGAAATGCATTCTATGATGCGACCGACAAATATGCAGAAATGAGCCAGACGATGAGATATTACATAGGCGGGTTGCTCGAGCACGCGGCCGCGCTGTGCGCGCTGTGCGCACCAACCACAAACTCCTACAAACGCCTTGCTGCCGGTATGGAGGCACCGGTTTACATTGCATGGGGGAAGAGGAACCGCAGCGCTGCCGTGCGCATTCCTGTATATTTTAAGGGGATAGAGAAGAGCAAGAGGGTGGAGTGCAGGATTCCAGACCCGAGCTGCAATCCCTATCTTGCATTTGCGGCCATGGCCGCAGCAGGGCTGGATGGCATAAAGAAGAAGAGGGATTGTGGCGATCCGGTGGATGAAGACATTTACAGGCTTGATGAAAAGAAGAGGAAGGAGCTGGGCATCAAAGAGTTGCCGAGCAAACTCGAGGATGCGCTCGCCGCGCTTGAATCTGACCACGCCTTCCTGAAAGGCATCTTTACCCAGGACATCATCGATGCCCATCTGGAGCTGAAGCGAGAAGAAATCAGGCAAAACAATATCAGGCCAACACCCTACGAGTTCAAAACCTACCTCAACATTTAAATAGCGAGGGGAGCATACTCTCAGCATGCTTGGCACGAAGGGGCTACTCGTTCTTTTTGCCACAGCCCTCCTGCTGGGCTGTGCCAGCTACAACCTTGATGGAAAGCTGCTGGCATCTGCGCTTGGCATCCACTCCAACTACACCGGCGGAGCCACAGCCAATCTCTCTGTCTGGGACTCGAACGACCCTGAGGGGGGCAGCCAGGGCCTGAACTCCTCCTCCCCCATCACCTTCTATGCCAACTACACC
>JAWAFC010000011.1:0-26486 GCA_038890815.1 Candidatus Micrarchaeia archaeon | reverse complement strand
GCTCCGCCCCTCCCCAGTTCCAGGTTCCTCCTGACCCACCCCTTTTCCATCAATGCTTTATCCGAGGGGGGAAGGTCAAGGACGAAGGGGGGGATACTTCCCCCCTTTGTCTTCTATTCACCGTGCTCTTCGTATACCCTGTCGTTGAACTCGTAGGCGAGCGTGCTCCAGCCCGCTGCTCTGCGGTGCTGCTCCAGCACGGCGGCCTTCTCGCCGGCTAAGCGGAGGTCGCGCGCAGGATCAAAGATGTGATAGAGTCCCCGCCACTCGAAGGCAACAAATGAGCGCGTCTCGTGGTCCGAGGCTACCACAACTCTGGCTGAGTCATTCTCGAGGGCGATGAGCAGGGAACATAAGAAGACGGCCTTGTCCATCTCATCGGCCACGCGCAACTCCAGCACATCTTTTGGGGTGAGCCAGAAGGCGATGGGCGGCTTCTCTGCTGCGATCTCATCGCGCACAAATTCGAAAGCCCTGTTGGCGGCCTCGCCGAAGTCCCTCTCGAAAATGTATGGATGGAAGTGGGCGGCAATGCGATCTCTGACCGCACGCACTGACTCGTCAGAGGGGTTTACCAGCCCTCGCAGCTCGGCCGCGCTCTTGGCCTCGCCTTGCTCGATGACCTCCCTGTACCTCTCGATGATGCGCCTGTAAAGCAGCAGGCGCCTCCTCAGCGCCTCGACGGACTCGCCCTCAGACATGCTTTTATATTCTGTGCAGTGCTTTTAAAGCCGAGGGAAATGCGCATCACCTTTTTTGGCGGAGCGGGCGAGGTGGGACGGAGCTGCGTACTGGTTGAGGAAGAGGACGAGCACCTGCTGCTCGACTGCGGCATAAAGCTTGGCGAGGAGGAAGCGCACCCAATCATAGAGAGGCGCGACCTGATGAGGATACGGCGCATCGCCATATCGCACTCGCACCTCGATCACATTGGCTTTCTGCTGCACGCCTTCGCGCGCGGATGTAGGGCGCGTGTGTGGGCCACCAAGCCCACGCGCGACACCATGCAGCTGCTGTTCGCGGATTACCTGAGGCTCAGGCGGAGGCCAAGCCTAACGCACGAGCACGCTGACAAGGTGCTGCGCCACACTGAGATAGTTGAGTATGGGGAGGAGGTTGGCGAGGGGGCGCTGCGCTTTACCTTCCACGAAGCCGGCCACATTCTTGGCAGCGCCCAGGTCCGCGTGCAGGGCAGCAGCACATTGCTCTACACGGGCGATGTGAACACGAGGGAGACAAAGCTGCTCAGGCCGGCCGAGAGGGGTTTGGCTGCCGACACACTCATCATGGAATGCACTTATGGCAGGAGGAGCGACAGCCTGCCGAGCGTCAGGGTGGCAAGCGCCCGCCTTGCTGAGAGCATCAATCGGACGATCGCCGAGGGCGGCAGCGTGCTCATCCCCTCTTTCGCCGTTGGCAGGGGGCAGGAGGTGCTGCTGGCGCTCGATGCCTACATGGCCGGTGGCCTGCTGAGGAAGGTACCGATTTATGTGGATGGCCTCATACTGCGCGCAAACCGCCTCTACAGGCACAACATCCTGTGGGCGCGCGAGGAGCTGCAGCGTAGCATACTGGTCAGCGAGTACGACCCTTTCAAAAGCCCGTTCTTCAAGAAGAAGACTGGGCGTGGCATGCCGCGCGAGCAGTGCATCATAGTCAGCACGGCGGGCATGCTGACGGGCGGGCCCGCGCTCGGCTACCTGAAGGCGATGGCCGGCGATCCCCGCAACCGCCTCATCTTTGTGGGCTATCAGGCGGAGGGCACGCTCGGCAGGAAAATTCTCGACGGCGCGAGGGAGGTCTATGTCGGGGGGGAGCGCATCGCCATACGCCTGCAGGTGGAGAACATCTCCTTCAGCGCCCATGCCGACCATCGGGGGCTGCTCGAGCTGGCGCGCAGCGTGCGCGGCCTCAAGAGGATTTTCCTCGTTCACGGCGAGCCGCCCGCGCTGAGGGAGATGGCCGAAGTGCTGTCGAGGGAATATGAGGTGGTTGTGCCGAAAAATGGCGAAATCTTTGAGCTCTAGATGAAGCCCTCGCAGTGCGAGGCGAGCGTGGAGCAGATCGCCGAGTCGCGCGCGGTGCGCAGGGTGGCCGTGAGCGTATAGGTTGGCCCGATGTTCTGGTAATCGCATATCGCGCCGGCACAGCGGCCATCCGGCGTCCTGCCGTCGCATGTCTCGGGGAATGCCTGGCGGCCGTTGCCGCAGTCTACCACCACTCCGGATGGCGTGGGCGCCTCGGAAAAGCCGAAGTATTTCACAGTTATGATGAACGCGGTGTCGTTGAACGCGCCGTAGATAACTTTACAGCCCTTTGGCCCGAGCTGAGGAGGCCTGACCTCAAAGCGCTCCTCATCCTCGCTCCCGGGGCACAGCGGGCACTGAGGATATACCACGCTCTTTCTTATCACATAGCTGCCCGCGCCCCAGGCGGCCACCTCTGTGTCGGGTATGGTGTGGGTGAAGGTACCATCGGACCGCACGATGATGCCATCGGCGCGGTAGACAACGGCGCCCGTGCTCTCGCTGATCACCTCAATGCTCACCAGCGCGCCGGCGGCGGGCTCGTAGCTGCCCGTGACCGGGTTGAAGTACTGCACCATGCCCGTGATGGTGATGTTTGTTGGCTGGCCCTCGATGACGAATGGGGGGGAGATGCTTTCGATGATGCGCAGGTGGGGGCCGGGCTCGAGGGAGAGGTTTGCCGAGCACACCACGAGGCCCAGTATGCTCTGGCCCGAGGCGTTGGCGGTGATGTTTGTGGGGGAGGACGGGGAGGCGTAGGTGCAGTTCGCCTGGGCGGCGAAATTGCTGCCATCAAACGTGCCCGTGAATTCGGCGCTGCCATCGCCGTCGCAGTCAATGGCCACATCGTGTGGCCCAAGCCCCATGTCGGTGAATGAGGCTGTGAGCGTGCTGGTCCCCCCTCCCTGCAGCGAGGATGGGGAGGCGCTCAGCGTGCAGGCGGGCGGCCGCCAGTTCACTGTGAGAAGCTGGGCGGGGCAGTCTGTGAGCGGATTTGTGGAGCCGGCATCGACGAGATAGTTTCCGCTCGCGCCGTAGTAGCAGTCACGCGCGAAAACATAGCTGTTGGCTGTGGTGTCGAGCGTGTAATTGACTGGGGGCGTTGCCGCATCGCAGTCAATCCAAAGGCTGTGCGTGCCTCCCCCGAGGTTGTCATAGGTGGCGGTTGCGGTTGCCGTGCTCGTGGTTGGGTTTGGCGCGACCGTGAGGATGCAGGAGGGAAAGCCGGTGGTGTTGACAAAAACTGTCGTGGTGCAGTTTGTTTCGGGCGATGTGGAGCGGGCGCGCGCCACATAGGTGCCGTTAACCGCATATGTGCAGGGATTGGACCAGGTGAAGGTATTCAGCGCGTTGGAGGCGCTGTAGTCATCGCCCGTGCCATCCTCGCAGTCCAAGTAATAATTGTGGGTGGTTGTGCCCATGTTGTTGAAAACCGCTGTCAGCATTGTGGTGCCTGTGGTTGGGTTGGGGCTTGCGGTCAGCGTGCAGTTTGGCGGGAGGGGACAGGAGCACGAGCAGTCAGGCGGAGGGGACTGGGTACAACCGGGAGGGCAGGGGGAGGGGCAGGCGCATTGGGGAACGCTCGTCTGGCCAAGCGTCCCGCTCGCGCTTCCGGTTGCTTGGGAGTTTGTGCATGGATTTGTCTGGCCCCTCCAGCCGAGGGTTGCCGTGATGGAGTATGTCGTGGGGGTTGTGGGCGCTGGAGGAGTTGCCGTTGCGCTTCCGGTGACCACAACGCTCCCGCCTGCGGGCACTGTGAAGGGAAGCGGTGGGTTTGTGGAAATGCTTGTGAAGGCAAAGCCTGCTGGGGAGGAGGAGAGCGACAGCGAGGTTATTGTGGCATCGAGCAGGCCCGTGTTTGTTATGGTGAAGGAAAAGCTCGCTGTGGCCGGCTGGCCGCAGCTGAATGAAGAGGGCGAGAAAGAGCCTCCAGAGAGCGACAGCGAGGGCGTGCTCGTGGCATCGACGACAGTCACAACCACCTGGCTTCCCTGCGCGACGTAATTCACAAGTTTTGTGGAGCCGGCCAGGTCATAATAGGCATGGTAGTTGTTCAGACCTGTTGTAGTGTAGCCGTGCCCCCAGCCCGAGCACTTTCCTATCGTCAGGTCTGTCTTGAAAGCATACCTGCCGGGCGTGTTTATGGAATAGGAAGTGCTCATCCCACCCGTTCCGACAGGCATTGTGCTTGAATTTATCTTACTCCAAGCGCCCCCATTTACGCTGACGAAAGTTGTGAGGTTGCCATAGCACATAACCCCCATCTTTGCGTTACCAAATGCCGTCTCGGTCCTCCTGTTCCAGCCGTAATACATTCCCTTGTCCCACTCTGTCGGAGTGAAGGAGAGCTGCGTTCCGTAATCTTCGAAAGCCACGAGCTCGTCGTACTGAGAGTTGCTTATCCACTGGATGTTAGGCGAAGACGTCCCTGGAGGATAGAGGATACCTGTGCATGGAGCGGTTGGGCAGATGATATAGCCGCTCGTCGAGTCTCGCCCCCATGTGTTGTAGCCGCACTGGGGCGAGTGTGAGTAGCTTTTCACAGTGAATGTGCCGACGCACTCGGTTCCGGTCGTTCCGATGTTGTTGCGCAGCAGTGCCGTGCCGTACCTGAAGGTGAAATCAGTCGAATAGTAATAAAGGGAAGAAGCGGCGCCGGGAACGTGGAAGGTCTCCGTTCCCGCATAGGTGCTGCAGCTCTGGGCGGCGAGCACAAAGCTCGCGAGCGCGAGAAGGACGAATGCGGCAGGAAGAAATTCCTTCAACCACGCTCACCTTTTTTTTGGCGTGTAGAAGACCTTAAGCCCAATCTTTGGCCCCTTCTTTGGGGTAAACTCTAGCCCAGCTGTTATTTCACTAATTTCACGCTCGACATAGCCGCCGCCTAAGTTGAACCGCAATGTGAGGTTATTGCTGCTGTATACGGTAAACCCAATCTCACCCCGGATGTCCGGTCTCAGCTTCCCGCTCAACATGTCTTTGTCGAGCGTGAAGGCTCCAGTAAGAGTGAAGTCGCGCCAAGTCGAGTATATTGTCTGTATGAATGTGGGTACGAAACGCAACTCGCCGGGCGAATACAGTATGTTGGCCTGCCAGCTTGTTATGAGAATGATGTTTTTTGTGATGAGGTTGAAGTCGCGCGTGTCGAAAAGCCTCTGTGTGATCCCCCCCGCCCAAGTAGTGCCGTACTCCCTCTTAATGATTTCCAAATTTGCCCTCTCGATTGTCCTTGGAAGGAGGGTGTAGTGGCCCTTTCCCCCCCACCTAACTATGGAAGCAATCGCACCGACTAGGCTCTCCACCTTTAAGGGATTGTTATACCACTCAACTTCCAACAGAGTTGTGGTGACCTGCTGTCGCAGGTACTCCTCCAGGCCAGGCTGCGGCACAGGAACTTCCCCTTTTGCTCTGCCGTATTTGATGGAGATTGTCCCGGGGACAGGCAGGCCGTTCTTGTCGAGCGCAAAGGTTATCTGGCCCCAGTAGCCCTTCACCTCTCCCACCTTGGCAACCATTTTGTTGTGTGGGGAGGTTTCTTCCTCAATGATTCCGTTGGCATCAACAATAGTTCTTGACTCCCATGTCTCGCTATACATGTATGGAATGTCGTACATCCTGCCAAAACCCACGGCAAACCGTTCCCCGCTCACGGTCATCCCATCAGTGACTAACCGTAGCCTTCTCTGAGTTACGTAGTTCCTATAGGAGTTGGTGAAGCCGTTGGCGTTGAACCACTGGACAAGTTTTGAGCCCGGATGATTGTTCTTCACGTTGGCCATGAACTGCATGAAGGCCATCTGTGCATTCACATCGCCGGGGTTATTCTGTAGGCGATTCAACAGGTTGCGGAAGGTAGTCAGCTCATCCTGGCTCAGCTGGCCCCCCTCAGGATCGGTGAGCCACTTATCCGGAAGGATGGAGAGCGCCTTTGCAACATTGACCGTAGTACCGGAGTTGATCATATCGAGAAAGTCATTCCGTTTTTTCGTATCTCCCCCGAAGACGTTGTTCAGCACTCTGTTCGTCAGGAACTCGTCCGAGTAGTTCTCGTTGATGCTGAAGTTTGCCTTCGATTCTAAAACTTTTTTATCAAACGTCTTTGGGGACACCCAGATATCGGCCAGCGGAACGCCTACGATGTTTGGTATTTCCGGAAGCTCCCTCACATTCCTGAGCGGGGGAATTTCAAATAACTCCTCACGGGGCTTGAGTGTCGGAGTGACCTCGAACCAATCCCTGTAAAGATATTTTCTCTCGAGTATGCCAATTAGCCCGCCCAGCTTCACAAGCGTCTGCTCATCAACCCCCTCTTTCTCAAGCTCCTGTAAAGTTTTTCTGTCGATGCGTTCTCCTTCTTTCAGTTTTTTGAGGATCTCCTCGCTCACTCCCTTTTTTCTGAGCTCGGCGATTATCTCTTTCGTGATTGGCTTGCCGCCTAGCTCCTCGAGAACCTCGACATCAACGGGTTTTGCTATCTCCCGGCGGGCCCTGATTTTGGAGAGCTCTGAATTGATCCAATTTACCGCTTCGTCAACCTTATTGGCGAGAGCTATTATAATTCCATCAACCTGCGACTTCTGCTTATCATCCAGTAGAGCATAAAGCTCTGGAGCGGTTTGAACCCTGAGGAAAAGAAGTCTTTCGGAAAGCTTTATAACCTTTTCAACGTCATCAATTGTGCGCAACTTTCCCAGCTTATTTGCCTCCTTCTCTAACTCGTTCAGGATAAGCTGTATTTTTTTTCGGAAGGCCTCCTTGACCTTTTCGAATTCCTCGCAGGCTTTCTGATATCTTTCTTTCTGTGCAGGGGTCATGATTTTTTCGCGGACATATTTTGCAAATTCCCGCCGCGGCTCAAGTCCCTCGATGTCCATAGTCTCATATCTGTAGCGAGCAAGACGCTCCTCCATTGCCCACATGGTCTTTGCGACCTCATATAGTTGGATGACGCTGACAGCCTGCTCGATTCCCTGAAGAAAATGAGGGAGGTCAGCCTCGGCACTGTTGAGGGTGTTCGCCACACACACTCTTTCGAAATCATCCAACAAGCGGTTAATCTGGGCCCGGTAAGTGAGTATGCCAAATCCGCCCGTGGTAAAGGCATGCTCTAGCTGTTTGTTTTGCTTGATGACTGCGGGGTGGAGCAGGGAAATAAGCTGATTGGAAGTATTAGCCATTCTCTCCAGATCGGCAGTCTCAAGCGTCTTTCCGGCATCAACTTTATTCTGGTAAGCTTGTGAGATCAGCGTTACGGCGCTGAAAAACACCTGGAGAGCGAGGGCTGGGTTTTCTCCCTTCAGCGCTTTTTCGAAAGCAACATCGCGCGCGCGGTCGAGAGTCTTCCAGTCCTTTTCCGAAAGCTCCGTGCCCGCCTTTATCTTTTTTTCAACAGCCTTTAGGGAAGCCCGCAGCTCATCAAGAGAGAGCTCCCTCGCCTTTTTTTTCTCTACAACCTTCTGGCCCACGAGCATCCCCCTCCACCTTTCTCATTTAGCTCTTCGGTGGTTTAAATCCTTTTGGTTTCTCCCGCCACAGGAATCTCAGCGCGAGGAGAAGGAGGATGATGAGCAGGAAGAGGATGAGCGGAAGGAGGTTGGCCCCTTCCTCGCGCGCGGGCGGGAGGGAGGGAAGCGAGAGGTTTACCGGAGCAGGCCTGGGGATGGAGATGGAGACAGTTGAGGAGGCCGCCCTGCCATGGGCGGGCGCGACCACAGACAGCGAGTAGTTTCCCGGGGAGGAGACCGCATAGGAGCCTGAGAACCTCCCGCTCACCGGAACGGTAAAGGAGGAGAGGGCGAGGCCGTCCTTCGATACGGTGATGTGAACGCTGTCGGAAATCGGTTTGCCGAGCTCATCCACAAGCAGAATGGTGTAGGTGAGCGCGTCGCCGCGCTGGCCGGCCGAAAGCGACAGCGAGACGTTTTTCGAGAAGGTCGCGTAGTCATAGCTCAGCTGCGCTATGTCGAGAATTGAGCCGTTTGATGACAGGATGATGTGGAGCGATGTGTTGGCCGCATCGGCCGGTGAGAGGAAACGCCCTCCGGCAGCAAATGGTATGTCCTCGAGCTCAAAGCGCGCGGTCGTCTTTGCGATGGGCAGGCCGCTCTCGGCCAGCTCAAGCGAGGCCGAGGCGTTCAGCGGCCGCAGGGGGGAGAGGCAGAAGGCCATCCTCACCTCCTCGCCCTGTCGGAAGGGGAACTTGTCTATGCCAGCCCACAGAAAGCGCGCGCCCTCGCCATCAACCTCAACGGGCAGGAAGAGGAGTGCCTTTCCATCGCCCTTGCGCGCGCTCAGCGACATCACATAGAAGCCTGGCTGGAGGGGAGGGAAGGAATAGGAGAGTTCGGCTTTTGCGCCCCTGGCGAGCGGGAGGACGAGCACGCCCGAGTTGTTGTTGAGCGAGGAGGTGAGGTTCTGCGAGGCAAGGTATTGAGCTTCCAGCAGTGAGCCTGGCGGGAGTTTCTTCTCTATGGCGAGGCGCGCCACCTCGGCATTCCTGCCGTGGTCGCCCACCATCACCTCAACCGCAAGGAGCACGTCGGCGCCATCCCCGATGTTCTCAAGCGCCGCGCTCATGCCGTTTTTGCGCGCCTGGCCGCTGGCAAAGCGCAGGAAGGAGTTGGAAGCATTGACAACTGTGAAGGGGACCGAGGCAAGGGCGGTGTCGGGCTTGTGAGGAAGCCCTCCTATAGCCCAGCCGTTTGAGAAGGCAAACAGCGCGAGGGAGTGCTCGCCATCGGCAGTGTTGACCGGAACGCGCCAGGAAAGAGTGATGCGTCGGCTTTCGTTGGCGCGCAGGCTGAAGGAGGCCGGAAGCCAGAAGGCATCGATGATGTCGCTTCCGCGTAGCACCACGGCAAAGATGCGGATGTTGGGGAGGGGCACGCCAAAAGACTCCTTTATTTCTGCGCTTGCCAGCAGCGTCTCGCCCGCCGCATAGATAGGCTTGTTGGTGTAGAAGTTCGCGGCCGAAACCATGTAAGGGGACCAGTAGTCAGTGCAGGGCGCGGCGGCTGACAGCGCCGCGAGCAAAAGGAGAAAGGCAGGGGCGCGCATGCAGGCAGTAAGCAGGCAGTTAATAAAAACGTTTGCGGTTGAGCGCTCAGTATTCCTCTGTGAGCTTTCTCTGCCTGAGCCTGCCGACCGTCTCCCACTCGCTCCTGAGATACTTACGCACGGCCGGGCGCTGCCAGTTCTCCTTCAGAAAGGCCATCGTCCTTGGGTCGCTGGAGTAGCCAGAGCCGAAGTCGTGGCCCAGCTCCCTCTTTATCCTCTCTATGTCGGCATCGCGCTCTACTTTTGCTATGATCGAAGCCGCCCCCACCACAACGTATCTCGCATCTGCCCTGTTCTCGCACACGATGCGCGCGCTCCCCCTGTAATAACGCCTTATGCGCTTTGCGAACTTCTCGGGCTGTGGGTCGGGCGAATCGATGAAAACTTCATCGCAGTTGAGGCTGTTCAGCGCCTCGCCCAGCCGCATCGCTTCGATCTCGTTCAGCGAGTGCTTCCTCATCAGGCTGTTGAGCTCCCTCGCAGTGATCTTGATTATGATAAGGCTACAGAGGGAGCGGATGTGGCGGGCTATGCGCTCGCGCGAGGATGGGGAGAGCTGTTTGCTGTCCCGCGCTCCCAGCGCCCTGAGCCTCCCCTCAGCCTCCCTCGGGCATGCCGCAATGCACAGCACGAGGGGGCCCAGCACACATCCCCTGCCCGCCTCATCGGCGCCCGCGACAATCATGCAAGCATATTGCAGAACAAGGCTTAAAGCGACTATGCGCTGAGGCCCTTCTTATCCACGATGATGTGGTCGCCGACAGCCAGCACGGCCTGGTAGGGGATAAACACAAGCCCGTCTTCCCTCTTGAGCTTGCGCGCGGTTGGGTTGTCTGGGTTGGGCTCAACCACAAGGTGCTCGAGCTTGCCCGTGAGCTCATTCACAATTATGTCCACGAGCTTGCCGAGCTCCTCACCATCATTGCTTATCAGGCGCTTTCCTGCTAGCTGTTTTGCTATTGCCAGTTTCACCATGCCCGCAATTTCTTTGCCTTTCTTTAAATATCTTTCGCCCAAAAATGCCACATGCGTGCGCTCGCCAATCTCGCAGTGCTGTTGGCAGCGCTCCTGCTGTATGCACTGCATGTGGGGATGAGGCTCGAGCTCGGGCTGTTTGCGAGCGCGACATTTTACTTCCTCGTGGCGGGCGCGCTGGCCTATGTAAGTCTGCTCGCGGAGTGGGCACTGCGCGGAAAGGTTTCCGTGCTGCCGGGCGTGCTGGCGCTCGTTGAGGAGGGGTGGTGGGTGCTGGTCCTGCCGACAATGGCAATCTCCTTCGCTGGCCTCGTGCTGGATATGGGAGGGGCTCGCATGCTGCTCTGGCTTCCCCCTTATGTTGTACTCATCGCATTTCTGGGAGGTGCCGCGCTCGGCTGGCGCCTCTGGGGCGCGAGCGAGGGAAAGCGGCACGCACCGAGGTTTTTGTGGGAGGATTCTCACCCTGCTGGCGGGTTGATCGATCACATCGCCTTCAGGCTCCATGCCCTGCTGGGCGGGCTGGCTGCCACCATAGCGGTTGGGGTTGTGATTTTTGCCGCGAGCCATGTGCTGAGGATTCCGCTCTATGCCCAGGCATGGAATGCGCTGTTGGTGGGCGGGATATCATTCTTTGCCACCCTTCTCTTCCGCATCGAGCATCTGGAGAGGAGCGCGCTGACCGATGAGGCTATATGCAACAATGACCTGTTGCATGATAGGGTGGAGTTGCTCGTGCCGTTCGCCGAGATTAAAGAGATCGCCCTGCAGGAGGAGAGCCAGCTGGCAGTGGTGACCGACAGACAGATGGGAAAGCTCGCATTCACAGTGTATGACACGAAGGGGTTTGCCGAGGCGTGCCGGAGGAGGAGGCTTCCGCTCGTCAAGCTCTCCTGAAAAGCCTTCTGAGCAGCACGATCAGCAGGAGGGCAAGCAGGAATACCGCCAGCACTTTGTAGACGGGATTTTCCTCCTCTGGTGGAGGAGCAGCTGCTGTTGTGATGTTCGCCGCGCAGGAGCGCCCTCTTGGGAAAAGACCTTCGGGGCAACCACAGAGAATGGAGTTCTCCACAAGCCTGCCGTTGAGGCAGAAGAGGGGCTTTGTGGGGGAGCAGGAGCCATAGGGGGTGCCATCAGAGCAGGTTGGGGGTGCACAGGATTCATTGAGTATGACCATCCTGTCAGGGCAGCCGCATATTGTGGCGCGCTCGATGAGCGTGCCGTTGAGGCAGAAGAGGGGCTTTGTGGGGGAGCATCTATTCAATGGAGTGCCATCCTCGCATTCAATCACCTCACAGCCATCCTCGCGTGGTACAGTGTGTGTGGGGCAGCCGCATATTGTGGCGCGCTCGATGAGCGTGCCGTTGAGGCAGAAGAGGGGCTTTGTGGGGGAGCAGGAGCCATAGGGGGTGCCATCTGGACAGGTAGGTGGGAGACAGCTTTCGCCCGCCGGGGTGTAGTTGGCTGGGCAGCCGCATAGGGTGGCGCGCTCGAGCAGGCGGCCTGTGGTGGCATCGCAGAAGAGGGGCTTTGTGGGGGAGCAGGAGCCGAATGGCGTGCCATCTGGACAGGTAAGCTGGACGCATGTCTCAAAATACTGGGCGAAGCCGGGCGGGCAGCCGCACAGGCTGGCCCTGTCGATGAGCGTACCACTCATGCAGTATTTGGGTCTGTTGGCGCTGCACTCCCCGCTGAAAGTGCCATCCTCGCACACAAGCTTGCACTCGGCCACCCCACGAATGCGCAGCACGGTGAGCGTTATGTCCCATGGGAGGACGGCAAAATCGCCCTCTGTGAGCAGTGCGGTGAAGTTCGAGCCTGCCGAATCGACGAACAGCAGTAGGGCGCTCTTGTTGCCGTATATTGGGCCGCAGTTCTCATCGCATGCCACTTGGATGGAGAGCGCGCGCGGAAGCATTGTGACCTCATAGGTTATGCTCACGCTCTCATTCTCGCGCACGTTCTGAATTGAGTAAACACCTGCCCCTGTGGCTATCTGGACATCGACTGCCTTCTCGATGAAGCGTGGGCGGCATTGCGCGTGGGCGAGGGCGAGCAGTAGGAGAAGCACGAACGCAGCTCTCATGGCTGTTCCCACTCTATCTCGTAATACTCGTACGGAGAGCCCGGGAGCTCAATGCGTTGCACCCTGTAGTAGGTCACGCTCGTCTCCCTGTCGGCGATTGCCAGCAGCAGATCGAGGCCTGCCAGCTTTGCCTCCTCAATGGCCCGCGCCAGCTCCTCGCCGCCGATGTACTCCTCCTCGCTGAGCGACAGCATGAGGAAGCGCGGGCTATCATCTCTCGGGTTCTCGATGCCATCCTTTTTCCTGTGGTAGAGCAGGAAGTCGAGCGCCACACGCTTGGGCTTTCCCCTCGCGCCCGGGATGGCGAGTATGAAGGTCTTCTTCACGCTGTGCGCCACGCGGATGGCGCGTGCCCACTCGCTGATGAGCAGCTTGGTAGTTCTCGGGAAAACGTGGATGACATGCCGACTGTGAATCCACTCCTCGCCGCTGCGGGTGGGCGAGGCCTTCGGAAAGTAAAGGCGGAAGTGGGTGCCGAACTTGAAGCCAGTTTTGAGTATGAAGCCGCGCAGGCGCCAGTCCTCAAAAACCTCATAGAGGCTGAGAAAATCTGGCCTTCGTCGAATAGCCTCCCTCACCACACTCTTCTCGCTCGCATTGTCAAGCAAAAGCCCGCCGTGGCGCAACAGGAAGAGCGTCTCGTACACATCGAGCTTGTTCAGCCTGCCCCTCTGCTCTGCCTTGTAGGAGCCGAACTGGCCGAGCCAGTAGTTCTCATAGAGCTCCCTGCCCACAATCTCGTCATCCACAACCGACCACAGGTCATCGGGATAGAAGCGCGCGCGCACGGTGTATTTGGGTGGGGAGAACTTGGCGCTTGGGTATCTCTTTACTGGCGAGCGGCCATAGCCTCCCTCGCACTCGCTGACAGGCCTGGCGATGAGGCCCCTATCCCTCCAGTCCTTGTAGGTGAAGTAGCGCGCCATCTGCTTTTCGGTGGAGAATTTGGACGCGAGCTCATTGAACTTCACCTCATTGCCCGCCTCGTCAAAGCAGCGCGCGTTGCGGATATCGAGCAGGTAGAGCGCCTCCTCCGGAAACAGCTCTATGATGCCCTTGCGCATGGTACCATAGAAGCCACGCGACAGCGCGCCCACGCTCTCGGGCTCCTCCACAACCACGAGGTTACGCTCGGCCAGGTATTTGAGGGAGAGCGCCATGATTTTTTATATGCAAAAACTAAATAATCAGCATGGTTTCAGAGGAGCTCGCGCGCGTTCTCAGAAGGCAGAAGTACAAGCTCATCGGCAACAACGCGGCCGCCAAGCTATGCCTCTGGACGAGGAGGGCATTGCTGGGGAAGGGGGGATGCTACAAACAGCAGTTCTATGGCATAGCCAGCCACAGATGCCTCCAGCTCACGCCCTGTGTGGCCTCATGCACCCAGAACTGCCTATTCTGCTGGAGGGTGGGCGATTTTGTTCCGGTGCTGAGCGGGCAGGATGAGCCCGAGCTGATCATACAGGGCGCGCTGGCAGCCCAGAGGACAATGCTCAGTGGGTATGGGGGGGAGAAGAGGGTGGAGAGGGGCTTGCTTGCTGAGGCCATGAGACCAGCGCACGTTGCCATCAGCCTGGCCGGCGAGCCAACCATGTACAGCAAGCTGCCCGAACTCATCGCTGGCTTTCGCGCCAGGGGCATGACCACGTTTGTAGTCTCGAATGGCAGCAACCCTCACATGATTCAGAAAATTGAGCCCACACAGCTTTATGTTTCGGCCATCGCGCCCGATAGGCAGAGCTTTGCCATGCTTGGGCGGCCCATGCTGCCCGATGCATGGGAGCGCTTCAGCGCATCGCTGAGAGCGCTTTCGGAGAAAAAGGGCAGAACGGTGATGAGGCTGACGCTGGTGAAGCCGTACAACCTGCACTCGCCGGAAAAGTGGGCTGCGCTGGTACGCCTGGGCTCGCCGATGTTCGTTGAGCTCAAAAGCTATATGCATGTTGGTTACAGCACTTTGAGGCTGGGCGCGGAGTGCCAGCCATCTTTCGAGGAGGTGAGGGAGCTGGGGCGTGCGCTGGCGCGTGAAACCAATTATTTATATACTGATGAGAACAGAGTCAGTAAGGCTGTGCTGCTGTGCAGGGATGAGGAAGCCGTTGAAAAGAGGATTTTGAAGGGTGATGGGGTTGGCTCGGAGAAAGGTGCGGGCGGCTCGGGAGAGCTTTTCGCTTAAGGATCCGAAGTGGGCTTTTTTCATGCTGTTGTGGAGCTTCAGCGCGCTGGCGGTGGCATTCTCGGTGCTGCCTCTCGGCCGGCCCATATGGCCAATCCTCGCCGTGCTCGCGCTCGCCTTCTTCGCGCTCGAAGTCAAGCTACAGCTCGGGAGGTTTGAGCTGAGGCTCAAGGCGCTGAGGAATGCGCTGCGCGTGGGCGCAGTCTTTCTCGTGCTGGCAGTGCTGGCACAGCTCGTGGGCGAGTGGTCGGGGCTGTGGAGAACGAAGGGGAGCTATCTGCCACTCGGACCTCTGCCGGCCGAGCTCGCCATCGCTGCATTTTTTGGAGGGGCGGGCTGGGCGCTCTATCTTCCGAGAAAAAGGGATGTTGTATTCAGCGCATTTGACACTGCGCTATTTGCAATTTTCGGCACGCTCGGGGAATGGGTGCTGGCGCTCAGCGGCCTGCTGGTATACGGGGCTGGCTGGGGCTATGCCCAGGCCTTTGTTGGCTATGTGGTCGTGTGGGCCATACTGCACTGGATGAGGTACGAGTTTTTCGCGTGAGAGCATGATATTGGGCGGAAAAATCAGCTATGCCAAGGCGAGCAGGGGAGATGGACGCCCGAGGAGTGTCAAGGTCACCATAGAGCTCACCGATGTGAGCGCGCGGGGGGATGGTCTCGTGGTGGGGTTCGCATATCTGGCTGACTATGGTGTGGGCACGCTGCGCATGCACGGCACACTATTCACCAGAGAGGAGAGCGCTGAGCGCGCGGCCATGCTTTCGGCAGCTTTCAGGGAGAAGAAGTTTCCGGTCGATGTTTTCAGAGAGCTCATCGATGCCGTGAATAGGCTCTGCAGCGCTGAGGGCGCGTTTTTGGTGGTCCCGCTCGAGCTTGCCCCTCCGATGAAGCCTTGGAGCGTGAGGGGGATGTGCAAAATGCATGCAAGCTAAAAGAAGTAGGAGTTGCGGTAGCTCTGGTATTTGATTGTTTCCTCGACCGCTCTGGCGAGCTCGTCTGGTTGTGGAACGCCGACAAAAGCTATCCTGCCATTTATCGCGATTGTTGGGGTAGCGCTGATCTCGAACTGCTGGGCGCGCGCCGCGCCCTCAGCTGTGGCCAGGCTCACCTCGCGCAGTATGATGGGCACGCCGAACCGCCTGCCGGCTATTTTCCTCGCCACGCGCAAGGCGCGCGGGGAGTGCGGGCAGTTTGGCGAGGTCAGCACTTCGATGAACACGGGTTCCATACGGTCGCCCGATCAAATTTTGTCACAAGAACTATAAAAATTTAGGCTCGGCGCGTTCTCAACGAGCCGAGCACTCCCCGGCTGCCGACCGGCTCGCCCTCAAGATGGTATTCGATGAATAGCTTGCCATCGAAGCCCTCGCCCGGCAGGCCCGCGCTCGCGGCACCATTCGGCCCTGTACAGGTTATGGAAAGCTCGGCTGCATCGCCACTTCTCACAAAAACCCCCAGCCGCTTGAGTGCGGCATTGCTGCCATCAAACATCGGGTCGCTCGAGCATGCCGCGCCATCTATGAAAATGCCACTGGCATAGCCATTGGCCAACTTGAGCTTGAGCTCGCCGGCTGTAGAGAGGCGCCAGCTCACGCATTGAATGCTCGTCTCGATCACACAGCTATCCTGCTGCCCTGCCGGGTAGAAGCTGAGATAGTAGACAACGCCACCCAGCAGGGCGAGCAGAAGCAACGATAGGCCTGCGAGGATGGCGAGCGCGAAAAGGGGATTCCGCGCTTGCCTTTCCTCATCTGTGGCCACGCGCTCGCTGTCGGGAGAGCCTGGGGTCTCCTCAAGTCCGCCCTGCACGTGCGAATTCGGATTTTCGCTGTTATAAATCTTCTGGAATGGCAAAATCGGTGGTGCGGCTGCTCTTCCACACTCTGAGCACGGCCTTGCCCTCAAATGGATGCACGAACTGGCCATCGACGGCCACAAAGGCCGGCATCTCGCTCACAACAGTGGCCGTGCTGCGCACTGCATCGCTGAGCACGGCGTACTCGAATGCCCGGCGGTAGGGAGCTATGGCGACGATCTCATAGCAACGCGCGTGGGGCGGCAGCTCTATGCCACCACTTGAGTAGGCATAGGCGCTGCTGCCCGTTGGGGTGGAGAAGATGAGGCCGTCGGCCCTGAAGGACATGCATGTGCCGCTGGCGCACAGCTCGAATGCCAGCACGCGATGGCCGGCCGCACGCACAACGAACTCGTTGAGCGCATCCTCAAGCCTCTTGCCATTCAGTGAGGCGGCCAGCATGGCGCGCCTTTCGATGCGGAAGCCGGCCAGCAGCGCCTCCAACCTCTCCCGCCAGTTCGCCATAGTGGCCTGGCACAGAAAGGAATGTGCGCTGCCTATGCCGAACACGGGCGCGCGCGTGAACTCCTTGTTCCACAGCAGCGTGCCGTCACCGCCGATGGTGATGAGCAGGTCTGGTCTCTTTCTGGAAAGGCGTACCCCGCGCGCGAGCAGAAATGACTCCACTTCGGCCTGCACCCTCTCGCTCTCGGGCTTTTTTGGGTTGGTGGCCACGAGAGCCGCTCTCACCCTCACGCCATCACCTGCATATCACCAATACCTTTCGCGTGCGCGGGCCGTCGAACTCGCACAGTATGATGCGCTGCCATGTGCCCAACGCCAGATCGCCGTCTATGATCGGGATACTGCGCTCGCATCCTACCAATATGTTGCTGAGATGGGCCTCGGCATTGTCATCGATGACATTGTGCGCGTAGTCGCCCCTCGGCACAAGCCTGGCCATGGTCCGCTCGATGTCGGTCACGAGCCTCGGCTCCCACTCGTTGATGAGCAGCCCGGCCGTGGCGTGGGGCACAAACACCAGACATATCCCCTCCCTCACCCCGCTCGTGCTGACAACCTCCCTGACGCTCTCGGTGATGTCCAGCAATTCGATTTTTTTCGTTGTTTTGAATGAAAGCGTTGCCATGCGCCAAATTTAGCATACAAGTTTATTAAGCAAGGCGCAGACAGAGGGACATGGCAGTGGCAAAAACGCTCTCGGCCGGCGCGCTGGTGGCCAGAATAGTTGGCGCGCTGCGCAACGCTGGCTTCAGCCAGAGCGAGCTGAGGCTTGTCAGAGGATGGCTGGAGCGGGCGCTCACGCGCGATGCTGTGCTGGCGAGCGGAGCGCGCTCAACGCTGTCGATAGCAGGCCTGAGCAGGCAGGAGCTTGCGGTGTTGCAGTACGCTCTCGAGAGGGCACGGGAGAGGGTTTCGAGAGGGGAGCAGCCCTTCACTCCCGAAGAGAGGCGGAGGGTGGAGGGCGTGCTGAGGAAGGCGCTGAGCGTGGGCGCGGCCAGAAGGCTGGCGGCAGACATCGCCAACAGCGATGAGATGGTGCTCACCATGCTGGCCAACTCGCTGCGGGAGATCAGGTTCAGCGTGGGGGGCACGCTGGCGGCAAGGCTGAAGAGGGTATGAGCATACGCATCGACCTGCACGTGCATTCCGATGTTTCAGAGGATGCCTTTGACAGCGTGGCCAAGCTCGCCGCGGCCGCGAGCAAGAGGGGCATTGAGGCGCTCGGAATATGCGACCACAACAAGCTCAGGCGCAGGGCCAGGCGCATTGGCGGGGTAGTGCTGCTGTATGGCGAGGAGGTTTCGACAGCGCAGGGGCATGTTGTGGTGTATGGCATTGAGAGAGCTTTTCCGGCGGGCATCGATGTGCATGAGCTTATCGAGCGCGTGAGGGAGGAGGGCGGCGTGAGCATCGCAGCGCATCCCTTTGCCATGGGCAGGCACTCGCTCGGTGAGCTCGCCCTCACTGCCGGCGTTGATGCAATAGAAAAATTCAATGGCAGCGCGGTGCTGGGCAATGTGGTGGGGATGATGAAAGTGCCCGTGGGGGTTGGGGGCAGCGATGCTCACACAGCGTTCGAGGTGGGCGAGGCTTTCACGGTGATGCCTTGCGGGGCGCACGAGGATGAAATACTGGCTTGCATCCGCAAGAAGAAGTTTGTCGCGGCCTGGAGGCCAAACCCGCTGAGCAGGATTCGGAGGTTTGCAGTGCGGATGGGGCTGAGGGTATGAAAGCGCGGCTTGGGCTGGCAACGGAGAATGACATCATACTGCTCACCGACTTCTACGAGCTGACCATGGCCGCGGCATATTTCCGCAGCGGGCGCAACGAGCGCGCCAGTTTTGAGATGTTTGTCAGAAAGATGCCCCCAAACAGGGGCTTTCTGCTCGCGGCGGGCCTCGAAACCGTGCTGGCATTCCTCGAGAAGGCGCGATTCTCGCAGGAGGCGCTGTGCTATCTTGATTCCCTCAAAAGGTTTGACGACGATTTTCTGTCATTTCTCGAGAGGTTCAGGTTCAGCGGGGAGGTTTGGGCTGTTCCTGAGGGCACGGTGGTGTTTGCCAACGAGCCACTGCTCAGAGTGAGCGCGCCGCGCATTGAGGCGCAGCTGGTTGAGACATTCGTGCTCAATGCACTTAACTTTCAGACCACCATCGCCACAAAGGCCGCGCGCGTTGTGAGCGCGGCAGCGGGGCGACCGGTCATCGAATTCGGGCTGCGGCGCGCGCATGGCATTGATGCCGGCGTGAAGGGCGCGCGGGCGGCATTCATCGGTGGATGCGCGGGCACGAGCGATGTGCTGGCGGGAAAGATTTGGGGCCTTCCGGTATCTGGCACAATCGCGCATTCCTTTGTGCAGTCCTTTGCAACCGAGCAGGATGCCTTTCGGGCATTCGCGCGCACTTTCCCGAACAACAGCATATTCCTCATCGACACATACGACACGCTTGCCGGAGCCAGGGCCGCTGTCGAGGTCGCCAAGGAGATGGAGCGTGAGGGCAGGAGGCTGCAGGCGGTGAGGATTGATAGCGGGGATCTGGCGAGCCTGAGCAGGGCTGTCAGGAAAATCCTCGATGCCAGCGGGCTGCGGTATGTGAAGATTTTTGCGAGCGGAGATCTGAATGAGTACATCATCGACAGGCTGGTGAGGGCAGGCGCGCCCATCGATGCCTTTGGGGTTGGCACGGAGATGAGCACGAGCCGCGATGCGCCGGCATTGAATGGCATCTACAAGCTGTGCGAGGATGAGGCAGGGCCGCGCATGAAGCTCAGCAAGCACAAGGTGACGCTGCCTGGCAGAAAGCAGGTTTGGAGAAGAAAGAAAGGGGGGAAGTTTGTGGGCGATGTGATAGGGTTGGCGGATGAAAGGCTTGAGGGAGAGCCATTGCTTGAGAGGGTGATGGCCGATGGCAGGGTGGTGGGCGAGCTCCCAACGCTTGCAGAAATTCAGGCGCGCGCCAAGGCGCAGCTCGCCGCACTGCCTGCCGGATGCAGGAGGCTCGTGCGGCCAGCTCCATATCCTGTGAGGCTCAGCGATAAGCTAAAGAGGCTTGTACGCACATTGAGGAGTGAGCTGGGGGTGAGGGGATGAAGGTTGCGTTTTTCGATGTCGACACGCAGGAGGATTTCATCAACCCCCGTGGAGCGCTGTATGTGAAGGGAAGCGAGAGGCTGGAGGGAAATTTCAGAAGGCTCGTCGTCTTTGCGCGGCAGCACGGCATACCGCTGTTCGGCTCGGTGGATACGCACTATGGAGATGAGGCGCACAGGCAAAAGGAGCAGAACGAGCTCAAGCGCTGGGGAGGGCCATTTCCCGACCACTGCATCAAGGGCACGCCAGGCCACCAGAAGATAGCCGCAACCAAGCCACACAACCCCATCTACGTCGCAGACACCGAGCCGCTTGAGGAGGAGAGGGTCCGCGCGCTGAGGCGGAGCACTGAGGTTTATTTCGAGAAAATCGTCTATTCGTGTTTTGACAATCCGTATGCCAGACCTGTGCTCGAGGCCTTCGATGAGTTCGTTGTATTCGGGGTTGCCACGGACTACTGTGTGAAGGCAACCGCGCTGGGGCTCAGGGAGATGGGGAAGAAGGTTATCGTTGTGTCGGATGCCATAGCGCCCGTCGATGAGGCAGGGGGGGAGAAGGCGATTGCCGAGATGACAAAGGCTGGCGTCGAGTTTAAAAAGACAGATGAGGTGATTGAGGAGCTCACGCGGAGGCTGCGCGCTATGCCCGCCCGTGCGCCCCGACGGACTCGGCGACAGAGGAAGCGGGTGCGGGCGAGGAGATGAGTTTCCTTCTTTTTGGCGCCACCGGCAGAGTGAAATAAAACCTGCTGCCCTTCCCGACCTCGCTGTCAAAATCGAGCTTTCCGCCATGCAGCCTGACTATCTCCTTAGCTATGCTCAGCCCCAGCCCCGTGCCCTCTACCTTGCCAGGCTCCCTCCTCACCTGATAGAACCTCTTGAAGATGTTCTTCCTCTCCTCAGCCGGAATGCCGATGCCGGTGTCTATGACCTCAAACTGGAGCGTGCGCCGGCTCTTTCTGAAAATCTTGACTGTCACTCCGCCACGCTCGGTGAATTTGATGGCATTGCTGATGAGATTGATGAGCACCTGCGCGATCCTGGCCGGGTCCGCGATCACCGGCCCGACATCTGGGGCTATCTGCCACTGCACAGAGAGCCCCTTCTTTTGGGCAAGTGGCAACAGTGGGCGGCACTTCTCTTCCAGCTCATGCACATCGAATTCCTTGAAATTGAGCTTGAACCGCCCGCTGTCCAGTTTGCTGAGATCCAGCACATCGTTGATGAGGCGCGTGAGCCTCTGCGATTCATTGACGATGACTGCGATGCTCTCGCGCTGGGCTTCGCTGAGCGGGCCCAGCGTGCCATCCAGCAAAAGGCTGGCATAGCCATGAATGCTGGTGAGTGGTGTGCGCAGCTCGTGCGAGACATTGCTTATGAATGCGCTCTGCGCCTCGGCGCGCTCGAACAGCTTGCGGTTGGTTTCCTCGAGCCTCTTCCTGGCCCTCTCCATTTCCTCCATCTTTTTGAGCACGGTGACATCGTGCAGCACCTCGACGTAGCCCGTCGTGCGCCCACCCTCAATGATGGGGAGCAGTGTGGAATGCACGAACACCCTGTTGCCCCCCTTGCCCACCCTCTCTGTCTCGAGCTGTACTGCCTCGCCACCCCCGGCCAGCGAGCGGATGAGGGCATCGAGTTCGCCAACACGCTCGGGCGGATAGAGCGAGCGCACATCCCTGCCCAGCGCCTCTCTCTCGGAATAGCCCAGCAGCCTTTCGGCGGCCTTATTCCAGGAGCGCAGCACGCCATAGGCATCGAATGCATATATGGCATCCGATGAGCTGGCTATGAGACGGGTGGCCAGCTCCTCGGCGCTGCCGCGCCCCTCGCTCGCGCGCAACACGCCATAAAAACCACCTCCACGGCGGGGGGAGAGCGAGAGCTCAAAAAACCTCGGCTCGCCCCTGCACACGAGGCGCAGGCGCGCGAGCGCGCGCCCTCTCTCCCTCGCCTCCCTGATGGCATCGGCCCAGGTGTTTTGATCGGCCGGAAACACAAGCGAGGAGAAGCTCTGCCCGGCCAGCTCGCCGGGCGCGAGCGGTGCGGTATTGCCAGCGAGAAATGTGATGTGCGCCCTCTCATCGAGCGCGAGCAGTATGTCTGGCGAGCCCCTGACCACCTCTGCAGCGCTCGCCGCGGTGGCCGCATCCTCGGTGATGTCCTCGATGCACATGAGCGAGATGCCCGTGTTGGGCGGATGCTTCAGCAAGAGCAATGCCGTGCGCTGCGCGGGCGCCAGCTGTGTGACCACCGCCAGCTCCTCCCCGCTGCGCAGCGCTGCGGCGAGCGCGAGCCTTGCCCTCTCATCGCGCAACAGGGGGAGCGCGCTCTGCCCTGTCAGTGAGCCAAGGCCGAGCAGCGCGAGCGCCGAGGCACTGGCCGCGATTATGTGGCATGTGCTGTCGAGAAACAGGGCCGGCCCCATGCCAGAGAGCGAGGTGGCGAGCAGCGCGCCGGCCCTCCTGCCCTCCTCCAACAGGCGGGCGCGCTCGAGCGCGAGCGCGAGCAGGCGGGCGGCGAGGGCGGCGAGCTCGGCCTTGTCAGAGCCAAAAGCCCCCTCCATGTTCGATAGCAGCACCAGCGCTCTGCCATCTATGGGCACGGCGAACAGCGACCTTGCGCCCTCCTCAAAGAAAATCCTGCCATCATGCCATTCGCCATACCGGCCGAGCCTATTGTCAACCACCGCTTTGCCCTCGAGCGCGCGCCCCATCAGGCTATAGAGCTCAAATCTCCTCACCACACCGGAGCGCGGCTCTTTGGCCACCACCCCCCCACCTTCCTTCCAGGCCAGCAGCACGCGGGAGGAGAGAGCTCTCTGGGCAAACTCGCAGAAGGCTGCCAGCACACCCTGCTCGTCCTTTCCCTCAATGGCGGCCGCGAGGGCGGCGAGCTCGGCCAGTGCACTTCTCTCGGCTAAGCTCACTCTGCCTTGCTGGTCGCGCACAAAAACATAGGGCAAGGTATAAATATCCCTTTGCCTCAAGCGTTTGGGTGGCGACCATGAACGAATCTCCAGTCATGTTAGAGGCGAGAGTGCTGCGCGCGCTCGAGGGGGCTGCAGGGGCGAACGAGGAGGAGCTGGCGAGCGCCATCGGGGTGAGCCTCGAGGATGCGCGGGCGGCACTCGCCAGACTGCAACAGGCCGGCGCGGTTGAGGCAAGGCAGGTCGGCGGGATGACGGCGTGGTACGCGCTGGCGGTGGGCGCGCCAAAACGCGTGCTGATAGTTGAGGATGATGCCAACATCAACAACCTCATGCGACTTACGGTTGGCCAGGGCTTTGAGGTGAGGCAGGCCTATTCGGCACGCGAGGCCTTCGCCGCGCTCGCCGAGTTCAGGCCGGACCTCGTCATACTCGACCTCATGCTTCCCGATGCCGATGGCCTCGAGCTCTGCCGGCACATCAAAGAGAACCCGCAGACGCAGCACATCGTGGTCATCATCGTTTCGGCCGCCGATGCGGCCAAGAACAGGCTCGCGGGCATGCGGCTGGGCGCCGACTATTACATCCGCAAGCCATTCAGCCCGGCCGAGCTGCGCGCGCTTGTGCGCATCTTCCTCAAAAAGCAGGGCAGTCGGTTCGACCCGCTCACCGAGCTCCCCGATGAGCGGCGCATCACTGCCGCGCTCGAGAGAGGACTGCGCGAGGACTTCGAGTTCCACAACCTGAGAATAGAGAATCTCGACGAGCATGCCCGCAACTTCGGGGAGGGCGAGGCGAAAGCCATCGTGCGCCTCGTTTCACAGATATTGCAGGATAAGGTCAGCGAGTGGGACTCGAAGCACGGCTTTGTGGGCTATCTGGGAAGGGGCGAGTTTGTGGTTGGCGGGCGCAAGAATGAGGTGCAGCTCATTGTCAGCGAGGTGAGCAATGAGTTCGAGCGCGTGCTGCCCTTCATCTACCAGAGAAAGGCGGCACAGCTCGAGCTCGGCATCGAGGATATATTTGAGGCCAGCCGCGCTGTTGAAAAACCGCTGCGGCTTGTCTTCACCCTCATCCCCACCGCGAACATCCTTAGGAAAAGGGAGGGGATACTCGGGGGGAAGACTCTGCCAGCAGGCGGAGTGCTCGAGGTGGGCGCCTACACCTATGAGGAGCTGCGCGCGCTGCTCGGCAGCGAGAACATTGATGTGGCCATCACGCGGGACGAAAGGGGTGTGCGGCTACACATCGGCAAATAGCTATTGGTACTTTATCTCGCCCTGCACCCCAAGCAGCTGGCTGAACTCCTCGGTGTGCTCCTCCTCATCGATGAGGATGTGCCTTATCGCGTGCTCGAGAATCTCGTTCCCCTTGCACAACGGCAGGATCTGCCTATAGACCGCAATGGCATCGCGCTCTGCCTTGATGTTCACTTTGAGCACTTCGGGGATCTTGTCGGCCACCACGACCTTCTCGGGAACGGTGGCCGGAACGGCGCCCAGCATGCTTATCCTCACCCTCAGAATGTCCGCATGCTTCTCCTCGTCGCTCGCCACTTCCTTAAGCCGCGCGGCGACCGGCTCATAGGTCTCGCCGGCAATGAGCTCGGCGTGCGTCCTGTACTGAATGATGGCCTGGTACTCCATAGCCAGCGCCTTGTTGAGCAGCTCGATGAGCTTCGCATCAGCCATCAAAAACACCTCCAACAAGCTATTCCCAGCAAGAAATAAAAAGAAAGCGGCTCACTGCGGGACTTTGTTTATCATCACGAGCTTGCCTCCCTCCACTGCAATCAAATCAAAGCCCTATCCATTCACAAATTTTGCCAGGCTTTTCAGCTTTTTCTGCCCTTCTTCACTGCGTCGGTGGTGGCGTCGGTGGCTGGCCTTCCTTTTCCTCTTCCTTTGGCGTCTGTGGTTGTTCTTTTTTCTCTTCTTTTTTCTCCTCTTTTTTACCAGCCGTTTCGCCACCCTTCATCTTCAACGGGTCGAACTTGTCGTATGCAAAAAAACCGATGAAGTAGCCGAGCAAGCCGCCGATGACGGCCAACAATCCCGCCATCGCCGAAAGCTTGAAAACTGACGCCAGCACCCAAAAAGCCCCACCAAATGCAAACATTGAGAGCGTGGCAGTTGCGATTTGAGCAATGGCATTCAAAAATACCTTGCCCACATCCGCAAAGCGCGCCCAAAAACTTGGCTTGGCTGCCTTTTCCTCTTCCTTCTCCTTGGCCCGCACAACGCGGCCGAGAATGCGGGCCATGTCCTCCTCCATCTTCTCCTCTTGCAAAGCCTTTGAGGCATTGCGTAGATCCTCGGCGGAATAATTTTTCCTAAGCTCTTCCTCCACCTTCAGCGTGAAGGGCCGCTGAAAAGCCTTGTCCGCATTTTTTGCATCTTTTGGGAGTTCTATGCGAAGTTGATTACCAATGTCGGTAAACTCTTTCCATTTATTTTTTAACTCTTCCGCGTATTTCGCATTCTCGCGCCCCCTCTCCAGCATTAGAAAAAGCAACAGCTTGGCCTTTAGCGGATCCTTTTCCGGAAGTTTTTTCAAATCCTCTAAGTCCTCAACAGCAGAGATTTTTTCCTCTTCCTTTTCAATTTCTTTCAGCACGCCTTCGTATTGCGGTACTATTTTTTGGACGTACTTCATCGCTTCGAGGTGCTCTTTGGCGGTGTATTTTTTTACGAGCCCTTGTTTTACACTATTTATGTAGGTGGGGTTAAAATAATTATTATCCGTCGGCTTGCTTACTCCAAGCTGGCTATTTGCCAACCCTACGATGGAATTCCAAGTCTCATTATTTTTTATTTGTTCGGATAATTCTTCTTTGTATTTTTCATCGCCGCTTGCTCTCACAAGCATGTAATAATACAGTTGCAAAGCCTTGAGATTTTCTCTTTGCCTATATAAATCTCCTAACTGTTTGAGATGTTGTTGCGCTTCTTGCGCTGATGTCAGTTTTTGGTCTGCCACAATTTTTTTGCAGAGCTGTTTTTTAAATACATATGGCGAAAGGGTTGGCGTGCTGGGGCTTGTGTCGCGCGCCGAGCAGGCGCGCATTGTCGAGAAGCTCATCGCCTATTACAAGCAGCTCTATCCCGGAGTGGATTTCACGAGGGAGGAGCTTGAGCTGAGCGCAAAGGAGATAGGCAACCTGCTCTACACGTATGCGGGCACGGAGGAGGAGGCGAGCGCGAGGGAGAAGATGATCGCCATTTCGAAGGCCATCAAGTGGGGCTACGACACGCCCATCGTGATACTCAGAAAGCCGAGGCATGGGCTGGACATCCTGCTCGATGGCCATCGCCGCGCGCGGTTTGCGTTCGAGAATGGAATGGGCTGGAAGGCGGTCGCGCTCGTGCCAAATGTGGAGTTCGAGTTCGGCGTTGAGAAGATGATTCTGGGGAGGATCGCTGAGCTTTTTGGTAAGAAACCCGCATGATTGATGGGACAACCAAAGGCCCCTTTTACCGAGCAATCGGCGTTAGTGACGGCGGGCTGAGGGGCTCGCGTGAGCTAGCCCCGTACACCCCCGTCCTATCAAGCGCGTCTGCTACGCGCGCCTAGGACTGCCTAGTTTCGAGAGGCGCTTCGACCTTAGATGCTTTCAGGTCTTATCGCCTGGCGCGTGGCTGCCCGGCGGTGGTTGGCACAACCGGTACACCAGAGGCGCCGAACCCCAGTTCTTCGAGTGGGAGAAAAGGCACACAATACCTCGCAACCTCACACCAACCTCAACGCTTTTGCGAGCGAAGCGAGCAAAAGGGTTGGAGCCCGAAGGGCTCTCTTCGTTTTTTCCGTCAACGCTTTTGCGA
>JAWAFC010000010.1:0-47554 GCA_038890815.1 Candidatus Micrarchaeia archaeon | reverse complement strand
AATATCCGCAGTTTATTGGTCACGATCATGAGCGTAAAATAAAGGAGATAGCTGGAGTTTATGGGGTGGAGGAAGAGAAGATAAAGAGGATTATTCTCAAATGGCCGCCGTTTATTGGTCTTGATCATGAGCATGTTATGAAAAAATTGATGATGGTTGCTAATAAAGTTGGATTGACGCGCGAGGAAGTTGTGGAGATGGTGATGAGGGAGCCTGCCCTTGCGGGTTGCTCTCTCGAGCGCTATGCTGCTGCCCTGTGGGTTGCTTGTGAGCTGGTGAGTGAAGGTTTCGAGCCAAATCGCGATATGCTCAACATCTTCCTCAAACGCTGCCGTTACTCGCCATATGTGCCGGGCACGAATAGGCTGAACATATGGCAGGCGAGCTGGCAAGGTATAAAAGGGGAGCCGAAGCTGCTTGTTGTGATGCGCAAGGATTTGCAGAGGCTGGCTCGGTAGCGCGCTAAGCGCTAGCGCTCGTATAATCAGCGTGTTTCGTCATGTGAGAATGACGACTGTACTTCTTTGCAGCTTCATCGCTCCATTCCAGCTCCTTGCGTAGTGAAATCTTCTTTCCCATGGCCAGCATGCTCGAAGCAGCCTCGCCCAAACGCGGGAACATTTTTATACCAGCTCGGCGCAAGGGTGAGGCATGTCGCTAGTTGAGAGCGCGCTGGAGCATGAGCGCGCACAGACCATTTCCCCAAGGATAGTCGTGGCTGGCGTGGGAGGGGCGGGCTGCAATACCGTGAACAGGCTAGCCAGAGCTGGCATAAGGGGGGCCGAGCTGCTCGCGATAAACACTGACAGCAAGCACCTCACGCTGATGCACGAGAAATGCAAGCGCCTGCTCATCGGAGCGAGCGTGACGAGAGGGCTGGGGGCCGGAGGCTTCCCAGATATCGCGCGCAGGGCAGCCGAGGCCAGCAGGCCCGAGCTTGAGGATGCCCTAAGGGATACCGACCTTCTCTTTCTCGCGGCCGGCATGGGCGGCGGCACGGGCACGGGCGCGGCTCCTGTCATCGCCGAAATTGCAAAAAAGCATGGGGCCATCGTGGTGGCCATGGTCACCTACCCCTTCTTGCTTGAACGCGCGAGGCTTCAGAAAGCCGCGGACGGCATCGAGGCGCTGAGGCAGAGCGCGGACACGGTAGTGATCATTGACAACAACCGCCTGCTCGACTTTGTGCCCAACCTGCCCATCGAGCAGGCCTTCAACATCGCCGACGAAGTCACCGCAAGGGCGGTGAGGGGAATTTCCGAGACGATCTCCATGCCGAGCCTCATCAACCTTGATTTTGCCGATGTCCGGGCCGTCATGCAGGGGGGCGGAGTGAGCATGATCGCGGTGGGTGAGGCCAAGGGCCCGAACCGCGCAAGCGAAGTCGTCGCCAACACGCTACATCATCGCCTTCTCGAAGTCGACTACACTGGTGCGAGCGGCGTGCTGTTGCATCTGACGGGCGGGCCCGATCTGACGCTCGGCGAGGCGAACCAGATTGGCGAGGCCCTTACCGAGCAGGTCGACCCCAACGCAAATGTGATATGGGGCGCGCGCCTTGATCCGGAGTTCGAGCAGCGGGTTGAGGCCATCGCCATATTTACGGGCATACGCAGCCCCTATGTGGTGGGAAGAAAGTCGGAAGCGGTGTAGCTCACTGCCAGAACCAAGGCACAAAGTTGAGCAGAAAAGAGAGCACCACTAGCGCGCCGAGAGCCTGAGCAAGCAGCTTGTTGTTGAGCGCGAGCTCGGCCAGGCGATAGCCATCAAACATGGGCACCGGCAGGAGATTGACGCTGCCGATGAGAAAGTTGAGCACGAAGGCGAGCGCGAGCAGGTTGTAGACGAATCCGAGCCACTCCCAGCCCGGCTTCACAGCGCGCATGAGCAGCACGCCGATAGCGCCGTGCGCGTCGGTGCGCTCTACGAAAGTCCCCCTATCGGTCTCGATGAGCAGGCTCTGGTTCGGACCAATGCCCTTTCTCAGCTGTGCGTAGTCCTCGAGGCTTGTTACGGGTGTTCCGTTAATGGCCTTAAGCCACATCCCCTCGGCCAGGCTTGTGTTCTTCGCGTACACGCGCGCTATGATTATTTTGCCATCATCGTATGCGCCCTCGCTGACATAGAGAAAAGCCACAAGGAGAATGAAGAAAAGCACCGATGTGAAGAAGTTCGCAGCGCTGCCCGCCACCAGAACCCTCGACTGCTTCTGCGGCCTTTCTGCCCGGAGCTGCCTCTCGTCTGGGTCGATGAAAGCGCCTACGGGCAGTATGCCATAGAACACAAGGCCGGCGCTGTCGAGCCGGATGCGCGCGACGCGCGCCACGATGCCATGGGCGACCTCGTGTACGATGAGAAGGATGGCAATGGCGAGGATGCCTTCGATGAGTGGTAGGTTGATTCCTGGAATGACAAAACTCGCGCCAGGCGAGGCCCGTGCCAGCGCACCGGGCTCGCCGAGCAGTGAGCGCGCCACGCTCCAGATTATGGTGCCGGCATTCGCAATCAGACCCAGCGTCGTTGCGGCAGCGAATCCACCCGCGAGAATCATGAGCAGGATAGGAATAAAGAGAACTTCGGCGCCCATGCTTCTTGTCATCTGGCCAAAGCTCACGGGAAAGGCTATGACGCTGAAGGCAACCGGAAGCACCGAAGGCAGCACGAAGAGCGCGAGAAGGAGAAGGGCGAACAGCGAGGGCAGGAGAGTCTTCCACGAGAGATGACTGAAAAGTAGTTTGGCGCTCGCGCCGTAGCCCAACACGAGGCCGACATCGGAGAGTGCGTTCCAGGCGCGCGGGCTTTGCCTGGCAAGCCTGTCGATGAGCGCAAGGCCTCTCTTCCCCCTGATGAGCAGCAGGCCCCACGCGCCCTCCAGCCCGTAAAGCCTTTGCAGCGCGAGACCGCTGAGCCCGAGCACGAACAGGGCTACAAAAAACTTCGCAACACTGCCGAGCTGCGAGGCGAGGGTGTGATAGAAGAGAAAAACTGAGAGCAGCACGATAACGAGGCCGAGAGTCTTTTTCCTCATTTTACCGCAACCCTTAACGAATCCAAATTATTAAAACACTTTGACATTATTATCGGGAGTGGCATGGCCAATTGTGAGGTGTGCGGCGAGCGCGAGGCGGTCGCGCTGGCACTCATCGAGAGGGCTAAGCTGAAAGTATGCCGGGAATGCAGCCTGGGAGGGAAACTGATCGCGGAGCTACACCCTCGGCCCGCTCCGGCGAAGAGCGCGCTCAAGCCAGCACGCGAGTTGGAGGTTGTCGTGGATTACGCCGAGAGGATAAGGAAGGCGAGGGAGAGGGCGCACCTTCCGCTCGAGGTGCTTGCTGAGAGAATCGCCGAGAAGGCCTCTTACCTGGACAGGATAGAAAAGGGAAAAACGCTACCCAGCGAGGCGACTGCAAGAAAACTTGAGAGGGAACTGGGGATAGTTTTGCTTGAGGAAACGCAGGAGAGCGGAGCCCCCGTAATGCGGAGAGAGGGAGGAGGTGGGCTCACGCTCGGCGACGTGGTCGAGATAAAAAAGAAAAATAGGTGAAAGCACGGGCGTTGACCTAGGTGTGCTCGCGACGAGGCACGCGATCTCGTTTGAAACTCTTTCCGGCAGGAGCATAGCCATAGACGCGCACAACACTATTTACCAATTCCTGTCAATAATCCGCCAGAAAGATGGCACGCCGCTCATGGATGACAAGGGCAGGGTCACTTCCCATCTCTCCGGCCTGTTCTATCGCAACGCGCGCCTCATCGCCTCGGGAATAAAGCCCGTTTTTGTGTTTGATGGACCACCGCCCCTTCTCAAGCGCGCCACCCTCGAAGAAAGGAGGGAGGCGAAAGAGGAAGCTGAGATGAGGTTTCATGCAGCCAGGGAGAGGGGCGACCTTGCGGCCGCACGGCTACATGCCCAGGCGACCTCTAGGCTGACCGAGGAAATGATTGATGAATCCAAACACCTCCTTTCCCTCATGGGGATTCCAGTCGTGCAGGCGCCGAGCGAGGGGGAGGCGCAGGCTGCGTTCATGGCAAAAAGTGGTGTCGTTTTTGCCAGCGCCTCGCAGGATTATGACGCACTGCTGTTCGGCTCACCACGGCTGGTCAGGAATCTAACCGTAACCGGTCGGAGGAAACTGCCGAGAAAAAACATTTTTGTCGAGGTGGCACCAGAGATGATCGACCTCCAGAGCATGCTGACGGCACTCGGCATCACGCAACGCCAGCTCATCTGGATTGCCCTGCTTATCGGAACAGATTTCAACGAGGGGGTGAAGGGCATCGGACCGAAGAAGGCGCTCAAGCTGGTGAGGGAATGCAACTCGCTTGAGGAGGTAATTGCCAAGAGCGGTTTTGAGTCCGAAGTAGACCTGCACGCTGTGGAGGAGTTTTTCCTCAATCCCCCGGTGAGCGAGGTGGAGATTAGGCCGAGCGAGCCCGATGCAGAAGGCATCATCCGCTTTCTGTGTGATGAACACTCATTTGCGCGTGAGAGAGTGGAGGGGACCGCGCGGTTGCTGGAGAGCGCGGCGAAAGAGAAGGGCGCACAGAGCAAGCTGGAGGGCTGGCTCTAAAAGAGCGTGACTTCTCCATTGATTATCATTTCGGTTACTGTCGGCGCATCCTCGAGCCAGCCATCGATGACTTCTTTGACCTTGGAACGGATTTTCTCAATGCGTTCGCCTTTCTTCATGAGCAGGGCTACGCTCGTGGCCTTAGGTTGGTCGATGGGCTTACCTATCTGGGAAAGAATGGTGATAGTGCACTCCTCTATCTGGGGGTAGAGCTGCACCACATCCTGCGCCATACGGTGAGCAAGCACATTGTAGATCTTTCCAACATGGTTCACCGGGTTCTTGCCGGCCGTCGCCTCGAGCGACATTGGCCTGCCAGGGGTGATGAGACCGCTCACGCGGTTTCCCCTCCCCACGCTCCCGTCATCGCCCATCTCGCAACTGAGGCCGGTCAGGGTGATGTAGGTTGAGTTGCGCTTGTAATCGTCTGCTGTGTTGATGAAAACCTCGACTTCGCGCCGCGTTATTTTTTTCGCATGTACACGCACATCGGCCTCAACATGCTTTTTCTTTTCTATGTAATCAGCGAGATCGGTTACATGGCGCGACACGAAAGCGCACGCTACCGTGAGCCTGATGACATCGCCCTCGCGCACTGCCATGACCTTGATGTCCTCGCCAACTTCGGGCCGCTTTGCCTTGTATTCCTTGGAATTCAGTAGCCTCTCGGTCTCAAGCACAAGTCTCTCGGTCTCGCTGTAGGGCGCAAAGCCCACCCCGAAGCTCGTGTCGTTTGCGAGTGGGACTTTGGGGGCGCGCAGGAACAAATCGACGAGATCGCGCGAGCCCTGCGAGATCTTTGAATCGAACAGGACATCTTTTTCCACATCGAGGTAGCGCGTGTTCTCCTTCAGATAAGTTTTCGCAGCCTCGATGGCGAGCTCGATTGCAGGAATTTTCTTACCATCAATCTCGCTCGTCGCTCGCCCGCTCAGGAGAATGTAGATGGGTTTTAGGAAAACGCCCCCTCCATAATCCACGCTTGTCATGCCACCGCAGATCTGTCCCTTATCCACGTTGTGGTGCATTATGGTGCCGAATTCTGAAATGTAATGCTTGCAGAGCGTCCTGCATACGCTCTCGACTATGCCGTCGATAAGCGTGTCGGGGTGGCCCAGGCCCTTTCGCTCAACAAACTCCACAGGCCTTTTTTCCATGGGGAGAGCGCTCTGCTTCTCCACGATGATGTTTCTCATTCACACACCAATCAGAATATGTATAGGCTGAAGTTCCTGACAAACCACTTGATGGCCTTCCAGTACCACTTGTTGTTTTTGTTAATCAAATTGAGAAGGTCCCTGAATTGTTCCTTCTCGCCAGGCCCCATCTTGCTGTCGGTAATTTTGATGTGCTCCTTGCCGTCTACGATGGTCCTTTCCTCCTGCTGGCCGATTTCCTTCTTAGCGCTCTCGTACCACGGGCCAAGCGTGCTACGCCTTCTCTTTATGGCCGTGAGGTAATCGCTCATCCTGATTTCCCGCTGCTTTTTGCCACCGCTCAGGAAAGCCTCCTTCCAGGGAATGCTTGCGGCATCATCGCTGATGGCTTTGATGTCGGCGGAGGAGTAGCCCATGGTGGCACGGGCCAGCCTCCCCCAATTGATTTTTCCGATGGGCTTTCCCCTCGCATGGAATTGGAAGATCTGTTTTCGAGAATTGTAGTCCGGCTCAGGGATGAAGATGAGCTTGCTGAAACGGCCTGAACGGCGCAGGGCAGGGTCGACGTCCCACGGCGCGTTAGTGGCCGCAAGCACGAGCACATTTTCGTTGCGCGCCTCTACGCCGTCCATCTCGTAGAGGAGCTGGTTGACAGCCATCTTTTGGTAGGGCTGCTGTCCCATCTGGTCCCTGCGGCCTCCCAGCGCTTCGACTTCGTCAAAGAAGAGGAGGCACGGCGCGTTCTTGCGTGCAGCCTCGAACACCGCGTGGATGTTTTTCTCGGTATTGCCCACGTACATGTCGAGTATGTCGCTTATCTTGGCATTGATGAAAGCCAACTTGCCCTCGCCTGCTGCCGCCTTCACGATGAAGGTCTTGCCGCAACCGGGTGGGCCGTACAGCAGGATGCCTCCACCACCTAACTTTCCATACTTGCGGGCCAGCTCAGGGTTCATAAGCGGATAGACGATGGCATCGCGGATCTCCTCCTTGACCTTTTCCATGCCGGCCACGTCAGCAAACGTGATGGTTGGGCGCTGGATGAGCTTGGCGACATTGATCGTGCCGCCCGTCTCGCCGCCCGTGGGCACGCCAGTGCCCCCGCCTGCGCCCTCCCCTCTTTCCAGTTTGCTCTTTGCCAGCTCCCTGTGATTGATGGCTTCGGTAAAGTTTGGATTGAGCTCGATGGCCTTGTCGTAATCCGCGATGGCCTTCTCGTAATCGCCCATGTAGTCATAGGCAAGCCCGCGGATGTGCCATGCCTCGGCGAAATTCGGGTTCAGCTCGATGACCTTGTTAAAGTCTTCTATGGCCCGCTCGTAGTCCTGCTGGCAGGCATAGGCCAGCCCCCTGTTGTAGTATGCCTTGAGGTACCTCGGATTGAGGCTGATGGCCTTATCATAATCGAGAATGGCTCTGTCAAAATCCTGCTTGCGGTAGTAGGCATCGCCTCGGTTATTGTAGATGACGGCATTGCGCGGATCGAGCTCGGCCGCGCGTGTGTAGTCGGCTATGGCCTTGTCGAACTCCTTCTTGTTGTAATAGGCCAGGCCGCGGTTGAAGTAGGCCTCGCTGAAGTTCGGGTTCAGCACGATCGCCATGTTGTAGTTTTCTATGGCGCGGTCGTAGTCGCCCTTCTCGTAGTAGGCATTGCCTCTGTGGTAATAGGTCCTGGCATCGGTGGGAGAAGGCTTTTCTTCCTCCTCCTCATCGATTGCTTCTGTTTCGGCATCCCTTCGTGGCATAGCGACCATATCAATTACCGAGCCACCTATTTAAATGTTTGATGCCATTTTTATCTCGATGGAACTGGATGCAACCGACCGAAGGATACTTGAATTGTTGGGTCAGGACGCGCGCGCGAGCTTCCGCGACATGGCCAGAGCGTTGCGGCTCAGCCCCAGCACCATCCTCATGAGGGTGAGGAAGATGCAGGAGGAGGGGGTGCTCAAGGGGTTCGTTCCGCTGATAGACCTGAAAAAGCTGGGGTACGGCGTGACAGTGGCTATCAGCGTCAAGGCGCGAGGCGGGAGGCTCGAGGAAGTGGAGAAGGAAATCGCACAACTGCCCAACGTCATGGCGGTGTACGACATCACGGGAGAATGGGACGTGCTCGTGCTCGCCAAATTCAGAGATATGAGCGAGCTGAATGCTTTTGTAAAACGCCTGCTCTCAAATCCGAGCATTGAACACACGCTCACCTCCACCGTGCTCAACTGCGTTAAGGAGGACATCGCGGCGCGCCCCGAAATGCTGAAGGGGATGCTATGAGGCTGGTGACCGTTCACTGCGATTCCATCGAATTCACGCCAGTGCAGAAAGCGCTGAAGGCGGCCGAGGAGGCCGAGCCGGGGAAAGCAACGCGCGTGCAGGATTGTTTGGTAGCCTTCTGCGCCGTGGAGGAGGGGGATGATGAGGCAGCCGCGGCGAGGGCCGCCGAAGAGATCGATGGTGTGGCCGAACAGGTGAAGGCCGACCGCGTTGTGCTCTATCCATGGGTACATCTCACCAGCAGGCCTGCCCGGCCGGACAGAGCGCTCGCCCTGCTAGCACAGGTGGCCGCGCTGCTTGAGGAGATGGAGTACGAGGTGACGCGCGCGCCCTTTGGCTGGTACAAGAGCTTCAGCCTGAAGGCCAAAGGCCACCCGCTCGCCGAGCTCTCGAGGGAAATAAGTGGGGAGGGCGTACCGCGAGAGCGCGTTTCAAAAGCGCTGCAGAGCGAGGCGAAGGCGGGGAGCGAGTACTTCATTCTCACGCCCGATGGAGAGCTTGTGCCGGCCGACTCTTTTGATTTCGGTAATTTCCCGCAGCTGAAGAAGCTCGTTGACTACGAGATCCACAAGATGCGCGCGTATGAGAGAGAACCACCCCACATCCGCCTCATGCGCGAGCATGGCATAGCGTGGTTTGAGCCCGGCAGCGATGCAGGGAATCTTCGTTGGTATCCGGCCGGCAGGCTCATGAAAAAGCTTCTTGAGAAAAAAGTTTCAGAGCTGTGCATTTCCTACGGCGCTATGGAAGTCGAGACGCCTGTGATGTACGATTTTGAACATCCCGCGCTCAAAAAATATCTCGACAGATTCCCAGCCAGGCAGTATGTGGTAGAGAGCGAGGACAAGGAGCTCTTTCTGCGCTTCGCGGCATGCTTTGGGCAGTTCCTGCTGGCCCGTGATGCTGTCATCAGCCACCATAATCTCCCCCTCAAAATATACGAGCTCACCAAATACAGCTTCCGCCGGGAGCAGAGCGGTGAGGTGGCTGGCCTGAGAAGGCTACGCGCATTCACCATGCCCGACATGCACACGCTGTGCCGGGACCTGAAGCAGGCGAAAGATGAGTTCGAAAAGCAATTCGAGCTGTGCCGGCGGTGGCTGGCAGACCTAGCCCTCCCGTTCGAGACCGCCTTCCGCATCCAGAAGGACTTTTATGAAGAAAACAGGGAGTGGTATGGGGGATTTGCACGGCAGCTCGGCAAGCCAATCTTCATAGAGATGTTTGCCGAAAGGTATGCTTATTTCATAACGAAATTCGAGTTCAACTTCATCGACAATCTGGACAAGGCCAGCGCGCTGTCCACGGTGCAGATCGATGTGGAGAACGCCGAAACATACGATATCAGTTTTGTGAACGAAAAGGGCGAAAAGCAGAGGCCTGTGCTGCTGCACGCCTCATTGTCTGGCTCCACAGACCGCAACATCTATGCGCTTCTTGAGGAGCAGGCGCGCAGAATCGCCGAGGGCAGGACACCTCAATTTCCTGTTTGGCTTGCGCCCACACAGCTCCGCCTCCTGCCGGTGAGCGATGCGCAGAACGCGGCGTGCGAGAAGCTGCTGGCAGAGCTTTCCTCTAAAAATATTCGTGTTGATTTTGACGACCGCGCCGAGACGCTTCAGAAGAAGGTGCGCGACGCCGAGAAGGCGTGGATCCCTTACATCGCCGTGGTGGGGGAGAAGGAAGTGGAAGGAGGATTTCTCAGCGTGCGCGTGCGCTCTACGGGAAAACAGGAAAAGATGACGCCGTCCGAGCTGGCCGAGCGCATTGCAGCCGAGTGCGCGGGCCAGCCTTTTGAGCCGCTTTCGCTGCCCACCCACCTCAGCAGGCGCGCAATATTTTAGAATACCTCCGTGTATAATTACTTTACCCGCTGTAGCTCAACTTGGCAGAGCGTTCGGCTGTAGCTTGATTGGCCAGCGCTTTTTGCTGGCAGACACCGAAATGTTGGCGGTTCAAACCGAACCGCGGGGCGATCCGCGGTTCTGTGAAAATCCGCCCAGCGGGACTCATCAACCTTTGCCAAATGGGATAGCATGAGTTATACGAGGAGCGACGTTGCGGCGCAAAAAGCACATGCTTTCTTGAAAAGGAATTCTCAAGCGGCGCGCAAATTCTCAGAGCCCGATTGGCTCAAACGGGAGCTCACCAGAGCCTTTCGTTTTGGCCTTTCCGAAAGCCGTGTGAAGGAATTGGTAGATAAAAGTAGTAAGATGGAGGAGCTCGTGGAGGAGATTAATGTTGCGGTAAATCCATTTTGGAAAAGGGAGCGTACCGGAAAGCTGGGCGAGGAAGGTTAGTTTTTAATATTTCTCGTGGCCCTTTTTTTATTGCGCCTTGGTTGTGTAGTGGACTAGCATACCGGCCTGTCGCCGACCGGAGGGGCAGCCATTCGGTCGGCGGAAAGCCGGCGGCCCGGGCCGAACCGGAGAATTTTCTTCGGTTCGCGGGAATTCGAATCCCGGCCAAGGCGCTTCTTCCCTCTCGAATGGGCATTTTTTTAATGGTTACTCAAAAATACCATACGTGAGCCTTCCCCACATTCTGATTTCAACCATCTTTGTCAGCCTCATTTCGCTTATTGGGGTGGCGCTGCTGGCGCTGCGAAAGGCCGTGCTTCAGAAGATTTTGCTCGCGCTCGTCAGCTTCGCCTCCGGCACGCTGCTAGGCGCTGCATTTCTGGATCTCATGCCCGAAGCGCAGGCCGCGCTGGGAGAGGGCTACTTCGCGCTCGCGCTGTTCGGGGTGATCGCCTTTTTCGCGATCGAAAAGTTGCTCAGATGGTATCACTGCCATGACAGGCAGTGCACGGTGCATGAATATGCTTACATGAACCTGCTGGGGGATGCTGTTCACAACTTCCTGGATGGCGTGGTAATAGCCATCGCCTACCTCACCGATTTTGCCACGGGCGTGACCACGACGATCGCCATCGCGGTGCATGAGATTCCGCAGGAAATAGGTGACTTCAGCATCCTGCTGAAAGGCGGCTTTACCAAGCGCGAGGCGATCCTCTACAATTTTGCGACCGCACTCACCGCGGTGGTCGGCGCGGTGAGCGCCTACTTCCTGACGCAGCACGCTCAGACTTTTGCCAACCTCATGTTGCCGTTTGCGGCCGGAGGCTTTGTTTACATTGCAGGCGCTGACTTATTTCCAGAACTGCACAAAACGAGCACACTGAAGGAATCGCTCGCCCAACTTGCATGCATACTGATTGGCGTGTGCGCAATTGCCACAGCTCGTGCCATGTTGGGGTAATCCGATGGAGCTGTACGACGTGCTCGTGGTGGGCGCGGGCCCCGCGGGCTGCTCAGCGGCTCTGCACGCCGCAAGGAAGGGCCTGAGCGTGCTGCTCTGCGAGGAGCATCCGAGGATAGGCGAACCCGTGCACTGTGGGGAGTGCCTCAGCGCGCTGGCGGTCGAGAAGTTCAGGCTCAAACTCCCCCAGGAAGCGATCGCGATGCGCGTGCGTGGCGTGCGTGTAATTTTCCCGAACCACTCGGCAAGCGTGCTCACCGAGCCCGGCTTCGTGCTGAACAAAGAGAAATTTGAGGCCTGGCTGGCGAGCGAGGCACAAGCCGCCGGCGCAAAGCTGGCCTTCCCGATGAAGATTGATGGGTTGGAAAGGCACATCGACCACTGGGTGGTTTCAGCGGCCTCGGGCGCCGAGTTCAAAGCCAAGCTGCTCATCGATGCGAGTGGAGTGCAGGCATTTGCCTCGCGAAAGCTTGGACTGAATCCCCCGCACGGGACTGTAGTCGGCCTGCAGTATAGGATGGCCGGCATTCCGACCGATGGGTATCTCGACTTTTATCTGTGGCCCGCGCTCGCGCCTGGCGGCTATCTGTGGATGATTCCGAAAGGGGAGGGAAAAGCAAACGTTGGTCTGGTCACGACCGACAAGAGCAATGCAAAGAGGTATCTGGATAAGTTCATTTCATCCATGGCATGGGAAAACAAAAGTGTGGAGAGGACGTTCGGCGGTCTCATCCCTGCCTCGGGCCCTTCGGCGAGAACTTACGGCGATGGGCTGCTGCTGGTGGGCGATGCCGCGGGCTTCACATCTCCGCTTTTTGAGGGTGGGACGCATCTGGCGCTCAAGAGTGGTGAGCTCGCTGCCGAGGTGGCAGCCCAGGCGGTGAGAAGGCATGACACAACGCAGAACATTTTGAGGCTTTATGAGAGGCTTTGGAAAAGCGAGTTCCCTGACTATGCCAAGATGTTAGTGGGAAAGCGCGCCTTCTATGCGCTGAGCCAGGATGAGCTGAACACAATCGGCAATGCACTCCCAAAAGAACTTTCGCGCATGAGCCTGCTGGACAAGTTTGTGTGCGGACTGAAGCTGTTGGCAATGCCCTCAATATTCACAAAGAACATTCTCGCGGCGATGCAGGCGTTCGAGATGTCTAGAGCTAGAAATTACGGATGGTAGAGCTCCTCTCTTCTGTCTCTGATGATGTGATTGTGCTTGCCGATCCTCTTGTCCCTGGCTTTCTTCGGGTCTATCTCGGCAGCGCGGACTTCCTCCCTGTTGGCACTCGCCCTATAGATGACCTCGCCCTGCGTGCCAGTAATCTGGGAGCGGCCGATAAAATGCAGGCCACGCTCAGCGCCCACCCTGCTTGCGGTCACTGCAAACACCATGTTCTCGAGACACCTCGTGCGCATGGCCTCGGGGCACCACGGTAGCACGAGGTTGGCCGGATGCGCGATTACCTCGGCGCCTTTCAGCATGAGCGTGCGCGCTGACTCCGGGAAGAACCAATCAAAACAAATCATCACGCCAATGCGCGCGCCCCTCCACTCGACCACACGAAAGCCCGTATCGCCCGGAGAAAATAGGAGCTTTTCGCGGCCGAAAAGATGAGTTTTTCTGTAGACCGAGAAGCCTTCTGGCGTTGCGATGAGGGCAGAATTGAAAAGCTTCCCCTGCTGTCTTTCAGCAAAGCCCGCCACGATCATACAGTTTCTGCGCCTCGCTTCGGCAAGGAGGGCCTCGCCGGCGGGCCCGGCACCGGCCGCTTCGGCAACAGACGCAACTTCCCTTCTGCTCTTGAAATTGTACCCTGTGCTGAATAGC
Source organism: Candidatus Micrarchaeia archaeon (assembly GCA_038890815.1). Lineage (GTDB taxonomy): Archaea > Micrarchaeota > Micrarchaeia > Burarchaeales > JACRGF01 > JAWAFC01. The sequence continues at coordinate 34,472 of JAWAFC010000010.1, read as the reverse complement.
TCCGGAAGCACGATGAGATCGGCGCGGACATTCCGGATGAGCGCGAGCGCCCGGGCTATATTCTCCTCAACCGCAAGAAGCTTTGGGTCTGTCTGAGCGAAGGCGACGCGCACCATCTCCTCTTCTACCCCCTCATTTAAAAATTGCTCCTGCAAATTACCTGCATGCGCATTGCCATCGTGGGTGGCGCGGGCGCGCTCGGCTCGCTGTACGCCAGGCTGTTCAAAGAAGCGGGCTTCGGCGTGATAATCGCCGATGCCGATGTCGCGAAGGCCCAAAAAGTTGCCAGCGAGCTCGGGATAGAGCTGGCGGGCTCGAACAAAGAGGCCGCTGTGCGCGCCGACGTGCTCATCATCAGCGTGCCCATCTCTGAGACCGTGGGGGTGATCCGGGAGCTTCTGCCACATCTCCGCAAGGAATGCCTGCTCATGGACTTCACGAGCGTCAAAACAGAGGCAGTCAGGGAGATGAGCAAGGCTGCATGCGAGGAGGTTGTCGGCTGCCATCCCATGCACGGGCCAAGGATCGCCTCTCTTGAGGGGCAGATGGTAGTGTTCACGCCCATCAGGAAGGGCGAGAGGTTCGAGAGAATAAGGGCGTTCTTTGCCGAGCAGGGGGCCAGCATCGTGGAGGCCACCCCGGAGGAACACGACAGGATGGTCGCCGTTGTGCAGGCGCTTACGCACTTCTCCTACATCACGACCGCTGCCACGCTGAAAGAGCTTGGGGTCAATGTGAAAGCCTCGCGAAAATTCGCCTCGCCCGTGTACGAGCTGACCATGGACCTCGTGGCGAGGATCATGGGGCAGGATCCGCATCTCTATGCCGACATCCAAATGCACAACCCATTTTCTAAGGATGTGCGGGCTACGTTCGTCAAGCAGGCCATGAGGCTACGGGATATTGTTGAGAGGGGGGATAAGGCGGAGTTCATCCGCCTTATGAGTGAGGCGGCCAAGAATTATGGAAATCTGGAGGAGGGCATGGCGAAGAGCGATAAAGCAATTAGGGCGTTGTATGCAGAGCTCAACGCGCTGAGGGCCAGCATCGGGAAATACGTTGGCCTGGAAAACATCTACTCGCGGGCGGTGCATTATGGCAGGCTGGAAAATGTCACAGCAGATACGGTGGAAATTTTGGAAGGAAAAAAGAGGAAAACCCTCAAGCTGGCCAACGTGCGCGTGCTCGGGGATGATGAGTTGCGGGCGTGGAAAATGAAGAAAGCAACTTACAGAGATTATTCCTTTCTGTTCCCATCATGCGAGCCCGAGGCCGTGAGGGCAGCCGGCAGTGGAATTGACGAGGACATTCTCAAGGTAGATGTCATAGACACTTATCCGCTCAAGGAAGGCAAGAGCGTGACGCTGCGCTTTCACATTTTTGCCGATGCGGATGCAAAAAAAATAGGCGAGAAAATTGCAGCGAGGTATACGGGTCTGGGCGCAAAACTCCGTTGATTATTTCACGAATTTCCTGTGGAGCGCTTGGGCGGCCTTCTGCACCTTATCGCCTTCGATGACCACGCTGATGCTCCTCTCGCTCGCGCTCTGCGAGATGGCTATGATGTTTATCTTTTCATCCGCCAGACAGTCGAACACTGCAGCGGCGGTTCCGACCTTTCCGCGCATGATGCTGCCGATGATGCTCACCATACCGAGCCCCCTATCGACAGTCATCTTCTTTCCTATCATGAGGGCTTTGGCAGCCTTCTCTATCTTGCTGGCCTTTCCCTCCTCAACGACTATGCTCACCTCGCCGCACGCGCTGCTCTCCGTGATGAGCAGAGGATAGATGCCCTCTCTGGACAGCTCTTGGAGTATGCACGACAACACATCGAGCATACCCGTGTAACCCAGCAGATCGATGATGGCAACATTCTTCACCGTGCTGACCACGATCGAATCACCAACCTCCTGCGAGATGAGCGTGCCTTCGCCCTTTTCGTTCACGTTGCGGATGCGGATTGGGACTTTGTGAATCATCGCCGGCATGATGCTTTTCTCCTGAATCACCTTGCTTCCGTAGTGTGCGATCTCCATGGCATCGAGATAATTCATCCTCTTGACCACTTTCGCCTCTGGAACCATTTTTGGGTCAGCAGTCATCAGCCCATCGACGTCCTTCCAGAGTATGCACTCGCTTCCCAGCGCTGCGGCTATGAAGGTCGCGGTGTAGTCGCTGCCTCCCCTTCCGAGAGTGGTTATCTGGCCTTCCTTTGTCACGCCCACAAAGCCCGCCACAACCGGTATCTTGTCGTGCGGGAGTTTCTGCCTCACCAGTTGGATGCTCTCGTCGAGGATGGTGGCATCGCCGAAACGCTCATCCGTCACGATGCCCGCCTCTGCCCCCCATAGAGGGACTGCGGGGAGGCCCGCCTCGTTGAAATAGGCAGCGGCTATCTCGATCACGGCGCGTTCTCCGAATGATACTATTCTATCGTGCTGTGGGGGAGTGACTTCCCCCAAATAGGAGATGGCGGTGTAGAGCTTGCGCAACTCCTCTATCTTCGCATGAATGGTGTTGTTCACCTTCACCTGCGTCTCGGGCTTGAGCCCCGAGAGAGCGCGCCTGTGAACCTCTTCAATTTTTTCCAGGTCAAAGCTTCCGGCCAGAGCGCTCTTTTCCTGCGCTATGAGCTCGTCGGTGACTCCTTTAAGCGCAGAGAGCACTACCACAGGTTTTCCGTGCTCGCGCACGATGCGCACCGTCCTGTTGATGTCCTCATTGGAGCTCAGACAGGAACCTCCAAACTTCATCACAACGCGCATGGCACGACCCGTGTCAGAACTGAAAAATCCCATGACAATTAGGCGTGCATGATTTAAAATTTTACTAGCTCTTCCAGAGCTCCCCTATTTTTCCTGTGATCGTCTTCTCTATGGCGAAATCGATCTCTTTCAAAGGAATGAGAAGGAAGGCCGGCCAGGGGATACGCCGGCGCCAGGCCACGCGCAAGCGCCGATGGCCATCGAGGATGATGTTTTTACCCTGTTTTTCTTTTCTGAGTATGATTACGGGCACGTTGTAGCCCGCGCTCAGCGCGGCCTCGATGTCAGCGACTTTTTCCTCAAAAGTCGCCTCGACCTCTTCGCCCGGATAGGTATAGTGCAGCTCGCCTATCTCGGCAGGCGTCAGAATGGTCTTTTCGGCCCTAAAGGGAATCCCATACAGCCGCTCATAGTAAGCTTTGAGCTTCTCGAACAGCCTCTTCTCCTCTTCTTCGGTGATGAGCGGCATCATCTCCCCCTCTCTATTTTCTCTATCGCCAGCTTCACGTTTCCCCTCACCATCTCATCCTCGTCATTGAGTCTCGCGCGTAGCGCGGGCAAAGCTGAGGGGTCCCCTATTAACCCAAGCGCCCAGGCGGCATCGCTTCTCACGAATTTATTTTCATGGCTCAGCAGCGCGATGAGCGGCACAACGGCACCCTCGTCCTTAAGTCTGCCGAGAGAGCTCGCCGCAGTCCGCACAACCTCGATTTCTTTGTCGCGCAGGGCCTTGATGAGGGCAGGCGCACCACTGGTGTCTTTGGTCAGATCGCCTATGACGCCAATGCTGGCCGCCGCATAGGTGCGTACCATGACATCGGGGTCTTCCAGCAGCGCTTTCCTGAGAGCTGGAAGCGCGCGCGCGTCGCCGATTCTGCCCAGCGAAAGCGCCGCGCTGAAGCGAACCCGAGCGTTCTCGTCGCTGAGCTTTTCGATGAGTGCCGGAACGCTCCGCCTATCACGTATGTAGCCGAGCGCCTCAGTCGCATTGCCGCGCACTTCCCTGTTGCCATCGTTCAGACACTCGATGAGCGCAGGAACCGCCCTTTCATCGCCGATCATGCCGAGCGCCCGTGCTACATCGGCCCGCAGAAGCGGGTCGGCGAGAGCCTCGATGAGCTCGGGCACCGCCTCCCTGACAACATCGTGCTTGAGGCCAAGCCTGCCCAGCGCCTCAACCGCATTGTGCCTTATCCAAGGATCCTTGTTTTTGAGCTCGGCAAGGAAAGCCTCCACGGCCTGTCTTACCATCCCCAACTCGCTTATCTTCGAAAGCGGCTCCTCCAGCTCGCTTGGTGCCGCCGCAGAGAGCGCTTGGTTGAGCGCGGTGTTGAATTCTTCCCTGTCGACCATCGAAGAGCACATGCATTCAAGGTTTATAGGTTTATTCTTTTGGCCACACCAGATAATAGTGCATGCCATCCTTGCATTTCACGTGAAACTCCACTTCGCCATCAAATGACTCGAGCACCGCACGCAGTATCCTCAAATAATTCGGATTGTCGCCTGGAATGCTGATGCACACTGCTTTATTGGAAAGCATGTCCTCACTGGTCGCAGAATAGACTACGTAGGCTGGATTTTAAAGGATTTCGAGTTACCCGCTAGACAAAGGGGGGAAGTGTCCCCCCTTCGTCCTAGACCTTCCCTAGACAAAGGGGGGAAGTGTCCCCCCTTCGTCCTAGACCTTCCCTAGACAAAGGGGGGAAGTGTCCCCCCTTCGTCCTAGACCTTCCCCCCTCGGATAAAGCATTGATGGAAAATGGTTGCTGGAGGTATCGGAACCGCGCTGGCGGTTCTGATAGGGGTCAGGAGGAACCTGGAACTGGGGGAACCGTAGGTTCCCGCGGTTCGGTAGGCCACGAGTGGGAATCGAACCCACGCCTGCGGGGCCACAGCCCGCCATCCTGCCACTAGACAATCGTGGCCATAGGATGAATTTTGAATAAGCAAATATAACAATTTTACGCAGGCTTTTGTCCTTCCTCCGGGGCTTCCATGCCCGAGCGCGAGAGCGGCTTTGGCGGAGGCGGAGGAGGCAGGAGCTCCTCCTCTTGTTTCTTACCTTTTCCAAAAAGCGTTATTATAAACAGCACGATGAGCGTGATGACGCTGATGAGTATGATCGCGCCCAGTAGCAAGTTCATTGCGTTGCGTGTTATGTAGCCTATGAACGCGATCTCCACCACTTCTTCAATCGGACCGCTGGTCGACACGTCCTCTATATAAACAGGAGGTTGCGTCGAGGCAGCTACCAAAAGCGTGCCTGGCGCGCTCTGACCGGTATCCCAGGGACTTGCAGCCACTACATAATAGGTTATGTTGGCGGGCAGGGAAAGCGCGCTGCAGTTGATGCTCCCATTGAAAGTGTTATTGCCTGCATGGGAGAGATTCTGCGTGAAAAGATTGTTGTCAACTAAATAATGGAAAGAGACGTTGAGCTCGCTGGCGTTTGACCGCGGGTCGAATGCCTCCGCAGTGACAAGTAACTGTAAGCAGACAGAATTCGTCACGGGCTTGATCGAGGTCACGTTGGCGCGCAGGGGATTGCGGTCGAGCGTCAGGTTGACGGCAGAGCGCGTGGCGCTGAGAAGAATGCTTTTTGAGGCTGTGACCCCCCTGTAGGATGCCGTGAGTGTGACGTTGTCGCTCGTTATGCCAGAAAATCTCGCAGAGCCAGCCTCATCTGACAGCGCGCTCTGGCTCGTGTTGTGATAGGAGAGCTCGAGCCTAGCACCTTTGATGGGCGCGCCTTCCACATCCAACACGAGAACATCAAGCGTGTTGTTGAAAACCCTGAAAACGAGCTCGATGAGAGCATCGCCTTCCACCCTTCCACTCACATTCGCCGGCACATCGTGATAGTGGCCAATTATTGTGAATGGCAGGCCTGGCTTGAGACGGAAAAGCGCTAGTCCTTTGCTATCTGTGATGCGCTCGGCCGCGTATGGCCTTTCCATGCTCAGCCTCACCCCGGCGAGTGGCTCGCCGTGAACATGCCGCGCGCGCACGCGGATGTCAGAAAGCGCATATGTAAGAAAGAAATCCTCCCTGTGAGCACCGCCAGCACCTATTGGGTTTTCCCCCACGTGCGTTTTTCTCACTTCGCTGTCGCCGAATGGTGAGGTCACACCGATGAAATACGTTCTGTTCTCGCTGGTGGAGGGGACATAGTCGCAGGCCACCAGCCGCGCGATGCCGCTGAGGTTTGTCCTCGCGCTTATCCACCCGTCCAATGCATGATAGTCATTTTTTTGAAACTTTGCCCAGACGATGGCATCCGGAACGGGAAGAAACTTGGCATCAAAGTAATGAACCTCAATGCTCTCGCACCATTCGGCATACGGAGCGAGCGCCAGCGCGAGCAGTAGCGCAACCGCCTTCCTCATTTTCCCCTCTCCGCCTTCCATCTCTCCACGGCCGCCATCACCTTCTCAGCAACTTCAGCGATGGAGATGCCGGTCGTTTCCACCTGCGCATCGGCGAGCGCGTATGCGGGCTCTCTGGCCGCGAGGAGCTCTCGTATTCTGGCTAGCGGATCGCTCACCATTAAGAGCGGTCTATGCGATGATTTCTTCACGCGTGCCCAAATTTCTTCGGGGGTCGCGGTGAGGCATATCACGGGCCCATTCCTCTTCAGGTCATCGATGTTTTCCTTCCGCAGCACCACGCCGCCACCCGCCGATATTACAAGATTATCCTCAAGCGCCACGCGCCTCACCACATCGCGTTCTATGTCGCGGAACTTCTGCTCGCCGTGCTTTGCGAAGATTTCGCTGATGGAGGCGCCCGTTTCCTTCTCGATAATGGCGTCGGTGTCTACAAAGCGCATGCCGAGCCTTTTGGCCAGCAGCCGACCCACCGAGCTCTTGCCCGTTCCCATGAAGCCAACGAGCGTGATGTTCATCGCAACCTCCGCCTAAGCGCGGCCAGCATTGTCTGAAAGGGCGCCTTTCGCCCCGTGAAAAGCTCAAACGCCTTGGCTCCTTGAAAGGCCAACATCCAGTCGCCCGAGATTGTCCGGCAGCCAAGCGAGGCCGCCTCGCGCAACAGCCTCGTGCGCCTAGGATTGTACACGACATCGAAAACCACTAGGCGAGGGTGCAGTAAGTTCTTGGCGACAGGCGTCTCATCATCGTGCGGGCGCATGCCGACGGGTGTTGCGTTCACGAGAATATGCGCATCAGCGAGTTCGACGGCAAGCGCATGCAGTGGTACGGCCCTGGCGGTCCCACCATGTTTTCTCGCGTTCACGGCGAGCTCTTCGGCCTTCTGCACATTCCTGTCTGTTATGACGAGCTCGCGGGCCTTTGGTGAAAGTGCGGCCACGACCGCGCGTCCCGCGCCACCCGCGCCTATGACGACCACTTTTTTGCCCGCCACGCGCACCCTGTGCCTGCGCAGGGCGGCCTCCACTCCATACACGTCGGTGTTGAAGCCCCACAGCCTGCCATCACGGTTTACCACTGTGTTCACTGCGCCGACTTCTGCCGCTTTGCTGTTGATCTCATCGAGATATTTCATAACTTCTATCTTGTGGGGAATGGTGACATTTATGCCGATGAATGCTTTCCTCACGCGCTGCATGAATGCCGCCAGCTCGCCCCGCTTCACGCGAAAGGCCTTGTAAGTGTAGGGTATTCCGAGCTTTTTGAATGCCGCATTGTGCATGGCCGGCGACAGCGAATGGCCAATAGGGTCGCCTATCACGCCGCAGAGGCGCTTGGCCTGCGTGTGATCACCCGGTATATTTCGCGCAGGTCATCTATGCTGACCTGCCCGGCTGCCGCCTCCCTGCCATAGGCGAGGCAAGCATACGTGAATGCGGCACCGAAGAGTGGCGAGAGAATGCGGCTGGCTATGCCAAGCTCGCCCATGCAAAAGGCCACGAGCGGAAACTCCCTCGCTTTTGAGTTCACAAATCCCAGCAGGGTGGTGTTGTCGCTGAAGGCCGTAGCGGTGGTGACGATTTTGCATACATCTGCGCCAGCCTTTCGCTCGCGCGCGAGCATTTGCTCGAGCTCGCCGAGGGGGGGCGTTTTCTTAAAGTCATGCCACGAGATGATAAGTTTGGCACCGCTCGCCCGTGTGGCATCGCGGATGCGCGCGGTATCGGCTTTCAGCTCAATGTCAACGTAGTCCACGGCTTCGGCTACCTTAGTCAAAATGCCAAGCCTCTCTTTTTCGCTTCTCCTGAATTTGCCCCCCTCCCAGACCGGCCTCAGTGTGGCGACAACCTCAAGTCCGGCCGGAGCCTTCTGTATATCAGCGATGGCCTTTTCCGGCTTTGGGAGGAAATCTAGGCGTACCTCTGCCAGGTCGGTTTTCTTGGCAGCGAGTTGCAGGAGTCGGCCGAGCTCCTGCCTGCTGCGTGGCGTGAGCGAAACGCATGCCCTCATTTTTTACCTCAAAGCAAGTTGTGCGCAGGTTAATAAAGGCTTACAAGTAGCCTTGCTTGGCCAAATATTCGGCCACGAGGAGGCCGCCTTTGGCCGCGCCAAGCTTGGTGTTGTGCGATACGAGCACCCACTTCAGGCCGTTCTGTAGCGCATTGTCCTGCCTTATCCTGCCCACGGTCACGCTCATGCCACCGTTGGTCTCCCTGTCAAGACGAGGCTGGGGCCTATAGGGGTCATCGGTGACCACAATGAGCTCTTTGGGCGCGCTGTGCAATCCCAGCTTGAGGAATTCCTTGCCGAATTCCCTGAATGCCTTTTTGGCATCCTCAACGCTAGCTTTTCTCTCCAGCTCCACGAAAACGCACTCAAAATGCCCATCAAGGACAGCAACGCGTGTGCAGGTGGCGCTCACAGGAAAAGCGGCCGGCTTTATTTCGTCCCCACTCAGTTTCCCCAGAATCTTCCGCGTCTCAGTCTCAACCTTTTCCTCTTCTTTCGGGATGTACGGGATGAGGTTGTCGATGATGTCAAGCGCCAGCACGCCGGGACTCCTGCCCGCGCCGCTCACAGCCTGCGAGCTCGTCATGAGGCACCGCTTCACGCCGAAATTATTGTGAATTGGAGCGAGAGACATGGCCAGGCCGGTGGTTGTGCAGTTCGGCACGGGCGTGATGAAGCCCTTCCATCCCCTCCTTTTCTTCTGCACTTCAATGAGCTTGGCATGCTCCATGTTGACCGCGGGGATGAAGATGGGCACGTCTGGCTCGTACCTAAATGCACTCGCGGTTGAGACAACGGGAACATCCTTTGCATACTGAGGCTCAAGAACTTTGGCAGTATCGCTCTCCACGGCGGTGAACACGATATCCAGGCCGCGCGTGCTCATCTTGGCCGCATCCTCGACAACCATTGAGGCGTACTCCTCCGCCAGAGGCTCGTTACAGAACCATTTGAGGCTGCCGCTCGGGTCTGTGATGGCATCCTTGTATTTCTTGCCCGCGCTGCGCTCGCTGGCTGCGAGCTTGACAACCTCAAACTGCGGATGATTTGCCAGGCAGGCCAGAAACTGCTGGCCCGCAACGCCGGTCGCGCCGACAACTGCGGCTTTTCTTCTGTCCATGCGCTCACCCCGCCTTTCTCTCGGCTTCCACCACCTGCCGTATCAGTTCGCTGTTTTTGGCGAAATATTCGCGTGAAGGCTCAAGAAGCTCTGCAAGCTTTTTTGCGACTGCTTTTTTTAAGTCTAACGGATGCAACTTTCCCTCGGAATAGGCCAGCTTGAGCGCGTTGATATCATCAAACTCGATGTCCCCACCGAACTTCCTATCCCTTTCTATGCGGAGGCCATCATCGCGGAATAGCACGAGCTCGCAAAGCTGTATTATCGGGTTGTTTTCGATAACTTTCTCCGGGCACCAGGCACGCTCAATCTTTGAGGCTATCTCGGCCTCGCTGTCATGGATATAGATGCACGTTTCGGGCCTGCTCTTGCTCATCTTCGAAGATATCGCGATGTCAACATCCTCGCGCTCATCAAACCCCATTCTCTTGGGCCCCTGCAGGCCCGCAAGAAGGGCTGTGTGCAATGCCACTGGTTTTTTCCTCTTCCACCGCTCTGCAAGTTCCCTCGCCAGCACATGGACTTTTCTCTGATCAAGGCCGGCGTGGGCGATGTCAACATCAAGGAGAAAAATGTCGGCAACCTGCATGGCGGGATAGAGGATGGTGGCGGCATCCTGTGCCTCAAGCTCGCGCCTGCCCATTATCGTCACGCACCTGCGCATGCGGTTTATCGTGGTATCTTTTGCGGCGCGTAGCACGAGGCGCCAGTAATCGGAATCATACAGCTCGCTGGCAAGCACATATCTCACCTTATCCTCGCTAAGCCCGAGGGAAACAAAAGCGCTCTTGAAGTAGCCTTTCGCAACCCTTTGTATTGCCTCAAGGTCGCCTCCGAGCTTTCCGTTTATCCAGGCATGGTAATCCGCAAGAAACACCATGGGCTTTACCCCTGCCGCGAGCAGGTCCCTTATCTTCAAGCTCGTCACGAGGCCAGTGCCCAGATGAACCCTGCCGCTTATCTCAAAACCGATGTAGTGCTTTGGATGAGAATTGCTCTCAAACAGCTCCCTGAGCTCCTGTTCTGTGAGCACCTCAATAGTCGGCGGGCGCATCACGAGCGAGAGCTTTGTTTCGAGATCCACAAGATGACAAATACATCGAGATTAATTAACGTTTCCTGATGGCCTCAGCAAGCTTCATCACTGCAAAGACATAATTGTCGGAATGATTGAATTTCCGTACAGCCCGCCAGTCATCGCGTTTCCATCCATGCTGATACAAAAAATTTGCCACTGAGAAGATAGCATCAGGCATACTGTTGGGGTTAAACCCGCCTCCATCCGCATCAGTGCCGTATGCCTTGATTGTTGATGGAAGAAATTGCGGAATACCCAATGCGCCTGAGCGCGAACTTTTCACAAATGGATCGGTTCGGTTTTCCTGTGCTAGAGTGAGATGGATGGCCAGTTCGTTGGCGGCCCACGCTCGCCTATCTGCTCTATGCTGAAAAATTGATGCGAAAGCGCTGGGCACATTGTATTTCCCGATGTTTTTCCCACTTTTACTCTCTATCTCGATGATGGCGGCGATGACCTCCTTTTCGACTCCATAGCGTTTTTCGGCAGCTTCAAACCACCGCGCATACCGCTTCAGATTCGCCCTCGCTCTCCTTATCCTGTCTTTTGTGAGGAAATGCCTTGCGTACTCCTCCCTAGTCATGGAGAACTCGGACTGTTTTTTTGGCGCATAGTCGATGTCATAGCACTCCAGCCTTGGGTCGGTCAGCACCTTGCGGACAAAAGATTGGTTTATGCCCCTTTCTACTAGAGCTTTCTCTAGCCTGGTAAGTGTCTTTTTCTGGCATCCTCCCCTCCGTTCTCCCGCACAGCCGAATGCGAGAAAAGCAGTGAGAAAAGCCGCACCTATAGTCCTAGCTCCTCCGAATGTTTGCATGTTATGTTTTTGCTATCCGAGATTTTTAAAAATTTATAAAGTAATAATCTATCGGTGCTTATTTGGGCGCGATTCCGAGAAAATGGAAGAAAAAAGGTCGCATGCGCTGGAAATGGCTAAAGAAACGCAGAAAGCGCATGAAGAGAAAGCTCAAGCGCAGAGTGGGCGAGCTCTAGGGACCCCAACCAAAATAAAAATGTTGGTTGCGAAAAACGTTCATGGGCCGAAAGGCGAGCAAGGCGAGTATTGCCAAAGCGCTGGCCGGAGCTCCGCCCAAAGTCAGAAAGCTGCTCAGAGAAAGCGAGCTAATTCTGGGAGGGCTGCTCAAAATCACCGGAGAAGCTGGTGATGTGATCGTCAAGAGAAAAGGGAAAGCGCACAACGCGCGCTGGGTAGGAAGAAAGGTCAGAATAAAACCGGTGAGCGAAATCGAGCTACATGGCATAGAGAGGGCCTACAAGGAAGTGGAGAAAAGGGAGCTCGGTGACATGGCACTGCTCATCAAACCTGAGAAACCGGTGCACGTGCCGATGAAAGCGAGGCGTCGTGCAGGATAGATATTTAAACGGCTGGTCGCTTATTTTTTCTGGCGACGGGATAGGTTGGGAGGCGAGGGGTCTCCTGTCACCGCAAATCCCCTTATGGCGGAACCGAAAACCCGAGTGAGGGGCGCGGGGTTTGGGAGTGGCCCGTGCGTGAGCGTCGAAGCCTTGCCTTGAGGGATGGTCTGGTGCGCGAACCGGGCCAGGCCGGAAGGAGCAACCCTAAACGTATCAGGCCATGCTCTCGAGTCCCAAGGTGGAGCAAACGCGCGGATAACCGCGCCAGGCCTTGCGCAACAAACTCGGGGAGGCCCGTCGCCATAATCAGAACCAACCGACGGCTTCCTCGCGCTTGCGCTCGTCGCCGAATCGTTGGTTCCGAATCGGAACCGCCAGGCGGTTCCGATACCTCCAGCAACCATTTTCCATCAATGCTTTATCCGAGGGGGGAAGGTCTAGGACGAAGGGGGGATACTTTCCCCCTTTGTCTTCCGAACCGCGGAGGGGCTCCGCCCCTCCCCAGTTCCAGGTTCCTCCTGACCCCTATCAGAACCGCCAGCGCGGTTCCGATACCTCCAGCAACCATTTTCCATCAATGCTTTATCCGAGGGGGGAAGGTCTAGGACGAAGGGGGGACACTTCCCCCCTTTGTCTTCCGAACCGCGGGAACCTACGGTTCCCCCAGTTCCAGGTTCCTCCTGACCCCTCCCTTTTCCATCAATGCCTTAATCCCAAAGAGGGGGGAAGGTCAAGGACGAAGGGGGGAAACCTCCCCCCTTTGTCTAGGGAAGGTCCAGGACGAAGGGGGGATACTTTCCCCCTTTGTCTTTCGGCGTCGGCATGTATGGAATAAAAACGTTGCTGATGGAAGCAAAAAGGCTATAAGAAAGTTTCTTATTAAGTTTATCCAAGCGCTGGGGTCGCCTAGTGGTAGGGCGGCAGCCTGCTAAGCTGTTGGGCGAAAGCCTTCGCGAGTTCGAACAACCCTTTTCGCGTTCGCAAAAGTGTCAAAAGGGTTCGAAAATCTCGCCCCCGGCGCTTAGTGTTTAAATAGCTGATGCAAGTAGTGAAAGCGGAGGCTGGTTTGATGAGACAGATCACTGTGATTGTGGAAAACAGAGTTGGCGCGCTGGCAGACGTGACCGAGGTGCTTGGTGCAAATGGCGTGAACATCAAGAGCATAAGCGCGCAGGGCTCGGGAAACGAGGGTGTTATTAGACTCATCACAGAAGACGAGAGGACTGCGGTCAGCGCGCTCGAGAAAGCCGGCTTTAAGGTCAGCGTTGGTGATGTGATAACCATAAAGCTGAGACATAGGCCAGGCGAGCTCGCCAAGGTTGCCCGAAAGCTCGCCAGGGCTGGCGTGAACATCGAGTGCATCTACCAACTCTCCAGCGATAGAGAAAGCGCGGAACTCGTGCTTAAACCCGATAATATCGAAAACGCGATGAGAGCGTTGCGCGCGTGAGGACATGGCGATTGTGGAGTATGCCGGAAAGCATGCAGGAACGGGGCTTATGGTGGCGGGAGCTGGACTGATGGTGGCTGGGATGGCTTCCTCGCTGCCTGGAAATCCCGTAGCCGTGGTGGACCCCGGAGGAGGGATGGCCATGACTGCAGGCGGCACGCTCTTGGTGGTTGGAGCCGGCATAGAAATGATAGGCGGACTTTTCGCCCGTACCTTTCTCCGGCAATGAGAAGGTTTATAAAGTGTCTCAGCGCAATATATTCGAACAGGCAGTAAGGCAGCTGAACGGAAGCGCGGAAAGCGGACGGACAGGTGCTAATTCTGCTGTTCGGAGAATGAAAGAATGGCATATGGAAGAGGTGGATTCGGAAGTAGGGGCGGAGACATCGGCCCCAAGCCCGTAAGCGTGGGTGAAGAACTCGATGTGACAATCGAGGCGGTAGCCTCCAAAGGAGACGGGATAGCGAAGAAGGAGGGATTCGTCATCTTCGTGCCCGACACGAAGATTGGCGACAAGGTGAGGATAAAAATCACCGAAGTGAGGCGCTCTTTTGCCATGGCGCAGAGGGTCGGCGAATCTGGCGGAGCCAGCGAGCAGAGCGCCTAGCTAATTCTTTTTCTTTTTCCCTCAGTGCTTGTTTCTTTTCAGGAGATGCTCATAGGCAGCCATCGATTCCTTGAGCTGGTTGATGGCGAAGAAAGCCGAGGCTATGAAGACGCTTTGAGCAAAGGCGAAAAGCAGATTCCAGCGGATACCCCCAATCGGCTCCATAATCCCTACGATGATGGCACCCCCAAGAGCGACAAACGCGTAGGCGAGATAGCGCAGGGTGACCGCCAGCGTCCGTCCCTGTGCCTTGAGCGCGAACTCAAGCAGGCGATTGATAAGCAGGGCAATGAGGAACAGATTGAGCAACTCGATAAGCAGCACATCGGCGTCATGGCCCTCCCAGATCACTCGCAGAAAGCCACCGATACGCTCAAGCACCATGCCATCCCCATCACAATTTATGCTGCAAGCTTTTAAATTCGCAGCCCAAATTTAAGATAAGGTGGTCTGTTGGTCGTCTCGCCGCTTGACAATCGATATGCAACCGAAATGAACGCTGTTTTTGATGAGGAGAGAAAGCTGGCGAGATGGCTTGAGATTGAGGTTGCTCTCGCCAAAGCCCATGCCAAACTGGGGCATATCCCGAGAAAGGCCGCTGCTGAGATAGCCCGGGCAGCCAGAAAAGTCAGGCTTGAACGAGTCAGACAGATTGAGGCCGAGATCCATCACGACCTCATGGCCATGGTAAAGGCACTGGAGGAAGCTTGCAGTGGGGGAGCAGGCGCATATGTCCATCTTGGTGCTACAAGCTATGATATAGAAGATACCGCCACTGCGCTCACTTTCAGGGATGCTTTTGGGCTGATAAAGAAGAGACTGAAGGAGTTGCATGGGGTTATCGTGAGGCTGGCCAAAAACAAAAAAGACCTCGTGTGCGTCGGCAGGACGCATGGCCAGCACGCTGTGCCCACGACTTATGGACTTAAGTTCGCTGTGTGGGCGAGGGAGCTCGAAAGACATCTCGAGAGAGTGGGGGAAGCCGAAAAACGACTTTATGTGGGTAAGATGAGCGGGGCTGTCGGGAGCATGGCGACGTTCGGGGAGGATGCTTTCAAGCTCCAGCAGGAGGTGATGAAGGAGCTGGGGCTGCGTGCGGCTCAGGCCACAAACCAGGTGCTACAGAGGGACAGGCATGCCGAGGCTATCTTTCTCCTGGCGCTTATTGCGGCGACTCTCGAAAAGATTGCGAAGGAGATACGAAACTTACAGAGAAGTGAGATCATGGAGGTCGCCGAACCATTCGGCAGGCGGCAAGTGGGTAGCTCCACAATGCCGCAAAAGAGAAATCCACACCGTAGCGAGCGCATCTGCAGCCTAGCGAGAGTAGTCAGGGCCAATGTGCTGACCGCGCTTGAAAACATCGCCCTTGAGCACGAGAGAGATCTGACTAACAGCGCGAGCGAGAGGCTCATATTTCCAGAGAGTTTCATCCTAACCGATTACATGCTCAAGGAGAGCATTGCCATTCTTGAGGGGCTTGAGTTCTTCCCAGAGAACATAAAAAGGAATCTTGAAAGCAGTAAGGGTCTCATTCTCGCAGAGCGGGTTATGATCGCGCTGGCTGAGAAAGGGATGCCAAGGGGACGGGCGCATGCGCTCCTGAGAGAGGCGAGCATCAGGGCCAGGAACGAGGGCAGGCACCTCAAAGAAGTGCTTGCAGAGAACGCTGAGGTGATGAGGCTGCTGACAGCGAGAGAACTGGAGGAGCTGTTCGATTATTCCACCTATATCGGGAAGGCTAGGGAAATAGTCAATGCCCTGTAACCTATGCCATTTTCCTGCACAGCTCGAGCAGCTTCACCGAAAAGCCCCATTCATTATCGTACCAGGATAGAACTTTTATCATCGTGCCATCTACGACATTTGTCAGCAGGCCATCGATGATGGCAGTATGCGGATTGCCGATGATGTCGGAAGAGACGAGCGGTTCTTCGGTGTATTGAAGTATCCCTTTGAGTGGTCCCTCGGCAGCCGCCTTGAGCACTTTGTTCACCTCCTCACGGGTGGTCGGCTTTTCAACCTCCACAACAATGTCGGTGATGCTTCCGTCGGGAACGGGCACGCGCAGCGCTATGCCGTCCATTTTTCCTTTCAGGCTAGGGATGACTTCACCAATGGCCTTCGCGGCACCAGTCGTCGTTGGGATGATGTTCATTGCCGCGGCACGGGCTCTCCTGAGGTCGCGATGCGCGACATCAAGAATGCGCTGGTCATTGGTGTAGGCATGACAAGTAGTTATGAAGCCGTGCTTTATCTTGAAATTCTCATCCAGCACTTTGAGCACGGGCGCGAGCGAGTTGGTGGTACAGGAGGCCATGGAGCAGATGTGGTGTTCGTCCGCATTATACAGGTCTATGTTCACCCCGGGCACGAGTGTGGCATCTGGTCCTTTAGCAGGAGCAGTGACAAGCACCTTCTTCGCACCAGCGGTGAGATGCTTGCTCGCGCCCTCCCTGTCGGTGAACTTGCCGGAGCTCTCTATCACTATGTCTATGCCGAGCTCTTTCCAGGGAAGCTTGGCCGGGTCTGCCTCGGCCAGCACACGGATGCGCCGTCCATCCACACTGATCTCATTGTCCTTTGCTTCTACCTTCGCCTCAAAGATGCCATGCACCGAATCGTACTTGAGAAGATGGGCGAGTGTCTTGGCATCGGTCAGATCATTTATGGCAACAATGTCAAATTTTTTCCAGAAGGCCTTGTCGCGGAAAGCCGCGCGCAGAAAAAGCCTTCCTATTCTGCCAAATCCGTTGATGGCTATTTTCGGCATAGCACACCTCCTGACGCATACTCGCCGTTAGCCATTTTAAATGTTTTTGCAAAAACTGGTTTTAGGTGTGTGGGATGGAGTTTTTCACTTTGGATGATTTTGAATTTGAGGGGAAAACAACCCTCGTGCGGGTTGACATAAACTCCTCGATGGATCCGGGGAGTGGCCGCATTCTTGCCAGCGAGAGAATAGAAAGCCACTCCGAGACCGTTCGTGAGCTTAGCGAGAAGGGCGCGCGTGTAGTGGTTATGTCGCACCAAGGTAGGGTGGGCGATCCTGACTTCCTCCCGCTCAAGCCACATGCGGAACTGTTGGCGAGCTATGTGAAGAAAGACGTTGAGTATGTGGATGACATCTTCGGCTCAAATGCGCTCGGGAAAATAAAGGCAATGAGAAATGGGGACATCCTGCTGCTCGAAAACGTGCGTTTTCTCGCCGAAGAGACCATCGAGAAGCCCGGCGAAGCCCACGCGAAGAGCGTCTTTGTCAAAACGCTCGCGCCCCATGCAGATTACTTCGTTCTCGATGCTTTCTCTGCGGCTCATAGACCTCACTGTAGCATCATCGGCTTCGCCTATGTGTTGCCGACCTGCGCGGGCAGGGTGATGGAGAGGGAGATTAAGTCTCTCTCAAAGGCAGTGGAGAACCCAAAGAAACCACTCACGCTCATAGCCGGTGGGGTGAAGGCGGAGGACACGATGCAAATAATCGAATATTGGCTCGGCAGGGGAATCCTCGACAGAGTGCTCACGGGCGGAGCGATAGGGAACATCTTTCTCGCTGCAGAAGGGAGGGACCTTGGCGTGCCTACAACGAAATTCCTAGTTCAGAAGGGGCTCGACAAATACATTCCAAAAGCCAAGGAGCTACTGGCGAAGTATGACGGAAAAATTCAGGTCCCAGTGGATTTTGCATTCGAAAAAAACGGAGAAAGAGTGGAGCAGGATGTCATCCAGCTGCCCAGCGCTGCACCCATCAAAGACATAGGAAGCGAAACCGCGCGGAGATACAGCGATTTCATTAGGCAGAGCAACACCATCATAATGAATGGGCCTATGGGGGTGTACGAAGATGCCAATTTCAGCAAGGGGACTGAGCTGGTGCTGCGTGCGATCGCTAACTCTGGGGCCTTCTCGCTTCTCGGAGGAGGCAATACTGTTGATGCGGTGGGCAAGCTCAAGCTCGATGCAAAAAACTTCTCCTACATGAGCCTCGCTGGCAAAGCGTTCATTGAATTCCTTATGGGGATGCAGCTTCCTGGTATAAAGGCGCTGGAGGATGCTTATAAGCGTGGAAGATAGAAAACGATATATACCGGCTTTTCTAAAATTATATGTTCATGAAGTTTGAGGCTGCCAAGGAGAAAGCCAGATTGTTTGTTGCGAATATATGGACGTGGCTCAAAGAATATAGGAGCAAGAGAAAACCCGTTTTCGATAAGTATTTTGACACATCGCTCTGTTGGCTCATCGGGAATGCCGCATACATTTACGGGGCGGACAAACTGCTCAATTTTGTTTTCGAGCACGCAAACTCCCATGGCAGCTTGGCAAAGCTGATTACCTATGCGGGTCTCATAATGGGCTGGCCTTATGTGAATAAACATCTCATCGTGCCGGTTGCAAAGAGGGTAAAGAAATTTCATGAGGAGAGGATTTCACAAAACAGGGAGGCCACTGCGCTCAGCTGGGTGAGGACGGCGAGCCAACTTGGCATTGTCCTGGCCCTCTATAATCTGCTCAGTTTTGGGAAGACGCTGAACAATTTCAAGTACGATGGGCTCAGGATGCTCAGGGCTTTTGAGAGCGAAGAGAGGAAAGACCAACAGAAGATTGAAGAGGAAAAAGTGGCGAGCATCACTCCGGCTAAGCTGGAGGCGGAGGTTCCAAAAAGCATCAGCTCAGTCGATATTAGGGCAATAAACCGCCACTCGTATTATGGCAGGTTCTTGCGGGCATACAGATGGCATAGAATATTGCGGAAAGTCGAAAAGGAATTCAACCTACCATACGGCATCCTCTCAGCGCTCGCCATGAGGGAGAGTCATGGGGATCCCCTTGCGCTCAATGCAAACGATGACGGAGGAGCGGGCATGTTTATGTTTCAGCCGGGCACGGCAAGGCGGTTCGGGTTAAAGATATGGGGGGACTCCAATGCAACCGGGAGGGATAGGAACTATGGGCTGAGGTTAAGAGAGTTAGTAGAGAGCCTAAATTGGGACTACGGGAAGCTGTCAAAAGTAGATGAGAGGTTTGATGTCGAGAAGTCTGCGCGTGCTGCCGCAAAGTATTTGAGAGAGGCGTATAGACAGTACGGCTCATGGGATGCGGCACTTTCAGCATACAACTGTGGAACGCCCTGCAAGAATTTCCGAGAAACCCACCATGTCAGGGCTACTCTGCTCTACTGGCAGTGCTATCTGAAAAACGCGAAGGGTTTGGGGGAGGAGGTTCCAGAGAGTTTGCCCAGGCAGGTCGATGTATGGCTTGAGAAACATTTCCCACAAGGAAGAATTGCATCCTGCTCAAGCGAAGGAGAGGATTATACCGATTTGCCAGACTATTATTTCGAGCCTTGCGGGAAAACTAGTCGAGGCGAGGAAGTATTTTGCTACAGCGTCAAAAAAGGGGATAATCCGACTAAAATTGCTAAGAATTTCAATGAATATGATGCGAGAGTGTTCAGAGATAGATACAAAGAAGTCATCTGGAGAAACGTTGTGAACAAAAATTGGAGATCGCTGGATTTTGTCAGACAAAATCAACGAGTCTATATTGTTACGAGAAGGAAACAGGCCAGATAGCTCTCTTAGTTCTTTCAGCCAGAACATGCGCGTGAAAGAGTGGCTCGGGAAGGCGATGTTCGCGGAGGAAGCGGCGAACCAGGCGTGCTGAGGAAGCAAGGGAAACGCGATGGCCCGGTGAAATGAAAATTGGGGCAAAGGATGCGCGCCGTAACGCATATCCCACAAAGCGTTTTCCGACAAAAAGTTTTCCCCGCCTTTCAACTGTTCCTTTCAAAAGCCCCTGGGCCACACCGATCGTTGGCATTTTGAGCTGCAGGCCCACATGGCTAGCCAGACCACACCCGCGCGGATGGCATATTCCATGGCCATTGATGAGCAGAAGGTCTGGCTTATGCCTGAGTTTTCTTACAGCCGCCACAATGGCAGGCCCTTCTCGAAAGGCGAGAAAGCCGGGAATATAGGGAAAGACATGGTGAAGGATAACGCGCGCCTGCTCGACCGGCCTGAGCGTGCTCGCATCGCATACAACGGCTGCAGCAACAATCTTTCCGCGCGCATAGGCGGCGTCCGCCCCTCCAACCAACTCCAGTTTTCCATAATTGTTTTTCAAAATCACTCTCTTCGCCAGCGTTTCCTGCACGCGAACGAGCCTGGCGAGCCTCGACGGCATGTTTTTGAATTTAGGGCGAGAGATTTAATTTATGAGGCAGATAGGCGTCATCGGAACTCACTTCAATCCCACCCCCAGAAGCCTCGAGGAAGCGGAAAAACTGGGAAAGCTACTGGCGAGAAAGGGCTTTGTGATTGTGTGCGGCGGACTGGGAGGGGTTATGGAGGCTGTGTGCAGAGGTGCAAAAAGCGAGGGCGGCACGACGATAGGCGTGTTGCCGGGCAAAGACATTGCTGAGGCCAATCCCTTTGTTGATTATAGGATAGCCACGGGCCTCGAATGGGCGAGAAACCAAGTGGTGGTGCTCTCCTGCGATGCCATCGTAATGCTCGGAGGGGAGGCTGGAACGCTGAGCGAGCTGTGCGTGGGATGGATTTACAAAAAGCCCATCATAGCGATCAAGGGCACGGGTGGCTACAGTGATGTGTTTGCAGGAAAGCCGGTTGATGGAAAGAGAGCTGATGTGATAATGGAGGCGAAGAACGCGGAGGAGGCGGTCGCGCTACTGAGCAGGATATTGGGTGAGTGAATGTTTGGCGGCATGAACCCAAAGCAGATGCAAAAGCTTCTGCAACAGATGGGGATAAAGAGCGAGGAGGTGAAGGCGAAGAAGGTGACGATTGAGAAGGAGGATGGCGAGATAATCATCACCGAGCCACATGTCATGCTCGTTGAGATGGGAGGGCAGAAGAGCTTTCAGGTGACGGGCAAGATTGAGGAGAGGGGCAGCGACGAGGATGCAAAACTGGTTGCACAGCAGGCCGGTGTCGGGCTGGAGGAGGCGAGGAGAGCGCTCGAAGAGGAAGGAGGTAACATTGCGGCAGCCATCCTCAGACTGAAGAAAGGTTAGATGATGCGCTCAGTAGCTCTGGGGGTGTTGCTAGTTTTTGCATTCAGCCTCTCTTTCAATGGCGTACTCGCTACCGTGCTGCCGCTCTATATGCGGGCAAAAGGCATCGGCGTCGTAGAGATAGGCCTTGTCTATGCAGCCTATCCGGTCATCTTTCAACTTCTCAGGGTAGTGTTCGGGGCGCTCAGCGACCAGATCGGCGTGAGGGTACTCCTGCTAGCCTCGGGGATGTTGCAGGCGCTCACGAGCGCGGTTTACTTCTTTGCCCCGAACGCGCTGTTCTATGGGATTGGAAAAGTTGGTGAGGGGATTGCCGCGAGCATGATGCGTGGGGTTGATAGGCGATTCCTGTTTTCAGAAAGCCACATTTTCGGAGCTGGGAGGATCTCGGGGTGGTATTATGCCGCACTGTGGGGAGGGCTGGGCATAGGTTCGTTTGTTGCGGGCTATCTCATCCTCGCCGGTTTTGAATGGGCATTCGCAGTGATCGCCACCACGGGGATGGCGATCGCGCTAGTCGGCCTTTTGCTGGGCAAAGAAAAGATTGAGAGGAAAGAGGGGATTGTCCAGCACCTCCTGAATTTGAGAAAGGTTGGTAGCAAAATAAAAAGGCTGACCGCGCTTCTCCTACTCGACGGCATCGCCTCGAGCATTGTGGGCTCGTTCGTGCTCGTTCTGTTGCTTAAGGAAGTGTATGCGCTTTCGCCCGAAATGATCGGCTCCTTTCTCATGATTGTGTACGTGGTTCAGGCAGTGGGCGCGCTCGCACTCGGCAGATTAGCGGACAAAATTGAAAGCAAAAGGCTGTATGCCGCTTCCACTTTTGGGATAGCAGCGCTGCTGCTTGCCGCCGGATGGATTGCCACGGCCGGATTGCCATATACAACGTTTCTGGTCGCGATATGCATGTGGAAGCTATTCGACGTGCTGGCTAGCTCCTGCGTGAACAAGATTACGGTAGCACACTCCGCGCCCCACGCGCTCGGGAGGGATATGAACTTTGTGTTGACGGGCTATTGGCTCGGTGCATCGGCTGGCTATGCTGGTGTGGGAGCTCTCATTGCTGCAACGGGCTTTCCGGCAGCGTTTTTTGTCTCGGGCGCACTACAGGCAGTGCTGGCGATGCTGCTGTTGGCCCTCCTTTAGGGAACAGTGCGCAACGAAAGCGGTCTGCCCGTGCTGTCATAGGCGCGCGCGTTTTTTTCAACAAATGGATAGCCGAGGATGATGTGAACATCACCGGTGCGTGAGAAGAAAGCGAGGTCGGCGGGCGAAGGGCGGGCAGGCCCTTTGGGATGGCTGTGAACGCTGCCGCAGGCGCGGCTGAGTGCGGGCACCATGGTGAGGTCGATTGAGGAAAAATCATGTCCGAAAGTGCTGAGTGGTATGATGAGAACCTCGCTCACTATGCCCTGCCTGTTTTTCCTCAGCAGACCGATGAACTCTCGCGGATATGTGCGGCGGGCGGCCTCGAGCGCAAACGCGAAGGCCCTCCGCTTTATCGCGATGTCCATTTTAGCCCTTCACCCAACTGATAGTTTCATCAAAGTCGCGCTTCACGCCATATTTTGAGAAGTAACGAAGTATGTTGCGGACGTCGCGCATGAGGAACTCCTCGGCTTTCGGATGCGAGAGCAGCACGCCTTGCCCCACATCGATGAGGTACGGCACGCCACGGTGCATGAGCACATTGAACTCGCTGAGATCGGCATGGACAAAATCATGTCTGTAAAGACGGCGCACATACTCAAGCAAGGTCTGGCAGTCTTTCTCCGGATCCTCACTCCCCAGCTGGGCGAGCGTGCTGTCGGGAAGGCCCTCCTCGCCGAGGAACTCCATGAGGAGGACATTCCTATTGAAGTAGAATGGCTTGGGGACCGGCACGGCCGCCTCCTCGCAAAGCAGCAGGTTGCGGAACTCCTTTTGTGTCCAGGCATACACAAGGTCTCTTTTTTTCTTCTTTATCCCGAAAAAACGCGGGTCACCGGTCACATAGTCTGACATGTGGATGAAGAAGCTCGTCTCGATACGGTAGACTTTGGCCGCGTAATAGGGAACCTCGCCCTTCTCTCCGGCGGTGGCACGGAAGACGACTGCCTCCTTGCCCTCGCTGACCGGATAGTCTAGGCTCGCTATGATTTTCTTATTCAGAAGCTCTCCGAAGACCAGCAGCGTATCGCGGTCAAAGACATCGCTTTCAATTTTTTTTCTTTCCTTGAATACTTTCTCCTCGCGCGGTGGTAGCTTACGTTTTGAGAGACGGACCATGAAAAGCACCGGTCGGGTGCCGTTTCACAGATAGCCTTTTCTCTTCAGCCATTCAGCTTGGATGTGTGTGTATCTCCAAACGATGTCCCCTCGTTTGTCTCCCTCGACAGCCCACGGCCGGATTATGACGACATCGTCCATTTTCACCCATATGTTTTTCTTTATCTTGCCCGGAATTCTGCACAGCCGTTCCTTACCATCCTTGCACGCCACCATGACGCGCGAAGCGCCCATCATCCCGGTAACTACGCCGAGAATCTCGCCTTTCCTCGGAACGCGCACGCGTGCGAACTCCTCACCCTCGCTCTCGGCCATGCCATCACAACCTCACAGGAGAGCGCGCGCCGCATGCCTCGCATACGAGCATGCGCACTCCCCGCTCCATCTCAACCAGCTTGGTATCCGGCTTCCGGCATTCCTTGCATAGCACGGCTGCTTCGGTAAAGGCTTTGATCTTCTCGTTCAGCGCTTTCTCGTTGAACTTGCTGTGTAGTATGAGCGTGTTGCCCGCTATTTCGCCGGGCGTGGCCAGCTCCTTGAACAGGTATTTGGCAAGCTCTTCGGGCTTTCTGCGCAGCGTCTGAAAGATAAAGCTGAAGTTGCGGATGATTGTCTTGTTGCCCTGTATGAAGGAATCAACAAGGGGAATTTCGAAACGCTCACTCTTTAGCACGCGCTCTGGCAGCGAAGCATAGGCCCTCTCAAGCGCTTTTTCGTAATCCAAATAGGCACCTCACGATTTTATCTCGGAGAGAATTAAAAAGGCTATCTCAGGCATACAGCAGCCGGGCGAGCGCGATGCCCGCCAGCCCGCCGAAGGCGAGTGGGGGCAGGGCGGGCAGGAACAGGCGCTCGCGCAGCACTGCATACAGCACGAGGGCGAGCGCGAGCGACGAGCCGCCGATGGCCGCAAGCGCGTATCCCACGCCGTGCCACAGCGACAGGGCATTACCGTACTTGAAGGCGCTGACCGCGAGCATGCATGGAATGGATAGGTCGCCCGTGCCGAGCTCGAGCACGGAGCGCCGCTCCACGGGGATCTTTCTGCGGGGAAGCTTCACCTTTATCTTTTGCTCGGCGCTCACAGAGAAGGCAAGATTTCGCCTGCCCAGCTCCCGCGCCATGACGACCATGTGGCGCGTGAAGAAGACGGCAAGCACATCATAAAGCGAGAGGCCAACGATGAAGATAAGCGCGGGCAGGAGGTCTAAGGAAAAGCCGAATATCGCACCGACGCCCGCGCTTGCGAGGACGGCAGCGAGGTTTTTGAAGCGCGGGGAGAGGAATTTGGCGAGTGCGATGGCCAGCGAGAGAAGGAGCGCGAGCGCGTAGTGAAACGGGATGCTGAGGGAGAGGAGGATGACGTAGAAGACGATGTTTGAGGTCACAAAAACGATGAAGGCCTCCATGAGCTTGAAAAGCAGGAGACCCTTGTAAAAGCGGAAGAGGATGACGAGAAAGACCGCTCCGCCCACGACGACGGCCAGGAAAAGGAAGGGGGAGGCGATGCCCTCCTCGGGTGCGACGATGTTGAGCGCCGCAAATTCACTCCTGTGCAGCTCAAGCACTGCCCCGACGTATAGGCCCAGTAATTGGACCGCAAGGAAAAGTGCGAGAATGACAGCTATCTGATGCATGGTCTACTCAGTTCTCTTGATGATTTTTATATAACCATGCTTTGGCTTGTAGAACTCGCCCCTATCCACGCGTTCCTGAATGAAACGCTCGGCCGTGTGCTCGTCGATGCCCTCCTCCTTGGCGAGCCGGATGAGCTCCTTAATTTCAACGAGATCGAACTCGCGCTGAAGCTCTTCGGCGATTCGCATGATCTTTGAGTACATATCAGCGCGTGCCTTCGGCATGCCGGTCTGCCAGATGTCTATGTCGAGCTTCCCAGTGGTCTTATCGAGAGCGATTGAGCGCAGCACGAAGTCGTTCAACTTTATGGCGCGCTCGGCATCGATGACCTCCACGCGCGGGCTCAGGCGGGACTTGGCGCTCGCCTCGCTTAGGCGGATGAGGCCCTCAATCTGCCTTGGGGTGATGGGGATACTCCCCTGAGCCTGGCCGAGCTTGCGAAGCTCCACATAATACTCCTTAATGCGCGCGTTTGCCTCGGGGGTGAGCACAGGCCTGAAGTGCTTGCGCGCATATGCGATGTACTTGCGCAACAGTGCGCTGTCAATCGGGGTGCGCTCTGCGGCCAGCTTGATGAGTGCCTGGGGGTCGCTTGCGGCTGTGTGGCTTGCGAGCAGGTGGTCTGCGAG
This sequence comes from Candidatus Micrarchaeia archaeon, assembly GCA_038890815.1. GTDB lineage: Archaea > Micrarchaeota > Micrarchaeia > Burarchaeales > JACRGF01 > JAWAFC01. The sequence goes on along the minus strand of JAWAFC010000010.1, from coordinate 9,099 downwards.
CCGCCTGTCCTTCTCCTCATCAAGAATATCCTTGATGGGAAAGATGAGGTCGAAGCGCGAGAGCAAAGTCGGGGGGATATCGAACTGGTCAGCGGGATACTTGTTTGGATCGAAGCGGCCAAACTTCGGATTGGCGGCAGCGATGATGCTGGTCTCGGCCTTGAAGCGCGCCACGATGCCTGCCTTCGCTATGCTCACCGTACCGCTTTCCATGACCTCGTGCAGCGCGGCGCGCTCGGCCTCATCAATCTTGTCGAACTCGTCTATGCTCGCAATGCCCCCGCTGGCCAACACGAGCGCGCCAGCCTTGAGCACCCACCCACCCTCGCCGAGCTCGTCGCGCTCGGCCGAGGCGGTGAGCCCAACACCGCTGACCGATTTGCCACTAACGTAAATGCTTTTGGGCGCGAGGTCTTTGACGTACTGCAGGAAGCGGCTTTTCGCCGCGCCGGGATCGCCGATGAGCAGTATGTGGATCTCGCTGCGAATGCGTCCGCCCTCGGGTAGTTGCTTGTCGGGCGTTGCGCCGAAAAGCTGTAGCGCAATCGCCTGCTTCACCTCATCGTGCCCGTAGATGCTGGGCGCGATGGAGCGCGTTATCTTTTCAAAGATATCCGGGTCTTTGGCCAGCTCGAGGATGCGTTTCTCCTCCTCCTTGCTGACCTCGACTTCCTCAAACTTGCGGTACACACTTTGTATGTGCATGACATCCAGGTACTTGGAGTAGGTGCCGCTTGTATGGCTTCCTCGCTTCAGCAGCGGGGGCCTGATGCGCACGATGCCGGTGATCTCGACAGTATCGCCCGGCACAAAGGTGTTCACGAGATCGTCCTCCAGGTCGAGCTGGAGATGGGAAGCCGGCGCGCCACCGTGAAGCCGCTCGAGCAGGTCCTGTACTTCGGCGCGCTGGAAATCCACAAAATAGCTCTTATCCTCCCTGAGCCTTACGGGCCTCCTGCACTCCTCGCACACGCTCATGCCAGCGCTTTTTCTGGTGAATGGAACCTTGTACTCACTGCCGCAGTGGGTGCATTCGTAGAACGCGATCATCACTCTTGGCCATACCTCAGTTCTCTTCGTGATGACGCCCTTGATGCATACGAGTTTCTCGATGTGCGCGCTGCCTATGTCTTGGATGAGCAGGCTCTTGTCGGGCAGGTTGTGAAAGCGCGCATGCGGGGTGAACTTCGTGCCCGGCAACAGGGGCAACGTGGCCGCCATGCCCGCCAGCGCGGCCTCGGCCGCCTCCACGATATTGTCGGGCGAGGCGAGCAGCTCGTCGGCGAGATCGGGGTCGAACTTCTCCAGCTCGGCATAGTCGATGGCCAAGCTTCGGCGCACGGGATAGGCTGCCGCCAGGTCCTCAATTTTTTTGAGCATTCTTGTTTCAAAGAACTCAGTGAATTTTTCCACGAGCGGCTGGCTTTCCTCGGCCATGACAGCACCTTAAAGAAAGTTCCGATGGAATACTATAGGGATGAATACCTCTCGGAACTTATAAACGCCCCCACACCAGATTTCCGGTGAAGGGTTTGTTTTTGGCGTAGATTATTAAAGGCTTTGCTTGGTGGGAACATCGCAGAGAAAATCCTCGTGACCGCTGCGCTGCCGTACGCGAACGGCCCGCTCCATCTAGGCCACATTCGGAGCACTTATCTTCCCAGCGATATCTATGCGCGCTTCCAGCGCTCGCTCGGTAACGACGTCGTGTATGTGTGCGCGACCGACGAGCATGGCACGCCCATCGTAGCGGCAGCCGAAAAGGAGGGGAAAACACCCAAAGAGTTTGTCGATTACTATCATGAGAGGGACAAGCAGGAGTTCGCCGCCCTCGGATTTTCATTTGATATCTTCCATCGCACGAGCAGCAAGGAGAACATTGAGCTCACCCAATATTTCTACAATAGGCTGCTCGCAAACGGATACATCTACGAGAAAGAGGTTGCGCAGGCATACTGCGAAAAGTGCAAGCGCTTCCTTCCGGATAGATTTGTTGTCGGCACCTGCCCGCACTGCGGTGCGAGCGGTCAGTACAGCGACTACTGCGATGCCTGCGGCAAGGCGCTTGGGCCTGGGGAGATACTCGAGCCGGCATGTGGCGTATGCGGCAGCAGGCCAACCACGCGAACCACCGTGCACTCCTTTCTCGCGCTCAGTCGTTTCTCAGCCAGGCTCAAGGAATGGCTTGTGGGGAACACCAACCTTCAGAGGGAGGTGCTCAACTACATCCTGAACTGGATCGAGGGCGGGCTGAACGACTGGGACATCACGCGCGACCTCGCCTGGGGCGTGCCAGTGCCCGGCAAGCCGGGCAAGGTGTTCTATGTATGGTTTGATGCGCCCATCGGGTATGTCAGCTCAACGGCAGCACTGCTGCCCGAGCGATGGCAGGAGTATTGGAAGAACAAAAATGCAAAAATCGTCCATTTCATTGGCAAGGACATCATCTACCACCATTTCCTCTTCTGGCCGGCCATGCTTATGGGAGTGGAGGATGGCTTCAATCTGCCGCACGCCATCCCGGTGAGAGGTTACCTGAACCTCGAGGGACGCAAGTTCAGCAAGAGCAAAAAGTGGTTCGTCAGCCTCGCCGACTATCTGAAGGAATTCGACCCGGATTATCTGAGGTACTACGAGACCATGATAACGCCATATTCCACGGAGGATGCGGACTTCTATTGGAAAGATTTTCAGGACAAGATAAACAACGAGCTCGTGGCGAACATCGGAAACTTCATTCACCGCACGCTCGTGCTCATCGAAAAGCTAGCGGACGGGAAGGTCCCGAGCGCGCGAATGGGCAAGGGGGAGAGGGCCATCCTCGATAGGATAAGCAGAACAAAGGAGAAGACCGAAGCCCTCCTTCAGAAATTCGAGTTCAAGCTCGCGCTCGAGGAGATACTCGCGCTATCAGGCGAGCTGAATCGTTTTCTCAGCGAGAGGGAGCCCTGGAAGGATAAGGACATGGAACGTGTCTCCGCCACGCTGTATGTCTGCATGCGTGGGGTCACGGCACTTGGAGTGCTGCTCGAGCCATTCCTGCCCTTTGCCGCGCGCAGGCTGTTCGGCATGCTGGGCCTCAGCGAGAGCATGCTGAGATGGCAGAATGCCGACCGCGAGATCCTGCCGCCTGGCTCGAGCATCGGCGGGATAAAGCCGCTGTTCGAGAAGATAACCGATGAGAAAATAAAGGCGCAGAAGGAAAAGCTTGGGGAGAGGTGAGATGCCGCGCACCGCCGACCTTCCCCGTCGCGCTCGTGCTGTTGCTTTGTAGCCACGTGTGTGGTGGTGTGAAACAGGTTAAAAACAGCTCTTTCTATAACATTGCGGGCCCGTAACTCAGCTTGGCCTAGAGTGCCTGGCTTTTAACCAGGAAGTCGCGGGTTCAAATCCCGCCGGGCCCACTGAACCAACTGATGACTTCGTCGCCCAACCCCGGTGAAGACATGCACGTTGTTCCGCACGAGAAATTTGCGGGCGTTTTCTGGATTGAGGAGAAGGGAAAGCGCTTTCTCGCCACGAAAAATTTGATTAGGGGATTCCGCATCCATGGCGAGAGGCTGGTTAGGGCAGGCGGAGCGGAGTACCGTTTCTGGGATCCGGTGCGCAGCAAGCTCGCCGCGGCCATAGTCAAGGGGCTCCAACAGCTGCCGATCCGAGCAGGAACGCGTGTGTTATATCTGGGCGCGGCCAGCGGCGTGACCGCCAGCTTTGTCAGCGATATCATCGGAGAAAAGGGCATCGTGTACTGTGTTGAGCTCTCGCCTCACAGCATGCGCGATTTTCTCCTCCTGTGCGAGCCGAGAAAGAACATGCTGCCAATTCTCGCCGATGCGCGCCGGCCCGAGCGCTATGCAATGGATGTGAAAGAGAGGGTGGATGTGATTTATGAGGATGTGGCAGATCCGGAGCAGGCCAGGATACTCCTCGAGAATGCCAGGATGTTTTTGAAGAAGGGCGGACATGCCCTTATAGCCATAAAGAGCCAGAGCGTTGATGTGACCGCCAGACCGGCACTGGTGTATGAGAGAGTGCTGCGTCAGCTGAGCGAGGATTTCGAGGTGCTACAGCGCATTCCGCTCGAGCCGTTTGACAGGGAGCACCTGTTCGTGCTGCTCCGTCAAAAGCAAATTAAATAAGCCTATCAGAAGGAATCATGGAGCTGAGGCTTGCCAGGCGTGCAGTGGTGGCTAACAGGAGGGGGGGATTTGGCCCTCCGCTGGCTGAAGGGCGCGCCCTGACCAGCCAGGAACTCGATGTGCTACGCGCGCTGTGGAAATACGATGGCAACATCGATGTCGTCTCGCTTGCGGTGGAGGCACGCATCATCTGCTCCTCACACGAATACACCACGCGAGCCAAGAGGAAGCTCGCGCCGACTCTGGCCAGCCTCCATGCGAGCGGCCTCATCGCCTTCCGGAAAGATAAAGAGGGGGAGATAGAGGTAGTGCTGACGAAACGTGGCATAGCCGCGCTGACAGCGGCTGACCCTGAACTGAGCAGGAAACTTGATGAGCTTACGAGCATTTACAACCGCATCCAGGCCTTACCCATCTCAAAGCTCGAGAAAAGGCTTCTGTTTGCATCGTTCGCTGAGGAGAGACAAAATGCCGACTACAGGCTCAGGGTGGCGGCCATCGCAGCCGAACGCAGAGCGTTGTTCCAGGCCTACCCAGTGGTTTACATCGGCGCATTGCACGATGTTGAACATGCCCTGCACTTCCCTGCCAGCCATTTTATCCTGGTGGACAGACGCTATGAGCAGCATGACCTCGATCACATAGCCGACAAGCTCGCCTACTATGGTGGGTGCAGGACGGATGTCCTGCCAGGAGAGCCCGGCACTGTCGTACTCTCGCACGCCGCAGAGACAAAGATTTTTGAGCTGGTGCGTGCCGAGGGGCTGGCCTTTATGCAGGAAAGGGGTGAGGCCATGGCGGCCCTCATCGCCAAGGGCGTCACAGCGCTGCTCTATCAAGCCAAACAGAACGAAGAGCTCCAGCAAATGCTCATCCGACCCATCGCGCCGGGCGGGTTGCTGTGGGAGGCCGAGAAGGCCGACTGTCTCGCGAGGCCGGCAGGCATGGAACTCGTGGCTGAGGGCGAGCTCGCCGTATGGCGTTTTTCATCTGAGGATTTTGAGAACGTGCCGGCCATCCTGCTCCAGAAGCCTTTCGATCGGGCGGCGAGATGAGTGCATGCGCGCGTTCTGTATAGCCGGAGCCGGCATTGCAGGGCTGAGCTGCGCTATAAGTCTGGCCAAACGCGGAGAGCGCGTGATCGTGTTTGAGAGAAGCAGCTCGGTTGGCGCGCGGTTCGCCGGCTCGTTCCAGTTCCTTGAAAATTTCTCACATGCCGAGGATGTGCCTTCATTCCTAAAGCGCGCGGGCATAGAGAGAAACTTTGAGCTGCTCCCGCAGAACAAAATAATCGTCTTCGGCCCCTCGATGAGCGAGCACGAGCTGAGAAGCAGAAAGCCCTTGTGGTATGCGTTGCGCAGAGGAAAGGGGCGTGGAACGCTCGACACTGGACTTCTGGAACAGGCGCGCGCCTCGGGGGTCGAGGTGGAGTTCGGAAAGTCGGTCCGAGCGTGCGAGGCCGATGTGATGGCCACGGGGGCGAGGAGGGCGGATGGGATTGCGAGGGAGATTGTGTTTGAGACCGACGACGAACTGCACCACGTTCTGCTCGATGACCGCATCGCCCCGAAAGGCTACGCATACGTCTTCTCGCATGGTGGGATGGCCACGCTGTGCGTGGCGATAATGCGGGATTTCGGAAACATTGGGAGTTATTTCGAGAGGGCTGTCAGGAGGTTGCGGGAGAAGCTGGGTTTTGCGATGCGAAAGCCGCGCGCCCAGACCAACTTCGTCTCCTTCTACATTCCGCGCAGGCTGTCGGCCGGCAGAACGCTCGTTGTCGGAGAAGCAGCGGGCTTTCAGGATTTTCTTTTCGGCTTCGGGCTACGCTATGCCATAGAAAGCGGTTGGATGGCCGCGGCCCAGCTGGCCGGCGAGCAGGACTACGAGCAGGCTGCACGCGAGAGGATTTTTCCATTCCTCGAGGGAGGCGTAGCAAACAGGTTCCTTTTTGAGTTGCTCGGGAATAGAGGATATGAATGGCTCGCCGAAAGGGCGGAGCGGAGCGATGCCAGGGAATTCCTTAAAAGATGGACGGCTCCGTCTGTTTTTAAAAAAGTGATGCAGCAGATAATAAGAGCAACAGTCTGGAGGAAAAGGGGGAGGTGCGGTCACGGAGAAAACTGTAGCTGGTGCCTCCAGCGCTGAGGAGCTCTATGAAGAGAAAGATCTCACTTGAAGAGGCCTACAGGTACTGTCAGGATGTCGCCAGAAGAAATGATACGAACTTTTACCTCGGATTCCAATTCCTTCCCAAAGATAAGAGGAACGCGGTGTTCGCGTGTTATGCCTTCTGCAGGTACGTTGATGACATTGCCGATGAGCTGGGGCCAGGCGCGAAAGTGGAGGAGTTGCTTGACAGGTGGGAGAGAGATCTCGATGCCTGCTATGCGGGCAAGGCCGATCACCCCATAACCATAGCGCTCGCCGACGCTGTGAAGAGATACGGCATCCCCAAGGCCCCTTTCAAAGGGCTCATCGAAGGCTGCAGGATGGACCAGAGGATAAAGCGCTACGCCACGTTTCGCGACCTGCTCAAATACTGCAATCGCGTTGCGACTACAATCAGCACGATCAGCCTCAGCATCTTTGGATATAAGAATAAGAATGCGAAAAAGTATGGCCGGTACCTCAGCCTCGCCCTTCAGCTCACCAACATACTCAGGGATGTGGGCGAGGATGCCCGCAGGGGCCGCATTTATCTGCCCCTTGAGGAGCTTAAGCGGTTTGGCTATAGCGAAGCAGAGCTGCTCAGGGGCGAGATCAACGACAATTTCAAAAGGCTCATGAGATTCCAGATTGAAAGAGTTAGGAAATACTATGCCAAAGCATTTGAGGTGACAAAGTTGGTAAGCGAGGACTCGCGGCTGGCCACACTGCTCATGGGGGCGACCTACGCCAAAGTGCTGGAGCAGATAGAGCGAAATGGCTTTGATGTCTTCAACAAGAAGGCGAAGTTATCTTTTTGGCAGAAGCTATGGCTCGTGCTGAAGATGCGGTTTTCTCCGAGCTATGTCTCGGTTTGAGCGGACTTTTTCCTCGCCTTTTTTTCGGGAAGCGGGCAACCAGCGATGCTCTGGTTTTTTTGAAAGTCTGCACATATGGCATATTCAGCCGTGCGCGGTGTTGCCCTGACTGTGCAGTCTATGACAACGCGCGGGGTGATGGGTATTGGCGCGAGGTAGGTGAGCGCGAGCTTGTTATCGAAGTCCAGCAGCTGGTGGGCAGTCTGCAGGCACGCATCAAAGCTCGCCGCATCCAAAGCGGCGGCGCGAGACAGGCAGGCGTCCAGCTCATCCTTTGAGAGCGGCGTGCCGGTGTGATTCCTGTAGGCAGCGAGCGCGCATTCCTTGAGCGGGTCGAGCACGGCGTTGCCCTGCTCTCGGGCGCAGACGAAATATCTCGCCGCCAGCGAAGCATTCTCATAGCTGAAATTCTTGGCCATGCGCTCGGTCTCTGTCAGCACAAGTCTGTATTCAAAATCAATGCTCTGGTTGAACTTGTTCTTGAGCTGGGCGATGGGCTCCTCGGCACGCAAGCACGCTTCGCAATATGGATCGGTAAACAGCATGACTTTGAGCCTGCCGCCTTCAGAACAGGAGAGCTTGCCCGGAATGGGCGCGATGCCGATGGGCGTGGTGATGAAGGGGAGGAGCTCCCACCGCTGCGATAGGTTGCCGTCATCGATCAGGATGGATGTCGCGCTCCTGCCCCTCTCGCTTGTATAGCTGACATTGACAAACCACAGCCCGTTTCTGAAGCTCATGTTTGTCACTGCAACATCCCACACGCCGTAGTAGCGGATGAGGAAATCCTTTACCGATGCCTCAATGGCACTCTCTGAGTTCCTCGGCCCACCCAGGCAGCCAGCCAAAAGGATGAAGAGCAATGCGCATGACAGCGCGCGCTGCATATCGAAAACTTTAGCTCAAAAATTTAATAAGATTCGCCCGAGCTCGAAGAGCGAGCACCCTGCACGCTCCTTTTTAAAAGTTTGTGCACGCCGCTGGCGTACTGGAGGGCACGTTTGGGTCGCGCGATGGCGGCCTCGGGAACGCCGAGCATGCGCGCGGCAAGCTGGAGGAAAAACTTGCGCCTGCCTTGCGAGAAGTTCAGCCTCGCGGGCAGGCACAGCGCTGCCTCAACAACAAGGGGATGCAGATATGGAAGGGCGAGCTCGACATCGTATGCTGCCGCGATGGCCTCATTGCGAGCTAGGTCCTTCTGCCTGAGGGAAGCGAGCTCCAACCTCCTCAACGCCTCAAGATCTTCCCCCCTCTCAAAGGCCCTCCTGTGGCGCGCATAGCCCAGGAAGAGCTCTTCGGCTCCGGAGCCCGCGAGCAGCAGCCCTCCTCTGGCAAACTCGCACGCCGCGAGCAGGGGAATGGCAAGCTCCACATCCATATCGGTCCGCGAAAATGGCCTCGCCCGCTCCTTTAATTCAGCGATTTTCTGCACGTTCAGCTCAATAAAATCAAGAGGCAGGCCGAGCTCTTTTGCGATTTCAAATGCAAATCGCGCATCTTCGCTGTCCTTAGTTCCCACCGTCAGGAGGCGGATGCCGGGCTTTTTCTCGCCCGCGAGCTTTGCCAGCACGCTCGAGTCCAGCCCTCCCGAAAAAAGCACCCACGCAGTGCGCGGCGAGCGCAACGAGGCCTCCACAGCGAGAGAAAGTGCATTCGCAAGCTGCGAGATTGCCAGCTTGAGCTCTGGAGTCATCTCATCCATGAGCGGGCCCGGCGCGATTTGAACGCGCGACCTCTGCCTCTCTCCGAACCGCGGAGGGGCTCCGCCCCTCCCCAGTTCCAGGCTCCTCCTGACCCCTATCAGAACCAACCGACGGCTTCCTCGCTCGCAGCCCGTTCCACGGGGCTCGCTCGTCGCCGAATCGTTGGTTCCGATACCTCCATCAGAACCGCCAGCGCGGTTCCGATACCTCCAGCAACCCCTTTTCTATCCT
>JAWAFC010000009.1:0-49895 GCA_038890815.1 Candidatus Micrarchaeia archaeon | reverse complement strand
GTCAAGGACGAAGGGGGGAAACTTCCCCCCTTTGTCTAGGGAAGGTCAAGGACGAAGGGGGGAAACTTCCCCCCTTTGTCTTCCGATACCTCCAGCAACCTTTTTTCCGTCAACGCTTTATTAAATATTAGCATGCAATAACGGGCCGTGCGCTTCCTTCACATATCTTGGCAAAAGGCCATCCGCATGAGCAAGGCGCTCGCGGCCAAAGTGAAGCGCTCGGGCTTCAGGCCAGATATTCTCGTAATGGTTCTGAGGGGAGGAGCGCTGCCCGCGCGCGTGATGAGCGACGAACTCAACAATCTCAACCTTTACGCGATGAAAATTGAGTTCTATAGAGCGCCGGGCAAGACTGCCGTGAAGCCGAGGATAACGCAAGCGCTTGACGTGGACGTAAGGGGCAAGCGCGTGCTGCTCATCGATGACGTGGCGGACACGGGCGAGAGCCTGCTCGCCGCGAAAAAAAGCCTGCGAGGCGCGAAGGAGGTGCGCGTTGCCTGCTTGCACTGGAAGCCTCACAGCGCGCTCAAGCCAGACTACTATGTCGCCAAAACACGCGCGTGGATTGTCTATCCATGGGAGGCAGTGGAAACAGAAGAGAGGCTTAGAAGAAATAGGGTTAAATAGAGTTAGCACGATTTGGTTTTGGTGGGTTGATGAGGAAATACAAAATTGCAGTGATCCCTGGGGATGGTGTGGGGCCTGAGGTGATCCGCGAAGGAAAAAAAGTCTTAGAGGCGGCACAGAAGGGCTTTTCCATCGAATGGGTTGAGTATCCGTTTGGCGGAACGCACTACCTCAAGACAGGCGAGTTGCTCACTGAGCAGGCGCTTGAGGAGATGCGAAAACTCGATGCCATCTATCTCGGCGCCATCGGGCATCCCGAGCTCAAGCCCGGCGTGGTCGAGACGGGCATTCTCCTTCGCCTGCGTTTCTTCTTTGACCAGTATGTCAATCTCAGGCCCGTCAAGCTGTACGAGGGCGTGCCCTGTCCGCTCGCCGGCAAGGGTCCGAAAGACATCAATTTCTATGTCGTGCGGGAGAACACTGAAGATTTTTATGTCGGCATAGGCGGCTCGATGAGGACGGGCACGAAAGAGGAGGTCGCCACACAGGTGGGCATCGTGACCTATAAGGGCAGCGAGCGCGTCATTCGTTATGCCTTTGAGCTCGCCAGGAAAAAGAAGATGACGAGGGTAACCGCGGTGGATAAGGCAAACGTGCTGTCACACGTGTATGGGCTGTGGAGGAGGGTCTTTGAGGAGGTGGGAAAGGAATACCCCGACATTGAGAAGGAAAACGCTTTCGTGGATGCCATCACGCAATGGTTTGTGCGAAAGCCCGAGTGGTATCAAGTGGTGGTCACGCCCAACATGTTCGGCGACATCATCACCGATCTGGCTGCCGCAATACAGGGCGGTATGGGTTTCGCGCCCGGCGCTAACATAAATCCCAAGGGGGTCAGCATGTTTGAGCCCATCCATGGCAGCGCGCCCAAGCATGCCGGAAAAAATGTCATAAACCCAACAGCGGCTGTGCTGGCGGGCTGGATGATGCTCGAGCACCTCGGCGAGCAGCGGGCGGCCGATGCGGTTGAAAAGGCCGTGGCGGCCGTGCTCAAAGAGGGGAAGGTGAGGACGTATGATTTTGGCGGGAAAAACACAACCAGCGAGCTGGGCGATGCATACGCAAGGGCTGTGGAGAGGTTCTTGTGAGAGGAGGGCATGAGGCCGCTTTACCGCCAACCTTTCATCGTGCTCGTTGCGTGCTTTGTACTGCTTGGCGCAGCCATCGTGAGCGAAGGGGCATTCCCGCTCGCAGCACCGTTTTTGCTTGTGCTCATCGCCTTCGTTTCGATGCTGGTTGTGGGCATTCACGATAAGGCGATAAAAACGATGTGCTATTTCGCACTTGGGTTCACAAGTTATTGGATGGTCGGCGATGCCTTCTTCGTGCCGTTCGGCGAGGAGTGGAGGCTGTTCTCCTTCATCCCTTTCCTCATGCTGGGGATAGCCAATGCCACGGCCGCGCTTATCGGCTATGCCGACGGCTATGTCTCGGGTTGCATATTCGTCAGCGCGAGCGTGCTCTCCCTGCTCGTGGCCCGCGGGCCCCTTGACTTCAATTCTGTTGACAGATTCCTCATCGGCATTGTGCTGTTCGCTGTGTCGGCCTTTCTGTATGTGCACTATGTGACAAGGACGGAGGAGGTGAGGCAAACCCTCAAGGGCATCGCCAAAGCAACCGTGCTCGCCTCCCTGCTGTTGGGCGTGGTTTTTGCAATCAGATTTTTTGACATCAGCGTGCTGGAGCCGGAGAACCTTGCGCTCGTGCTGTCGGGGAGATTCGTCACCGTATTTCTCAACATCGTTTGGCTCTCTATCGTGGCTAACGGCTTCTTCGCCGCGCTCGCGGTATTGCTGTTCAACATCGCACTGTATTCGTTTGATTATGTGCGTCAGGTCGCCGATGACGGCAGCGTGGCATTGATCAAGATGGCCAGGGAGGAGGTCGGCGAGGAGGCTGAAGAGAGAGATCCTTATGCCCCACTCATGACCGAAATGAAAAAATTCTTGAAGGAAGCTGGCAGATACGATAGGATTAAGGCGACTGAGATCGTCGCCAGGTTCCGCGAGCAGTTCAACGTTCTGTCTGCCAAGTACGATGTTCCCGGCAAGGAGAGGGCCCTCGCACTGCTGAGACAGGCAGAGCGCGTCGCAAAGGAGAGGAGAGCGTGAGGGAGATAACGCGTGCGGATTATGAGCGCATCATCGAGACGTGCGAGATAAAGGGGCAGGACGAGGTCATCATCAAGGCGCTGCGCTACATTCGCATGGGCTATCCGATCATGCTGTATGGCCCTCCTGGAAATGGCAAGACCACCCTTGCCGAGCACCTGCTGAAGGAAGTGGGGGGTGGGGAGGACAGCTACCTCAAGATTGAGGCGACCGAGGGCATGACTGAATACCAGCTCATTGGGGGTTTTCATCCACTGGCACTGGCAAAAGGAGAGAAGGTATTTAAGGAAGGCGTCGTGACACGTGCGCTGAGGGAAGGCAAGAACCTGCTGATCGATGAGTTCACACGTGCGCCCACGAGCGCGTATTCGGGCCTCTTCCTGCTGCTCTCCAGAGGCAAGCTCCCTCTTGAGCACGAGGAGACAGAGCTCGTCATGCCAAAAGGATGGGTGCTCATCACGACAGCCAACCTGGGTGATGAGGGGACTTTCAAGATAAGCACGGCGCTCAAGAGACGATTCATTCCAATATTTATGGACTACCCTCCCAGGGCTGTGGAGAGGGCCGTGCTCGTGGAGAGAAGTGGGCTCACCAACAAAAAAGTGCTGGAGGCCATCCTGACGCTTGCCGAGGAGACGCGGCGAGTGGCCAGGGAGGAAAAGGCGCTTCCCCAGGGTCTTTCGCCCGATTCGACCATAAAGATGGCCCGTTACTGCGAGCTCGCGCTCAGAGAGGGCGTTGGCCCGAAGACTGCTTTTCTGGATGCTGCCTTCCAGCAGGCTATCGTTGTAGCCGACGAGCAAGACGAGATTTCGATAAACACTGTAAAGGAGATAGCGCTGGACATTGCCGAAACGCTTGGGGATTGAATGAAAGAGGAGGAGCGCGCCGCACAGCTCTGCGGAACGCTGCTTCATTCTTATGACAGGAGTGCCATGGCCGGGTTCATGTCTGCCTGCAGGAGGATTGGCCTCCACCTGGCCAGAGCGGTGAAGCTGATCCCTCCGAACGTCAGAAGAATGCGCGATGGGCCATTTGACGGCACGGGAAACATAAATGTGTACAAGACGATGAATGTTTTCCTCTCGCGCGGCAAGGACATAACAAAAATTGTTGGCAGGAAACGCGTGGTGGATGCTCGCGTGCTGCATCTCGCCGTTCTTTTCGATGACAGCAACTCGATGAGCGCGTGGTGGAGAAGCGAGAGGCTCGGCAGGCCCGTCAGGGACAGCGAGTCGCCCCACTCATTTGCGAAAGTGGCCGTGGCCGCGGTGGCAGAGAGCTTCGGCAAGCAGGCCAACAGCCTGACGCTTGTGGCTTTCGGCAGTAAGGCCAAGCTCTTCAAAAGGTTGGACTTTCGGGAGCTCATCGCGCTCAACGGCTCGGGTGCAACGCGTCTCGACCTCGCGCTGGAGGAGCTCAGAAAGATCAAATGGGAGAGGCGAGGTGGAGCCAAATTTCTGCTTGTGCTGACCGATGGTGTGCCCGAGGCGGGAAATGAGAATGCGCGGGAGGATGCGGCAATACAAAGGAGGTGCGCCGACCTCATGGCCTATTACGCGAGGCTCGGTGTGCGGGTGCTCTACATCACGCTTACCCATGAGAAGGCGCTGGCGGAGAAGAAGATCGGGGAGCATACTTGCGAGAGCTATGCCCAGCTTCTGAGAAGAAGGCATGTGGTGGTGGCTGAGGCCAAAGACATCCGCGCGCTTGGCAGCACGCTCTTCACCGCACTCAAGGAGGCTGCCGCATGAACAGCCACTTTCTTGCCGCGCTCGGGCTCGTTCTCCTCGCGCTTGGCATCGCGCTCACGCTCATGCTATCACAGACGGCTGAGCGGTGGGCGGTTGATGCCACCAAAAGCCTCTTCAACCCGGGCGGCATCGCGAGCGCCCAACTCCATGCGGGCGCTCTCGCGAGGGTTGAGCGCGTGGCGGGAAAAAATGTGCTGCTGCCGAAGCACACAAGCGGTGAGGATTACGCGAACATGGTAAAAGATGCGCATTTCCAAAACGCGCTGGCGAGCGCGGAGCCCGTCGTGCTGTACTCCGGTCCCTATGGCAGAGCTGTCGTGACGAGCTATGCGGGTGACCGTCTTGCGGCGCTCGCGAGCGATCCGCTCATCAGGGGCGCGCTCGAAGGCAGGGTGGCGGATGTGGCGGGCGCGACGGCCGCAGGCCCGGGCGATGCCAAGCTCCTATATGTGCAGAGCGCGGGCGGCATGCAGATCCCCCTGCTCGCTCTGCCAGAGTTGAGCGAAGGCACGCTCGCACACATGGTCGGAACAAAAGAGTTCCAGCATGCGCTCATCGAAAGCCAGCGGGCCCAAGGCAGGCGGCTACTGCTGTATCAGGATTTGATGTCCAGCCACAGGATTATACTCCCGAGGGGCTTCTCGGCGAGCGAGCTGCGTGCCCTGCAGACGAGCACTGCGGTGAAGCAGGCACTGGCCCTCCAGCCCGCCTTACCGGGCCAGCTGATTGATGTGGCCGCAACGCCCGCCTGGAGCGGGCTGGATGTGAGTACCCTCCCGGCCCGGCCACAGGCCTCGCTGGCTCTGCCATTCAATCCGCTTGCCAACCTCGTCCTGCCCGCCAACGCCTGGCTCATTCCGGCAGTCGCTTTGGCCGTTCTCGGCCTCGTATACTTTTTGGGAAGCCGGCTGGCCCGACCAGCCCAGCCGTATGCGAGAGCGAGGGGAAGATGGGGTGCGCACATCACGGAACTGGAAGTGGCACGAGGAGTAGGCCTCTCGCGCAGGAAGGCGTGGGGGGAGGATGAGAGGATAATTCGGCTCGAGCCAGTGTTCCGGATTAAAATAATTGACAACGTGCTCGCCGAGGAAGGACGGGTGACGATCGCCATAGCCAACGAGAGCGGCAAGCGTATTGAAAAGCTCTCGCTGTTCTCGGGCGCGGAGGAAACGCTCGTGGGCACGTTGGAGCCGGGTGAGGAGAAGAATGTCTCGTTTGCCCCGCAACTCGAGAAGGGAACAAACATCGCGCGCATCTTCCTGAGGTTCTCCCCGCTCGTTGTGGAAGGGCGGGCCTATGCGCGATTCGAATTCAACCTGCCCGTGGAAAGGCTTTAACCCAGCATTTTCTTCAGCTCCTGCTCGAGCGCCCCATCCATTTCCTCACAGTAGCCATGAGTCGGGCAAGATACCGTGATGAGACGGCGGGGCTCGCGCGCAAGCGCGTAGGAGCGCACGGCCGCAGCGTACGGCACGGTCTGGTCTGCCATGGAATGCACGAGGACAACTGGGCGAGGGGCTATGAGAGGGAGATAGTTGTCAGGGTCGACAGAGCGCAGGTAGCGTTCGATTGTTTTATTGCGATGGCTCACCAGGCCATAACCGGCGGTCGCAATGCCCACGGCCCCCCTCGCTCTCGGCTCGAGGGCAGCGGCGATGAGCGCGAGCCGGCCGCCCATGCTCTCGCCAGCAAAGGCGATCCTGCCCGCATCGATCTCACCGCGTGAGGCGAGCACTTCAAACGCGCACAGCGCATCGGAAACCATCAGGTGAGTTTGTGGAGGCTTTCCCGCAACAAAGGCCGCCAGCTCCTCCTCCATGCTCGCGTTCGGTCCGCCCGTCTCGCCGTGTCCCCTTAAGTCGATTGCCAGAGAAGCATAACCAAATTTTGAGAGCGTGCGCGCAAGCGCCTGCTCATGGTATTTGTCCACTCCCGCGCCGTGCAGCAACACGAGCGCGGGCAGCCGGCCCGAGGCATTGGGAATCCGGAGAATGCCATGCACCATGGCGCCATGGCTTTCGAAACGGATGCCGACCAGCCTGTCGCCTCCCTCGCTCCAGGCGCTGGTTTCCCAGCTTGGACATTTGCTGGCAGGGAAGTGGATTATGCCTGCCTCGGAGACCGCGTAGTAATCCTGCGCTGTGCAACCCAGCAACAGGAGAAGAAGCGGGAGCATGACTTCGCGCATTCCATCATGCCCTGGCGTGCTGTTTGAGGAATTTTGACACGGCATTCTGAAGCTCAATGCGCGTGGCAAAGCCAAGCTCCTGATAAACCTGCAGGAGGTATGGATGAGGCGCAAGGTGAGGCACGGTCACGGCATATTCCTCGAAAGAGGAGCCGCTGGTGCGGGATTGGCGTACGGGAGCTGTGGGCGCATGCGCGGCTGCTCTCTGGGCATAGTAAGCGGCGGCGCGTTCCTTCGGAAGGATGGCCCTGTCTGTGGGGAAGTGCTGAAATGAGAAAGTTAGTTGGTGCGCCGCGGGCGCGCCCGACAGGATGTTGGTGCCACTCTTTTGGGCATCGGCTTCGATGACAGCCTTGCCACTGGCATCGACAGACAATTTGAACTCGCCCTTCTCAAATTGCACGATGTAAAGGTAGAGGAGGTATTCGGGCGCGCCCACATTCCGCGCCACCGCTTTAGTGATGAACAGCAGGTCGCCATTTTCAAAAAAACCAACCGCACGCGCGCAGTCGTGAGTCCAGCCGTTGTGGAGCCGCACGCCATCCACAAAGGCATTCTGATAGTAGTTTGCTGGGTTTGGTGTTGGCACGCGAGGCTCGAAGAGCGGCATGGAAACATTGGGTGGGAAACCGAGGTTCGAGAGAAAAGAGTTGGCGAGGGTCGGATTGCCCGCAGCCTGCGCGCGCGTTGCGGCCAGCCTGCCGGCATCGCGGGCGAACCACTCCTTGAGCTGAGACTGATAGAATGAACTGGCCTGGGCTCTGTCACACAGTTCGCACACAAAAGGTAAAGGCCCTAAGCACTTAAAAACTTGTCAGCTCGCGCTCTCCTCAAGCAGCGCGGCGAGATCGCGCTCCCAATCCACTTCATCCTTCTTTTTTCCAATGCTCAGGCTCTGCTTGAGCATCTCAAAAAAGCCCTTCTTCTCTTCCTCCTTCTTCGGTTGCGGTGCGATGTAGCGCTTTACGCCTGTCCTGTGGATGTGGCCGCATTTCTGGCAGGCGAAGGAGATGAGCACGACTTCGGCCTCCTGCCGTATGGAGGCCCTGAAAACCTCTCCGCCACATCTGCCACAGGCTACCCTCCGCTCTGCCCCGCTTTCCATGCCTTCACCGGTCGCGGCGATAGCTCTGCGCCAGGGTATAAAAGGCTTTTGCTGCCCTGCATTTTGCCTGCTAGCGCGATACGATGGTCACAATGTCCTCGTCTTTGAGCACATGGTCCAGCCCGACCTTCTGGCCAGGGAATCTGGCGCTGGGCCCCCACACGAGCGCGTGACGGAAGCTCGCGCGCAGCCCTCTGTGAATGCGCTCGCACACATCCGCTATGGTGCTACCCTCCCGCAAAATCATGGGCTCTTTCAAGTCCGCCTCGCCCCACTTCGGCTTCATGTAGACGCGGATGAGACGCAGGTGATTGTAGATCGCAGCGCGCAGGGCGTCGAGACCGATTCCCTTTTCGGCGGAGATCGGGATGAAGTCGCAAGAAAGGCGGGAGCGAAGCTCGCTGAGAGCGCGCTCGTCTATCAGGTCTGTCTTGTTCACCACAACGAGGCTCGGTATGTACACGCGGTTGCCTGCAAGCACATCGATGAGCTCGTCCGCCCCGGCGTCCTCGCGAAACACCACCTCGCAGTTGTGCAGGTCGAATACCGCGAGAATGTCCTTTATCATGCGCTCGTTGAGTTTGGTCAGCTTGACCGTGCTGGTGATGACGATGCCACCCCTCTCTTTCGGGGAGACGATGATTTTTGGGGGCTCTCTGTCGAGTCTGATGCCCATGGCCTCAAGCTCGCGCCTTATGGCGAACAGCGCATCGGGCTGCAACGCATCAAGCAGGATGAGGATAAGGTCGGCGGAGCGCGCCACGCTGATGACCTCCTTGCCGCGGCCAGCGCCCTTTGAGGCTGCCTCAAAAATGCCCGGTAGGTCGAGGAGCTGGATGCGCGCACCCCTGTAGAGCATCATGCCTGGCACTACCGATGTGGTGGTGAAGGCATACGGCGCAACCTCGCTGCGTGCGTTCGTGAGGGCGTTCAGCAGCGTGCTCTTCCCCACGCTCGGAAAGCCGATTATGGCAACGGTGGAGTCGCCGCCCTTTCTGACCGCAAAACTCTTCCCCCCTCTTTTTACGCCCGTGGCGGCGAGCTCGCGCCTGTACTTCGCCAGCTTTGCCTTCAACAGACCAATGTGGTGCTCGGTGCCCTTGTGCACTTGCGTGCGCCTGAGCTCTTCCTCGATCGCCCTTATTTTGTCCGCTATGCTCACGGGCCATTCTTGTCGGAGGAAAAATTTAAGAATTGGGCCAGAGAGGAACGGGCATGGCCGAAAAAAGGAAACGCGCGCTCGTCTACCTCTACACCGGAACGGGCGCGGGCAAGACCGTCAGCGCGCTGGGCCTGGCTCTACGCAGCCTGGGCCACGGCCACAAGGTCGTCATGATCCAGTTCATGAAGGGACGGAAGGATGTGGGCGAGTACAAGGCGCAGCGACTCACGCCGAATTACGAGGTACACCAGTTCGGCAGGCCTGAGTTCATCAACCTGAAGAATCCAGACCCCGTGGACATCGAGCTGGCGAGGAAGGGCCTGGAGTTCGCCAGGAAAGTGGCGAAGAAAAAGCCAAACTTGCTCATTCTCGACGAGGTGAACCTTGCGGTGGCTGTCGGGCTGCTCAAACTGGAAGATGTGCTGAAGTTCCTGGATGAAGTGCCACCCGAGACAAAAGTCGTGATGACGGGCCGCTTTGCCGACCAGAAGCTCATCGACAGAGCGGACTTCGCAACGGAGATCAGGGAGCTCAAGAGGCCAGCGCTCAGCGTGGTGGGGCCGCACGAAGGCATAGAGTATTAGGTGAGGGCATGGCTGGCAAAAGAAAGATAGGAAAGCATTACAGAAGCAGGGCCCTGGCAAGAAAAAGGAGAAAAATGCGCGCCTAGAGTTTTGCGGGCTTCTGGCTCACGAAGCGCGGCTTGTTGCCGTGTTTTTTCTCTACGGGGCGCCTGAAGTGCCAATTGGGTCTTTCTCTCGACATACAAACCCTCAAGGCACTTTTAGGCCGAGCTCATCCTTGAGCTCTTTGTAGCGGTTGCGTATGGTGACCTCTGTGATGCCCGCGCCCTCGGCAACCTCCTTCTGTGTCCTTTGTTCGCCGAGCATCAGCGAGGCAGTGTATACCGCTGCCGCGGCGAGGCCCGTTGGACCTCTGCCGGAAATGAGTTTCTTGCTTTCAGCTTTCTTGAGTATCTCGATGGCTTTCTCCTGTACAGCGCCGCTGAGCTTGAGGGCCGCGGCAAACCTCGGCACATAATAGGCCGGGTTGGCAAGCGGAATCTTGAGGTTAAGCTCGGAGGTTATCGCGCGGTAGGTACGGCCGATTTCCTTTTTCTTGACACCGGAAATTTCGGCAATCTCGGTGAGCGTTCTGGGAATGCCGCACTCCCTGCACTTGGCGTAAATGCATGCAGCAACGACCGTCTCGATCATCTTTCCGCGGATTCCCTTATCGATGCACTTGCGGTAGAGCAGCGCGGCGCTCTCCCGCACGCTCTCTGGGAGACCGAGATAGGAGGCGATGCGGTCGAGCTCGCTGAGTGCGATGGCCAGATTCCTCTCCTTCGAGGAGGCGATGCTCGCCCTCTTGTGCCACTTGCGCATGCGATAGAGCTGCGCCTGCTTCTTGCTCGGAATGCGCGCGCCACGGATGTCGCGGTTGTACTGGTCGATCTCGGTCACGAGCCCCTTGTTGGGCCTCATGTAACTTATGGGAGCCCCACCCCTGGCGCGCTCCTTTATCTGCTCGGCATCAAAGGCACGCCACTCGGGCCCGGTGTCCATGATTCCTTCGCTGATGACGAGACCGCACGTGGCGCACACCAGCTCCCCACGCTCATAGTCGCGGGTGACTCTCTTGCTCTTGCATTCCGGACAGGTTTCGGTTTCCATTTCACCACCTATCGTGTTTGAAGCGCGATGTCAGCGGAGACCTTTGCTGACGGAAAGAATGGTATTGCAAAATGCGTCAACGGAATATTTTTGGATAGATACATTTTTAAAGTTTTCTATTTTCCTGCCAAATGTATTTAAAGATTTCTCGCGGGCTCGAGAGATGATTTTTAAAAGCTTGTATGAAGGAATAGCGTCGTGGGAGGGAAAGTTTTTACCACAGCAGCCATCCTATTTCTCGCTGGCGCGGTGTGGGCAGGCGACCTGAGCCTGCAGGACGTCGAGCCTGTGCCGACAGATTACACTGAGTTCTGGTATGATGAGGAATGGTTGCTGAAAAACTTCTACTATGTGGGTCTTGAGATAGCTTTCTTTGAGTATACGCGAGCGATAGAGACGCACCTGATCATGTTTTCGAAGGAAGGAATCGAGGCATCCGTCCCCCAGCGCGCGCGCGGCAAATTTTCGAACAGCCTCAGCGCATTTGACAGGATGTGGAATGACATAGAGAATGTGAAGAAAGAGAAGGCTGTCGTGGATTCGCTGCTCACTACGTGGGTGCTGTTCCTCCCTTTTGAATTTGAGCTCGGTGATGGGGTACATTTTGAGCTGCAGATTCCGGGCCTCCCCTCACTGATTTCGAGGGTGAGGAGCGCGCTCCATAGCCTCACGCGAGCGCTGGTTCATGGGGGCGTTGCGGTAAACAGCGCCTTTGCTGTGCTGGAGGAGGATTTCAGACAGCTCGACCGCATGGGCGCCGACAGCGTGAATTACTCGGGCAAGGCCAAGCCTGCCTATGCCAAGGTCGGAGACATCATCACGCTTGCCCACATCGACATGCCCGAGGGCAGATACGATGATTTCGCGCGGGCGCACGCATCCGCACGCGGGCTTGCCAAGAGGATTCAGGCGCTTTATGTGCGTATTCCCAGCGGGTCAGAATTTGCGGCCCTGCCGATTTACGACGATGCGATAAATGCCTTTGGCGAGGCTTTTCTCGCAGCGGTCAGGCTGCACGAGGAGCTTTCCGATGCGATTGAGGCGATGGAGGGCGAGTACAGAGAGAAGGAAATGGACGTGAGCTCGGCCTTCGCGCGCATGAGCCGCAGGTTGCGGATGATGGAGGAGGAGAGGTACGAACTTATCGATGAACGGGTGGTGCGCTTTTTCCTCCAGCCGAGCGAGCGCGCCAGCGCGACGCTGCCAACGCCAAAGGAGAGCCTTGCGAGCGCGGCATGGCTTTTTGAAGAGGCGCGGGGGGAGGCGTCGGACGCGGGCAGGTTGCACTCTTCCCCCTCCATCGAGGATTATGTCGCGCTTGCGATAGCAAAACTCGATGTCGCAGCGCTCAGGCTGAAGCAGGCAGAGAGGGTGGCGGGGGAGGCCGAGGAACTTGCCAGCAGACTCGCGACGAACGCCGCTGCGCTGGTCGAGCGCGAACGCGCCACGACGCGGGAGGCGATCGCGGACTTCCAGCCCACAAGCCAGGCCGAGGCGGACAACAAGGCAAACGCCTCCGCGCTGTTGGCCGAGGCGGAGAGCCAGATAGAGCGTGCCCGCAGCGCCAGGCTCGGCGAGAGACTGGCCAGCTACATGCAGGCAGTGCTCAAGCTTCGTATGGCCAGAGCCGAGGTTGGTCGCTCGGCCGTGCTGACCGCAAGCGCGCGCGAGGATGCAGAGAGCGCGGTGGCTGAGCTGGAGAGGATTGCCAGTCTGGCGGAGAAGGACGGATTGGATGTGAGCGCCGAAAAAGAGTTCATCAGCACCGCGAGGGCACTCATCCCGCTCGTTGAGCCCGTGAGGCTGGCCGACATCATCGCGCAGGCCAATTCAATGCGGGAGGCGCTGCTGGCCCAGAGCGGGAGGATGTTTGGCGGATTGAATGAGAGATGGCTTGCGCTGCGCTCGCTGCTCGCCAGACTCGCCGAACAGCTGGTGGAGAGTGGGCTCGAGGGCTATCAGAGGGAGCTGCTGGACATGGAAGCGCGTTATTTCTCGGATGGCCGGTTTGATCTGAGGAAGGCCATGGGCCACTACCACGAAATACGCAGGGAGCTGGAGGCCATCGAGCTCGCAGT
Source organism: Candidatus Micrarchaeia archaeon (assembly GCA_038890815.1). GTDB lineage: Archaea > Micrarchaeota > Micrarchaeia > Burarchaeales > JACRGF01 > JAWAFC01. Next base: position 37,194 of record JAWAFC010000009.1, on the reverse strand, counting down.
GGATAGGCAGAAGGCCACAGCGCTTGCGGCCTACCTGAAAGCGCACGCGCAGGAAACGATTTTATTTGATGAGACGCCCGCGGTCGGCAAGCCGACGCAGCTAACTGTGGTCGTGGAAATTGAAAACGGGCTGGAGATCGGGCACGATGGGCTTTTGAGAATAGAGGTGCCCGTGAGCATTCCGCTCGGCAGGCCTGCGGAAAAATCGCCCGAGATATCCGATGTCGCGTATGCGAACGGAAAGCTCACCATCGCGTTCGCCACGGTCGCGCCGGGCGGGAGATACCGGGTGCTCTTCAGAGAGAGAACAGCGCTCGCCACCGATGGAGGCAGCAGCGAGAGCGTGGAATCGGTATCACAGTATGCGCTGCGAAAGCGCGCGGTGCAGAGATTTGATGCGCTCATGGAGCTCCCGGCGCTCAGGCTGGAGCGCGCGCTGGCCACGAGCCCGCTCTACTTCGAGGCCTTTCACAACGGCATGGAGGCCAAAGCCTCTGTGGTCGCAGATGATGGCGTGAGGGGCGAGGTGGTGCTCGAGAGAGTGAGAAAGGGAAGGGGCGAGGTGGTGCTCAGATATGCCTACGCCAACCCATATACCGTGAGCAGGCGCAACTACAACGTGATTCAAACACAAGGCGGCGTGAGAGTTTTGTTCGAAACTGTCGTTGACAGCGCGTTTGAGCTCGATAGCGCGCCCGTGCAGGTGCTTGAGCCGGCAAATGCCAGCGTGCTGGCCACGAGCGCGGTAGTGCTCGGGCTGGGAGAGTGCGCGCCGAAAAACATACGCGCGCAGAACACGGCGGTCGGCTTCATACTGAGCTGGGATGCGGGCGCGCTGAGGAAGGGCGAGCGCTGCGTTTTCGCGGTCGCGTACGAAATCGGAAACCTTCAGGCGTATGCGCAGGCGAAGGCGGATGCGCTGGCCGGGGCTGTTGGGAATTTCTCGCAGTACGCCTCGCGCCTGCGCGAGGCACAGGCGCTCATCGGCCAGGGAAAGTATGCCGAGGCAGCGGTAAGGCTGGAAGAACTCGAGCGCGCGTTGGCGAACGCCAGCATATCGCCCAGCCGCAGCGCTGTGGAGAGACAGCTCGCCCGGCTGCGCGAGGAGCGGGCAAAGCTGAATGAGAGCAGAGGCATTCTCGCCGAGGGGGGAAGGCTCGGCGAGGCGCTGGTCATTGAGGGGATGTTGCAAGAATCCGAAGCCGACGAGGCGCTCGCGCGGAGCTATCTGGAACAGGGGAAATACGAGCTTGCGGCAAGGAATGCCGCGCGCGCGCTCGCCAAGCTGGATGCAGAGGCCGTGCAGAGAGGGTTGCTCTCGTGGCGCAATGAGATCGGGCGGATGCTCGCAAACGTGAAAAGCGCGCTCGCCGCACTCAAGCCACTCGCCGACCTCCCCGACGCGCGGGCCGAGGCCGAAAGGGCCGAGGCGCTCATCGAGGATGCAGGCAGGCAGATGGCCGCGAGGGAATGGGCGATGGCCGCCCGCGCGCTTCGGGATGCTGAGGCTGCTGCGAGCGGCGCTATGCGCTCTGTGAAGGTTACGGCCGAGGGAATCTACGATGACACCGTGGCACAGAGAGAGGCATTTGAGGGAATACGGCGCGCTTTCGCGGAGGCCGTGTCGGGCCTTGAGAGAGCTCTCAAGGTCACCGTGGATATCAGTCGATACAAGTCCGGAAGACTGAGCGCTGGTTTTGATGCGCCGGTTGCAAAAGCACATGGGAATACTGACGAGCGCACACTGGAATACTTCTTCCAGCACATGGGCGCGAACAAAACAAAATTTGTGCTCGAAAACGCGCTCGCAATAAAAAACGCTCGTGAAACACTCGCGCGGTTGAACACCACCAGGGAGAGGTTTGAAGACGAGCTCACGAGCCTGCGCAGGAGGGCTCAGGCCTCGCTCAATGCAGCGCTCACGGCGATAGACGAGCTCGAAAGAAGGGCCGACAACGAACAGGCGCAGAAGGAGGCCATTTACCTGCGCTCGCAGGCAAAAATCGCAAAGGAGGCGCTGTCTGATGGAAGGTACTCCGATGCCTCTATGATCGCGAGTTACATTCTGGAGAGAGCGCGGAGCCAGCTGCCTGCGACGCAGGCCGCGCCTGGCCTTGCGCTCAGCACCGAAACGTGGATTGCGGCCGTCTCGCTCGTCATCCTGGCGGTGCTGGCCTATCTGTTTCTCAGTGGAAATAGGCCGGCCGAGCCCGAGCACAGGGTATTAAGAAGAAAGGGAGAGCTCTGAAAGGCGCGCGCACAGGAGCTCTTCCGCAGCGCGAGCCATCGCCCTGATGTCCGGGGAAGAGGCCAACAGGCGGTTTATCTGAAGCGCGTACGGACCTTCTGGCGCGTTGCCTGTGAGGAGCGCATTGATTACGGAAGCGAGAAAAGACAGATTAGGGTCGCCTCGCCAGCCCAGCTCGCCTTCGTTCAGGAGTGGGGAGTCAAAGAATTTGTGGGCTGCATTCGTCGCGAGCGCCCGCCAGAAAAGTTGTGAGTAAGTCTGCGAGACATCCTTAGGCAGTAGCAGTGCGAGTTTTGCATTTATTGATGCAATGAGCTCCGGGGGCAGCAGGAGATAGAAGTACTCCCTCGCGACCACGATTTCCAACTCCTCCTTTTCAAGCTCACGCGCCACGAGGATGACATTCGCGCTCCGGCTTGCAAATGACACGCCGCTGAGCTCGCTGGTTATCTGGACATCGACTGGCCTATGAGTGGGAAACGCGCTCTCCAGCCGGGCGAGTATGCTACGGATCTCATTCGCATACTCGCGCAGCTTTGCCTCCTCGATGAGCTTTTCCTCCCGGGCACGCTCGCAATCTTCGCACCTGTACTTTCCATCGTTGCCTAGGAAAATGCCGTTGCCTTCTTCAATGCACTCAAGCCAGTCATTTTCGCCCAGCTGTGAGTAATCCACGTCGATCTCTGCCGTCCGCTCGCAGTCATGGCATCTGAGAACCTTCTTCAAAAAACCACCTTGCTGGTCGCGCCAAGGGGATGTTGAAAAGAGGCTACTCTTCCTCTTCTTCCTCCTCCTCTTCCTCAAGCTCTTCTTCATCCCACTCTTCTTCCTCTTCTTCCTCCTCCTCTTCCTCTTCGTCCAGCACTGATGACACCTCGTTATCGTGTTCGCCCGCGCAAATTTAAATAGCTTTCTCTCCAGCCACCTCGTAGCAGCTCTCCTGCTCTTCCTCCTCGCGTTCATGCTCGGATTTTTTCCAGCGCCTTTTCCTCGCCCTTTTCAGGATGCCTGCCTTTCCCTCACGCTCCAGCGCGCGTTCTATCGCACGCGCGTCATGTCCCTCCTCCCGCTCAATCTCGCGCAGTATCTCGATGGCGAGGCTTTTTCGCCTTGCCAGATTTGGCTCGAATGACCTGAGCATGTCGGAGACCCTTTCGAGAAAACGGAGCCAGCAGACCATGCCTCACCTCCGCGCGGTTATGCCGGCAGAACGAAATTTCCTTCCGGCATATCTCGCTCTGCTGCCCAGCTCCTCCTCTATCCTGAGGAGCTGGTTGTACTTGCACGTGCGTTCACCTCGCGCCGGCGCGCCGGTTTTTATCTGACCCGCATTTATACCCACAGCCACATCGGCTATGCTCGTGTCCTCGGTTTCGCCGGAACGATGGCTTACCATGACAGATAGGTTGTTGGAGAAGGCCAGGCCGGCCGCATCCAGCGCTTCGGAAAGCGTGCCGATCTGGTTTATTTTCAGCAGCAGCGCTGTGATGCTCGAGGCCGCGACGGCCTGTCTGAGACGGCTGATGTTTGTGACAACCAGGTCATCGCCGACAATCTGTACCTCTTTGCCCAGCAGCTGCACCGCGCGTGCGAAGCCCGCAAAATCCTCTTCATGAAACGGGTCTTCGATGCTGACGATGTCATACTCTTCGCACAGCGCGGAGTAATATTCGAGGAGGCCATCGCTGTCGAGCGACAGGCCATCGATCTTGTACATCCCACTCCGAGCTTCGTAAAAAGATGTCGCTGCCGCATCCAGGGCAAGCTTCACCTCGTCCTCATAGCCAGCCTGTGCGATGGCCCTTGAAAGCGCATCGAGCGCCGCGCGCGTGGTCTTCATGGCCGGAGCAAAACCGCCCTCATCGCCCACATTGCGCGCGCTCATCCCGTATGCCTCCTTGAGGTTCTTTCCGAGGATGTGATAAACCTCAACGGCCATGCGCAGTGCCTCGCGGAAAGAGGGCGCGCCTATGGGGGCGATCAGAAACTCCTGGATTGCGAGCTCGTTGCCCGCATGCTTTCCGCCATTGATGACATTCAGGAATGGCACGGGGAGCAGGAAGGCGCGTCTGTTGAGATGTTTATAGAGAGGCAGGCCCCGCGCCGAAGCCGCCGCCTTGGCGACCGCAAGCGAGACGGCAGTCGTGGCATTCGCGCCGAGCTTTGCCTTGTTGGGCGTGCCATCCGCAGCGATGAGCGCCTGGTCGATGCGCTTCTGATCAAGCGCGTCGAGCCCTCTGAGCGCCCGGGCGATTTTCCCATTCACGTTTGCCACCGCCCGCAACACGCCCTTGCCGAGAAAGCGCTTCCCTCCATCGCGGAGCTCAAGCGCCTCGTGGGCTCCGGTGCTGGCTCCGCTGGGGGCGGACGCGCGCCCATACCCATGCCGTGTCTTTACCTCGACTTCGATGGTGGGATTTCCTCTCGAGTCGAGTATCTCGCGCGCCCTGACGGCTTGGATGGGCTCCAACCAATCACCAAACCAATTTATAGCCATCCTTAATAATCATTGTTGGGGAAGCATGAGGGTCAAACTCGATGGGAGATGGCGCAACGTCTGCTTTAGGGGAAGCGTGAGGGAACTGCTGAAAAAGCTCGGGCTGAACGACCAGGTTTTCATCGTGAAGGCAAATGGGCGCATCGTTCCTGAGACAAAGGAGCTTGATGACGATGCAGTTGTCGAGCTGCTGAAGGTCATCACAGGGGGATGAGATGCCCGCCTGCAGCTTCTGCCACAGAGAAGCCTGCGCATTCCTTGCCTACATGCCGAGGCATTTCTGTCCCAAGCACTTTAGGGAATTTTTTGAGAGGAGGGTGAGGCGGACAATCAGGGAATTCGGCATGTTGCGCGGAGTGGGGCGCCTTGGAATCGCGCTGTCCGGAGGCAAGGACAGCCTGACCGTGCTCAGCATCCTCGCGCCCATAGCGAGGGAAATGCACATCGAGCTGCATGCCATCACGGTCGATGAGGGCATAGCTGGCTACAGGGACAAGCTGGTGGAGGTTGCACGGCAGGCGTGCGGCGAGCTGGGCGTGCCGCATCACGTTGTCTCCTGCAAAAAGGAGATCGGGTTCTCGGTTGATGAGATCGTTGCGCTGAAGAAAAGGGAAACGAGTTGCTCTTATTGCGGAGTTTTCAGAAGGTGGGCGCTCAACAAAAAGGCGAGGGAGCTGGGACTCGACAAGATTGCCACAGGCCACAACCTCGATGACGTCGCACAGACATTTTTGATGAACATGCTGCGCAACGAGCCAATGCGCCTTGCCCGGTTTTCTCCAAACGGCGGGCTGGTGAGGGAGGATGGGTTTGTGGACAGAATCAGGCCGCTGTTCCGCATTCCTGAGAAAGAGGTGGCGCTGTACGCGCTGCTCGCCAAACTGCCCGTGCAGTTCTGTGAATGCCCGCACGCGCACGAGGCCTTCAGGAATGAAGTGAGGAATTTCCTGAACGAGGTTGAGGCCCGTCACCCCGGCACGAAGTTCAGGGTGGTCAGCGCACTGCTGTCAGTGCAGCGCGCGCTGGCCGAGCGCACGGCAATGGAACCGCTTGGGTACTGCTCGCTGTGCGGCGAGCCGAGTGCAGGGGGAGCTTGCAGGAAGTGCGAGATGGCCGATACGCTGTCACGCGCGCTTGGAAAGGCGAGAAATTGAGGATTGCCGTAATCAGCGATGTACACGCTAACCTGCCGGCGCTGATAGCAGTGTTGCGAAAAATTGACGCGCTGGCTCCAGAGCTGACGCTGTGCGCGGGCGATGTGGTCGGCTACAATCCATTTCCCAACGAAACGGTGGAGGAGATCAGAAAAAGGCAGATCGCATGCGTCATGGGAAATCACGATTGGGCCTGCCTGAGCGGTGACACGGGCTGGTTCAATCCAAGCGCGGCGGCCGCGCTCGCATGGACGCGAGAGAGATTGACGGGGGAGAACATGGCATGGATTGCGAGGCTTCCTAAGCGCATCGAAAAGAACGTCGGAGGGCTGCGCGTGCTGATGGTGCACGGCTCACCCGATGACGAGCTGTTTGAATACGTTTTCCGTGAAGACGCAGAGCGGAGAGCACACGCATGGCTGAAAGAGACAGATGTGCTGGTGCTGGGACACACGCACGTTCCCATGGGCCTCAAAGTGGAGATCGATGGCGAGGAAAAGATGATTGTGAATCCGGGCGCGGTCGGCCAGCCACGGGATGGCGATCCGAGGGCGAGCCTGGCAGTGCTCGATACGGAGGAACTCGGTTGCGAGTGGGTCAGGCTCGCATATGATGCCAGGAGCGTGAGGGACGCGATTTATGCGCATGAGCTTCCGCGAGAGCTGGGCGACAGGCTACTGGCCGGATTTTAGACCTTGCACATGCTCGTGCCGCACTGCACGCAGGTCGCGCAGCCCTCACTGAAATAGAGCTTCGCGCCACACACCGGGCACACGTCCTCCTCCCTCGTTCCGGCCTCCTCGGTTACACCAGCCTTGAGCCCACCCTCGGTAACGACGACCTTGCGCGTGGGCAGCGTGGCAGGAATGTGCAGCACCTGCTCGGCCTTGCTACGGTCTCTATATACGGTGATGCCCTTGCAACGCAACTTGTAGGCAAGCAGATAGGCATCCTCCACGTCTTTCACTGTGGCATCGGCAGCGAAGTTGATCGTCTTGCTGACAGCGTTCTCGGTGTATCGCTGGAATGCGGCCTGTATGCGCACATGCCACTCGGGCGAGATGTCGTGTGCGGTAACAAATACGCGCTTGACATCATCCGGAATGCCATCGATGTGCTGTATGCTTCCCTTTGCGGCTATCTTCCTCATCAGCTCATCCGAGTAGAAGCCCCTTTCCTTAGCGATTTTCTCAAAGTACTCGTTCACATACAGCAGGTCCTTGCCGTCCATCACGCGTTTGATGTAGCTGATTGCAAAGAGAGGCTCGATGCCGGAGGAACAATCGGCAATCATGCTGATGGTGCCCGTGGGAGCGATAGTGGTGACGGTGGCGTTGCGGCGCGGCGGCTCGCCCCTCATGGCATAGATGCTGTGCTCGAAGTTCGGGAATGGGCCGCGGATGGCCGCAAGCTCTCTGTCATAGGCCACAGCCTCCTTTTGTATAAATGACATAACTCTCTCGGCCAGCGCTTCAGCCTCCTCGCTGTCATACGGAATCCATAGTTGCACGAGCAAGTCTGCAAAGCCCATAACGCCGAGACCTATTTTTCTGTTGGCCTTTGTGATGGCCTCTATCTGCGGCAATGGATAGCGGTTCATGTCAATGACATTGTCAAGGAAGTGCACTCCTGTCCTCACCAGCCGCCTCAGCTTCTCCCAATCAACTTCCTTCTTGCCGTTTGTTTCCTTAACGCACTTCGAGAGGTTGATTGAGCCGAGGTTACAGCTCTCGTAAGGCAGGAGCGGTTGTTCCCCGCAGGGATTGGTCGCCTCAATCTGCCCAATGCCCGGCGTGGGATTGTCCTCGTTTATCCTGTCCAGAAATATCATGCCGGGATCGCCGGTGCGCCAGGCTGTGGTGACGATGAGGTTGAAAACCTCGCGCGCATTCAGGCGCTTGACGGGCTGGCCATTGCGCGGGTTGATCAGCTCATAATCTTTGCCTGCCAGCACGGCCTGCATGAACGCGTCCGTTACGGCCACCGATATGTTGAAGTTCGTCAGCACGCCCTCGTTCTGCTTTGCGGTGATGAACTCAAGTATGTCGGGATGGTCGACGCGGAGAATGGCCATGTTTGCGCCCCTCCGCTTACCACCCTGCTTTATGGCTTCGGTGGCCGCGTCGAACACCTTCATGAATGACACGGGCCCGCTCGAGACGCCCCTCGTGCTCATCACCACATCGTTCTTTGGGCGGAGGCGCGAGAAGGAAAAGCCGGTCCCCCCACCGCTTTTGTGAATCATGGCGGTGTACTTAATCGCATCGAATATCTCCTCGATGGAATCCCCCACGGGAATGACGAAGCACGCGCTGAGCTGTTGTATCTCGTTGCCCGCGTTCATGAGCGTGGGCGAATTGGGCAGGAACTCGAGGTTTGCCATGGCCTGATAGAACTCCTCCTCGGTCGCCGCGAGGTCTGCGTTCTCATCCCACATCCTGTCGGCCTGAGCGATGTTCTTTGCCACGCGCCTGAACATCTCATCCGGAGTTTCGATGACATTTCCCTCGCTATCCCTCCTCAAATACCTCTCCTTGAGCACTTTGAGCGCATTGATGCTGAGCTTTGTTGTGATGGGCCGGCCGAACACGAGCGCACGCAGCTCCCTCAGCTCCTTGTGCTTCTGCCTATAGAGTATGTAAGCCTTGGCCGTCTTTGCATGTCCGTTCTCGATCAGCACCTTCTCAACGATGTCCTGGATATCTTCCACGCCAGGGATCTCGCGCCCGTTGTATCGCTTTTCAAGCTCCTCGACAACCTGGTCGCTGAGCTTCTGCGCAAGCTGCCTGTCCTTTCCGCCCACCGCCTGCGCGGCCTTGAAAATCGCATTGGTTATTTTTTCCTGGTCGAATGGCACTATGCGGCCATCACGCTTGCGGATGAACTTCAGCGTTCTCTCTGCCACCTCACCACCCAGAAGGACAGGAGCTATGCGGCGAACGAATTTTTAAGATTTGTGGCATCTCGGAAAAAATCAGTAGGTTGTGCGGAAATCGGCAAATTCCCCTCGGAAAGCCTGCCACTCAAAATCCACTTTGCTCACACGCGCGCCGGGGGGGCCTTTTCTGCACCAAGCAAGCAGCTTCTCGAGCGCCTCCCGCTCCCCCTCGGCAATCACCTCAACGCTCCCATCGCTGACATTGCGCACCCAGCCGGTCAGACCAAGCCCGCGCGCGACATCCTCGGTGCTCGCGCGGAAGAAAACACCCTGCACGAGGCCATAAACGCGCAGGTGCAGGCGCGCCATCGCCAGAGCATCACCTCCCGAGCAGTCCCCTGAGAACGCGTGAAAAAGTTTCCGCAACCCCCTTGAGCACGGGCGCGCCTCTGAGCTTGCCAAACAGACCGATGAGCTCCTCCCGCATTTTTGCCCGCCATTCGCCCCACAAAAGCGTGATGCCTCTCAGGGGCTGTTGCTTGATTATCTCCTCCCTTCTTTCCGCTCTTGCTCTTTCAGCCTCTTGCGCTTCTTGCATGTGCATATTTTTGAGAAAGAATATAAAAAGAGATAGCGAAATGGCTGCATGGTGAAAAAGGTCGTCTCGACTGAAAAGGCCCCAAAGGCAATCGGACCTTACGTGCAGGCTGTGGTGAGCGGCCGCCTCGTTTTCTGCTCGGGCCAGATCGCGCTTGACCCACAGAGCGGAAACATGGTTGAGGGTGACGTGAGGGCACAGACGCGCAGGGTGCTCGAGAACCTGCGGGCCGTGCTCGAGGCTGCCGGAAGCTCGCTCGCCAAAGTGGTGAAGACGACGGTGTACCTCAAGGACATGAAAGATTTTCCTGCGATGAACGAGGTGTATGCCGAGTTCTTCGGACAAAACCCGCCGGCCAGGGCAACGGTTCAGGTCGCCGGGCTTCCGCGAAATGCGCTCATTGAGATAGAGGCAATCGCCGAGCTATAGGTAGGCGCGCAACCTCTGCAGCGCGCGCAGCTTTTCGCTATCGCCTATTTTCGCGCTTTCGACCGCCTGCTCCAGCATGCTGATCGAATGCTCGTATTCCTCCTTCTGCACAGGGAAAGGGGTGCCATCCTTGCCTCCGTGTGCAAAGGAGTATTTGGCCGGATCGCTCCAGTCGAGCGATGTGCCGAACAGCAGCTGGGAGAGCAGGGCCAGCGCGCGCAACTTCGTGCGCCCTATGCCGCGCAGGGCGACGAGCTCCTCGTAATTCTGCGGCTGCAGCTCGTATGCGCGCTGCAACTCGGCCCACGCTCTCGGGGAGATGTCGATGGGGAGAAGCGCGTGGTGGGATGGGAGGGAGAAGTCGTGTGCGAGAGTTCTCTGGCCCGAGAAATATTTTTGAAGGTGAATGGGGTTATCGTTGACGAGGTCGACGCTCGCCTTCCTCACGGCATCGTTTTTGCTGGAGGTCAGGTCGAGCACGCTCCTCTCGGCCGCCTGCGCGACGATGGCGGCATGCGGCTCTTCCACAAAACTGCCCACTTTCTCACCGAGCCAGTGATAGCGCCTTGCCGTGCCCGCATCGGGCTTCATGCCCTGCTGCACGACGCACCACGCGCCTCTCTCGGTGAAGAAAATGCAGTGATGGTACAACTCGTGGGAGTCCTGCACGCATGCCGAATCGACCTTCGCCGAGAGAAAGGAGGCGCGCACGATGGATGATATTTTTTTATCTGAGAGGGAGAGCTTCTCGCCGAGCACGCTTATCTCCTCGGGTGCTCTGCGCGAGGCGAGCCCTTTTCCTCCGGCAACACCGATGCCATGCTCTTCTGGAGACAGTGCGAGCTTGAGCGCGGCGCACGTTGTTGTGGTGAGTCCGCTGGAGTGCCAGTCGAAGGCAAGCGTGCAGCCGAGCGCCTGGAACCACAGCGGATCGCTGAGCCGGCGCAACAGCTCCCCCGGGCCATGCTCGAGCACGAGCACATCAGCTATCGCCTTTGACAGCCTCACCATGCGCTGGAATAGCCAGCGCGGGGTCTTACCGGAATGTAGGAGGAGCGTAATGCTGCCCGTTCGTTGCATGCAGATATGTTTGTGTGTCGGTATTAAAATGGACTTCGAGTAGGATTCCATTGAATTAGGGCAACGTGCACTCGCGTGGCTCCTTGTCCGGTCTCATGCGCTTGAAACTCGGCGCGCGTAGCGCTTTGTCAAAGGACAGATAGGCCACCTCACACACCAAACGAGGTCGCACCCACACCACGGGACGGGCGATGCGGGTGGGAATGGCAAAAGGGCTTGTGGCTATCTTGAGCCTGTCCAGCACTTTCCTGTACTCGGCCAGCTCGGCCTCCCCAAAACCTGTGCCGACCTCTCCGATGTGCACAAGCCTGCCATCGCTGTCAAAAGCGCCGAGCACTAGCGAGCCAAAAGTGCCCGCACGCACTCCCTTTCCTAGCGTATAGCCGCAGATCACAGCATCCATAGTTCTGATCCCCTTTATCTTGAGCCAGTCTGCGCTGCGCCTCCCCTGCTGATAGGTTGAGCTCAGGCGCTTGGCCACCACGCCCTCAAAGCCTCGCGCCACAGCCTCGCGGAAAAAGCGTCTGCCCGCGCCGACAACGTACTGTGAGAGCAGGAGATGGTCGCTCTCACGGCACACCGATGCGAGCAGGCGCTTGCGCTCGGCAAGCGGCAGGTCGACAAGCCACCTGCCGTTCAGCGACAGAATATCAAAAGCTATGTAGGTCGCGGGAAGGCTCTGGGCCAGAAGCTCCGCCTTCAGCTTCCCCTCAGTATGCTCGCGCTGTTGCAGCAGTTTAAAATCGGGGACGCCCTGCCTGAACACAACGATCTCGCCATCGAGAATGGCCTCGCGCGCCTTCACCCAGGCATGCAGGCTCAGCTCGGGATAGCGGCCAGTTATGTCGAAAAGGCGGCGATTCTGCAGCCTTGTCCGGCCTTTTGTGATGAAGGCGATGCACCGCGTGCCGTCGAACTTAGGCTCAAAGAGAAAGGCGGGCGAATCGAATGGCTCGGATGGCATGCACAGCATGGGACGGATCGGGGGCATCCCCTCACTTCTTCTTGTGTGGCTTGACCGCCTCCACGCTCGCACGCAACGCGGCCATGAGGCTTTTGGCCTTGGCCACTTCGGCCGAGGCCGGCACAGCAATGCGCCGCCCCTCGGCTTTGGCGCGGATGAGCTCAAGCAAAGCCTTCCTGTACTCATCTTTGTATTTTTCGGGCTCAAAATGCGTGGTAAGGCGGTCGATGAGCTGTGTGGCCAGCTCGAGCTCTTCCTTCTCAACCACTACATCCTTCAGCACCTCGATGAGCGACTCGGGCGAACGGATCTCGCGCGGATAGTACATTGTTGACATGGCCAGCGCGCCACGGTACTCACGGATGAGCACGAGATGCTCTTTTCCTCTTATGGCCACCTTGCCGATGGCCGCCCTGCGCGTGGTGGCCAGCACTCTGCGCAGCAGCTCGTAAGCCCGCTCGCCTCCCTCGGCTGGGGCCAGAAAATAGGGGGTCTCAAAGAAGATGGGGTCGACCTCCTCAAGAGCCACAAAGTCCTGAATGTCGACCGTCCTGGTGGTCTTGAGGGGCAACAGAGCTAGCTCCTCGGGCCTGAGGGTGACAAAACGGCCTTTGGCGTACTCGAAACCCCTCACGGTCTCCTCCCACGGCACGGTGACACCGCACGCCGGGCAATGCCGCTCGTACCTGAGGGGCGTGCCGCACTTCTTGTGGAGAAAATGGAACTTCACCTCGGCCGGCTCGATGGCCGGGTACATCTTAATGGGGATGCTCACAAGGCCGAAGCTTATCGTGCCCTTCCACACCGCGCGCACGTGCAAAAAAGCGCACAGGTATATTAAAGCCTTCTGCTTTTCTTATCGATGATCCCGCTGTGGCGCAGGCTGCGGCTCCCCCCTCCGCACAGCGAGGCGAGCGGGGGGAAGCTATCGCTGAAGGACAACGAGGTGTATTCGGGCATCATCGTGCCGCGCCTTCCGTGCTTTGTCAGGCTGGATGGCTGGAAGTTTCATGGGCTCAGCACCGCGCTGGGCCTTGAGCATCCTTTTGATAGGTTTTTTGCCGAGAGCATGGTGGCCGTTGCCAGAAGGCTCATGGAGAGATTTGACGCCGCGCTCGGCTATGTTTTCTCGGATGAGATAAACCTGCTCTTCCTCAAGAGGCCTGGCTTTGAGAGGGTGGAGAAAATCGATTCTGTGTTTGCCGGGCTGGCCAGCTCCCTCCTCTCTGCAAGGCTGGCAGAAGAGAAGGAGCGCATGCCCGAGCTCGCGTTCGACTGCAGGGTGATTCCGGTTGAGGAGGGTGATATCAGAAAATACCTGATTTGGAGGCAGGCCGAGGCATGGAGGAACTGCTGCAATGCGCTCGCCTACTGGGCGCTGAGGGCCGAGGGGCTGGGCGCGGCCGAAGCCACAAAGAAGCTAGAGGGGCTTGGGGCGAAGAGACTGCGCGCGCTCGCGAGGAGGAAGGGTGGCGGGAAACCTGAGCCGTGGCAGGAGAGAGGGGTGGTGCTACACTGGGAGCGCTTCAAAAAGGCGGGGTTTGATCCCATAAAGGGAAAGGCCGTGCTTGCCGAGAGAAGGAGGGTGAAGGAAGAGTGGGAGCCTCCTCTGTTCGCAGGCAAACAGGGCAAAGCATTTATTGAACGCATGCTGAGAGAGGCTAGCCGATGATTCGCGCGCTTGTTTTTGACCTCGATGGCGTCATCGCGGACACTGAGCCGCTCCACTATGCCTCCTTCCACGAATTGCTGGCACGCTGGGGGATACGCATTCCATGGCGCATATGGTCAACGCGCTACATCGGCACGGGCAGCAGCCACATTTTCGAGGATATCTTCAGAAGGCATGGCATCAGCGAGGACGTGAGCACGTGGGTGAAACGGAGAAGCGAGCTCTATGCGCGCATGCTCAATGAGAGAGAGGTGAAGCCCATCAGGGGCTTCATGCGGTTTTTCGCACGGGCCAAAAGGGCTGGCCTGCGCATGGCTGTTGTGAGCGGCGGGCACAGGGCGCACATCGCGGCCACGCTGCGCAAGCTGGGGCTGGAAAAAGAGTTCGTGGTCGTTGCGATAGAGGATGTGAGGAACAGAAAGCCCCATCCCGAGGGATTCCTGCTTGCGGCAAAAAGGCTTGGGGTGAGCCCGAGCGAGTGCTTGGCATTTGAAGATAGCGTGGCGGGCGTGGAGGCTGCCAAGCGCGCCGGCATGCTGACCATCGCGCTCACCACGAGCACAACGCGGAGCAATCTCAAGAAGGCCGATGCCATCGTAAGGCACTATGCGGACAGGCGGCTTTGGAGGTTATTGAAAAAACTCCCTATCTGCTCTGCTTGAAGAAAGACTTGAGCACTCCATACGCTCCCCTGAGGGCGAACGCGATGGACCTCGCAAATCGCGCCGCGCTCACAGCCCGGGCCGAGCCGAGGAAAGGGGCCAGAAAAAAGTTTTCCTGCTCGAGGAGCATTCCAAAGAGTGGCAACAGGATGATCGCGGCATCGATGGCCGTGCGGAACTTGTCCTGGGCCAGAAAACGCGCCTTATCCCTCGCAGTGGCCAGCAGCACGGTGAATTCGAGCAGAAAGGCGAACCATATCAGCCATTCCATCAGCCAGAGGAAAAAGCGTTGCTCGGTTGAAAGTGGCAGCACAAGCTGAGCCAGGAAAATGGGTAGGACGGCCAGCGCGAGCAGCACCATCGCGTGCTCGTTGAATACACTCTTCACCACCCTATCGAATGCGCGCGAGCGCACGCCTGGCATGAGGCGATTTGGGTGTTGATATTAAAAAGGATTAGTCGCGAATTCCTTCTGGCGTGACCCTGAAAACGCACTCGCTCTCGGGCATGCTCGGAGAATCCACGAGCCGCGCGATGCGCTTCTCCTCTTTCCCTTTCCTGAGGTATATCCTGTAGGTCGCATTGTGCGCCAGCACATGACCGCCGATGGGCTTGGTGGGATCGCCGAAAAGCACTCCTGGATCATCCATGACCTGATTGGTGACATACACGGCCAGATTGAAGGTGTCAGCGAGCCTCTGCAACGCGTGCAGGTGCTTGTTGAGCTTTCCCTGCCTCTCACCAAGAGCTCCTCTGCCCATGTAGTCGGTGCGGAAGTGGGCCGTCAGCGAGTCGATGATGACCAGCCTGATGTTGTGTTGCCTTATCAGCTCTTCGGCCTTGTCCACAAGAATTATTTGGTGGTCTGAGTTAAGCGCTTTGGCCACAAAGATGTTTTTGAGCACGCTCTCAGCATTCAGGCCCGCCGCTTTCGCAATCTGCGCCACTCTCTCCGGCCTGAAAGTGCTCTCGGTGTCGATGTAGAGCACGCCCCCGCCCAATCCACCCTGCTCGGGCGGCAGCTGGGCATTCACTGCAAGCTGGAAGCCGAGCTGCGTTTTGCCGCTTGAGAACTTTCCGTAAGCCTCAGTTATCGCTTGCGTTTCGATGCCCCCGCCGAGCAACGCATCGAGCTCCTTGCTGCCCGTGGTGATCCTGCCAATGCTCTTCCTCCGCTCAAGAATGCGGTCGGCTGTCTCGTAACCCATCTCAACAGCTTCCTTCGCTGCCGCGATGGTTTTCTTTGCGGTCTCAACGGGGATGTCGGCTACCTCTTCAAGCTCGTGGGGCGAAGAGGTGGCAATTTTTTCAAGAGAATCGTAACCCGCTTTTCTCAGTTTTTCGGCAGTCGCCTCGCCAACCCCGGGCAAGTCCTCGAGAGAAACGGGCCTTTTCTTTTCCTCTTTTATTTCAATCACCTCGCTTGCCACCCCCTCAACGGGAACTTCTCCGCTCTTTTTTTCACGCGCCATGCAAAACACCCCTGCGGGAGATTGGACTCCAGCGTTTAAAAACAAGCTCAGGCTGGAGTTCCGGTGAACGTAGGGTTTGGGCGCATGAGGTATATATTAGTATTGGGATACACATGGGGGGAGAATGGACAACTCGCTTGCTCTCATCGCAGTGGCGGTGGTCCTCGCGGCCTGCTGCGGCTTGCCAGCCTTCCAGCCACAGGCGAACACCTCACAGCCCGCGCCCGCCGCGCAGCCGAACTACACCCCGCCTGCAGCCGCGCCCGCCCCGCCCGCTTTCCCCCTGCAACCGCCTGCCCCGCCGGCCGCGCCCGGCTGTCCTGTGGGCGAAATTCGGTCACTGCTCAGCGAATTCAACGCCTCGCGCGCCGCCGCGTACGCCAACTGCTCCGTCATCACGCGCACCGATACTTTCCCGTGTCATGACACGCCCTCCTGCCAGCGCGCATGCTATGCCTCGTGGCTGTGCAGGCAGCAGGCCTGGAACCTCGACATAACTTTCATAGAAGCCATCCGCGACTGGAGGGGCAATGAGAGCATGCTGGGCAGGGGAATGGAGGAGGCTGAGGCAGGCATCGCCTCCGGGAACGGGCAGGCCGCGCTGGAGGGCATCGCCATGGCACGCGAGGCCGCGGCAGCCATTCAGTCAAACCCACTTTTCGGCCGCTATGCCTTCTGCCCTCCAATGAGCTTTGGCTGGAGCGCGCTCGAAGCAGCCGAAAGCAAAGTGCGTACGTGCTGGCAGGATAACCTTTAAGTCTTCCAGCGGGCAAAAAGCATACATGAGGGCACGGAGAGAAAGGCGCGGGAAAAAGTCCAGCTGGCTTGAGTTCGCGCTGGTCGCCACGGCATTCACGGGCGTGCTCGTGCTTGTCGTGGAGCTCGGCCTGCCGTTCATTCCGGGTAGGGGGATGATTGAGCAGCTGGACCTGGTCGCTGTGGCGATGCTGGCCGTGCTGCTCCTCATCGAGTTCTTGCGCGCCGAGAGCAAGAGGCTCTTCCTGAAGCGGTACTGGCTCGATGTCGTGCTCATCATCCCCTTCATGGCCGCGCTGCGGATGTTGAGAGGGATGCGCGCCGAGCTGCTGTTGGGCAGGGGCACACTGGTTGGTCTCATTGAGCAGGGCGTGTCGGTGCTCGAGAGGGCGAGGAAGGCGGTGGGCTCGGCGATGAGCCTCAAGACTGTAGCCGAGCTCGCGAAGAGAGTACTGAGAGTATAGAGAACGATTAAAAAGCCTGCGCCAAAAGCCTTACCGTGCGCAGGGAAAAGAAAGCCGAGCCCGTGTATGTGGGCGAGGGCGGCTGGGAAAGGAGTGTGGGGCTCGCCGGCTTCGTTGTGTTCATTGCGGCTCTCATTGTCGTCGCATTCTATGCCGCCTCGGCCATCTCGCCCAAGCCAAAAATCGCGCTCATCACCATCAACACGCCACTCGAGGAGCCCTGGACAGGCGAGATAATCAGCATGCTGAGGTGGGCGAGGGAGAGGGGGGATGTTGCCGGCATCGTGCTGCGCGTGAATTCCCCCGGCGGCAGCGTGGGCGGCAGCGAAGAGCTTTACATGGAGATAGCCAGGCTGAGGTTAAGCAAGCCCGTTGTTGTATCCATAGAGGACTTGGGCGCGAGCGGAGCCTATTATGCGAGCGTTGGAGCCAACTGGATTTACGCCAAGCCCTCATCGCTCGTGGGCAGCATCGGCGTTGTCGCGATACTGCCGAGCGAGGAGGAGACGAAGAAGTTTTTTGAGGAAAACACCATCCTCGACACGGGCCCGAGGAAAACTGTTGAGATAGAGCAGGAGCTCATGGCTCAAATGCAGGCCATGCTGGAAAATTTCATTCGAACCGTGGAGGCCGAGAGGGGGGCAAAACTGAAGCTCACTAGGCAGGAGCTCAGCGAGGGGAGGATCTACCTTGGCAGCGAGGGAGTTGCACTGGGGCTCGTGGATGAAATCGGCTCGCTTGAGGATGCGGTTGAGAAAGCGGCAGCGCTGGCAGGCGTGAGGGAGCACGAGGTTGTGGATGTGAATGCCGAGCTCGGAGCCGGCTCGCGGACGATAGTGGTGTTCGGCGCGGATCAGCGCATCCCGCCCGGCTATTACTATATCTACATTCACGGGGAAAGGCGATGAGAGGCAAAGCGCTCATCCTCAGCGTTGTCTTCATCCTGCTGTTCGTGCTAGCATGGAGGCTTTATTTTCACCCGGGAGCATACACGCCCCCGAGCGGGGTGGCCTTCAACCTCTCGGTCCCGGGCTATGTGGGCGGCACCGCGCTCCCGCCAGAGCGCGGCAACGCACATGGCGTGCTCCTGATTGATACCTTTCATGCAGCCAAGCCCATCGATACTGGCGAGCTGACAGCACGCGTGTCCGCGCTCGGCTATGCGGTCGAGTATGTGCTCGGAGAGAGGGAGCTGGAGAGAAAACTGGCCGATGCCGACGCGCTGTTGCTGGTCCTGCCGAGCGGGCTGAGCGAGAGCGAGCGCAATGAGATAGAGAGATTTACCAGGAGCGGAGGCAGAGTGCTGCTGTTGGCAGACCCTGACATTGACAGCGAGGCGGGCGCGCTGGCGGCAGGGCTGGGCATCGCCTTTGGCAACGGATATGCTTATAACCTACAGGATAATGCCGGCAACTACAGGTATGTGTTGGCCACATTCGCCGAGGGGAGTGAGCTCGGAAGGGGGGTTAGGGCTGCCGCCTTCTACACAGCCTGTCCGGTTGAGGGGAATGTGGTCGGGCTGGCGCGGGCGGGCACGCAGGTTTTCCCCTATCCAGCCGTGGGCGAGGTGGGTCTGGTCGCCGAAGGGAACAACACTGTAGCCATCTGCGATGTGCATTTCCTCCAGCCTCCCTATGCCTTTGCCTATGACAATCAGGCACTCATACAAAACCTCGCGCGCTTTCTTACCGGCGGGAGGAGGATGCTCGGGCTGGCCGATTTTCCCGCAGTGATGGGCGAGAGCGTGACAATCCTCTATGCCAACGAGTCGCTTTTCGAGGCCGCGCTGACGCTCAAAAAAGCCATTGAGGGAAGCGAGGTGAGGAAAATGGAGGCTGGCGCGGAAGTGACCGGCAATGCCATCGCCCTCGCCTTTTTCGAAGAAGGGATGGCCATAGGCTCGGCCAGCATATCGAAAAGAACCATCTCCCTGCCGGGCATCGGCGAGTTGGCGAGAGAGAGATGGGCTGTGGTGGTGCTCGAGCCGAGGGGCGAGACGAACCGCTTGCTTGTGGCCGGAGAGAATGAGGCCGCGGTTGGAGCAGCCGTAGCAAAGCTCATCGAGGGAGGCGTGGCGCAGTTCGAGGTGAGGCCCGGCCTGGCGCTCGTGCCGGTCAAAAGCAGTTGAGCAGACTTTTAAAAAGCCGGAAGCATAATAATAACATGCAGAAGAACCAAGTTTTCAAGCCAGGCTCCATAGCGATGTTCGAAAATACGACGGTTGACTTCAGCTCGCCGAAGTTCGCGCGTGTGTTGGCGCGGCTGGATGCTGAGCAGAACGAGGCAATACTCGAGCGCATCAGAATTCTCGGCATTCCGGAAAAATGCGGTTATGCGGTGGGATGCGACAAGAGAGGGAGAAAGTTCACCGAGCTGGTCGGCGAGCGCGATCCCCTGCACCCAGAGGACAACCCTCTCGATGCCTTGCTGGAGCACAAGCCGCTTGAGAAAGTCGGGTTCATGCTGAGGGCGACCGAGGTGGAGGGGGGGCTTTACATAGGATTGGTTGACGGAAAGCGGAACATCGCCGTGATGGCGTTCACTGATAATGGAAGTCTGCGGCAGTTCGGATTAAGCTGCGACTCGCTGAACGCGTCCGAAGGACTTGCCGCGCTCAATACAGCCGTGTCTTTAAATGCGCTTGATGGAATTGCATTGCTGCTGGGAGGCTCTATTCAGATTGCTCTGAAGCATGCAGGCGAAGGCAGAACTGCACGCGTGAGCGGCCTGGGGAGCGTGAGCATCGAGAGCGAAGGAAAATTGGAGCGCGTTTTCCTGGAGCCAAGGGAATTTTTTGATTTGAAGAGCGCCTTCTGCAAATACATAGGCATTGTGGGGAAAGATGCCTCGCTGAGGCGCATCAGCTATCTCATCGCAGAGGCTCATCTCAAAGGCTATCCTGGCCTCAATCCCGATGAGGTGGCGTATGACGAGAAGAGTAACAATTTTGTGAGAAAGGGCGCGGCGTGGTCTGGCGAAAAGCCAACCGATGAAATGCTGCGGCAATCATTCCTGACTTTCCTGCAGGGCATATACGTTGGGGAAAGCGAAAAGCAGGCCATGCTGGAGGGATGGAGGGAGGCCTTCAAAGACGCAAAAAGCCCTCAGAAACCGGATGAGCTTTTCGCAAGGGTTTTTCCAAAAATTGAGTATAGCATTAAAGAGGAGAACGTTGAGGATTTGTTTGGGTAACGAGAGTCTCGCGAATGACTATTTTTCCTTCTCGAGGATATACACGAGGAAGGCGTCGTAAAGCTGCTCGAGCGTGAATTCCTCGGCGACATAGCGCTCGATGCGGGCGAAATCCTTTGCGTCGTACCAGGCCGCCACGTCCTCGCCCTCGCCTTCCTTCACGCGCAGGCTGAAAAACCTATTGACATCTTTTTGCGAGATGGCCCACAGCTCGCCATACTCGCGCGTTTTCTGCGAGACGAGCGGGGAGAGCTGGAACAGGTCAACCGCGAATGGCTCGGCGAAAAGGGCATCGTAGAGGCGCGCGGGCGTGTCTATGCTGTGCAACGACATGCGGCCGAACAGGTAGGGCAGGTCGAACTTGAGTAGGTTGAAGCCCACCAGGCGCAGCGAGCAGCGCTTTTCGCCAGTTTTCCTATCGGTATACACCTCACGAGAGAGCAGCTCGCGCAGTGTGTTGTAAAAGCGCTGGAGGATGGCTCTCTCGCTGCTCTCCCACTCCTTGAGCAGAAGAGGCGGCTTGAGCGCGCCACGCCGAGGCGCGTGAAAGCCCGGGTAGTAATTGTAGGCGATCACGAGCACTTTTGCATTCTCGTTGAATGGATTGGCCTCGAACCGGCTATCGTGAAGCCGCGCATACGTCTCGATGTCGAGAAACAGATAGCCCACGCTCTCGCCTAAAGAATGTGATGGTATTTATTAATAAACGGCTAACAGCGTGTCATGCCCAACACCATACAAAGGCGCGTGTATTATGTCAGGATGGCTGAGGGGGTGGAGCAGGAGCTGGATTTCGGAGAGGATGTGGAGGATGCCTGTCCGGCGCTCATAGCCATCCCAGCGGCATACGAGAAGCCGCGCAGGAAAGATGCCGCAAAGGTGAGCGAGGAGGATGCCGCAACCGTGGTGCGATTTCTGCTGGAGAATCTGCCGGAAGCCACAGTGAAAAAGATATGCGAGCTGGTCAGCAAGGACCTGATCGAACACGCCAGACGGCATAGCCCCGCAAAAGGCCGTTAGCCACACGTCAAACAAACGTTTGACGCCTGCCAAACTGATAGGTATAAATATAACCTAAATACATCCTGTTTGCTGTGGGAGGTGGGTTAAGTGGCCCTCAAGGCGCGAGACCCACCGACACCCTCGGGGGTCTCGCCCCTTGCAAGGAAGGAACAGAGCGGACTGAAAGATTCCTTGCATAAGCCTACTTCTGTTCATAGACTGGCATGCTGGCTCAATAAGGTCCTCACCGATGAGCAGGGCAGCGTTCCGGCAAAGAAGGCTGAGAGGCGCATACCGCCAAATTTTGCCGAACTTGTGGAAATGGGGAAGTATCCTCCGCTTACTGGAGACGAGGCGCTCGACTATGCGCTCATCCTATGTGGCAAGTTCAGCAACAAGGAAGAGGACAGGGAAAAGGCCCGGGAAGCTAAGTTGGAATTGGAGGAGTTACGCAGCCAGACAAAGGGTAAAATAGCGAGCAGGTTTCTGCGCGCGGTCATCCCGCTCATAGAAGCATCTGTGCACGAGATAGGGAAGCTTCAGACGGGCGTGGATGCGAGGCTGAAGGAATGTGAGGAGAACAGGCGGAGGATAATTGATTTTCTGAATAAATTTGAGTTTTCGCTGAGATCGATAGAATGGCAGACCATTGCGGCGAGGATATTTTCCATCTCCCTCTCAGGCACTGCGCTGGCCGCATTGCATGCTTGGAGCGCTTCCCACTTTGGCGCGCTCGCTCCTGTGGCGGATGTCGTGCTGGCCTTCCTGGCCTTTGCAGGAGGTGAAGCGCTCATCAAGGGCGCGATCATCGCCGGCTCTGCGCTCACTGGCGCGTACTACAACTGGAAGAGGGAGAGGATAACCAACCTCAGAAAACGCTTCGAGCTGAATGGCACGGAAGAGGGGAAGGTTGGGGTGCTGAAGGCGCTCGTCCGAGGTGTTATGGAGAAAATAAAGGAGCTGTATCCAGAGTACGCAGAGAAGCTTGCAAAGAGCTATGGAAAAGAAACGATTGAGGAGGGCGTGGAGGAGCACATCAAGGTGCTTGAGGAAAAGCTGCGGATGATGGATGGGAAGTATTATCTCAACCTTCCTGAGAACGAGAGCGAGAAATAAAAATAGCTGGCGCACTAAACAGAGCATGGACCGCCTTTCGCTGGAGCAGGGAGCTTTTCTCGTCAGGCTGGCGCGCTCAACCATAGAGAGCTATCTGCAACGGGGGCAGGTGCCCAAGCCAACCAGTCCGGATTGGGGAATGCGGCCGAGAGGCGCGTTTGTCACCCTCCAAACTTTTCCCGTGCGCCAGCTGCGAGGATGCGTGGGTTATGTCTCTCCGACCGCCCCACTCACCGAGACGGTCTGTCAGGCCGCGCTTATGGCGGCATTTGCGGATACGCGGTTTGAGCCCCTGAGGAAAGAGGAGATCGGAAAGGTTGTCTTTGAGGTGAGCATCTTAACTGTGCCGCGCAGGCTTGAAACCGCGCTTCCGACCGACAGGCCAGCGCGCATTGAGCTGGGAAGGCATGGGCTTATCATTCAGAATGGCGCTCGCTACGGCCTGCTCCTCCCACAGGTCCCAAAAGAATTCGGATGGCGGGAGGAGGAGTTCCTTGCGCACGCCTGTCTCAAAGCAGGCCTTCCGCCCGATGCATGGTTGAGCGCCACGACGCAGGTGTTTGTGTTCGAGGCACAGGTCTTTTCCGAAAAAGAACCTGGTGGGGAAGTTGAGGAGAGGAGCGATTGAGAAGCTGCTGCGCGAGCATGGAAGGCTCTTCTCGGAAGAACTCGGCATAGACCTCGCGAGCGGCAGGATGGGCGAGGTTTTCAAGTGGTTTCTTGCAGCCATCCTGTTTGCTGCACCCATCAGGGCTGAGAGCGCGGCCAGGACTTACCGGGAGTTTGAGAGAAGGGGCGTGCTCTCTCCACAGAAAATTCTGGCTACGGGCTGGGATGGCCTAGTCCAGATTCTCGATGCGGGCGGCTACACGCGATACGATTTCAAGACCGCTGACAAGCTCCTCGAGGTCATGGGGAAATTGATGAAGGATTACGGCGGTGATTTGAACAGGCTGCACGCCGCAGCGAGCGATGCGCGCGACCTCGAAGCGCGCATTATGGGATTGGGCAAAGGCATCGGGCCTGCCACGGTAAGCATCTTCTTGAGAGAAATGAGAGGGCTCTGGAAGAAAGCCGATCCGGCGCCGACAGCGCTCGAGCGCATGGCGGCCCGACGCCTCGGCATCCCGCTCGCGCGCCTCCTCAAAGCCCTTCCCCCGAGAAAGGCCGCCAAGTTACAGGCCGCGCTGGCGAGAGTGGGAAGAAAGCTGCGCTAGATTTTTTCCCAATGCACCAGGTCTTCGAGGGAACGGCGAGGCGTCTTTTCGGGCACTTCGCCCGCATAGCCGATCGGGATAATCGCGACTGGGATGAGGTTGTGCGGCGCGCCAACGATGCGACGGACCTCGCCATCATCGTACGCGCCGACCCAGGCGCAGGCCAAGCCTTGCGCGACTGCAGCGAGCTGCGCGTACGAGGCCGCGATGGTTGCATCCTGAATGCAATAGAGGGAGGCGCCGCGCGAGCCGTACTTGGAGGAGGAGCGGGATGGGTTGGCGAAGAAAACGAGCACAACGGGTGCTTGGGCGATGAAATCCTGGTCGAGGGCAGCGGTGGCAAGCGCCCGCTTTCGCGCGCTTTCCTTCACCACAACTATCTCGTAGGCCTGCAGGTCGCCCGCCGAGGGCGCAGAATTGGCAGCCTCGAGAACGCGCTGGAGTTTGGCCCCCTCAACGGGCTTTGGCAGAAAGGCGCGCGTTGAACGGCGGCGCCCGAGCACTTCGAAGAAGTCCATGTGAGTATTAAGCCAATCCAATTATATTTCCTTTGTCAGACAGCGTGATGCGGGCGGCCGCGGGTTCCTCTGGCAGGCCCGGCATGAGGAGGATATCGCCGAGCATGGCCACGACGAAGCCCGCGCCCGCGCACAGGCGAGCATCGCTCACCATCACGCGAAATCCCTTGGGGCGGCCGGCCAAGCTCTTCTCGTGCGACAGGGAATACTGCGTTTTGGCCATGCATACGGGCAGGGCATCGAAGCCGAGCGAGGCGAAATGCCCGAGCTTCCGCCTCGCTGCTTCGGAAAAATCGGCGCCGTCCGCGCCGTAGAACTCGCGCGCGATGAAATCGATTTTCTCAAAAAAGGAGTTTCCTTTCTGAAGGGAGAGGGCGCACGGTTTTTTTGCCAGGCGCTCCACCGCTCTCGCCAGCGCGAGCGCGCCCGCGCCCCCTTTCGAGAAGCACTCGACCGGCACTGCCTCCACCCCGAGGTGCTCGCATGCCGAAGCGATGCGTGCGAGCTCGGCCTTCGAGTCTCCGGGAAAGCGATTGAGCGCGATGAGCGTGGGAATGCCGAGTTTTCTCATGTTGTCGATGTGCTTCTCCAGGTTGGCAAGGCCGTGCAGGCGCACCGCCCGGGCCGATGCCACGAGAACGGCCGCCGAGGGGGTGGTGCCGAGCACGGGAGAGACGATGTGGAGAAATTTCTCCGCGCCGAGCTCGGTGCCGAAGCCCGTTTCTGTTATCACAAAGCCATTTTCTCCTACAAGACGCAGCGCCAAGCGTGTTGCGATGACGCTGTTGGTGCCGTGCGCGATGTTGGCAAATGGCCCTCCATGAATGATGCAGGGATTGCCCTCGCGTGTGAGCAGGAGATTTGGCCGTAGCGCATTGCGCAGCAGCGCAGCCATGGCGCCGTGCGCCTTGAGGTCGGCCGCAGTGACTGGCCTGCCCCTCCTGTCAAATGCCACGACGATGCGCGCCAGCCGCTCTCTGAGGTCACGGTAGCCGGTGGCAAGGCACAGCACCGACATCACTTCCGAAGCCGCGGTGATGACAAAACCGCTGCGGTAGCGACAGCCGCCTTGCGCGCACGATGTGTGGATTTCGCGAAGCTCGCGGCAGCTCATGTCCATGGCGTACGGCCAGCAGATGGTCCCTTCATCGATGCCAAGTTTGTTGCCATGGTGGAGGTGATTGTAGAGGAGGGCGGTGAGGAGGTTGTGCGCTGCGGTTATCGCATGCATGTCGCCCGTCAGGTGAAGGTTGACTTCCTCGGACGGTACCACTGCGGATTTTCCTCCGCCCGTGGCGCCCCCCTTTTTTTCCGAATACGGGCCCGAGCGATGGCTGGCGTATGGTGGCAACAGCACGCCTGCCGAGCCTCCAGAAGGCATCGCACAGGCCTATGGTGATGGTTGTCTTTCCCTCGCCCGCGGTGGTTGGGGTCATGGCTGTAACGAGAATCAGCTTGCCGCTTTTGCTCTTGCCAAGCCTGCTCAGCGCGGCGAGTGAGATCTTGCCGGCAAAGAAGCCGTATGGCTCGAACTCCTCGTCCAATATCCCGAGCAGGCGCGCAACACGCATCACGCCATGGCGGTGCATGCCAAATATTTGCTAAAATGTTTTAAAAACGGGCGCGATTAGTCCATGAACGTCTGGGGTGAGGGCGGCTCCTTGGGCTCGCCCTTCCGCTCGCGAATTTCTGTCACGAGGCGCGCCTGCAGCTCCTTTGGAACTGCCTCATAGCCCGCATACTCGGTATACCAAACAGCTCGGCCCTGGGTGGCGCCGCGGATGTCGTTGGCGAAGCCGAACATCTCCGCTACTGGGACCTTGCCATGCACAGTGACGATCTCCTCTTCCTGCTGTATTTCCCCGAGCTCGCCGCGCCTTCCCTGAATCTGTGAGATGATGGCGCTGAGGTATTCCTGGGGGGCCTGCACGAGCAACTTCTGCTTTGGCTCGAGCAGCACTACGCCACTCAGCAACATGGCTGCATAGATGGGCCTGCGGATGGCCGGGATGATCTGGGCAGGCCCGCGATGCACCGGGTCCTCGTGGATGAGCGCATCGACGACTTTCACCTTAACGCCCGTGACGCGCTCTTTGGCGAGCGGTCCGCTCGCCATGGCCTCCTCAAATCCTTCGATGAGCAGCTCCATGATCTCGTTCATGTACTGCACGCCTTTGGTGGCATCGATGAAGACGTTCTTGCCGAAAACATCCTTTACGTTCTTGGCATCCTCACGCGGCATGCCCCCCTCGACGAACTGCTCCACGATAGCTTTCCCCTTCGGCCTGCCCTCGGCGATCTCGCCATCCTCTATTTTGTTGATGACTCCTTGCTCGAGGGGCTCGACCACCACTTTGAGCTTGGTGTGCTTATTGGGCGATTTCCCTTCCACAGGGCCGGCCGGCCTGGCGATCGTCTCACGATAAACCACGATGGGCTTGCTTGTCTCTATATCGACTTTCTTCTCGTGCCGTATCTTGTACTCGATGATCTCCAGGTGGAGCTCGCCCATACCCGAGATGAGATGCTCGCCTGTCTCCTGGTTGATCTCGACCTTTATGGTGGGATCCTCTTTCGCTATCTGCCTCAACACCTCAATGAGCCGCACGAGGTCTTTTGTCTGTTTGGCCTCGATGCTCTTGGTGACGACCGGCTCGCTGTAGTGCTTTATCTGCTCGAATGGCTCGATCGCCGTCTCGCTGGCCGTCTCGCCGACATACAGATCGTGCAGCCCGACCACCGCGGCTATGTTGCCAGCCGGAACTTCCTCGACCATAATGCGGTCTGGCCCCATGTAGATGCCAACCTGCTGCACTTTCTCGCTCTTGTGGCGTGAGGCGAGGTACAGCTCAACGCCCTTCCTGACCGTGCCGCTGAACACGCGGCCTACAGCGACCTCGCCCGCATGCTCATCCACCACCACGCCAAATATGACCATGCACACTTTTCCCTTCGGATCGCACAGCAGCATGGCCTTGCCTTCCTCGCTGTTTGTGTCACCTCTCCAGATGACGGGAATGCGGTACTTCTGAGCGGTGGGCGGGTCGGGCAGATGTGTGACGGCCATTTCGAGTATGATTTCGTCGATGGGCGCCATTTCGCTAAGGGTTTTGTGGTCCCCTCGCGCGCAATAGTCGTAGATGGTCTTGAATGTGATGCCAGTTTTTTTCATGTAGGGAAAGTTGATGGCCCATTTGTAGAAAGCCGAGCCGAAGGCCACGTTGCCTTTCTCCACGCTTACCTGCCATGCCTCCTTAAATTCAGGAGGCGCATATTGGCGGATGAGCTTGTTCACATTGGCGATGATTTTCGCCAGGCGCGCCTGCATTTCTTCCGGCTTGAGCTTGAGCTCGTTGATGAGGCGGTCGATCTTGTTGATGAATAGGTTGGGCTTGCTCTTTTCCTTGAGCGACTGGCGTAGCACGGTCTCGGTCTGTGGCATGACGCCCTCCACAGCGTCCACAACGAGCGTGATGCCATCGACCGCGCGCATGGCCCGCGTCACGTGCCCTCCAAAATCCACGTGGCCCGGCGTGTCGATGAGGTTGATGAGGTAGTCCTTGCCCTCAAAGGTGAAGCCGAGGCTGATGTAGGCCGCTTTGATGGTGATGCCGCGCGCCTGCTCCTGCTCGTCAAAGTCCATCACGCGCTGCTGCCCCGCCAGCTCCTTTGAGATGAGGCCCGCACGCGCCACAAGGGAATCGGTGAGCGTGGTCTTGCCGTGATCTACGTGCGCCACGATGGCCATGTTGCGAATCCGCGACTGCTCATACATGAGTTTTTGAACTTCCTCGACGACATACTCTTTCCTGACCATCAGAATCAGCCCGTCAGCGCGCGCTCCTTGCAATGCGTTCGATTTCGTCGCGCTTCTTTATCGCGTAAGAGTTCACGTCGTTGTTGGCCGCGAGGATGATCTCGTTGGCGAGCGCCTCGCGCAGGGTCAGCTTCTTATCGAACGCCTGCATGATGGCCGCGAGCGTGATGTTGCGCAACGCAAGGTCGAGCCTTCGCGATGCCGACACATCGACAGCGACCTGGTAGGTCACGCCACCGTACTGCACGCGCGTGGTGTCCTCGCGCGGGGCGGTGTTCTGGATTGCATCCACGAGCACCTGAATGGGGTTTTTCTTCGTCCTCTGATAGATGTCATCAAACGCGCGCTCCACGAGCCGCAGCACGGTGAGCTTCTTACCCTGCAGCCTGCCCATGGTGCGGATGACCTTGCCCGCAGTCTTCTCGCCCGTGCCGCCACGCATGAGCTTGTTCACCAGCCTCTCGACGATGTTGATTTTTGCCTTGGCGAACTGCCGGCGTGCGTGCCTGCCGTGAGAATGCGGCACGGTGATGGGCGTGAGCGAGATGTACGGCGCGAGCGAGGCGTCCGACACAACGACCTCGGACGGGTCATACTTGAAAAAGATTTTTTCGCCCATGGCCTCATCTCTTCGGCTTTTCCTTCCTCCCGCTGATGAGCTCGGTGAGGGCGACGCCGTTCACCGCGATGACCTTGTGACGCACGCCCGGAATGCTGCCCATCTGGCCCCTCTGCGAGCCGCCCAGTCCCTCCACCATCACCTCATCGTGCTCGTCGATGAAGTTGATGGCGCCATCGCCGGGCACGAACGCGGTGATGATTTTGCCGTTTTTGGCAAGCTGCACGCGCACGCACTTGATGAGGCCGCTGTGCGGCTGCTTCTGCTCAAGCGCCTTTTTCTCTATGACAATGCCCTTGGCCATGGGCGCGCCCTCCAGCGGGTCGTACCGTTCCTTCAGGTGCAGCGCCCTCCTCACCCACGACTTCTTGAGCCAGCGCTGACGCTTGCGCCTCCGCAACAGATCGAGTCCAGCGAATTCACCCTTTCCCATACTCATACCTCACAGCGAGACGAGCTTGAGGGCGATTCCGAAATGCCTCTGCAAAAGGGCCTGGGCGAGCTTGATGCGCTCCCCGCCCCTTCCGAGAACACTCCCCCTGTACTTGGGGTCAATCCGCACCGTGGCTGTCTTCATGTTGTTTTTCTCTTGAATGTTTATATTGATTGCGGGCGCGGGCGCGATGAGATTGCGAATGAACTCCTCTGGAGAATCGGCATGCTCAAAGAGCACCACGGGCTTGCCGAGCGCGTTGCGCACCCTTTGTATGGAGGCCCCTTTTTTGCCTATCGCGCGGCCCATAAGCCCGGCCGGGATGAGGAAGGCAATGGCATGGCCATCGCTCACAACATCCTTTGCCGGCGTGCCGGTCATGCGCTCGAAAAGGCTGAGAAGTCTGAGCTCTTCGTTGCTTAGCTTGAACAAGGGCATCACAGCGATTCGAGGATGGGTGAGTTGCCGGGCTCAAGAATGGAAAGCGCCAGCACTGGATAGGGCTTTCCGCACACCGAGCCGAGCTCCAATGAGGAGCCCTCGTAAACCTTAACGGGAACGCCCGCCGCTCTGGCTTTGCTCTCCAGCGAGGCGCGGATGGCGCGCGGGGCATTTGCCGCGAGGATGAGCAGCTTAGGCTTTCCGTGTAGGGTGAGCTTGAGCGAGCGCCTCGTGCCGAACTCCACCTTGCCCGTATCCACCGCCATGCGGATTGCCTTTGCGAGATCGACCATCTCATCACGCCAGGTGTTTCATCTTGAGCTTGACGAGACCAGTGCCAACCGGGATCGTCTGGCCTATGATGATGTTTTCGGTGACACCCACGAGCCTATCTTCCTCAGCCTTGATGCTCGCCGCCACGAGGTGCTTTATGGTTTCCTCGAAAGCTGCGCGCGCGAGTATGCTGGCTTTCTCGCCACTGAGGCCATGGCGCCCCACGCTCTTAACCTCGCCATCCATGGTCATGGCGTCAGCGAGCAACATGATGTGCCGCGTGTCCACATCGAGCCCCTGCATGGTGAGAACCTGTTTGACCTCGCGCACTATGGCGTTGCGGGCTGCCTCAATGCCCAGCACGCGTTCTATTTCCTTTATGTCGTTGGTATAGACGCGCGCGGGATCGACCCCAGGCCATCGCAGCACCTCGAGCAGGTTGCTCCCGCCCGTGCGGATGAACCACTCGCCATCTTCGTTACGGGTTACCATCGAGCGCGAGATCCCCTTTATCCCCTTGAGATGGAGCTCTCGCAGCTTGTTGGTGAGGCGCCTGATCGCCCTGAGCGTCGCTCCTTTCATTTTTATGTTGATTTCCCCCCTGCTCGCCTCCACGCCCTCGCCCGCGGCATCTTTGATGGCGTTCTGCACCTCTGTTATGGTGAGACCTTCCTCGTGCACTGCCTTCTCGTCAAGCGAGATGTGGATCTCTTTCTTCTTGAAATCCTCCTCTATCTCGGCGACTTCTTTGAGCTGGATCTCCTCGATTTCCTCGGCTATGGCGCGCACCTTTTTCTCGTCTCTGGCAATGCTCTTTGTCAGGAAGATGTCCATGGTGGGCTTCTTCGGCTCCTTGCGCGCATCGACTATCTCGATGAGGCGCGGCAGGCCCGTGGGCACAAGCTCGGCCACGCCCGCATAGTGAAATGTGCGCATCGTCATTTGCGTGCCGGGCTCGCCGATGCTCTGGGCGGCCACCACCCCCACCGCCTCGCCCGGGTCGATGCTTTCATTCCTTTTCTTTCCCTCTGCCATGCTACTCCCTCTCAGGCCCCGTGAGGGCCTCCTCGCCTATCTTGGATGCCTTCATTGCATCCTTGCCATCGCCGCCATAAATGAATTGGACGATGACGCCGCGGCTGTCGCGCACGCTCAGGTCATCTCTCACCACGAGGTCCTGCAGGGCGTTTATGAGGCGCCTCTGCATGTAACCGCTCCTGGCAGTTCTGATGGCCGTGTTCACGAGGCTCTCACGGCCTCCCATGGAGTGGAAGAAGTATTCGGTGGGCGACAGCCCTTTGCAGAAGCAACCAACAACAAAGCCGCGCGCTTCGGCGCCGAGGTCGCCTTTCTTGAAGTGCAGCAGCGTGCGGTTGGGATAGCCGCGGGAGATGCGTTTGCCCCTGACCGCCTGCTGGCCCACCATGGCGGCCATCTGGATGGCGTTGAGGATGCTTCCGCGCGCGCCAATTTTTGCCATGCGTATGCTTGTGTTCTCCGCGCCCAGATACTTCTCGACTATGGCGCCGCACGCATCCCTAGCCCTTGAGAGCACACCCATGCTCAGCTCTTCGAGTGTTTCCTTAAGCGTCCTGCCGGGCAGGCGCTCCAGCGTCTTGTTCTTGTATTTGAGCACGAGCGCATCCACCTCGCGCTTGGCATCCCGCTGGATTTCGGCTATCTTTGCCTCGGCTTCCTTGGGCAGCGCGTAATTGCTCAAGTCGACGCTGAAGCCATGCTTGGTGATTATGTACAGAGCGATACGTGTGCTGTTGTCGATGAACTTGCGCGCGACCTCGCTGCCGTACTGATGCACAAGGCGCTCTATGATCTCGTTTTCAAAAGCGCGGCTCTCAATAGTGCCGGACACGAGCTCGCCGTTTTTTATGACAATGCGTTCGCCGAGCTTGCTCCGGCAGGTCAGGTTGAAGTCTCGCGGCAGAAGCGCGCTGAACAGCGCGCGGCCACTGTATGTGCCTTTCTTAGTGGGCTTGGGGAGCTCGGTGATGCCCGCAAGCGCGAGGATCTGGCATGCCTCGGCCTTGTCGAACTCGGCCCCCTCGCGCGTGAGGAAGAACATGCCAGAGATATGGTCCTCCTGGGGCTTGATGATGGCGCGCCCGTGGCGCGGTGAGATTATCTGATTTTCCACCTTCATGAGCACCTCGGCCTCAACGCGCGCCTCCTCGGTCTGCGGCACGTGCAGGTTCATCTCGTCCCCATCGAAGTCCGCGTTGTAGGGCGGGCACACGGCGAGGTTGATGCGGAAGCTCTTGCCGGGCAGTAGCCGCACGTGATGGCCCATGATCGAAATGCGGTGTAACGAGGGCTGGCGGTTGAAAAGGCAGATGTCGCCGTTATCGAGCTGGCGCTCCACGATGCATCCCGCGGTGAGGCTGGCAAGCAGCTCCTCCCTGTTTTTGTCGGTGATCTTTCTTCTCTTTCCATCCGGGCTGATGACATACACGGCCTGGGGATACTCCTTCCTCTGAATGAGCTTCTTACACTCCTCGATGTTCCAATCGGTGACGCGTACCGGGACTGTCAGCTCGGCCGCCACCTCATAGGGCACGCCGACCTCGTTAATGCTGATGTTCGGGTCGGGCGAGATGACCGTGCGCGCGCTGAAGTTCACCCTCTTGCCTGACAGGTTGTAGCGGAAGCGTCCCTCCTTGCCCTTGAGCCTCTGGCTCAGCGTCTTGAGCGGCCTGCCGGAGCGGTGGCGCGCGGGCGGGATGTTGGCGGTCTCGTTGTTGAAATACGTCGTGACATGGTACTGGAGGAGCTCCCACAGGTCCTCGATGATCAGCTGTGGGGCGCCGGCATTGATGTTTGCCTCTAATCGCTGGTTGATGCGCATGATATCAACGAGCTTGTGGGTGAGGTCGTCCTCAGACCTCTCGCCAGTCTCGAGCGTGATGGAAGGCCTGACCGTTACGGGCGGCACGAGCAGCGCGGTGAGCACCATCCATTCTGGGCGCGCGTACTCTGGGTCCAGCCCCAGCAGGCGCAGGTCTTCGTCGGGGATCTTGGCCAGGCTATCTCTGATCTCGGTGGGGAGCAGCATACGCTCGCCGGCATAGAATGTGGTGGGCTTCTCGAATTTGATCTCGACCTGCTTTTCGCCGCAGTGCGGGCAGACGGTGACCTTCTTGGTCTTGGCGAGAATCTCCTCGGCGCGCTCCTCCTCGGTAAGCGCGGCGGCAAAGGCATCAACCTGCTTTTTAGTCACAAGCAGGCGCTTGCAAGCCCGGCAAGTAGCCTTGAGCAACACATAGATGATTTTGGCGAATTCGGGGTGGATGACCGGCCTCACGAGCTCTATGTGCGTGAAATGGCCGCTGCATGAGCGTATCTTGCCGCCGCATGTCTTGCACTTGAGGCCGGGGTCGATAACCCCCATGCGCGGATCGACAAGCCCACCGTCGATGGGATAGCCATCCTCGTTGTAGGTGTCGGGAATCGTTATCTTCGCAGCGCTCATCTTCCTTATCATCTCTGGCGAGAACAGCGAGAATTTGATTTTGTCGATGACCTTCTCGACAACCATTGCCTCACGCCCTGTCCTTGAGCAGCAACCTCGGGAATATCCCGATGGCCTTTATCTCATCCAACAGCAGCTTGAAAGCATAGCTCATCTCCACGCGGTGTAGGTCGGATGAGTCGCACAGTGGACAGTAGTCGCGGTTCTTGATGTGATCGTGCACGGCGATGGAGCCGCAACGGCCGCACACAAGCTCGCTCGTCTTGTCGCTCTCCTCGAGCAAGCGCTCCTTGAGCAACATGGAGGCGCCATACCCTATGAGGCAGTCGCGCTCCATCTCGCCGAAGCGTAGCCCGCCCTCCCTCGCGCGCCCCTCGGTGGGCTGGTGGGTGAGGAGCTGCACGGGGCCTCTGCTCCTCACGTGCATCTTGTTGCTGACAAGGTGGTGGAGCTTCTGATAGTAGATGACGCCCACGAAGATCTGGCTGGTTAGCGGCTCGCCCGTCAGCCCGTTGTACAGCGTTTCCTTGCCATACGGCTCGAAACCATAGGCCTGCAACGTCTGCTTGAATGCCTCCTCTTTGTCACCGCTGAACATCGTACCATCGACAATCTTCCCGCTGAGCGCGGCCGCCTTGCCCCCCAGCATCTCGAGGATGTGGCCGGCAGTCATTCGCGATGGAATGGCATGTGGGTTGATGATGAGGTCGGGCACGATGCCGCTCTCTGTGAAGGGCATGTCCTCCTGCGGCACGAGCAGACCGATAACCCCTTTCTGGCCGTGTCGCGAGGCGAACTTATCGCCGTTCTCCGGTATCTTTATCGAGCGTACCCTGATTTTGACGAGCTTGTTGCCACTCGGCGATTCGGTAAGCAGCACGCTGTCCACGACGCCCTCCTCGCCGCTCTTGACTGTCACGCTGTTCTCCCTCTTCTTCTCCTCAGTTATGCCAAACGTCGAGACTTCCTCGAGAAAGCGCGGTGGTGAGGTCTTGCCCACCAGCACATCCTTTGCCTTCACCTCTGCCTCGGGGAATATGATGCCATCCTCACCGAGGTTACGGTAGTACTGCTCCTCCCTATAGCCGCTGACGGTGGGCTGTGGTATCTCAAATTTGTCCTTCTGCCCGCCAGGATAGCGGCGCTCCTCGGTTTCGTAGGTCTTATAGAACACGCTCCTGGCGAGCGCGCGGTCGATCGCGCTCTTGTTCATCACTACGGCATCGCCCATGTTGTAGCCGAAGTAACTTGTTATGGCGACTACGAAGTTCTGGCCGGCCGGCCGCTCGCCGAACCTGAGCGTGTTGTACACGCTCGTCTGCACGAGCGGCTGTTGTGGGTAATAGAGCAGGTGGGCGCGGCTGTCCATACGGAGGTTGAAGTTGCTGGCATAGAGGCCGAGCGACTGCTTTGCCATGGCGCACGCCATGGTGATGCGCGGCGAGGAGTTGTACTCGGGGAATGGAAGCTGCCCGACAATCACGCCGGCAATCGATACCGGGTCTATCTCCAGGTGGGTGTGCTCCTCCGTCAGCTCCTTCTCGGACTGTGCTACGTATGCGTGCGCGCCCTCCTCCTCAGCATCAAGAAATTCTATAACGCCCGAACGCACGAGATCGGACCAGCCGAGCTCGCGCTTTGCCAGCCTGGCTATCATCTCCTGGGTGAGCGCAGGCTTTCCGTTGTTCACCACGATGTAGGGTCTTCGGGCCCGTCCCCTGTCGGTACTTATGTGGAACTCGCCCGTCTTCTCGTTGAATGCGAAGTTCGTCTCAATGGGCACCAGGCCTGCCCTGCGCCTATCTCGGAGTTCCCTGTAGAGCTGCTCGCCATTGGGATGGAACCCTATCAGCCTGCCATTGAGATACACGGCTATCTTGCCGGCCTTTTTCTCCTTCTTCTCCTTTGCCATGCCATCACTCTATCGTCACACCCAGCTTCCTCACTGCCTCCTCAACGCGCTTTTCTTCCTCGCCCGTGGTTATCTCGCACAGCAGGGCGAGGTTCTTGACAAGCGCGCATGAGGGGCCTTCCGGCGACTCATTCGGACAAAGCTTGCCCCAGTGCGTGCCATGCAGGTCCCTGGCCTTGAAATGTGGGTGCTTGCGCGAGAGTGGCGAGATGACCCTGCGCAGGTGGGAGATGCTGGAGAGATAGTTGGTGCGGTCGAGCAGTTGGCTGACTCCGGTCTGGCCCGCAATCCAGTTTCCCGTTGCCATGGAGTAGCGGATGCGTTCGCTGAGCGCATCGGGCCTCACTATGGTCTGCACGATGAGGCGCCTCCCTCTCGCCGCAGCACGCTCGACCTGATAGGCTATGTCCTTGACGAGGAATTGGAATGCGTACCGGAAAAGCTCCTCCATGAGGTTGCCCGTGAGCTTGATGCGCTTGTTGGCATAGTTGTCCTTGTCATCCTGCGGGATTTTTTTGTAGGCGACCTGAATGGCCTTCTCGGTCATCTTCACGAGGTAATATGCTTTGGCGAGCCTGTCCTTGG
This sequence comes from Candidatus Micrarchaeia archaeon, assembly GCA_038890815.1. GTDB lineage: Archaea > Micrarchaeota > Micrarchaeia > Burarchaeales > JACRGF01 > JAWAFC01. The sequence goes on along the minus strand of JAWAFC010000009.1, from coordinate 1,711 downwards.
GATCGACCCCGAGATGCGGCAAAAGGTAGGTATCGAGGAGTATTTCGGCACGTTTTGTCCTGTACTCCTTTGCCTGGCCCGGCGCCGCCTTTTTTCCGATGTACTCGAGCGCCTCTTCCTTGTTCTTCGTCTCATCCATCTCGAGATTGAGCAGCACATCGGCACGAATTTTGGCCACTGCGCTGAAGGCATTGACGATGTCCTCGTTGGACTGCAGGCCGAGCGCGCGCAGAAGAGGTGTGAGGGGGAGCTTTGCTGGCGCAGCTGGGAAAGTTACTGTGAGCGTGCCATCGCTCGCCCGCTCCACCACGCACCGCGTTCTGAAACCGAAGCGCGTGCTGAAAACCTTCGCCGTGGTGAGCGCGCCTTCCTTTTCCCTATTCACCATAATCCTATTGGGTGCCAGATCCTCCACGCTCACGAGAACCCTCTCGCTTCCATTTATGATGAAATAACCACCTGGGTCTTCGGGATCCTCGCCCGCCTCGATGAGTTCCTCTTTGCTGAGTCCGGTAAGATGGCAGAGCTTGCTCTTAACCATGACAGGAAGCTCGCCGATGAAAACCTCGCTGTACATGCGCCGCTCAATGCCATTGATAACCGGTGTGATTTCGAGGAATATGGGCGCGGCATAAGTGAGGTTGCGCATCCTCGCCTCCATGGGGGTTATCTGGCGCCTGCTGCCATCAGCCTCAACAACCATGGGCTTCTCGAGCCTTACTTTGCCGAACTTGAGCATATAGCCCTCCACATTTGGCTCGATGTAGCCCACGCGGTCCACGATTTCCTGAATGCCGGTCTCGATGAAGCGGTTGTAACTCTCCAGGTGCTGCCTGACCAGACGGTTTTCTCTGAAGTAGGCCTCCAGCAACGCGCTCATATGTACCCCTATGCTTTCACGACTACACGGTAGTAAAAATTCTTCCCGGTCTCATCCATGCGCGTTATTCTGAGCACATCGCCTTCCTTCGCGCCTATGGCCTTGGCTACCGGGTCGTCTGCTTTTATTTTGGGCAACGCGCTCTTTGGCACGCCGAATTCTGCCAGAAGGCGTTCTTCCTCCGTTTTTGTGAGAATCTCGTGCTTTGGGACAAGAAAGTGGTCTAGAATGTTTGGTTCCTCAGGCAAAAGACCACCGGGCACAGGAGGAAGGCCTCGTAGAGGTTATTTTTAAAGAAGAAATTATATAATACTTCCGTTAACCGGGTCTTGGGGGGGGTCAGAGCCTTTTTGCAGCTGCAAAGAACAGTATTTCTACGGCTGCCACCAGTATGCCGACGAATGGGAAGGAGAATATGCCGATGAGCAGCGGGGCAAGCGCGAGCGCGAGCGGCACGAGGCGCATCTCCCCTCTGGCAGCCCAGCCCGCTACCCCGCTCAGCACAACCAGCAGCAGCCACAGGCCATTGCACAGCTCAAAGCAGCCTGCGAAAGTGCATGCGCTCACCAGCCCTGCGCATCCGCTGCCAGGCTGTGCGATGTTCTGCAGCGCGCTCATCCCGCTTATCAGGATTGCCCTGGGGGCCGAAATGCATTCCCCTCTCACGCAGTACCCTGTGCAGCACTCGAGCGTTGCCCGGCATCCCGTCATCCTGCACTCGCACCTGTTGCCGATGCACTTGCCTCCACAGCAGTCCGCATCGGAGGTGCAGTAGGCGCCGACCTCGCAGGGTGGCAGCGGTGGCGTTATGCTGATGGACGGCGGCAGCGT
>JAWAFC010000008.1:0-59007 GCA_038890815.1 Candidatus Micrarchaeia archaeon | reverse complement strand
TTGGCCAGCGCTTCGAACGCACTCCGCGCACCCAAACCCGTAACTCTCTTTATCTTCTCAAATAGTTCAACAACCTTCTCTGGATCCTTAGCAAACAACTTCCCAACTGCTTCATTGGCCAGCGCTTTAAACGCCACCCACGCATCTTCGCCCGCAACCTTATTTATCTTCTCAAATAGTTCAACAACCTTCTCTGGATCCTTAGCAAACAACTTCCCAACTGCTTCATTGGCCAGCGCTTCGAACGCACTCCGCGCACCCAAACCCGTAACTCTCTTTATCTTCTCAAATAGTTCAACAACCTTCTCTGGATCCTTAGCAAACAACTTCCCAACTGCTTCATTGGCCAGCGCTTCGAACGCCCACTCCACAATATCCCTGAATTTTGTTCCATTAAACATGCCGAGTTCTGCTATCTTTGCAAAAGCTTTGGCAACCTTCCCTGGATTTTTGACAAACAGCTCACCAATCGCCTTATTAGTCAGCGCATACAATGCCCACTCAGCATTTTCACCCGTGGCCTCGACTATGTTCGCAAAGGCCTTTTGGTCTCTGACGAATAGTTGCCACAGCCTTTCAGTGATTAGCGCATAAAACATTGCATGCGCGTTTTTTTGTGTAGCTTTTACCATTTCGGCGAAAAGTTTTGGATTTTCGGCAAAGTGTTGCCCAGCCGTAAAGTTTGTCAGCGCCTTGAATGCCCAATATGCATTTTCTCCTTTTACCATATCCTCAAATATTTTGGCAACCTTCTCCGGATCCTTTACAAATAGCCACCCAACTGGCTCATTGCCCAGTGCCTCCAGTGCAGCCCCCGCATTTTTGCCCGCAACCTTGGCAATGCGTTCAATCTCCCTGCGGAGAGCATCAAGCTTCTCTGGGCTCGTGTCGCCAGCCTTCACAACCGCTTCGGCGATTTTGCGCATTATTTCAGGATTGTACTTGTTTTCCGGGTCAAGCAGCTGACGGACGGCTTCCGGAGTGAGCGTGGGCTTCTGCCCCTTGCCTATCGGTACAATCTTTAGTTGGTAGAGGAACACAGCAAGTAATTGGTTGAAGGCTGTATAAAAGTGTTTCAGAAATAGTCCTTGAGCACCTTGAGCGCCTTATCGTGCTTGTCCACCTTAAGCGCGAAGATGCCCTCCTCAGCCCCCTTATGCAGCAGATGCACATTCTCTATGTTGATGCGCGCCTTGGCGAGTTTTTTTGTCATCTCGCTGAGCTCGCCGGGCCTGTTCTTGAGCTTGACCACGATGACCTCGCTCGTCACCACCTTATACTTTTTCTTTCTCAGCACTTCCTCAGCCTTTCTCTCGTTCGAGCACACGATGCGGATGAATGCCTTGCCACCCACCGTATCGGCCGCTATGGAATCTATGTTGATGTTCTCATCGGCCAGCGCTTTTGTGATGTCATGCAGAAGTCCAACCCTATCCTTAGCTATGACGACAAACTCCCTCATCGGCCCACATCTGAGCTTTGCTCTGCACCCTTTTAATCCTTTGCGGCCTGCCAATAAGCCCTGAACATCCAGTCGCGCGAGCCCTGCGCGAGCACCAAGGAGGCGATTTTCTTCGCGCTCGGCGTCTTCAGCTTTGCCAGCGCGCTCTTTATCCAGTCCCTTGCAAGCGGCTTTCCCTCATCAACATACTCTTTGGCCTGAAGCAACATCTCGAGCGCGTCTGCGTCCCTCGCCACGACAGCCTCTTTGCTCTCGCCGAACTCGAACTCCCTCCACAGCGCAAGAATATCCTGGTGTCCGCGCGCGACATCCTCGGCCGCCTTCGCAGCATTTTTCGTCAGATACCTGCCGGCCAGCGCGTGGATGTCGCCCATCCTGGCCTCGTGAAAATCGTGAAAAAGGCAGAGCAGCGCTGTCTTGCGGGCATCTGCACCTTCCATGCCAGCCAGCACAAAGCCCGTCACCGCCGTGCGCCAGCAGTGCTCGGCCACGCTCTCGCAGTCCTTTATGCCGATGGTGAGCCAGCCCGCGCGAGGGGTGTGCTTCAGCAGGCCTGCCTCAAACAGCAGTGCGATTGCCTCACGCACCTTCATGCGCACCCAATATCCCCTCCACCACTTCCTTCACCTTGTGAGCAGGATAGGCCAGGCTGATGAGGCGCGTCCTGCCCCTCATGCCTTTGCCGCTCTCCTTCACGAGCACGAGCCCGAGCATCTCAAGGTCGGCCAGATATTCCTTGAACCACCGCGCGCTGCGCGGCTCTCGGCCGAACTGCCTGCACGCCCCAACATAGCCCTCGTAGGCCTCGCCGCTCGACAGCACGCCCTCGGCGCCATCGCCGAGCCTGGCATACCGGCCACCCCGCAGGGTGAGCTCGGCGATGCCGTGGAGCAGCAGCGCCTGGTGCTCGGGCAGCGTAGCGATGGCATCAACGGCCACATCCTCCTCCACGCTCTCCCTGGCGGCCTCAACATGCTCATCGCGGATAACCTTCTCCCCACGCTCCATGGCCACCTCGCCGGCGCGCAACAGGAGCTTGAGCGCATAGCGAGCGTCGCCGTTCTCTCTGGCTGCAAGGCTAGCGGCCAGGTTTATCGCGCCCTCGCTCACGCACCCCTCGCGTATGCCCATCTCCGCCCTCTGCCTGAGAATGCTGGCGAGCTGCGTTGCATTATAGGGCGAGAAAACGAGCTCGCTCTCATACAGCGCGCTGCGACTACGGGGGTCTAGCCTTTCCTTAAACGAGAGGCGGTTGCTGATGCCTATCATGCTCACCCCCCCTTGCTTCAGGTCGTCGTTGCTCCTCGTCAGCGTATAGACGAGGTCATCCAGATCCTTCACCATATCGATCTCGTCGAGCACCACCACGAGCTGCCTGCCCGCACCTTCCACCCAGTCGAGCAGCTTCTCGTAGATAAAGGAAATCCCATAGCCAGTCTTGGCGCACTCCTGCATGAAGTCGCCCGTCAGCCGGTGGAGCACGCGGTAGCGCGTGTTGTAGACCCTGCAGTTTGCGTACCACATGAGCGCGTTCTTCCCCATGGCATTGAATTTTTCCATCACCCAGCGCGCGCAACTCGTCTTCCCCGTGCCCGTCTTGCCGTATATGAATAGGTTTTTTGGCTTCTCTCCCCTGAGCGCGGGCGCGGTCGCGCGCATGATGAAATCTATCTCCTTCTCCCTGTGGGGCAGCGTCTCGGGGATGTAATGAGGCGAGAGTAGGTTTCTGTTCTTGAAGATGGATTCCTCTGATAGTATCTGCTCAAAGTTTTTCGCCATCGGCACACCAAGACGTGGAAGGTAGTTTGCAGGAAAGGTTTAATAAGGCTTTCAACGCATGGGAAAATGCTGGGGTGATGGCATGGGCATTCTGCAGAAACTGTCGCACGCGCTCGGATTCGGCAAGGAGATGGACATCGAGGAGTACATGGATGCTGCAGAGCTTGAAGATGTTGATGTGCTGCACGAGGCGGCCGACTTCTATGTCAAGCCCGTGGCGCTCGAGAGCGAGGCCGACATACGCGTGATCCAGGAGGAGCTGAAAAACCGGAACATCATCCTGCTAAATGTAGCACCCATGGCGCGCAACACGACGAAGCTCAAGGCTATCATTGGCGAGCTGAAGAATTATGTGACAAAGATGAATGGCGACATCGCGCGCATCGACAACGAGAAAATCCTGCTTACTCCGAGCAAGGTGAAGATAGTAAAGCACCGCAAGCAGGCCTAGATTGGCATGCTTCGGCTGGGCGCGGGCGGCAAGCTAGCGCTTCCCACAATCGCGCTCTCCATACTGGCCTTCGCGGTTTTCCTCTCTCTTGACAGCATAAATGCCTCCGGATTTGCCTTTCGCGTTAACCCGCTCTACCTGGCTGTAGAGGGCAGCTGCATACTGCTGGCGCTGCTGGTATGCCTGCTGAGCTTACGCCGCCATGCTTTTGCCGGCACTCTTCCCAGCCTTTTCCGTGCGCTTGGAATGTTCACATTCGCCGTGTTTGCCGCTTCCTCCTTTTCCTTCCCACTCGAATCACAGGAGCTGCTATTCGTCTATCTCATGGGCGTGCTGTTCGCGGCGGGATTCCTCACTATGGGAGCCTGGACCAAACGAAAGCCTTTCACAAAGCCGAACTGGCTCTTCTGTGCAGCGCTGTTCGCGCTTGTTCTGCTCCTGCTGTATTTCACGCTCGCCATAGCCTCGGCCGGCTCGCCCTCCCTGTATGCCGCGGGCGAGTTTCTTCCCTCAATCAAAGCGCTGGGCGCAGCAGTCACGCTGTTGCTCTTCCTATCCAGCGTTGGCTATCTCAAACGATTTATTGAGGAGAACGAGGAAATAGCCTATTGGAGCACGCTGGGTCTTTTCGCATTCGCGCTCGCCGGGATATTCTTCTTCCTCTCCACGCCATTCCGCGCATTCTGGTGGGCACAGGAATTCTTCAAGCTCCTCGGCTTCGTCTCTTTCCTGCTCGGCTCCTTTTTCCTTCACCTTGAGTTCGCACCCTTCAGGGTCATCAGGGGACGCTAGCCCCCAGCCGCTCTGCAGCCCTTCTGAACACCCCTATGAGCGCGGCGCTTTCCGCATCAGTGATGAGCGCGCGCGAGAGTACTCTTCTGAAGGCGAGCTTTATTTTCCCTGGCCCACGCCATGGGCCTGTGAGGTTCACCATCTTTCCAAACATTTCCTCCAGCGCTTCCCTCTCCTCCTTTCGCGCCAGCCGTATCATCCGCGGCTTCTTGAGCGCGTGCAGCTCGTACAGGAGTATGGCGAGCGCGTGGGATAGGTTGAGCACACGATACCGCCTGCTTGCCGGTATGCTGACCATGAAATCGCACGCCTTTATCTCATCCGCGGTCAGCCCCGAGCCCTCCCTGCCAAAAACGAGCGCCACCTTGCCAGCAAAGCTCCGCATGCGCTGGGCAAAAAGTTTTGGGGTGATTGGATTCCTGAGCGTGCTGGGGGACCTTTTAAGCACGCCCGTCGTGCCCACCACGAGATCACAGCCGCGCACGGCATCAGCAAACCCATCAACAACACGCGCCCTCTCCAGCACTTCAACCCCGTGCTTGGCATATTTCTTTGCATCGAATCCCCTCGGATCGCACTCCGGCGCTACGAGCACCAATTCCTCAAAGCCAAAGTTCGACATCACCCTCGCACAGTGGCCGAGGTTTATCTCGTATGTGGGTTGCACGAGCACGATGCGGAAAGATGGCATACAATCGCCCATCAACTTAGTTTTTCAAAGAAAAAAACTTTTTCTGCAGCATCGCTGAAAGAGGAACACACTGCAAGTAAGCTCATGTTCTATACATGTGTTGTCATCCCGGCGAGCTCATCGTAACCGGCCCCTTTCCTCAACACGACGGGCTTCTCCCCGCTCAAGTCGATCACCGTGCTCTCCCTGGCATGCGCTGTCCTCCCTCCATCGATGACCAACTCGACGCCGCTGGCGATCTCTGCCTCAATTTCCTCAGCGCTCACGGGGGCTTTCTTTCCAGACAGATTGGCGCTCGTGCTCGTGATGGGGAATCCGAGCTCCTTCGAAAGCGCTCTGGCAAAAAAATGGTCTGGCACGCGCACGCCGATTTTCTCTGTCGTGCTTATCCTCTGGGGAAATTCGACTTTTTTTACCAGCACAACCGTGTAGGGGCCCGGGAGGATTTTCTGGAGGAATTCCCTCTGCCATCCGCCAACCACGCAGTACTTCTCGATGTCCGCAAGCCCGTGCACGAGGATGGAAATGGGCTTGGCCTCTCTTCTCTTCAGCAGGAAGACCCTCTCGACAGCCTCGGCATCCAGCGCGTTGGCCCCGATGCCGTAAAGCGTGTCGGTGGGATAGACGATGAGCCCGCCGCGCGCCAACACGCGCTTTGCTCTGCTCATGCATTCCTCGAAGCTCTCGCTCAGCCTGCAGAGCATTCCCTCACCTAAAGCCTCGTCACGCCCCACAGCACGAACAGCACAGTGGCGAGTATGATGAGCGGCAGGAGGATGCGCAGCATGGCGATCATGGCATTCAGCGTCCCCATGAGCTCGCTGGCACTCCTCGGCCCAATGACATCCATCTCAATCTCTCTCGTGGCCACTCCGACCTCCACCACCTGCATGCTCGCCAGCGCCTCCCTCAGAGCCTCTTCTGTTTTGGCCAAGATGGTCCCTCTGCCGCTCTTTCCGAGAGGGTTGAGCACTCCGCTCACCACATTCACCGAGTGTGTGTCGGTAGTGGCCACCTCGGCCTCCACGCCATTTTTCCTGGCGAGATCGAGCAGCTCCCTCCTGAACGCTGGGGTCACGCCGTTGGCATCAAAAAGCAGCAGGCAAAAAGTTCTCTTTCCGAAACTGAATGCCGCCACCCTTAAGCCATTGCCTCCAATCCCTCCCCGCTTCCCGATTTCTGGGAAATCCCTGGCCGCAAATCCGGCCTTGAGCGGAGCCAACCCCCTGCTCTTCAGCGCATCCTCGATCGCTTTCATGAACTCAAATCCAATGGGATTGCCCCCATCTATCCTAAAAATCTCGCCCGTCTCGGCGTTGTGGCTGTCGATCACCACAGCCTCCCTGACGCCCAGCGCCCGGGCATGATTGCGCAATGCGAGCCCGAGCCCGAAGTCAATGTCTTCGGTTGTTCGTGGAGCGCGCGTCAGAAATATCAGCGCATCTTTGTTCAGCCGCACCACGAGTGCCCGGCTGCCGCCGGCCCGCCCCACGCTGAAGAGCCCCCTGGCCTTGGCGAAACGCAAGCCAGCGAGCGCTTCCCTCGCCACAGCGATGAGCCCGTCCACCGCCTTGCTTGCCACTGGATTGAAATCGTGCGTCGCCGTGCCGTGAAACACAAAGACAGGGGCGCGCACGAGCCTCCAGAGCCTCCTTCCGAGAATTTCGGGGAACTCGCTGCCCCCAAGATTTCCGAATGGCCCAAAATGAATGTATGGAATGACGAACACGGCGCGCAGCCTTTTCCCGCTTCTGAATGCAACCACTGACAGCAGCGTGCGCGCTCTCTCCCCAACACTCTCAAAAACCTCCTCAATTTCCTTGCTGCCGTGCAGCCATTGGGCCAGAAAGAGGCGGATGGCCTCAGTGCCGCTCACGCCAAAAGCCCTCCTCATGGGCGCATTGAGCAGCACAAACACGGCATAGGTGGCGGCCAGAAAGGCGAGCGAGGAAAAATACACGCGCACGAGCAGGGCGTAGGGGTCGGTCCCCATCGTTATCATCTTGTTTGCGAGCAGGAATACCGCATTGTAAAATAGCTGGATGAGCGCGAACAGAAAACTCATCCAGCGCAGGCCGAAAACGAGTTGCGCGATGACCAGCCAAACGCAGAACACCAGACCGAAAGCCACATATACGAGGTTCCGGCCATCTCCAACAAGCGGCAGGTTGTAGGGGGCAAGCAGCAGATAGGCGAGGTAGAAAAGCGCGTAAACAATTGAGCCGGCAAATGCCAGGGCAGCCATCCTATTGAGCGTCAATTCCCTCTTCACCAGCGCCGTGGTTATCACGCTGAGCAGCGCTGGCAGGGCGATCAGGAAAAGGCCACTCCCCATGCCTTCGGCCAATTCGAGCGGGCCCGTTTTGCCCTGCAATACGGCCACGAGCAGTCCGAAGGCAAGTCCGAAGACAATGATGCACAGGAAGCTCAGCCGCGCGGGCGGCAATGCCACGAGCACCCTCGTCAGCCTCACCGCCCTCTCTTCAGAACGAATGCCCATCAGAACTTCACTCTCTCGCAGAACTCGGTCTTCTTGCGGTCACGCGCTGCTTGATGAGACGCCTCATGGCATAAACGTTTTTGATGAACTCGGCGGCGACCTGCCTGAATGGCTTCTTCTTCCTAGCCGCCAGTTTCATGAGCTCGAGCGTGATGTAGCGGATCTCGGAGTTTATGCCAGCCGCATCTTCCTCGTACACAAATGGATTGAATTTACCAATGAATTTAAACCTTGCACTCTTCCAGCATTCTGTGGAAAAAATCTGCCCTCGCTGCGGCATCCTCAGCACACAACGCAGATTCATCGGCACCCTGTGCGAGCGGTGCTTCGCCCTCACGCTTCCTCTCACCTGTCCCACGAAGGTAACCTTTCCGCGCTGCCGGGCGTGCGGGCGTCTCAAGCTGATGGGGGCATGGCGAGCGGTTTCTGAGCGCGAGCTCGGTGGCTTCATCGCAACGAAATGCAGAAGTCCGGCAGAGATAATCTCAGCGAGGATAAAGTCCGGCGAGCCGGCCACCATCATCCTGCTGTTGAAAGCGGATTCCTCCTTTATTGAGGTGAGCAGAGATGTCAGCATCCGCTGGGAGGAAACGCTGTGTGATGAGTGCTATAAAAGAAGGAGCGGCTACTACGAGGGCATTCTCCAGCTGAGGGGAAGCCCCGCAGCAGTTGAGCGCGCGCGCAGAAAGCTCGTGGCCGCACTTGAGAGAAAAACGTTCATCGCCCGGACAGAGAGGCTGAAGGAGGGGCTCGATCTCTATGTGGGCTCGAGGGCCGCGCTCCAGCAGGTGCTGTCCGAGCTTGGCGTTGTGCTCAGGCCCTCCTTCAAGCTCGCGGGCGTGAGGGATGGAAAAAGGATTTACCGCGCCACCTATGTGCTCAGGCTCTAGCCCTTCTGAATCGGTTTGAACTTAAACCCATAGTGAATGAGACCTTCCTTTCCATCCTCCTGTATCTTTCTGAAAACCATCCTCACCGGCGTGCCTATGTCAACTTCCTCCGGCTTTGCGACAATCTGGGCGGTCAGCCGCGGGCCCTCGGTCAGCTCAACGATGGCCAGCACATAGGGCACGGCAAGCTCGAAGCCAGCCGGAGGGGAATACACTGTCGTGTAGGAGTATATTTTTCCCTCTCCCTTAAACACCACATCGACGATCTTCCCCTTTCTCCTACATTTCGGGCAGACTATGCGTGAGGGAAAATAGTTCGTTCCGCACCTCTCGCACCGGCTTCCTTCGAGCCTATATCTCTCTGGAATTTTTCTCCAGCTCAGCGCAAGCCCCTTGCTCATCTAATCGGCCCTCCTGTAAATGTGAACAACCGCGGTCGCCCCGCTTCCACCAACGTTGTGGCTCAACCCAATCTCGGCGCCGCTGACCTGTCTCTTTCCGGCCTCGCCTCTTAGCTGCCATGTTATCTCCACCGCCTGCTTTACTCCAGTCGCCCCGACCGGATGGCCACATCCTTTCAGCCCCCCGCTCGTGTTGACGCTTACCTTCCCATTCAGAGCCGTGAGGCCTTCGGCCACCGCCCTGCCCCCCTCGCCTTTCTTGAAGAAACCGAGGTCCTCTGTCGCAACGATTTCGGCTATCGTGAAACAGTCGTGCACCTCCGCCACATCGATGTCGGATGGCCTGAGGCGCGCCTGCGCGAAAGCCTTCCGCGCGGCCTCCACCGTTGCTTTCAGCGTTGTCAGCGAGTTTCTCGAGTGGAGCGCGAGCGCGTCGGACGCCTGTCCGCTCGCGATGATCTCAATGGGTGTGTCGGTGTATCTGCGCGCCTTCTCGAGCGGCGCAAGTATGACCGCCGCAGCGCCGTCCGTGATGGGCGAGCAGTCGAGCACTTTGAGCGGCGCCGCGACCGGCTTGCTGGACAGCACCTCCTCGATGGTGATCTCTTTTCTGAACTGGGCGAATGGGTTCTTTGCCGCATTGGCGTGGTTCTTGACACTCACGGCAGCCATCTGCTCCTCAGTCGTGCCGTATTCGAACATGTGTCGCCTTGCGATGAGCGCGTACAGCGCGGGGAAGGTGGCCCCCATGAACAGCTCCCACTCCTGATCGCCGGCTCCGCCGAGCGCGCTGACCGCCTCGCTCACTCCCACATCGGTCATCTTTTCGGCCCCGCCTACTACAACGATGTCGTGCAGCCCGCTCGCCACAGCCATGTAGCCAGCGCGCAGCGCAACGCCGCCGCTCGCGCACGCCGCTTCCACGCGCGTAGCTGGGATGGGATTCAGTCCCATGTAGTCAGCGATGAGCGCGGTGATGTGCTCTTGGCCGATGAGCCTGCCGCCCGCCATCGTTCCTCCATACAGCGCATCGATCTCATCACCATGGATGCCCGCATCCTCGAGCGCGGCGACTCCAGCCTCTATGATGAGCTCGCGGAAACCTTTCTCCCAGATTTCGCCGAACCGGCTCATCCCAACTCCGATAATCGCCACGCGCCTCATTGCACTCACAGGCTCTTCAACTTCCTTCTGTGCTTCACATACATGCCATAATCGATGTACTCCTTATCTGCGATGTAAGAGGCAACGCTTTTCGCCCTCCCTCTTTTCGCTTCAATTTCCTCGGTAACCCGGATGCTGAAGGCATCGCTCCCTGCCCCACTCCCGAAAGAGGTCACGAGAATGCGCTGGCCCGGCTTCGCGATATCCAGCACGGCTGCTAGGCCGATCAGGCTCGCGCCGGAATAGGTGTTGCCTATTGTCGGCGTCACGAGCCCCGGCTTTATCTTTTCAGCCTCAATGCCGAGCATTTTGCCCGCCTGTAGCGGGAATTTCCCATTCGGCTGGTGAAAAACAGCGTAATCGAAGTCAGCCGGTTTCAGGCCTGTCTTCTGCAGCAGCCCTTGTGCAGCGCTCACCACATGCCTGAAGTAGGCCGGCCCGCCCGTAAATCGCCCGCCATGGCTCGGGAAGTCCGCGCCAGGCCTCCTCCAGAAGTCAGGCGTGTCGGTGGTGAATGAGAAAGTATCCTCTATCTCGGCTATCACGCCCCCCTTCTTGCCTATAATAAATGCTCCTGCACCCGCCCCGGCACTGTACTCAAGCGCATCGCCGGGCCGTCCCTGGCTCGTGTCGCTCCCCACAGCGAGCCCGAACGAAATCATCCCACCCTCAACCATTCCCATACAGCACTGCATGGCCGTTGTGCCTGCCTTGCAGGCGAACTCAAAATCGGCTGCGGTGAGCTTGGGCGTTGCGCCAATCGCCTCGGCCACAATGCTCGCGGTGGGCTTGACTGCATAAGGGTGAGACTCGCTGCCGACAAAGACTGCGCCTATCTCGCTCGCCTGAATTCCAGCATGAAGAACGGCGTTCCTGCTCGCCTCAACCGCCATGGTTGCCGTATCCTCATCCATATCTGGCACGCTTTTCTCAAGTATGCCCAGCCCCTCCTTAATGCGCCTGGCCTCCTCTCCCCAAATCTTAGCTATCTCCTCCACCCTTATCCTGTAGCGGGGAATATAGACCCCATAGCCCACTATGCCAGCCAAAAAAATCCCTCAAAGCTTTTTCAGCTCCTCGCTTATCTTTTTTAAGCTCAAGTTTGTGGTAAGGAGTGGTATCTGTTCCTTCTGAGCTATTTTGAGCGCCAGCTTATCTACATTCTTCTCCTCAAGCTCATGCAGCACTACAATGCTCGGCTTCATGGGGGAGACGCGGATGACGACCATGGGCGACCTGCCCGTGGAGACCTGGGTGAAGATGAATGCTCTCTCGCTCATTGCACCGTACAGCTTGGGGAATTCGGTGCTCGGCATATCGAGGATAACTTTGATGCTGTTGATGAGCGTGTATCCATAAACTTTTTTCTTCGGCAACAGCTCGGCATTGGCGATGGGTTTTGCCTCAATGATTTTGGCAAAATCTGTCCCACTCATGCTCGCGGCAAACTCATGCACATCGTAGAAATTCTCCGGGGCCTCTTCCCTGAACCGCGCTGCCACAGTGCCGCCCCTCTGGGCATCTATCTTTATGAGCGCATCGATGAACCTCTTCACCACCCCTATGCCCGGACTCTTGCGCCTGTCCCCCTCATAGTCGCTGATTGTCGAGGGTGAGATGCCCAAAAACTCGCCGAGCTCAGCCTGCGTTATGCCAAATATCTCCCTCCATTTCTTCATCGTGCCGCCCGGCGTGTCTGACAGCGTGATCTCGCCAGCTATTTTGAGGGCGAGTTTTTCGCTCATGGGAGATTTCACTCTGGCAGATTTTATAAAGATATCGAACTCGCATTCGTTTTATGACGAAGTAAGTAGTTTTTATACATCTTTGAGCAAATTTTTCCCGAGGCGAATCGCTTGGCCGACCAGAAGCTCGCTCAAAAGACGTCTTTGGAGCAGAAAATTCTCGCCGCAGAAGAAGCAAATCGCGAGTTCTGGAGAGTGCTGGAGCAGGAGAAAAAGGCTTTCGGGGACATAAGAAAAAATCCTCTCGCCATGGCGCGCGTGCTGAACGCCTCCACAAAATTCGAGAAAGCGCTAAAGGAAGTTCGCGCTGAAGCCGCACACCTCCCTCCTTCTCTGAAGGAACGCCTCTCCAAGCTTGAAAGCGACTGGAAGCAGGTTGCTTCGCTCGAGGCGGGCTGGGGCGTCAGAAGAGACAAGATGGGCAGAGTGGAGAAGTTTGGCAGGCAGTACGCAATCCTCCGCGCTTTTGAGGGCCTTTCAGAGAAGGAGGCGCTTCTCCTCAAGCTGACGCTGTTCTACACAGATGAGATGCTCGCCACCCTCTCAGACCCAAAGGAAGACAGGCAGGCGAAGGAAACGCTTGCGTTGTTCCTCTACGCTCTCGAGCGCGATACCCAGCGGCTGATTGACAACGGCTCGCTTAAGGAAACAGAGATTCCTCCCGAAATTCGCGCAAAAATAGCGGCCTATCGTAACACCCGCGAATACAGGGAGCTTTTTGAGAAGACAGGCGGGGGCGTAGCGATGCCAATTCCCTCGCTTCCGGCAGGCGCGCGCGCGCTCGAAGCGCTCAGTAACATTTTCAAAATATTCTTCAGCTCCTCGATAGATGCGTACGCGGAGTACTGGCAGCATCCGACTTCAGAGAACTTGAAGCGCTGGCTGTGGAGATTCGCGTTGGATGTGGGGGTGGTGACTTACGCAGCTTACACACTGCAGGGTGTGAGCACTGGATTGTGGCCCATGTTGCGCTCGATTTTCTCTAAAAGATCTCTAAAAGTGGTTCCCACGAAAGCCATTAAGTTGGGGGCAGAACTTGGCCTCGCCTATGTTTTCTTTCCGGAGATGGAGCGCGCCGTGAAGACTTTCTTGGAATGGGAGAAGACTTCCGGAGAGGCAAAGGCGCGCGCTGCCAACGACCTCCTCAAAGCCATCATCGTTTTCAAGACAGGCGAAAAGCTCACCGCGCAGCTTTTTGAAAAGCTCTATCCAGCGCTGAGGGCTGGCTTCCTGCAATATGCGCTCGCCAGGGAGGCTGTAAAAGAGCCCGGGCTGACCGCGCGCATTCTCTCAAAGGCAGCGAGAGGGGTGGAAAAATTTGTATTGTTCATGGGCTCTATGGTTTTCTTCACGGAGTACTTAAATCTCACGACTAGCGAGGCCGAGGAGAGGGCCAAGGACCTTCTCTTTATCTTGGGGAGGGAGCCTAACCGGGCCAACATAGAGTGGGCACTGGAGACGCTCGCGTTGGCCGAAAAGCTAGCCAAAGAGCTGCCGGTCGGCGCACCTCAGGAAATGGCAAGGGAGTACCTCGTGCGCCAAAACAAACCTGTCACGCCTGAGAACCTCAACGAGGCGATGAAAATCCTCGAGGCCGTGGGGGCCATCTTCCTCCCGTTCGAGGATGAAGCCAGAAAGCTGGTTAGCTTGCAGGGAAAAGAAGAGAGCGAGGAAAACATCAAACAAGCACAAGAAATTCTGGGCCTGTTTCGCATCCTGCCCTACGGCACGCGCGATGAAATGGCGCGCGAGTTGTTGAGGTTGCAGGGAAAACAGCCCTCTCCGGAGAACGTGGAGGAGGCGAAGAGAAACCTCAGGCTTGCTGAGCAGGTTAGCCGCAGCGAGCTTGCTCAAGAGCTCCTCGATGAGCAGGGAAAGGAGGCCACCCCTGACAACTTAAAGCGGGCGTTCGAGATAGTAGGATGGATCGAGGTCATTGCCGCGGCAGACCTAAGCCGCTCGAAAGGGGAGTTCACTGAGGGCGAGCTGTTGGACAGGGCGCGCTCCCTCCTATCGCTGGCCATGGACGTCCTCGCCTCCCTCGAATCCAGGAACGCCGTGTCGTTCAGTGAGTTCATCGATGCAATGACAACCGTGCTCGTAGCCGAGCAGAAAGAAAGGGAGTAATTCTCTCGAAACTACAATCTTTTTAAATAGGCTCAGGCAAATAAACTTCGGTGATTTTAATGGCGGTCAAGACAGCGCTCTCTGAAGAGGAGAAGTGGTTTAAAAAAGGCGAGGAGGAGCTTAATAAATACGCGAATAGACTGGGAGTGGAGCGCCTTAGCTGGAAGGAGTTTAGAAAGTTTGTTGAATCGAAAGGCAAGGGCCTGTCAGAAAAAGAGCTAAAGCTTTTTATCAAAGGGGCTATGAGAAGCAAGTACGCCCCCCATCATAAGGTGGTGCAGGAGTACGGGCAGAAGGTGTTAGTGTTATTCGATTGGATGCTCGACCAGGGAAGTAAGGCATTCGAAGCCGTAACAGGGGGTTTTGTCAAGGCCGGCGCGACGATAAAAGAGATTGCGCGCGAGACAAAGGAACTTTCCAAAAAGTTGGGCCGCAAGGCAAAAGAGAATCCTACTCTCATCGCCTTGGGCATCGGAGAGGCCCTCATCTTCAGTGTTCTGTTATACATCCTCTTGAGGGGGGAAGGCAAAGAAGTCCGGGAAGCGCCAGCATTCAAATTCCAAAAAGAAAGGGATAAGCTTATGGGGGAGCTCGATAAGGCGAAAAAGAGGGTCCGCGAGCTCGAGGAGAAACTCAAGCAGCAGCCCAGGAAGGAAGATAATGAAGTCGAGGAACTCCGTGCCAAGCTCGAGCTATACAAAAAACGCGTAGAAAAACTGGAAGGCCAACTCAAGGAGAAAGAGGAGAAGAAAGAGGAGTACTTCGTGTTTTACGGTCAGCCGCTCGCAAAGGAGATGACTATCGATCAGTGCGCCTCGCAGGCAAGAATACTGCTCAACGAGCACCGCAATAAGGAGAAGCTCTCAGAAAATGACAAGTACTTCAAGGCGCTCATGCAGATGATAGACAACTTTCAGTCTGATACGAGTAAAAATAGGGAGCAGCTGCGCATGATCTTAACGTACCTTAGCCCCGGCATTCCGCCGGAACTCAGGAACGAAAAAGGTGAGGTGCAGTACAAAAACGGCAAACCCATCTTGGTGTCTCCGGGTGAACCCGGCTACCTCCGCTCGTTGTATTTTAAGCTTAAGAACATATATCAGAACACGCTCGTCTATCCGAAGGGCCAGCCCAAGGGAAAGCCCGCAGTTCCCGATGTCAAGTGATTTTTCCCCATTCTCTTTCTTTTCTTTCTTTGTGCCAATCAAAGTGAACGCTACAGAAGAGGCGGGCGTGAAAATCAGCGTGCGGAAATGGAAGCCAGTTAGATAAGTTTAAAAGTAGGAAAGGCGTTGTTCCCGCAAAGACATGGAGGTGTTATATGACTGACAAGTTTGTTGCAGGCGCTGGCACGGGAGTTGTCGTCGGCGTGGTGAATGCCATTCTCGGAAACATTTTCGGCATCCTCACTTTCATAGCCGCGCAAATTCCGGCTATCGGAGGTCTCGCGGGGACTTTGCTCGCGACCGCTGGCTGCATTTTCGGCATACCCATCTGTATTCTCAACTATGTGCTCGTGGCGGCTTCGGGCGCAGCCACAGCCGCGCTCGCCCGGGGCACGCTCAAGTCTCTTGCTGACTCCGCAATCGGCGGCGCGGTGGCGGGCGCAGTCGCAATGCTCGTCTGGCAGTTTCTCAATTTCGGGCTCGGCGTGGTGCTGGGTGTTGCGGGCGGGGCAGCGGAAGGCGGGGCGGCCGGCGCTGCGTTTGGCGGCCTCCTGTCGGGCGTGCTGGGCGGGCTCGGCTTCCTCTGCCTATTTCCCATCTACATCGTGCTGGGCGCTGTGCTGGGTGCCATCGGCGGGGCTGCCTACGGCGCTGCCGTGCTGAAGCTCAAGTAGCGCCCCTTTTTATTTTTCTCTTTTCCCAACCATTTCATGCGCATTGCCTTCTTCACCGACACCTATCTCCCAACGCGCGATGGCGTGGTCAGCAGCATCCTCAACACGAGGGGTGAGCTCGAGAGAAGGGGGCACGATGTTTTCGTGTTTTGCCCTGGCTCGCTACGCGCAAAGAGAGAAAACAGAGATCCGCACGTTTTCTACCACACCGCAGCTCCCTTCCAGCCCTATCCTGATTACAAGATCGCGCTGTTCCCTTTCCTCAGCGAGAGGATGGTCCGAAAGCTCGGCTGCCAGCTCATCCACTCCCACGGCATGGCCACCATGGGACTCGCCGCGCTGGCAGTGTCGCGCGCGCTCAGCCTGCCGCTCGTGGGCTCTTTCCACACGCTCGTGCCAGAGGCCGCGCACTACATCTCTCGCGCCGGTGTTGTGAAGCGCCTCACCCAGCGCATTGCCTGGAATTATGTGCGCTGGTACTATAATCAGTGTGCTCGCACCATCGCGCCCAGCCATGCCATCACCACCCTGCTCGCTCGCCATGGCTTCCGCAATCTCCGCACCGCGCCCAATGGCATCGATGTCGAAAGGTTCAATCCGCGCGTGGATGGCAGGCCCGTCAGGGCCAAGCTCGGCCTCGAGGCAAACCCACTCATCCTTCACGTGGGCAGGGTGGCGCTCGAGAAGAACCTCGAGGTCCTCATCCGCAGCGCGCTGCTCATTCAGGAGGAGGAGCCCGATGCGCGCTTTGTGATAGCCGGAGCCGGCCCCGCGCTGGAGTATTACAAAAGGCTGGCCGAGCGGGAGGGGGTAGCCAGGAGCTTTGTCTTCACAGGTTTTGTGCCCGATGACGATCTCCCCGCATATTACGCCGCGTGCGATGTGTTCGCCTTTCCAAGCAAATTCGAGACGCAGGGACTTGTCGCGCTCGAGGCCATGGCGTGCGGAAAGCCGGTCGCGGGCGCCAACTACCTCGCCATCAGCGAGCTGGTCAAAGACGGCCAAAACGGATTTCTGTTCAATCCCGATTCGCCCGATGATTGTGCCAAGGCCGTGCTGCAGTGTCTGCGCAGAAAGCGCGCGCTCGCCCGAAATGCCCGGGCCACGGCCGAGAAATACTCCATACAGCGCTGCACCACCCGCCTGCTGAAAATCTATGCCGAGGTGCTTTAGTTGGAAACAATCAGCGTGGTCATTCCGGCATTCAATGAAAAAAAGCATATCAGCGCATGCCTCAAGAGCCTGCGCCGGCAAACGCTACCGCCTCTCGAAATCATTGTGGTGGATGGCGGTAGCTCTGACGGCACAGCGAGTGTGGCGAGGGCGAGGGGCGCCCGCGTGATTGTGGAGAAAAGGCGCAAGGGTGCCGGCGCGGCCAGAAACATCGGCGCGGCGGCCGCCAGGGGCAGCATACTGGCATTCACCGATGCCGACTCCATCCCGGATAGCAATTGGCTCCAGCGCATATCCCTCTGCTTCCGCGATCCCGAAGTTGTGTGCGTGGGCGGTCCGCTGGCGCCCGCAGGGGGTGATCTGCGCGACAGGTTCTTCTACGCGCTTTTCAGCGACCTGTTCCCCACCGTGGCCTCGCTCGCTGGCTTTTATCCCTTTCACGGCTCCAACCTGGCAGTGAGGAAGGAGGCGTTTGAGCGCGCGGGCGGCTTCAGCGAGTCGCTGCTCGCCATCGAGGACAACGAGCTGGCCAACAGGATGGCGCGCTTTGGCAAAGTGGTTTTTGACAGAGGGCTCCGCGCGACCAATTCGCCGAGGCGTTTTCGCCGATTCGGCTATCTGCGCGAAGCCCTGCGCTACTGGCACGCGGGCATAAGGTGCTATCTGCTTGGCAAATCGGTTGACAGCTATACGCTGGTGCGCGACTAACTCCTGGGCTTTT
Source organism: Candidatus Micrarchaeia archaeon (assembly GCA_038890815.1). Taxonomy (GTDB): domain Archaea; phylum Micrarchaeota; class Micrarchaeia; order Burarchaeales; family JACRGF01; genus JAWAFC01. The sequence continues at coordinate 41,271 of JAWAFC010000008.1, read as the reverse complement.
CCTTCTTTATTATTTTTCTCTCAAACCATTCGATGTCGGTGAGGATGAGCCTCCCTTGGTCCTCCATGAGCTTGAGCGCCACGAGCAGCGGCTCGGGCGAGTAGAGCTTCTGTTTGAAAGCCTCCCTCTCGGAGTTGTCAGCGAACACGAGCACGCTCAAACCCTTCTGCGCGCTCGCCAGCACTCTCGGCAGCATGGCGTCGCCATCATAGATGTGCACGAAGACGGTTTCGGGAATGTTTATCACAGTGTCGCAATCTCGCCTCTCGCCGAAATCGGTGAACTTGACAGCATTGTTCACAAAAATCGTCCTGAGCTTTCTGAATATCGCAAGATATCTCATGCTCTTCCCGCTCTCTTCTACCCAGCGCTTGAGTCCCCACAGCCCGAGCGCGCGCTCCACCAGGCCCTTGGCCTCGAGCTTCTCGAGCAGCTTTTCCAGATTGTAGTCGCCGATGAGGATCCCCCTTCCTTTGTAAACGACTTTCCGGAAACCGTTCTTGAGCTCGCGAGGCTCGAGCGGCATGTACTTCCAGCCGTACTCGGACTCGAGCGTCTCGAATAGGTCGGTGACTGTTTTGGGAGGCAACGGGATAAGCACTTTGGACATGGGAGGAAAGTCGGGCACATCTATGCTGTACATCACTGGCTCGGGCTTGCGCAGCAGCATGCCCACACCGAATATTATCGCGGTGAAGATGAGCCCTACCTGCATGAGCGGGTTATCCCACCAGTTTTTCGGCAGCGTGTAGGTTTGGGTGATGGTTGTTTTCTGTCCAGCATACTCAATGACGAAGGTGTGCTGGCCCTCCTTGATGTTTCCTTGGAAAATGTATTCCAGCACGCTGGCCCCCCTCGTTATTCTCGACTCGCGTGTGGCCAGTACGGTCTCTTGCAACCCGTCAAGCGACACACGCACATTTCTCAACTCGGTAGGCACCCCGTCCGCCTTGACATCGAAGGAGAAGTAGCCCGCGCCGAAGTTCAGCACTTCTGGCGTAATGTTCACCTCGGGCACTCGCAGATAGCTCTGCGCGAACACATTTCCCTCAGCATCCTCTACCCTCAGGTAATAGTCCCCGCTGGGCACATCGATGTCCACATCCGCTGAAATGGGATACATTGCGGTTGGGATGACCGGCTCGGCCTGCATGAGGCGTGCCGAAATGCGCGAAGTTGAGTTATAGAAGACAAGGTAGACATTTACGGGCTTGCGGAGCCTCCACACGCTCTCTGGCTCATTGAACTCCCCGCTCACGGTCAGTCTCTGCCCACTCAGCTCGGTGGGAAGCGCCGATGTTTTGTGCCTGAGCTGGCCCCTCACCACATTGTCGAACTTCAGGAAGACTGTCCGCCCATAACTCCTATTGTCAAGCCCCACCACGCTGATCTGAAGCCTCCCCCATGTATTCTGCTTGGGATATGGTGTTGAGAGCAGCATGGGTGCAGCCCTCACCGAGCCATTCACTGCCATTATCCTTTTTTCCCCCATGGCCACCAGCTTGCCTCTGAACGCCTTCTGCCAGGCTGCCTCCTGGATGAGCCTGGCGACATCCTGTGCGGCCTGTGCGCCGTTCAGCCAGCCACTGTCGAGCGGCTGGGGCAGGATAAGCATATACCCACTGCCGATGTTCACGCTGTACATTGAGCCATGCACCGTAGCAATCGGCAGCTCCCTCTCCACAGGCACTATGCTGTACTGCGGATCTCTGAAATTGTAGCCATCCTCGCTGTGCGCGCCCGTTGGCGGACCGATGCCGAAGCCCAGCCGCTGTGCCACGGCATCCGCATTCACCCTCACCCTGCCCTCTCTCTCAAAAATCGCTCCCCTATCAAATCCATAGCCGATGTAGATGATGACGTTTCCCTGGCCGAGTAGCATGCGCGCATCAAAATCTGGATCGACAAGGCCGAGGAGAAGGGCAGGAAAGAAGCCCGAGGGCACGATTATTATCGCTTTGCTGCCCTTTGGCAGCCTCCTCAACTGATCTATGTGCAGCTCATTAACCCTGAGGCCCTGCTTGGCCAGCTCGGCCTCCAGGTATTTGCTGAACTCGGCATACTGTGTGGCCTGTTCCCTGCGCGACTTGAGCAGGAATATGTTCTGCGGCACTTCATCGACAAACAGATCCAGATGCATTCTGACCTCCCCTACGTCTTTCCCCTCCATGGGGAGAGAAACAAATGCGACATACTCGTTGCCTGGCCCGAAAGACAATACATCGTATTTCTGCACGCTGTAGCCTATGGTCGGTGCCACCACAATGGGCTGGGGAGGCGGTGGTGGGGGGGCGCTGAGGATGACAAAGAAAAACGCTGCCACCAGCAGCAAGGCTATGGTGAATAGCGCGATGATGATGAACATGAGCCGGCTCAGCAGCACTTTTGTCATGGGCGTGGCGTGATGGCGGAACTCCTCCTCAGCCCGTTTGTCTTGCTTCCGCCTAAGATATGCGCTGAGCAGGCTGAGTATTGTTGGCACATTCAGTTTAGGCGGCGCGGCAGGAAGGAACTTCCTCACGTATGCGAACCTCTTCCTGACCTCGAATACAAAGGACTTCTTGGCCGGCTTTGAGCTCAGGATGTCCCTTCCATTCCGGGGCATGCCACCTACTCCCGGACCGCGAGCAGGCCCTCGGTCACCATCCTGTTCAGTATCTGCTCCACTCTCTGCTCGCGCACCTTATGCACTTTGCTGAACTCGCCTATGTTTATCTCATTCTTGTGCTCAAGCAGCCATTCCTGTATCTTGAGCATGAGCACATCATCGCTGTAGCCCTCTAACTCGCGCAGCTTGAGCGTGAGGGCATCGTTCTTCTCCTTGAGCTCCATGTTGTCCTTTCCCAGGCGGTCGTTGGCGGACTCCAGGCTCTCCACTCTTTTCCTGAGGCTCTCGTTCTCGCTTCTGCAGGCATCATACTTGGCAAAAATCTCATCGTACGATGAGGAGACGTACTCGCTGATTCCCTTGAATGCTGCATCGATGAGCTGATAAAACTCCTTGCGGTCCACATCATAACACTCATCGAGCAGCGTGAGGAGGTTGAGAAGGAAGCGGAAGACATCCACGCGCCTCTTGCGCGGGCTCGTGCCCGGGGTTATTGTGTACATCACCTCAATCCCCTCAGGCTTGAGATAGGTGAGCACGAAAGAATAGGGATTTTTTGCTATGTCCCGGGACTCGACATTGATAAGCGCGATCACATCGCCCTCCGGTACGAACTCAAGAAATGTGAGTGGCGAGAGCGCCCTGACAACATCCTCTATCCCTTTCTTTCTCTTAGCCGCAAGACGGAAGCCATCGACTCTCGGCTCGAGCGTTTCTGGGGGTTTCTCATCGACCATGTCATCCCCTTCCGGCTTTTTTTACGAGGGGGGTGTAATCCACAACGATGACCAGCGCTAGGATGAAGGCGGCCATGACCACAATTATCAGCATGCCCAGCAGCGAGCCCGACAGCACAAGCATGGCGATCGCCAGCACAAAGAAGATGGCGCCGTATTGTATCAGGTGCTTCTCAAACCTCTGCCTTCTTCTCTGATGCTCCTCCATATCATCGCGGCACACCACAAGCTTGTTGCCCTGCAACACGCCAAGCCTCCGCTTGAGCCACCGGATCGTGCGTATCACTGCATCGTCCGCCACGGGCGCGCCGGACCTCTGCCGGCCGCAGATGATGCAAACCGTCTTGGCCATGCCATCACTCCTGCAATATCACCTCAGTTATGTCCCTGTCCTCAAGCCCGAGCTTCTTGAAGTCCGCCTTGCTAAACACTGTTATGATGGTCGGGTCGTCCATGCCGATGTCCTTGAGGAATTGCGTGATGTGCGTGCGAATCACGCCATACCGCTCCAGCAGCACCACAAACGATACCACATCAATGTGGCGGTTCTTCTTGTCGAACAGTGTCGTGATCTCCTCCACTCGCGCATCATCGAGTCCGAAATTCCTCAGCCTCCTTTTCAGATCGTTTTTCTCAAACGAGTATGTCTTCGCCACGCCTTCCACCTCCCCTGGCGGCATCACACTCTCCATATCCAGGAAGTACTCAACGAGGGGCTCCTCGCCCTCCACTTTCTCAAGCAGGAAAGTTTCGGAAAATGGCGTGGCGGTCTGGAAAGCCATGTTGACGGCTGCCTGCCCAACCCCAAGTCTGGCTATCTCGTTCCTCATGTAGTCGCTGAAATTGAGGCTCGCCTGCACATAGTCCAAAAACTTCTCAAACTTTATGCGGAGGATGAAGGTGGTGCCGACATTGCTGAAGATGGCCTCGCTGATATCGGTGGGGTTCTGGCTGGCCACGATGAGCCCGAATTGATACTTCCTGCCCTCCCTGACAATCATCACGGCATCTGAATTGTCATCCTTGGCAATCTTCCATGCCTCATCCAGCACAACCAGCAGCTTGAGCCCTTTGGTGGGCGACCATCCCTCCTCCCTCATTTTTTCCTTAAGGAACTGCAGCATTGAGAGGGCGGCGAGGCCACGGAAAACTTCGTCCGGCAACCCGCTGAGGTCCAGATCGACCAGGCCCGCCTTGGTCAGCTCCTCGAGGTTAATCGTGCTCTGCTCGGCGAAGAAGTCCTCACCCTCCCTCGTGAATTTCTTTATCCTGTATATAGCGTTTTCGAGCTCTGCCGGAAACTCGTAGGTTCCCGCAGCGAGCTTCTCCTCGAGTATCTTCTGCACATCTTTGAGCGTTGGAGGCCGTAGCGGATTGCCCAGCGCATCCCTCTGAATCTTTTCGGCCATCTTGAAGCCGGCCCGCACATACGCCTCCTCTATTGCTATCTCGGTGAGCCTCCTCTGCTCCGGATATTGGCCTATGTCGGTGAGTATTTCAAGTGTTCTGATTATCTGCTTTATCCTGTCGATGGGCTTCATGCCTGCCGTATCCAGCAGGTTGATGTAGCTTCCCTTGCCCAGCGCGATGACTCGGCCGCCCGTCTGCTTTACCCAGTCCTTGTATTCGCCAGCCCAATCGATGATGAATGCATTGGTTCCCCACACAAAACTCGCTCTCGTGAGAAAGGTCTTGACGAAGTAGCTCTTGCCGGATCCCGTTATTCCGATCACGCAGATGTGCGGATTGGTGAGGTTACGAAAGCTCCAGTGAAATGGCACATGAAATATCTTCGTCCTGCCTATGTATATGCTGTCGGCAGGATTTCCCATCAGGTAGTCCTCGGGAGGCTCGGGAGGCCGCACAAAGATGTTCCGGGCGGCCAGCTTGTCGCTGTAAATGTCCGTGATCTTAATCCTGCCCATTTCCCCACCTAGGCAATCTGCTCCTCAAGTTCCTTCACGGTCGGTGGCAGCGTGAATTCCCAATCAAAGCACCTCTTCATATCCTCCCCTGTCAGCGGCACAACCTCGACATTCAGCGCGTTGGCAATTGTAGCCCTCAGCTCATTGGCCTGCGCGCGCACGGCCGCCAGCGCGGCATCTTTGGTCACCCCAGTAGCCGTCGTCATGACGTAGCAGATGGTTCCCATCGGCCTGACCCCGCTGATAAGCCTCTGCAGCATGGCATCCCACATCGCCTTCTCCCTCTCATACCTGTCCACCTTCAGCACATCGGGCTCAGGCTTTTCCAACTCCCTCGAGAGGCGCAGCTGTGCCTCCATCCTTTTAGTCTCGATCTGTTCCCTGTACTTTGTCAGGTCTTTGACATAAACAAGCATGCAGAATTTCGTGACGTACTTGACTGATGTGATGGCCCTCTCAAAAAACTCTGTGTACTGCACCTTCTCCTCCTCGGTCTTCTCGGTCATGCTCTCGTATATGCGCACAAGCAAGAACTTCGTGGCATAGTAGATGCCCTTTATCTCGCGCAGGATGGCATCCTGGGTGGGTGGGATTTCATACCCTCCCTCGTGCACCTCGACCACCCTCGCGCCCGTAGTGATGAGCGGCACGAGGATGTAACCCCACTTGTAGAATGCAAAGCTGAGGAAGAAGAAAAAGCCCGCGCCGATGCTGGCGAATGCCGCATTGGTGCCCGAGTTGGTGAACCCCACGAGGAGTGCCATGAGGCCCGCGCCCATGCAGCCGAAAGCCCAGTACTTCGTAGGGATATCGATTGGCATATCCTCTCGGGCCTAATTCGCTGTGTTCCTTTTTAAACATAACTCAGAGAAGAAGCCCGCTGGAGGCTGGAAAAAAAGAGGGAAAGAAAAACTCAGCAGCTCACTGAGCTGAAACTCGTCGCCGTGGTTCCCAGCGAGAACTGGCTGAAAACCTGGACAAAGTACGGCGCGCTTGCTGCTATGATGAGACCGATAATGCCTCCCACAAGCATTGCAGTGCTCCACACGTTTGCTCTTGCCCTCGTCTCTGCACCCATGACCTGACCTGCCGCATACACCGCTCCTGCGATAATGAACATCAGCAGCGCCACCATGGGCACAATCTGTTTGATCGTCTGGCACATGGTTTCCAGCTGTCCAACAATCCCAGGTCGCTGTTGCGCCACAGCCGCTTGAGCGAACACCAGCAGGCACACCAAGACAATCAGTCTGGTCTTCCAACTCATCCAATACCACCTCTGGCTCAGGATTACGTCCACTTCATTTAAAAGCTTTTCGCACGCGGAAAACCACAACTCTTCGGATGGGATAGAAGGGGGGAATGTCCAATATTTTTTCTACACGCAACTCTCCCGGCAGAGTTTTCTTCAACAGCTCAAGACTGAACGCATGGAGGTGCCACTCACTCTCCATCCTTTCCGGCACATTCGGGAGCAGGAGGTTGAACAGCCCAAGGCGCTTGAGGAAACCCTTCACCCTGTTGATGTTTTTTTCCTCCGGAATTGTCACGATCACCTTCCCGTTCGGCTTTACCACCCTTGCTGCTTCCTCCAACACTCTTCGTGGCTTCGGCACGTGTTCGATTATTTCCGAGCACACTACGGCATCGAACGAGCTATCCCTGAAGGGGAGCCTCTGCGCGTCGCCGTAAGTCAGCCTTGCTTCTGGCACCCTTGCCCTCGCCCGTCTAAGTGCCTCTCTCGATAAATCCAGCCCTACCGCTTTCCCGGCACCAATTTTCTCTAAAATCACCCCCTCACCGCAGCCCACATCAAGCACGCTTCCCTCACCAGCAACTTCCGCGACTACTCTCCTCACCCTTTCATTTTCCACCCACGCCACAAACGGGTTTGGGTGGCGATAGAGCCTCTCGGTGTTAAACATCTTAAACATCCGTTCGTTCCACTCGCGGAAGGCCCTAGGCGAAGGAAATCTTCTTCCTGCTTTGATTTTTTCCGACTTCAGTTTCTTGAAGCGGAGGGCGATGAGCCTGCCGAGCATGTACGTGACGTCCGCCCACAGCCTCACCTTCGAGCCCTTTCCCTCCTTCCATGTGATTGGGAATTCATCCACGCGCAGGCCGTTCGCCTGTGCGCGCACGAGCAGCTCTGTGTCCCAGAACCAGTGCCTGTCCTCAACTTCTTCGAGCAGGGGCAGCACAGCACTTCTGCGGAATGCCTTGAAACCGCACTGGTGGTCGTGAATGCGGGAGCCGAACAGCAGGCGGACGAGGAGATTATACGCCCTGCTCGCGATTTCCCGCATGGCGCTCCGTTTCACCGCCGCGCCTGGGAGCATCCTCGAGCCGGTCGATATAGCCGCGCCTTTCTCTACGCTCCTTACCAGTCTGCGCAGGCCTGCTAGGCTGGAGGCCAGATCCACGTCGATGTAGGCGACTATATCCGAGTCCGCTTTTTCAATCGCCCTGGATAGTGCCGCGCCTCTTCCCAGCCTCTTTCTTGAGTGCAACATCCTAATGTTTCCTCGGGCCAGTCTCTTCGCTACCCTATATGTTCCATCCACCGAGCCGTCCTCAGCGATTATTATCTCAAAGGGTCTGTTCAGCTTCCGAGCCTCCTTCTTTAGGCTCCTCACCGCGTGCTCGAGCGCGTGCTCCTCGTTATAGACTGGCAACACCAGCGTGACTTTTTCGGCCATCAGGCTTTTTTCTCGCGGCATTTTTTTTAAGCATGCTTGCGCCTGAACACCTGGTATGAACCTTCAGAAGAGTTCTTGACGAGCTCGTATTCCTCGAAGAACTTGGGGTAGTTCCCCCACACCACCGGCTGGGTAGCGATGTACTCGTAAGCGCCCTTCCACGTTCCCCAGGAGACCGGGCTTTTCGAGAACCACCCTTCGTTCATCCCCACCGACTGGTACTCTTTTCCGCGCGTCACGTTCCCCACTAGGCCCTCGTTGAGCTGCTGGCTTCTCACATAGACTATCCTATAATCCTTTGACTTGTTTTCCAACAGCGCGTAGAACACGAGCGTGGAGGCGTAGTCGCCAAAGTAGAGCAGCTTGTTTTTTCCCTGCAGGTAGATGCCGATCTCCTTCTGTTCCTCAAAGATCCTGTTTGGAATCAGTGTGTTGACCGTGGCCCCTAGGAAAATCACGCACGCCAACAACACTACCATGAAATCGGTTAGTCGATCAATGCGCGGGTGCGCCAGGTATTTCGCGGCGAACCAAGCCACGGCCGGAATGATGGGCAGAAAGTACCAGTGCATGGAGTAGGCCAACAGCGAGAGCGGCGCCGCGAGCGCGAGCCAGAGCGAGCAGAACGCGTTTTTTCTCCAGAACCTCCAAGCCCCGAGCGCGCCGAACACGTTCCAAGGGAGAGTCAGCGAGACAAACTGCATAGCGGTGAGCAGGACCATCCCCCCATTTGAGACAAGCCTCCCCACAACGTCGTAAATGACCTGTCCACGCATTCCTTGAATATCCCATGTGAGCGCCAGATAGGAGGCGATTCCCAGTGGGGCGCCAGCCAGCGACGCCAGAAAAAGCGGGTTTTTCACGAAATTTTTCTCCCTCCAGAGCCAGTACGCAACCGCCAGAAGGGGAATCATCAGCGCTGCGAAGGTCTTTGTCCATGCGGCAAGGAACGAGAGGAACGCCGCTGTCGCCAGCCACTTCAGGCTCTTCGCGTTTGTGTATGAGAGCATGGCGAGGTTTATGAGGAAAACGAAGAACGCGTCCGTGAGCAGCAACCTCTCCGTCTCTATGGACAGCGGCATGGTCGCGTATATCAGCGCGCCGAGGAACGCGACTTCCCGTCGCGGTTTTTCAAAATCAATCCTCATCAACAGAAAATACACCACAACCGCATTCAGCACGCCGAAGAAAACCGCCGGAAGCCTGTAAAGCACGTCAGGCTCGCTTATGCCTAGGCTTTTGAACAGGAGTACAAACGGCGCGTACGCGGCGAAGGCGAGAATGGGCTTCCAGGTCGCAAGTGTGTCATAGAAAACAGGGACGAGGCCTGGTTTTTCTATGAACTCCTCGATGTGTTCGGCGTAAAGCGGCTCGTCCATCTCGAGCGGGAGGGTATAGATGAACGGATAGCGGAAAACGAACGCTATGAGGACCAGCGTGACTAACCAGGTGCCCTCCTGCTTCCACCACTCCATAATTTCAATGTGCTAGGAGGCAGTATAAAATTATTTGACGGGTATGCTCTGAGGAGTTGGACCACTGTTCTGCCATTCCACGTCACTCTTTTCGAGCCGCACTTCTTGCAGAAGGCAGCCAGCTTTGCCGGTTCTTCAATTTCTCTTCCTCAATAACTTTACAGCACCCTCGATGCGAAAAACTTAAAAATCCCCCCAGCGTTCTGTTTAAAAACCTTCTTGTCCTCCGAGGAGTGGTGTCATGGGCGAAAAATGTCCCGAATGCGGAAACAAAAAACTCACGCGCGATTATGAGCGCGGCGAGCTCGTGTGCAACGAGTGTGGGCTCATCGTGGCCGAAAACATCCTCGACACGGGCCCCGAGTGGCGCGCTTTCGACGCCGAGCAGAGGGAGAAGCGCGTGCGGGGAGGAGCGCCCATCAAGTACATGAGGCCCAACAAGGGGCTCGTGACTGAGATCGACCAGTACAACCGCGACATCAGGGGAGCTAAGATCCCCAGCAAGAAGCAGGCGCAGCTCTTCCGCATGCGCAAGTGGCACAAGCGCGCCTCCATAGCCTCCTCGATGGAGAGGAATCTGGCCATCGCGCTCAGCGAGCTCGACCGCATCGCCTCCTACCTCGGCCTGCCCGAGAACATCCGTGAGTCAGCTGCGCTGCTCTATCGCAAGTGTGTGGAGAAGGACCTCATCAGGGGCAGGCTCATCGAGAATGTCGTGGCGGCTGTGCTGTACGCTGTTTGCCGCGATTACGGTATTCCGCGCACGCTCGATGAGATAGCCGAGCAGAGCGGCATCGAGAAGAAGGAGATCGGCCGCACTTACCGCTTCATCGCACACGAGCTGGGCCTGCGCGTTCCGCTCACTGACCCCACGCACTACGTGCCACGCTTCTCAACCGCGCTCAAGCTGAGCGGCGAGGTTCAGGAAAAGGCCATCGAGCTGCTCAAAAAGGCCATCGCCAAGGGTCTCATCTCCGGCAGAGGGCCAACGGGCGTTGCCGCGGCCGCGGTATACATCGCGAGCGCTATGCTCGGAGAGAGAAGGACGCAGAAGGAAGTTGCCGAGGTGGCAAACGTCACTGAGGTTACCATTCGCAATCGCTACAGGGAGCTCAAGAAGGAGCTGGGGCTGAAAATAGCGCTTTAAACTTCGACTCCCATTTTCTGTTGTGGCGCTCAAACTGTCCGTTGTGATGGCCACCCGAAACGAAGAGAAAGCCCTCCCTCTCGTCGTGCGCGCCATCCGGCGCGTCGCTCCATCTGCAGAAATAGTTATCTGTGACTCGAGCACGGACCGCACGCCGCACATCGCCAGAAAGCTCGGGGTGCGCGTGATCAGCCAGCCCCCTCAAGGCTATGGCCGTGCGCTCAAAGCTGCCCTGCTCGCCGCAAAGGGCGAAATCATCATCACGCTGGACTGCGACAACACCTACCCTGCAGAAAAAATTCCTGAATTTGTCAAAAAAATCCGCGCGGGCTATGCCGTCGTCAGCGGCTCCCGCTTTCTCGGAACCAGCCCCGCTGCAATGCCTCTTATGAACCGGTTTGGCAACCGCCTTTTCGCATTTCTCGTCTCCCTTCTATACGGCATCCGCGTCACCGATGTGACCACCGGCATGCGGGCCTATACGAGAGAAGTCATCCGCACTTTTGACTGGACCGAGAACACGGGACTTTCCATTGAGCTCATTTTCAAGCCTGCCGTTGCCGGCTTCAAATACACCGAAATACCAATCGATTACCGGCCGCGCGTGGGGGAGGTCAAGCTTAATCCATTCACTGGAGGGCTGAGCATGCTGAAGTCAATTTTGAAATACAAAATCATTGGAGTGAAGAAAAGATGATTGGGATACTCGGTGCGGGATTGACAGGCCTTTCGGCAGCCTTTCACGCAGGAACAAACCACTTAGTGCTCGAGAAGGGGCGCGAAGTGGGTGGCATGGCGCGCTCTTTCTCCTTCAGAGGATGCATGTTTGACTGTGGTCCCCACGCTTTTTTTACCGGAAATAAGCGTGTGCTCTCGCTCATCTCCCCCCTTCTAAAGCCGAATTACCTTCTCGCTCACGCTCGGCGTGCATTCATCTTTTTCAGGGATAGGCTTATCGGATATCCATTTGAAGCTAACCTGTACGCACTTCCAAAAGAGGTGATGGAAGCATGCCTGGAAGGGGCGAAAAATAGGCCCGATGCAAAGCCGAAAAACTTCAGGGAATGGCTTCTCGCAAGCTTCGGCGAGGGCATCGCCCGCCACTACCTCATCCCGTACAACGAGAAGCTGTGGAAATGTCCCGCCGACAGAATGAGCTCCTCGTGGGTCGTAGGGCGGGTTCCGGCGCCAAGCCTGACCGACATTCTCGCCAGCGCCAGGGGCGGGCTAAGAAAAAAATTCGGAGCCAATGCGCGTTTCCGCTATCCAGTCAGAGGTGGCATCTCGGCCATCCCCGCCGCGCTATCTTCCCGCGCACGAGTAAAACTCGCATCAGAGGTGGTTGAGATCCGCAGTGGCGCTAGCGGTGTCACGGTTCGGCTTTCGGGCGGCAGAAAGTATATCTTTTCCTCCTTGATATCCACACTGCCCCTTCCCGAGCTGGTTCGCCTGCTTCCGGATGCCACCACCGAGGCCGAGCGCGCAGCAGCATGCCTCGCGTTCAACTCGCTCGCCTGCGTGAACATCGTAGTCAAAAATGCGCGCTTCGACCATCACTGGATCTATTTTCCAGACAGGAGCTTTCCCTTTCACAGGGTTTCTTTTCCATCCAACTTTTCTCCATACAATGCGCCCAAAGGCCTTTCCTCCATGATGGTCGAATTCACCTATCGCAACGATGGGATGAGCGATGCAGAATACATCAGTGCGGCGATCGACGGCCTTCGCCGTGCAGGCCTGCTGCCAAAAAACTCCCAACCGATGGCAAGCGTGATGCGCTCAAAATACGCTTATGTCATACCCACCCCAGAGGGCGAGCGCGCAGCCGCGTTTCTGCGTGATTTCATGCGCGAGAGAAAAATAATAACCGCCGGCCGCTACGGCGCTTGGGAGTATCTGAACATGGACCACTGCATTCTGGCGGGCGAGCGGGCGGCTGAGGAGGCGAGGCACATTGCTTGAGGCGAGAAAAGTGCTGGCAGCGATCCTGCTGCTGCAGTTTGTCGCGCACATCGTGCTGGTGAACTCGCTGCACAACGGTGATGAGGGCCACTACCTCGCCTATGCCTGGCTTTCGACTAAGGGCTGGCTCATCTACAGGGATTTCTTTGATCACCACTCCCCGGGCATCACCTTTCTCGGAGCGGCAGCCTTCTCATTGTTTGGAGATAGCATTCTCGTGGCGCGCGTGCTCTCGGCGCTCTTTCAGTTGGGCATAACGGTGATGGTTTTTCTCATCGCACAAAAACTTTTTGGCGCGCGCCTGGCATTGGGCGCATCGGCAATCTATGCATGGCTGGAAATCCCCTATGGTGGCTTCTGGTTCGTCACCGAGCCATTCTATTCATTCTTCCTGGCCGCAGCCATTTTTGTGCTGGCATGCGGGCGCGAGATTCGGGGCGCGCTAATGGCCGGTTTTCTCATCGGCATTGCCATAGCGTTCAAACAGAGCGCGCTGTGGGCGTTGCCCGCGCTGGCGCTCTATCTCATTTTTGAAAAGGGGGTTGGGCGAGCAGCTGTCCACATAGCCGCTCTGGGTTTGGGCGCTTCGATCATGCCACTGGTTCTCGCGCTGTACTTCTTCTCACAGAACGCGTTCGGCGACCTGCTGTACGGCACAGTGCTCTACAATTTTTTTGTTATCGGCTCCAAGACACTTGGGGTTCCAATCTACATAGAGCTGTTTTGGGCCATTCCGCTGCTCGCCGTGCTGGCCGCCGTCGCGTGGGATGGGATTGCGCGTGAGAGCGCCATTCTGCTTGCATGGTCCATCGCCGCGCTGGCGGACGCATTTCCCGAATACCGCGAATTCCGGCTCATTCCGGCGCTCGCCCCGATCTCAGTGATGGCTGCGCATGTGGTCGTGTCGCACAGCACGCTGTCGCGCGCACCTGTCCTCCGAGGGATTGTGGCGGGATGCATTGTCTTCAGCACGCTCTTTCTCACCGTCTTTTTTGCTGCTGCCCTATGGATTCCCGAGATGGATCCGTCGCACCTTCTGCACGATGCAACAGCGTACATCAGCGCACGCACGCAGGCAAACGAGACGACTTTTGCCCTGCCCTTCTTGGCCGGTGCCTACTTCTTTTCCAAACGCATCCCAGCCTCGCGCTATCTGTTCCTAGGTTTTTGGGGGACCACCGAGGAAATGCAGCAGGAGATTATCAGGGCGCTGGAGGAAAAAAAGCCCAGATACATACTTTTCCTTGAGTCGGGCACCGAGCAGGACTCGTGGAAGAGATTCAACAACTACGCGCCTCTGGTAAACAGCTATGTCTGGAGAAACTATGGGATTGAAAGAAGATACTCGTCGGAGGACCTGCAATTGTTTGTGCTCCGAAGAATTTAACGCACATCGGGCTTTGCCAGTTTCACCCCAGTGCTCCTGAAGTGCGTTCTGGCTGCCCGCCAGCCCTCGGCCTCCATCGCGCGGATGTAATCGGCGATTTTTTTTGGCCCCTCCTTTCTCACCTTTCCGAGCACGTGCAGGTCGACAAAGCCCGGCGGAAAGCCAACCTCGCCGAGCATGAGCGACAGAAGCGCATCGATTTCCCTGCGCCTGGCATAGTCGCGCTGGCGGTTCAGCTCTCGCATCCGCTCAAGCGTTTGCCTGTCGTGCAGCTCGCCAATCCACAGCGGGCCCGACCACTCGCGCGTCGGATTATTGCAGGCAGGACAGGCGGGGGCGAGCGGGCGGCGCGCGCTCTCATAGTGGAGGCACTTTGGGCAGTAGAAGAAAAAGCCGAGCGCGCTCTTGGCACTGTCGACCGCGGCCTCAGCGCCCTGCTCGAGCCTCACGAGCACCTTGATGAAGTGTTGTCTGGAGAGAGTAAAGAGGGGGGTTATCCCCAGATTGAATTCGCTTGCGGTCCGGGCTATTTTGCCAAGGAGAATGCGCGCTCCGGCTTCGTGGCAGAGCTCATTGTGCAGGGGCCGCGCGCCATAGTGCTTGATGCAGGCCGCGAATTCGGCGCCGCACAGCACGGCCGTGTCGGTTGCGGTGACGGACAGAAAGCCCGTTTTCCTTGTGCGGAAGGAACGAAGCGCGTGGTACAGAAACGGGATGGGCGAGCCAAACGGATCGAGTTCTACGAAATCGAAAGAGCGGGAAAAAATGAATCTGTTGAAGTCGGAGACCGCGAACGAGGCGCGCTTCAGGTTGTTGGCCCGGGCATTCTTCCTCGCCAGCGCAATCGCCTGCACGCTCGTATCCACAAAGTGCACCGACTGCACGTTATCGTTCTCAAGCGCGTATCGGATGCCCCGTACGCCCGTCGCGCACAGCCCGTCGAGGAGCTCCAGCCTTCCTTCCAGCGTGCCCACAGCCAGCGAGCACACATCCCTGCACAGCTCCATGGCGGGGTTGAAGAAAACGCCCTCCCCGAGCGTGATGGATGCCGCGCCCTCGCGCACGCGCATACTCCTCATTCGGCTTGAAAAGAATAAAAAGGCTGGGCGGACAAAGCAGGCGCATGGAGGTCGTCGTGCAACCTTCTGTTGTCGCGGGCTCCGTCCGTGTGCCCCCCTCAAAGGCGGTTTCCCACCGCGCGCTGATATGCGCCGCGCTCGCGCGAGGGAAAAGCCTCATAAGAAATTTTCTCGAGAGCGAGGACACAAAGGCCACCGCCGAAGCGCTCGCACTGTTGGGAGCGAAAATGAGGAAGGCGGGCACGCATGCCATCGAGGTGAGAGGAGCCGCGCTGCCGTTGTCAGCCCCATCCTTCCCAATAAACTGCCGGCTCTCGGGCTCAACAATCCGCTTTCTCATCCCGCTGGCCGCGCTGGCGGATGGACAGGTGGTGCTCACTGGTGAGGGCTCGCTGTTGCGGAGGCCCATGGGGGAGCTTGCGCGCGCGCTCCACCAGCTCGGCGTCTCGTGCGAGACGGTGGGAGGCTATCCGCCCGTCACCGTGCGTGGCTTCGGCAGCATTCCAGGTGGAAAATGCGCGCTGAGGGGCGATGTGAGCAGCCAGTTCGTGAGCGGCCTGCTGTTTGCAGCCCCGCTGGCGGCCTCGCCTGTCACCATCCACCTAACAACCCCACTCGAATCGAAACCTTATGTGGAGCTGACGCTTGCGATGATGCGCAAGTTCGGTATCAGAGTGAAGGCGAGCGCGAACTTACGGAGCTTCCATGTCTCCCCCCAGCGCTACCGTCCAGCGCGTATCGTCGTAGAGGGAGACTGGTCGAACGCTGCCTTTCTGTTGTCCGCAGGCATTCTGGCGGGGGGGAGGGCTGGCGTGCGCGTGGTGGGGCTTGAGAGAAAAACAACACAGGGAGACAGCGCGATCTATGCGATCCTCAGGCAAATGGGAGGGGATGTGCGCTGGAAGGGGAAAGCGCTCGTAGCGCGCAAGTCAAGCCTGCGCGCGGCATCGATCAATGCAGCCGACATTCCCGATCTCGTCCCCATCCTCTCTGTGCTCGCCTGCTTCGCCAAAGGCACAACGCGCATCACGCGCGCCGCCCGTCTTCGCCTGAAGGAAAGCGACCGCCTAGCGGCCATGGCGGCCGAGCTGTCAAAAATGGGCGCAAGCATACGGGAGATGCAAGACGGGCTTGTGATAAGCGGCCCGTGCAGGCTTCGGGGGGCAGTGGTGGAAACCTACAACGATCACCGCATTGCCATGAGCCTGGCGGTCGCTGCCCTGTGTGCTGAGGGCATGACAACTGTCAGAGGTGCCGAGTGCGTGGCAAAAAGCTATCCGGGCTTCTGGCGCGACCTCAAATCCCTCAGCGCATCTATCAGCCCGTGAGCGTAATTGATGCATCCCCATGCGGTGAACGCATCGCCCTTCTCAAGAAAATACCTCGCATCTCTGGCGTATCTCCGCGCGAGCTCGAGCACAGCCTCGCCTTCCGTGCCCGTCTCAACCCTGCTCGCACTCTCTTCAAACTCCTCTATGTCGCTGAGAACGCGCTGTCTTTCGCTCCTGCCAGCCATGCTCATCTATTAATTTATTTTGATTTAAATATTTGGAGAAGTGATTTTATTGTGGAGTTCAGCGCCCACATCGTCGAGTTTCCTGCCGAGGGGCTGGCGCCCACGCAGGCCTTTCTGCGCATAGCCAGAGCCTTCGGCAGAAAGCATACCTTCTTCCTCGAATCCATTTTCGATCCGAGTGCAACCGAGCTCAGCCGCCGTTTCGCGCGCCTCTCCATCATTGTCTGTGAGCCCGTGCTCGTGGTGAAGAGCAGGAAAAGAAGGTGCGAGCTCGATGGCGAGCGCGCTGTCGTCGCAGAGGTGAAAAAGCGCATCGAAAGGGAATTCAGAAAAAGCGGGCGCGCCTTTCTCCTGCCCGAGGGGAAAGACCCCCTTCACTTTCTCAAGGCCGTCATGTCCTGTCTCTCTGTTGAGACGGGCGTCTCGCGCTTTTCCTTCGGGCCCATCGGCTATGTGGCATACGATTTCGCGCGCTTTCTGGAGAGGCTGCCCGAGAAGCTCCCAGATGCTTTGCGCCTGCCCGAGACCTTTTTCGTCATCCACCGTAACGCCGTGATTTTTGACCATGCCACCAACCGCGTGCACCTCGTGTCGCACTCTGGTGGCGGGAAGGGCAGTTCGCTGGAAAAGCTTGTGAACACGCTGAGGCACGGCAGGGAGCTCGCGCTTGATACCTCCATCCCAAAATCAACCACACGTAGCAATGTCTCGGAAGGAGAGTTCGCGCGCGCAGTGGTACGCGCCCAACAGCACATCAAGGCGGGCGACATCTTCCAGGTCGTGCTGTCGCGCAGGATAGAGGTCAGCACACCGCGCGACCCGCTCGCTGTGTATTTTGACCTGCGCGAGATCAATCCATCCCCATACATGTTTTACCTCGATTTCGGCGATTTTCACTTTCTGGGCGCCTCCCCAGAGGTCCATGTGAGGCTGGAGAATGGTCTGATTGAGATGAGGCCCATCGCGGGAACGCGCGGGCGGGGAAAGGATGCAGCCGAGGAGATGCGCATCACCCGCGAGCTGTTGCAAAATGCCAAGGAGCTGGCCGAGCATGTCATGCTCGTTGACTTGTGCCGC
This sequence comes from Candidatus Micrarchaeia archaeon, assembly GCA_038890815.1. GTDB lineage: Archaea > Micrarchaeota > Micrarchaeia > Burarchaeales > JACRGF01 > JAWAFC01. Next base: position 23,659 of record JAWAFC010000008.1, on the reverse strand, counting down.
AATGACGTAGGCAGGGTCGCCAAGTTCGGCAGCGTGCGCGTGCCCGACCTGCTCGTCGTCGAGAAGTACTCGCATGTGCAGCACCTCGTCTCGCACGTCACAGGGCGTTTGCGCGAGGGAAACGATGCCTTCGATGTGTTCAGGGCGACCTTTCCGGCCGGCACCGTGACTGGCGCGCCGAAGGTGCGCGCCATGGAAATCATCGAGGAGCTTGAGAAGAGCCGGAGGGGGCCATACGGTGGTGCCGTGGGATATTTCGATCTCAAGGGAAACATGGACACCTGCATCGCCATCCGGGCCGTGCTGATGAAGAAGGGCAGGGCATTTGTGCAGGCTGGCGCCGGCATCGTGCTGGATTCAATCCCGCGTGGGGAGTGGATCGAGACGAGACGGAAGGCCAATGCGTGCATCAAGGCGCTCACAGGCAGGGAGCTGGAGGAGAGATGAGCATGAAAGTTTTCGTCATCGACGCGTTCGATTCCTTCGTTTACATGCTCTATCAGTACCTCGGAGCTATGGGCGCCTCCCTGAAGGTCATGCGATGCAATGCCTTCTCCCTTCATGACATCCGTGCCTACGACCCCGATTGTATTGTGCTGTCGCCCGGGCCCGGCAGGCCTGAAGATGCACGCTTTGTGCCGGTCATTCAGGAATTCGGCCCTACCATCCCCATATTCGGCGTCTGCCTCGGCCACCAGGCGATCGGCCTCGCCTTTGGAGCGCGCGTTGTGCGCGCAAAAAAAATAATGCACGGCAAGCTCGGCTCAATTCAGCATGATGGCAGGACTATCTTCAAGGGCATTCCCAATCCATTTCCGGCAACGCGCTATCACTCGCTCGTCGTGGAGGATGTCAGGCCCCCGCTCGAGGTCAGCGCCACCGAGCTGAGCCCCGATGAGCGCGGGACCGTCATGGCCATGCGCCACAGGGATTTCCCGATTGAGGGCGTGCAGTTCCATCCCGAGAGCGTGCTCACAAAAGCCGGCAAGCGGATTATCAAAAATTTCATCGACTACTATGTGAGGTAGCGAATGAAACCATTCAACACCGTACTGGTTGCTGGCACTTTTGACTGCCTTCACAGGGGCCATGCCAGATTACTTGCAACCGCGCTGGCCAGCGGGCGGCGCGTGCTGATAGGCCTGAGCTCGGATGAGTTTGCAAAGAGGCGCAAGCATGCCACAGTTGCCCCGTTCGAGGAAAGAAAGCGCCTTCTCTCCGCCCTTCTGCCCGAGCGTGGAAATTGGGAGGTGTTCCGGCTCGAGTCGGCCACAGAGCCAGCCGCCTCGATGAAGGCGCTCGACGCGCTCGTGGCCAGCGAGGAGACGCGAGCGGCAGCCGAGCGCATCAATGCCATCCGAAAACGGCGAGGGCTCAAGCCCCTCCACCTTATAATCATTCCCACCGTCTTTGCCCAAGACCTGCAGCCGATCTCCTGCGAGAGGATAAGGGAGGGAAAAATTGATGCGGATGGAAAACGCATCACACCCATTCTGCTCGCAGTCGGCACGAGGAATCCGGCTAAGCTTGGAGCCATCCAATCAACCGCAGGAAAAATATTCAGAACGACCAACCTCCGTGTCCTAGCCGTGCCCGTGAGAACAGCAAAACAGCCGTTCGGAAAGCAGACGATCGCCGGCGCGGAGAAGCGCGCAAGGCTCGCTTTCGCGAGAACAAGAGGGTGCGACTACGGCATCGGGCTGGAAAGCGGGCTGTTTCGTTTCGGTGATAGATTTTATGACTTCCTGTGGTGTTGTGTGTTTGACGGCGAGAGTGTTTCTTTCGGGTGTAGCATGGGTTTTGAAATCCCGAAAGAGCTCACGGCGCTCGTGAAAAGGATGGAGCTGAGCGAGGCGTTTGAAAGGATAACGGGCGAGAAACACATCGGCAGGCGCGAGGGGGTTTTGGGGAGGATATCGGGTGGCCTCGCCGCCCGGCCCGATATGGTCGCCCAGGCTTTGAAAATGGCATTTGTTCCGAGAATTGCGCGCGCTATACCATGGAAAGGAGTCTCTCGGCCTTAGCCATCATCCTCTTTTTCTTTTCCTGGTGTTGTTTGATGAACTTCTGCGCGAGCGCGATGACCTCTTCCTTGCACTGCCCGCACATGAGCTTGCCCGTTTGGCACGCCTCCCTCCTTCTCGCCAGCGCCTCTTCTCCCTCCTCGAAGTGAAACATGGCCAATTCATAATTCACGCACCGCCACCACTCAGCGCCCAGCTTCCTCTGCTCTTCCACGGTTGCCCGCCCGCCCGTGAAGCAGCGCGCTATCTTATGCCTCACAAGCTCGGGTGGGTCAGCGAGGCTCAGCACATCCATGGGCTCGCGCTTGCTCATCTTGCTCTGCCCGCTCAGCGAGCGGAAGAACTTGTGAAAGGTTGCCGCGGGCTCAATGAAACCATACTCGGCATGAAATTTCTGGGCGATGTCCCGCGCAAAGCGAATGTGGGGATCCTGGTCAGCGCCAACAGGCACAAGCACCCGCTTTGGCCCGCCGAATTCCTCCAGCTGGGGCAGCATGATGTCGCCTGCTTGGGTGAGCACGGAGAAATATATGCCGAGGTTCCTTTCGCCGTACAGCGCCTCCAGCGTTGCATGCGTTGTCTTTCTTGCAAATATGTAAGCCAGGTTCATCACCCTCCTCTCCTGGCTCTGCTTGTATATGTATGCGTTCTTCTCATCCAGCCCGAGCGCGAGCAGGTCAGCCACATTGCTCACCGCGATGGCATGGCTTTGGGTCAGCGGTATGCCGTTGTCCGCCCACGCCTCCAGGTCGGCTATGCAGTAGAACACCTTAGCGCCAAACTCCTTTTGAAAAAACACAAGCTCCTCGGCGGTCAGCTTGCTTCCGAGGTGGAAATCCCCTGTTGGTTTTATGCCGCTCATCACGGCTACAGGCTTTCCTTCCTCCCAGTCGGCCAGCCACTTATCGAAGTCCCTGTGCCCGAAGATTATCCTTCTGCTGAATAGCCTGCCCGGGTTCTTCATGCGTGCGATCAGGCTCTCATCTACCCTTTGCATGCCGAACTCGGTAAACAGATGCTCATAGTCCTCCAGCAACTCATTTCCCCATGGATCCATGCGCATATGCTCACTCAGTAAAAAACAATCGCGTGGGGTGCAGCACGAGGCCTTTGGAGGTGAAGCTCATCGGGATTATCCTGCACTCATGGCTCACCCCACGAAGCTTTATGATCTCGAGCGCCCTCTCCCTATAGTTGCCTTTCCTTATGTTATATAGGTGAATGAGGCCGTCGCTAAGCCACTCCGCGCCGTGTTTTGTTCTGGGCGCGCCCGCGGCAACCTCCCCCTCGCTCTCGGCTGTTATGATGCTCGTGCAGCCCCACCTCCTGAGCCTGTCCATTATTTTCAGCAGCCCCTGCCTTCGCTCCCTCTCGCTCTCCCACGCGAGCGCCAGCGCCGAGATGGAGTCGATGGCGATGCGCTCAATCCCGATGGTATCTACCAGATCACGAATCACGCCTTCCTGCGTGAGAAACTGATCGATCTCGCTCAGAGGATATTCGATGAACACAAACTTCCTCTTTCTCTCGAGTTCCTCGAGGTCCCAACCAAAACGCGCCATGTTTCGGTACAGGCTCCGTTTGCTTTCCTCAAAAGATATGAACAGGCCCGGCTCGCCGTATTCCGCCGCGCCCTTATAAAGGAACTGTGTGGCAAAAGTTGTTTTGCCCGTGCCCGTCTCGCCCGTCACGCTGACAACGGTACCGCGGTTTATCCCCCCTTCGATGATCTCATCGAGACCAGGGATGCCTGTCTTGGCCTTCTCCACCTTGCTTATCTTAATTCTGGGAAACATCCGATCACTTCTTTTCTTCAAGCAGCTTCCTGCCGATTTCCTCTCTCTGTTTCATCACTTTTTGAAATCTCTCCAGCTCCTCTTTGGAGAGTACTTTGTTGAGTATGAAGGTGGAGAGCTGGTGGCTCGTGCTCGCGACGTTGGTTATCATCGTTGCGGCCTCGCTCATCTTTATTTTGAGCACTTCCGGCCTGAGTATCTCCGCGCTGATGGGCCCATACCGCATGCCGAGCGTGAGCAACGTGTTGAAATCCTTAGTGAGGACTTTCACCTCGGCAGCCGTCGAATACATTCCCTCGCTCTGAATAGGCTCTTTTATCTCCCCATAGCAAGTGACCACACCGGGCTCCATGTTTATACGCGAGACGAACTCGACCATCTTGTTCCTCACTTCCTCGGCGCTCGCGCCATGCACATCGAAGTAAAGGAGTGCCAGCACCCCACCCTCGGCGATCGTCTCGTCGGTAAGCTTCTGGATGTCCTGCCGTATATCCTTCGCCATATCACACCCTCCTCAAAAGCCCCTTATGGATGACATACCTGTGGCTTTTGTCGTAGGGGCACACGAGAAATGGCCCGTCGGCTTCAAGCCTCACGGCCCATCCTTTTTCCTGAAAGCATGCAGCACAGTTCTTTATCATGTCCTCGCTCGTTATCGACATCTCATCATCCTTTCAAATATTTACTTCCTTCTTCTCGCCAGCTCTCTCTCCACCTCCTCCAGCGTCACCCCCCTCGAGGCCAGGCCAACCAGCGTGTGGTACATCAGGTCCGCTGCCTCCCACACGATAGCGCGCTTTCCTTTCCCTTCAAGGGCTTCGGCGAATTCCTCAGCCTCCTCCCTGAGCTTGGCCAGCGCGAGCCGTCTGTCCCGCAACAACTTCCTCGTGTAGGAGCCAGCCGGCGCGCTTTTCTTTCTTTCCTGTATTATCCCGAACAGCTGCTTCAGCCCGAATTCGGCGGGCTGGCGGAAGCAGGTGCGCGAGCCCGTATGGCAGGCCACGCCTTTCTGGCTGACAATGTACAGCACGGCATCGCGGTCACAGTCCGGATAGAATGCCTTCACCCTCTGCTCATTGCCGCTTTCCTCACCCTTTCGCCATAGCCGCGCCCTCTCCCTTGAGTAATAGTGCATTTTCCCGCTCACCAGCGTCCTCACAACAGCTTCGTAATTCTGGAATGCCTGCATGAGCACCTCGCCATCCTGGCTCTGAGCGATGGCGACCACCAGCCCACCCCCCTTCCGGTAATCAAGCGAGCGGGCAAATCTCTCTGCCTCCTTTCTGCTCAGCCTCACAGCCTCACCGGCACGCTATTTTTTGCAAGCAGCTGCTTTATCTGCCTGATGCTTACCCTCCCAAAATGAAGTTGTCCAGCCAGCAGTGCGGCATCCGCCTTCCCCCGCGTGAGCACTTCGAGTGCATGCTCCGGCCTTCCCAGCCCACCGCTCGCAATCACGGGAATGCCAACTGCCTCGCTGACCGCCCTCGTCAGCGCGATGTCATACCCCAAATTAGTGCCATCTCTGTCCATGCTCGTGAGGAGTATCTCGCCGGCCCCCAGCTCGGCGCCTCTCTCAGCCCAGGCGAGCGCATCGATGCCGGTGAATACCCTGCCACCATATATTGAGCATTCGAACCACACCTTTCCCTCCTCAGTCTCAATGTATCTCTTTCCGCCCCCTCCCTTTCTCCTGGCGCAGTCTATGGCGAGCACGCAGGCCTGCGAGCCGAAGTGCGCGCTTATCTCGGCGATGAGCCGTGGCCTCTTTATTGCGGCTGTGTTTATGCTCACCTTATCGGCGCCCGCACGGAACACCCTGGAGGCATCCTCAACGCTTCTTATCCCTCCTCCTACGGTGATGGGAACAAAAACCTCTTCGCATGTCCGCCTGACCACATCCACCATGGTGGCGCGCCTCTCCGCGCTCGCGGTGATGTCAAGGAAAACGATCTCATCGGCTCCCTCCCTGCTGTACTTTGCCGCGAGTTCCCAGGGCACGCCAGCATATCTGAGCTGCTTGAAACGCACACCCTTGACCACCCTGCCCTGTGGAACCGAAAGGTCGCAATCAAGGCATGGGATGATCCTTTTTGCCAACATATGCTACCTCGCGGCAGCGGCCGCCTCACGGAAGCGCAGAACGCCCTTGTAGAGCGCCCTGCCGATGATGCATCCCCACGCGCCCGCCTGCTTCACAGCCACAATGTCCTCAATCCTCGCTATCCCTCCGCTCGCAATCACTCTCATCTTTGTGGCCCTGACAACTTCCTCCACCAACCTCACATCGGGCCCGCTGAGGAGCCCATCCCTCTCGACTGCCGTGACCAGTACGAAACCCGCTCCCCATTCCTGCTCAAACTGCCTCAATGCATCCACCACCGCCATGCCCGTGCGCGCCAACCATCCCTTCACGACTATCTCGCCACCCTTGCAGTCCAGCGCCACCACCACACGATCGCTGCCGAACTCGTCCACTAGCTCGCTCACAAGGCCGGGCGTTTCCAGCGCGATGGTCCCGAGAACAACCCTCACATCATCCCCCAGCCCGAGTATTCTTCTGGCATCCTCCCCATGCCTTACGCCCCCTCCAACCTGCACGGGAATGCCCGCCTCCTGGACTATTCTCTTTACAATCTCGTAATTCGCCATGCGCCCGCTGCGCGCGCCATCCAAATCCACCACATGCAGGAGCTCTGCCCCCTGCCTCGCCCACCCTTTTGCGGCCATGACCGGGTCACTGAGAAACACTTCACTTTTTGTGTAATCCCCACCGGCCAGCCTCACGCATTTTCCTTCTAGAATGTCTATGGCGGGTATGACCATCATGGCCTCATCTCGCAAGACCGACGAAATTCGCCATCATGCGCAGACCAACCTCCCCACTTCTCTCTGGATGGAACTGCACGCCAAAAATGTTCTCGCGGGCAACGACCGAGGCAAAGCTGACGCCATACTCAGTGCTTCCCACAACGATGCTCTTGTCCTGTGGCTCTGCATAGTACGAGTGGTCAAAGTAAAAAAACGAGTTGTCCGGAATGCCCCTCAACAGCGTGCATGCGCCCATTTTCTTGACCTGGTTCCAGCCTATGTGCGGTCGCTTCACGCCATGCGGTAGCCTCTTCACCCTCCCCTCAAACACCGCCAGCCCCCTCCCCCGCGCCTCCTCGCTCTCCTCAAACAGAAACTGCATCCCGAGGCAGATTCCGAGATAGGGCTTTCCATCATCGAGCTGCCTTAACAGTTCCCTGCGCATTCCAGCAAGCCTCCTCACGAGTCCGAAACTCCCCACGCCGGGCAATATGATGGCATCGCATTCCCTCAGCCCGCTCGCGCTGCGCACGATCCTCGTTTCCCCGCCAACCACCCTCACAGCGTTCGCTATGCTGAGCAGATTACCTGCGCCATAATCGATAAGCGCTATGGCGGGCATCCTCCCCCCCTACGGCACGACCCTTTCCATGCGTAGCACTAGGATGTCTTTGGCGCCGGCTTCCTTAAGCTGCCTTATCACTCTCGGAATCTCGCTCTCCTCCACCACAGCGTGTACGGCATACTCGCCCTCTCTGGCCAGCTTGAGCACTGTGGGCGATTCCATGCCCGGTATTATTTTTACCACTCTGTTCAGTACTGCCTGGCTCGGCGCATTCACCATGATGTATCGCTTGCTCTCAGCTAGCCGGCATCCCTCAAAGGAGAGCGTTAGCTCCTTGAGCAGCTCGGCTTTCTTCCCCTCGCGCAGGCTCTCTCTGTTGGCCACCAAGCACGCGCTGCTCTCCAGCAGCACCTCAACCTCTCTCATTTTGTGTATCGCGAGCGTCGTGCCCGTGCTCACCAGATCTATGATGGCATCGCTGATTCCGAGGAAAGGTGTTATCTCGGCAGCCCCAGCTATTTCAACGATCTTGCACTTCACACCACGCTTCTGCAGAAACTTCCTGGCGCTCTGCACGTATTTGGTGGCTATCCTCTTTCCCTGCAGGTCGCTGACGCTCTTTATCCCACTTCCGGCTGGCACGGCCAACGATAGCCTGCACATTCCATAGGGCAACCTCGCCAGCACGGCCACATCGGCGGACTTCTCCTGCACGAGGTCGTAGCCGGTTATGCCCGCATCCGCCGCGCCCATCTCAACATAACGCGGGATGTCGTCTGCCCTCACAAACAGCACTCTAACTTCAGGGTTGCTTGTACTCCCGAACAGCGCGCGCTCTCCCGAGTCGGTTATCTCAAGACCTGCTCTGCGCAGCAGCTCGAGCGTGGGCTCGTATAGCCTTCCCTTGTTCGGTACTGCCAGCTTCAGCATGGCATCACCTATTCGAGTTTCCCCTTAGTGCTGGGGATCCCCTTTCCCTCCACACGCACGGCCTCGCGCAATGCCAGCGCGAGCGCCTTGAACAGCGCCTCCACCATGTGGTGGGCATTTTTTCCTTCGACCTTTGCATTTATGTTGAGCCCAGCGTTTCTGGCCAGGCTGTCAACGAAATGCTCTATGTTCTCAATCGCGATGTCGCCGACCTTCATCCCTCTCCACCGCGCCTTTTGCAGTCCGCCCCACGGTGGTCCGGGCCAGCGCGGGCCAAAATCGAGCACGAGGTAACCGCGCCCGCTCGCATCCAAGCCTACCGTTGCGACGGCCTCATCCATGGGCACAATGGCATCGCCGAATCTGCGTATTCCTTCTTTCTCGCCGAGTGCCTTGGCTAGGCATTTGCCCAGGCATATACCCACATCCTCCACGAGGTGGTGCTCGTCGACATCCACATCGCCACTCGCCTTCACCTTCAGGTCGAACAGCGCGTGGCGCGCCAAGCTCTCAAGCATGTGATCCAGAAAACGTATGCCCGTGGCTATGCTTGTCCTGCCCCTTCCATCAACATTGAGCTCCATCTGCACGCTCGTTTCGCGCGTCTTTCTCTCGATGCTCGCCCTTCTAGCCATGCACTCACCTCTCATCCGCCCTTTTTAACCTTCGTCAGCGCGTCGATCAGCGCGTTCGTGCTGCTGAATACCCTTCCCCCGAGCGCTCGCCCCCCGCCCGCGAACCTCACTCCGACAAAGCGCACGCAGGCCGCCTTCGCTGCAAGCGCATCATCAACCCCATCGCCCACATACAGCGCCTCCTCGGCACGGATGCCCAGCAGGCGCAGTGCTAGTAGGATGGGCTCGGGGTGGGGCTTTGCTCTCCTCACATCCTCCATCGCCACCCTCACGGGGAAGATTTTCTCCAACCTCCATCTTCTGACTACAAATTCCAGATCATATTTAGGTCGTCCGGTGACCAACGCGAGCGCGTAGAGCCTGGCGAGCTCTCTCAGTCTTTCGACCTTCACCAGCAGCCTCTCGCTCTCGATCAGCCCGCGCCCCTTCCAATAGGCAGCCTTCTGCCCATAAACCTCTTCAAACCTCTTTCCTCCCAGATATCTTTCCTGAAAAAATCTGTAGAGTGGATTTGTCAGCTCGTTTCTGTCGCTCCATCCGGCAATTCTCCGCCCTCCCGCAGCCCTCCTCGCCCCCCCAATTCCCCCACCCTCCTGCTGTATGCTTTTGCACCATGCCGCGAGCCCAATTTTTCTCTCCTTTCTCACAATGTAGAACAGCGACAGCGCGTACGTGATGTCCCAATCGCTGTTGAAGCCCGCAATGGCCTTAAACCGCGCGATGTCGGCGAGTTTCGCCCGCGGCTTCTCCGGAATACCCCGTTGCCTCAGATACCAGCGCACGCTTTCGATGATCGCCTTCCTATAGCTCCTCCGCGTGTCGACGAGCACGCCATCCACATCAAAAATGACTGCTCTGATGCCACCGAGTTCCATCTACCTCTCCTCAATTGCCCAGTGCTCCCCCCGCACGATCTCCCTGAGCGCATCGATGAGCGCATCGTTTTCCTCCTCGCTCCCAACATTTGCGCGCAGGCAACGCGACAGAAGCGGCAGCGTTGAGACATCTCTGACGAGCACACCTCTCTCCCACAGGGAAGTGAATAGTTTCGGCGCGGCCATGCGCGTCCTGAAAAGATAGAAATTGGCATCGCTGGGAAAAACCTCCACCCCCTCTATTTTTGCGAGCTCCTTCATCACCCTCTCCTTCTCGCTGATTATGCGCTCGATGTTCTTCTCAAACAACCTCCTATACCTGAGCAGCAGTAGCGCGGCCTTCTGCGACAGCGCACTCACATTCCAGGGCAGCCTCACTCTGTTGAGCAACTCCGCAACTTCCTCAGATGCCACAGCATAGCCGACGCGTATGCCGGCAGCGCTGAAGGCTTTTGAGAATGTCCTCAGCACAATCAGGTTGTCAAATTTTTTCGTCAGAGACAGGCAATTGTGGGGCGCAAACTCAGCATACGCCTCATCCACCACAACGAGCCCCTCACAGCCCGCCGCAAGCTCCGCAATCTGTGTGTTGGGCACGGCGTTGGCGGTCGGATTGTTTGGCGAGCCCAGCAAAACCGCCTTGGCGCGCCTCGCCTCGCTGAAAAATCTCTCGGGCAGGCTGAAGTTCTTTTCGAGCAGCACGGGCTTTGCCCGGCATCCCATAAGTTTTGCCGCTATCTCGTACATGGCGAACGATGGCGTTGGAAAGACGATCTTATCCCCTTTGTTGAAAAATGTCAGCGCGATGTAGTATATGAGCTCATCGGCACCATTCCCCACGATGATGTTCTCGGGCTCGCTCCTTACATAGTCCGCCAGCTCCACCTTCAGCTCCTCGCTCCCGGCGTCCGGATAGCGGTTGAGCTCGGTGCGTGCCACCTCCTCCTGTAGCAGCGCCTTGAGCTGTGGCGGAATGTCGAATGGCGACTCATTCTGATTTAACTTCACTCTCGCCATAACGGGAGGAGCGGCGTAGGGCACAATGGCCACCGCTTCCCTCCGCGCAAGCCCGATCGCTCGCTTCATCGCAATCGCCTCTCCGCGGCCCGTGCGTGTCCCTCGAGGCCCTCGCGCCTTGCGAGCAGGATGGCATCGCTGGCGAGCAGCCTGGCGCCGCGCCTGCTCACCCTAGTGATGTAGCTGGCCTTCATGAAACTCCAGACCCCAACGCCCGAGAATATTTTTGCCGCGCCAGCGGTCGGCAGGATGTGATTGCTGCCCGCGTTGTAATCGCCAAAGGGCACTGCCGAGAAAGGCCCGAGGAATACCGAGCCAGCGTTTCTCACCCTTTTGGCGATGCTGTGCGCATTCCGGGCTATTATCTCGATGTGCTCGGGAGCCCATGCGTTGGCAAAATCGATCGCTTTTTCGAGTGGCCCGATAACAATGGCGCCGTGCCGAGCGAGCGCGGCGCGCGCGATTTCCTGTCTCGGAAATTTGCTCAACGCCCTCTCAAGCTCTTCGCGCACGCTTTCCGCCAGCTTCGGGCTATCGGTCACGAGGATGGCCTTCGCCTCCGGGTCGTGCTCGGCCTGCGCGAGCAGGTCAAGCGCGATCGTTTCGGCATCGGCGCTGTCGTCCGCGATGACGAGCACCTCGCTGGGCCCTGCCGGCAGGTCGATGTCTGTCATTTGGCTTCTGACCATCATCTTTGCTGTCGTCACGAATATGTTTCCTGGTCCTACGATTTTGTCCACACGCGGCACGCTCTCGGTGCCGAACGCCATGGCAGCAATAGCCTGCGCCCCGCCCACCTTGAATATTCTGCGTACCCCACACACACGCGCCGCTGCCAGCACAAGCGGCGAGGCCCGCCCATCCTGCTGCGGTGGAGTGCACAGAACGATCTCGCTCACGCCGGCGATGCGCGCGGGCACGCAGGCCATGAGCACGCTGCTCGGATAGGCTGCCCGTCCGCCAGGCGCATACACCCCCACCCTCTCTATGGGCCTCCAGCACACCCTGACCTCTCCCCACGGCATCCTCACTGCTATGTCTTTAGGCTTCTGCGCTCTCGCAACCATCTCGAGATTCCTTTTCATTCTTCTGAGCGCTGCGGTGAGCTCGCCAGCCTGTTTCTCGGCAGCGCGCACCTCCTCATCGGAAACCTCAAGCTCCGGCACATCAACGCTATCGAACGCTCTCGTATACTTCCGGAGCGCCTCGTCTCCCCTTTCTCGAACGCCCTTTAGGATGGCGGCTACCTTTTTCTCCACCGCCTTGCTTTCCCTCGTTCTTCTTTCAAGTAGCGCTCGCACGGCCTCCGGCTCTGCAAAGGTGATTATCTTCATCCTCTCCCCCTCAGAATTCTCACAGCTTCTGCAAGCGTGACTGCCCTCTCTTCTTTCTTTGCGAGGTCTCTGAGCGTGAGCTTTCCCTCCTTCATCTCCCTCTCCCCAATCACCGCAACGAAAGGAATGCCAGCCCCGGCCGCATACTCAAACTGCTTCCTCAGATTTCTTCCCATCACATCGGTCTGGGCGGCTATGCCTCTTTCGCGGAGCGCCTGTGCGACCTTAATGGCGCTGGGCAGGAATTCGGGCCTGGTGTTTGCCACGAACACTTTTGTTCTCGTGCGCACCCCCCCTTCCCCGCGTAGCGCCATCATTCTCTCCACGCCGAGCGATATGCCGACTGCGGGTGTGGGCTCACCGCCATAGCTCTGGATGAGGTTGTCGTACCTGCCTCCTCCCGCTATGCTGCCCACCCCTCCGCCCGCCTCGATCTCAAAAACGGGGCCAGTATAGTAATCCAACCCTCTGACAAGCAGGAAATCCACCTCGATGCGCTCATCGATGCCGTAGGCCTTGGCCAGCTCGAGGATCTCGCGCAGCTCCCTCACGCCCTCGCCAGCGGTCCCCTCCATGCTCGCCAGCTTCTGCGCGTTGCTGCCCTCTGCCTTCAGCACGCGCAGGAGCCCCCTGGCGGTCTCCCCGCTCACCCCCTTTGCCTCGAGCTCCCTCACTACTCCATCCTCACCTATCTTTTCTGTTTTGTCCAGCGAGCGCATCACCGTCACGAGCGCGCCCTTCGCGATGCCCTGAGCCTCCAGCACTCTCTCAACGATTTTTCTGTTGTTGAGGCGTATTCTGTACTCAGCGAAGCCGGCGGCTTCGAGCGCCTTTCCCGCGCATGCCAGCAGCTCAGCCTCGCAGCTCATTTCAGCGCTTCCGACAATATCTATGTCGGCTTGAATGAACTCACGAAGCCGACCTCTCTGCGGCTCCTCCCTCCTCCACACTCTCGCAATGCAGTACCGCCTGAATGGCTTGGGCAGCGCCGGATTGCTAGCCACCACTCTGGCCAGCGGCACAGTGAGATCAAACCTCAGGCCTAGCTCGCCCTCAACAGAGAAAATCTGCCCCCCGAGCTCGCCTGCCTTGGCCCGCAGCACCTCCATGCTCTCGAGTGCGGGCGTCTCGAGAGGGTCAAAGCCGAATGTCCTGAACACTGCCGTTATCTTCTCGAGCATTCCCTCCCGTGCGATCATCTCCTCAGGCAAGTAGTCACGCATCCCGCGCGGGGGTTGGAAATCAGCCATCCGAACCACCTACGGCTAGGGCTTGAAAGCTTAAAACAATTTTTTTGGAGCGTTGGCTAGCGAAAACGTCAGAGAAGGAGCTGTATGTGAAGCCAACCCCTCATTTTCCTCACAATACTATTCACGCTCGAATTATTTAAGCTTGCTGTCAAGCCAGGCCTTAAGCGCAGCCTTTGGCCTCGCGCCCACACTGGAGTCCACGGGCTTGCCATCCTTGAACAGGATGAGAGTGGGAATGGACATCACAGCATAGCGTGCTGCCAGCTCGCTCTCCTCATCCACATTCACCTTGGCGAACTTGATGCTGCCCTCGTATTCTTTTGCTAGCTCCTCGATGGTTGGCGCGAGCATCCTGCACGGCCCGCACCAGGCCGCCCAGAAATCCACGAGCACAGGCGTTTTGGCCTGTAGCACTTCTTTCTCAAAATTTCTGCCCGTCACTTCGACAACCATGCACTCACCTAAGCCTTTTTCTCCTCAATCAGCACGCCGTTCACCACGCCGTCCTGTCCAACCCTATTTGTCACCCTTACCTTGCCCAGCTCGGTGTCGATGATACTCCCCTTCACGATGATGTTTTGCCTGGCATAGTGCCTGTTGGCTGGCGAGTCGAGCACTGTGCGTATTTTCGCGCGTTTTGTCTGACCGGGGCTTATGACGACGTTCACGAAAGAGGCTTTTTTGAGTTTCACCTTCACGCCGCCACCCCTCACCCTCTTTGTCTCTCGGACATCCGCCTCGCCAACCCTCGTGGCAGTGAAGGGACCGCCTATCTCCGAGCGGCGCACATCTCTGAATTTTTTCCTCTTTCCACCACTCCCACTTCCTTTGGTCCTGCTTCGTCCGTGAAAGTTCTCCATCGCAATACCTTTTTATCTCAAATGAACAATCTCGGCGTGAAAGCCATCGCAGTCGGCGCATCCACCCGATTTGCATCGGCAGAGGAGCTCATCGGGAAACTCAGGGAAGTTTCAAAAGCCAGGCACGTCGTGCTCCAGGCATTCAACCCCGATGCTGTGCTCTCACCACGCCACATCGTTTTTTCCTTCTTTCAAGCTTTTAAAGCTTTTGAGACCGGTCGCTCCTTCAGTCGCTCCCTCGCCAACGAGTGGCTGCTGCGCGCGGCGGCCACGCGTAGCATGGAGGAGGCCATAAGAAAAATCGGGGTGATAGACCCGACGCGCATCGTTCTTGGCATTGCGGCAAAACGCCCGAACGCAAAAAGTATCCTCGCCGCGCTCGGCGCGGAAAAAAGCGTTTTTCCAAAACCCACCCCCAAAAAAATCTCTCGCATCGAGAAGCTTTTCGGCGTGCGCGCGGCCGCTTGCCCGCTCGAGGAACTTCTGCTCGAGAAAATAGCCTTACTGGAGCTCGAGCGCTCCGAACCGCGGAGGGGCTCCGCCCCTCCCCAGTTCCAGGTTCCTCCTGACCCACCCCAATCAGAACCGCCAGCGCGGTTTCAAAGAGGGGGGAAGGTCAAGGACGAAGGGGGGATACTTCCCCCCTTTGTCTAGGGAAGGTCAAGGACGAAGGGGGGATACTTCCCCCCTTTGTCTTCCGAACCGCGGAGGGGCTCCGCCCCTCCCCAGTTCCAGGTTCCTCCTGACCCACCCCAATCAGAACCGCCAGCGCGGTTTCAAAGAGGGGGGAAGGTCAAGGACGAAGGGGGGATACTTCCCCCCTTTGTCTCCCCCTTTGTCTTATTTTCCAAGTTCTTTGAACAACATTTCCTTGGTAAGCGGTGTCTCGATGGCGAGCACATCGTGGATATAGAGGAAGATGTCGGCAGCCCTATCAGGCTGAAGCTTTGATATCGCTACCATGTCGCGGAAGCTCTTGACCACCCCGATGAGCTCATAGAGTAGCACGCCATCCCTACCATACCGCGCATATATTTTTGCTCCTTCTGGCCCATACCTCTCCTTCACATCCTCCTCGCTGAGCGTAGCGAAAACGAGCGCGCCCCGCTGCCCGAGGAAGGCCAGCACCTCATCCATCTCCTCCAGACTCATCCCCGTCTCACGGGCCAGCCGTACTGTATCTTTCCTGTTGTCAATGGCATCATAGAGCTTCTTCGCTCGCCCGCCAAACCTCGCCACGAGCTCGGTGTCCAGCGCGATGCGGTTCATCACCCCCAGCGTCTGTTTTATGGGCACATCGATAGGAATGATATCCTCGCTTATCTCCTCAAGCGGGGGTGCTGGCGGAAGGCCTTTTTCCTCAAGGAGGGGTGGTGGAAATTCCTCAGGCTTTTCCTCCTCCTCTTCCTCCTCTTCTTCTTCCTCCTCCTCTTCTTCCTCTCCGGGCTTTTCGAGTTTGATGATCCCCTGCTTGTCCATGAACTCAAGCATCTCGACAAGCTGTACCTCGCTGATGCCAGTCTCGGCAAGGATCTCCTCGGCTGTTTTTTCACCATCTATGAGCGAGTACACGCGCAGGCCTATCTCACCAAACTTGTCGTACACAATCTTCTCAAACGGGGATAGCTTCTCCTCCTCGACAGATGGCTTTTCCTCCCTTATCTCCAACACCCTCTCCCTCTCGGCCTTCTCCATCCTCTTCCTCTCCTCAATCTCCTCCTCGGTGAGCACTCTCTCGGGCGCGGCTGGTGGCGCGGGCTTTGTCATGACAATCATACCGTTCTTGTCCATGAAATCGAGTATCTCGAGTAGCCTGCTCTCGCTGACACCTGTGAGAGCCATCAGGTCGCCCACATTGCGGTGCTCGCCGAGCGCGCCGTAAACTTTGATGCCATCTTCGCCGAATTGCTGAAAGAGCAGATTCTGGAATTTGAACGCCTCAACGGGTGAAACTTCCTTTTTGGTGATGTCCAGCTCCTCAGCCATGCCGGGAGTATCCGCTTTGCTATTTAAAACTCATTGCCGCGCGCTTCGCTATGTTTATATTCCTGTGAGGGAAAACCCCAGCGTGGTCGTCGACGAGTCGCTCATCAGCACGGGGGTGGACAACCTGCTGCGCCTCGTTTATTCAAAAGGGAGGGTGAGCCTGGCCGATGCGGCGAGGGAGCTGGGCATCCCATCCGCCACGCTTGAGGAGTGGGCGCGCGTGCTCGAGGAAGAGGGCATCATCCATCTCGAGTACCAGCTGACAACCATTTTTCTCGTGTGGGCCGGCACACCGAAGGAGGAAGTGGCCGAGAGGAGGGAGGAGCTTCTCAAGAAAAGGGCTTCGCTGGCTGACGAGGTGGAGCTCCTTCTCGGGCGCGCTAGGGAAAAGGGCATTGAGATCGAGGCCGCCAAGGCCGGCCTTGAAAAGCTTCCCGCCATCATCAGCCAACAGGTCGCGGTGGTAAAGCAGAGGTTCGAGCGCATGCAGGCCATCGAGAAGGAGAGCGAGAAGTTTTTCGGCCGCTATGCCCAGTCCATCAGCAGGATAAAGGAGGGCCTGGCCTCGCTTGGAGGCGAGCTCGAGAAGGCAGAAGCCAGGTCAAAAGAGCTCGCAGCCTCGCTCACTGCGCTTGAGGAACGCCTGAACGCTTCCTTTCCCAAATTCGTGGACTTGAAAAGGGAGGTTGAGGGCATGGCGGCCTCGCTTGCCGCGGCCGAGAGAGAATCGGGCAAGCTGGCCGAGCTGCTGGCAGAGCTGAGAAAAGCGCAGGCGGAGGCGAGGGAATCCATTTCGGCCTTTTCAAAGCAGCTTTCAAAAGATGAGGCCTCGCTGAAGGAGCTCACAGAGAGCAAAGCGGCTTTCGCGGCTTCGCTCAAGAGCATGCAGGCAGATTTCGAGAAGCTCTCAAAGGCTTACGAGGCAAACCTCGCCGCGCTCGAGCTGGCCGGCAAGCGCATCGCGGCCGAACTCGAGTCCTCGCGCAACGACCTCAAGCAGGCGCTGGCGAGCGCCGAGGAGATGCTGAAGGCCGCACCCGTGGGAAAAAAGCTCGAGGAAATCGCCGCGCTGCAGAAAGAGCTCGAGAGCTTGGCGAGGTTGCAGAAAGAGCTTGTCGAGAAGAGCATTTTGCTGAAGGCCGACATCGAGGCTCTGCCAGCCGCGCTGCCCGAAAGCGCGCTTCCTGAGGGTGAAAAGAAAATTGAGGCCGCTAAGGCAAAGCTGCTCGCGCTCAAGACCGAAGAGGAGGCGTTTGAGCGAAAGAGGCGGGAGCTCATAGAGCTCATCAGAAGGATGAGCGAGAAGTGAGCGCCATGGAGGAACAAACGCTTGCGAGCTATTCATTCGATGCCGAGGGCATGCCCGTCAATGTGCGCATCGTGCGCAGGCCGGGCGAGTTCGTGCCGATCTACGAGATAGCCATTCCAGGCCTTGCCGAGGGCACCAAGCTTGTGCTCAACACCCAGATAAAGGGCGAGCTGATCACCGAAGTGAAGCTCGACATCAGCGAGATCGTTGATCCGAAGCAGGCGCTGGCGGTGAAGAAAAAATTCGAGGAGAAGAGCGCCCGCCTGCTCGAGCGCCACTTCCCCACGCTCGATGAGAGCTCGCGGCGCGTGCTGGCCTCCTACCTGCTCATGAACACGCTGGGGCTTGGCGAGCTCGAGGCGCCCATGCACGATGAAAACCTCGAGGAGGTGGCCGTCAACTCGGGCAAAGAGCCGGTGTGGGTTTATCACAAGACATTTGGCTGGTGCAAGACGAACATCAACCTAAAGAGTGACGATGCGGTGTATGACTACTCGAGCATGATTGGCAGGAGAGTGGGCAAGCAGCTCAACATCCTCAACCCCCTCATGGATGCCCACCTGGCCACGGGCGACCGCGTGAATGCCACGCTCTTCCCGATCTCCCCCTTCGGCAACACGCTCACCATCCGCAAGTTCTCGCGCAATCCCTGGACGATTCCGACGCTCATCGAGCTGAAGACAATCGACACGCGCGTGGCCGGCCTCATCTGGACATGCATCCAGAACGAGCTGTCCATGCTTATCAGCGGCGGCTCGGGCTCGGGCAAAACTTCCTTCCTCAACGCCATCGCCTGCTTTTTCCCGCCCACCCAGAGAGTTATCAGCATCGAGGATACGCGGGAGATCACCCTGCCCAAGTTCCTGCAGTGGGTGGCGCTGTCCACACGCGAGCCAAATCCCGAGGGCAAGGGCGAGGTGACCATGCTCGACCTGATGGTCAATAGCCTGAGGATGAGGCCAGACCGCATAGTGGTGGGGGAAGTGAGAAAGCAGCGCGAGGCCGAAATCCTATTCGAGGCCATGCACACGGGCCACGCCGTGTATGCCACGTTTCATGCCGACAATGCAGCCGAGGCCGTCACACGCCTCACAACACCCCCCATCAGCATGCCCAAGTCAGTGCTGCCCGCGCTGTCGGCCATTGTCGTGCAGTACCGCAATCGCAAGCTCGGCATACGCCGCACGCTTGAGTTCGCCGAAGTGCTGAAGAGCGGCGATGTCAATGTGCTGTACAGATGGGATATCAAGGCCGATGCGCTCAGGGAGGTGAACGCCATGAGCGCGCTCGTGGACACGCTCACGCTTTATGCCGGCATGACGGTCAAAGAAGTCGAGGAGGACATTGCCGAGAAGGCTGGCGTGCTCGCCTGGATGGTGAGGCACGGCATCAAAGATGTGGATGCCGTGGGCGCGGTGGTGGCGCGCTATTATGCCTCCCCCCAGGAGATCCTTGAGCTCGTGCGCGCCGATAAGCCTTTCGAGGGATGACATGCCAGCCGCCGAGACAAAGTCGTTTCTTGATTTGGTCAGAGAGGTGAGAGAGCTGGAGCGCAAGGCGCTCGCCCCCAAGCCAACCGAGCTCGCCGCGCCAGGCGAACTGCGCTTCGTCGATCCCTCTCCGCCTGACATAGCGGGAATGAGTTATTGGGATGCGCTCAATGAGATAGTCAAGATACACAAGGTGCGCGCGTTGCGGCTCGCCGAGGCGGTCTACACTACCGGACGGCCCAAGCCCGAGCTGGCCGGTCCAAGGCTCAGCACAAAGGGCGTGGAGGCGCTACAGAAGAGCCTCAAGAGCGAAGGCGAGGAGAACATGCCAAACACAAAGAAATAAAAAGCGTATAAAAGAGCTATTAGCGAGGCGCTGGCATGGCTGAACCGAAGAAAGAAAAAATCGAATCAGAGCACAGGCCTCCCGCTCATCCATCCCGTCCGCCCCCTGTGCCTGTTTCTGAGGGACCCAGTGCATGGCGCATTTTCCTCTCCGCCATTGCGGCAAAGTTTCCTGATTTGAAGAAAAGGTTGCGCCAGGCGGACATGGCCGACGAGCCGGTGGCCTTTGTCGCCAAAACCTTCACCTCTGCCATCATTCTGACTGCAATAGTCATCGTGCTGCTCTTCATGGTGTTCACCACCGCAAACATCAACACGCTGCTTCTCCTGCCAATCGTCGTTGTCGCCTTCCCGCTGTTCTTCTGGTACGGCCTTCAGGTTCCGAGAGTGAAGGTGGAGCAGAAGGCGCGCGAGATAGACAAAGACCTGATATTCGCCTGCAGGCACCTGCTCATTGAGCTGCATGCGGGCGTCCCGCTTTTCGATGCCATGCTGCACATCACCCGCGATTATGGCGAGGTGAGCAAAATTTTCTCGCGCATTCTCGAGCGCATCAACGTTGGCGTGCCGGCTGATGTGGCCATGCACGATGTCAGCGAAGAGGTACCCTCTGCGGCCATGCGACGCGTCATACTTCAGCTTGTGAACTCGCTACGCTCGGGCAGCGATGTGGCCGCCGCGCTCGATAACATCCTTGACCAGCTTTCACGCGAGCAGGTCATTGAGATCAAGTCATATGGCCAGAAGCTCAGCCCGCTCGCCATGTTCTACATGATTTTTGGCATCATCATCCCAAGCCTTGGTGTGGCGCTCGCCATAATCCTCATTTCCTTCCTGAGTGTGCCGGCCGATGCAAAGCTTCTCGCGGCCGCCTTTGTGCTGCTGGGTCTCGTGCAATTCATTTTTATATCGATGATAGAAAGCTCGAGGCCGAGGTTCGAGGTGTAACATGACAGGCGCCTTCGCTGCTGTTGGTCGGCTGCTTCCGAGAAGCCGTGTGAGGCAGATAGAAGCCGCGCTGGATGCGGCGGGCCTTGATGTGCCGGCTGACAGCGCAGCGGGCTTCATCATACTCCTCTGTCTTCTCGTCTCGGTGCTTGCGTTCTTCTCCATCCTGCAGTTCCTGCCCAAAACGGTTACCGCGCTCGGCCGCCTGCTCGTCGCCCTCTCGCCATCGCTCTCGGCAGTCGCGGGCCCGCTATCGATTTTCATTCTCCTGCTCGCCTGCCTGCTGCTCTTCTCAGGTATCATCATCCTGCTTGCCTATGTGTATGTGTTGCTGCGCATCGATGCGCGCAAGCGCGCCGTTGAGCTCTATCTGCCCGATTTCCTGCAGCTCGCGGCAGCCAACGTGCGCGCCGGCATGCCCGTCGATCAGTCGCTGTGGTATGCCGCGCGTCCGGAGTTCGGCCTGCTGTCACAGGAAGTTGAGCTGGCGGCCAAGAGGACTTTTGGGGGCGAGCCGTTTGCCACCTCGCTCGACAAGCTCGCAGCGCGCTTCAACTCCAAGTACCTCACACGCACCATAGCGCTCATCAAGCAAGGCATGGCGAGCGGTGGCGAGATGGGCGTGATTTTGGAACGCACCGGCATCGACATCAAGAACCTACAGATTCTTTACAAGGAAGTTTCAGCATCCCTGCTCATGTACATCATCTTCATCGCTTTTGCCAGCCTTGTGGGTGCGCCCTTCCTGTACGCCGTTTCCTACAAGCTAGTTTCGGTGCTAGAATTCATCTGGGCTCAGCTTCCGCCAGTCAAGAGCCTTCCGAGCGTCGGCCTGCTCACCCCCTCGGCCCCCACAATCTCCTCGGGCGACTTCCTCGTGTTCGCGCTCGCGGCCTCGCTGCTCACCTCGCTGAGCGCAGCCCTCATAATCTCAATTGTTCAGACTGGCAGCAAGCGCGCCGGCCTCAAGCTGTTGCCTGCCTTCGCCTTCACCACCCTCCTCATGTTTGGTCTCGTACTTTTCCTGCTTGACATCTGGTTTGCCGGCCTGCTGCGATAGCTTTATTACCCACCTTTGCCATATCGTTCTCATGGCCGATGAAGAAATCGCGAGCGCAGCGTCCGCCGCGGTCGAATCCGTCGAAGCCTCGCTGCTGGGCCTCTCGCTGAAGAAAATGTTACAGGCGCTCATACCGGAAGAGGCGAGGGAAAAGGAGGGCTAGTCTCCCTCAACCCACCGAGCATACTCCGCATTAGCGCGCGCTTTCACTGCGATGATCTGCGGTACCTCATAGGAATGCAGCTCCCTGATGCGTCTCTGCAGCCTCGCCCACTTTTGCTCGCTGCATTTCAGCACTGCCTCCCACTCCCTCCCCCTGACAAGTTTGCCCCCCCACATGTAAGCCGAGCGAACTGGGTATAGGCTGGCGCACGCGCATAGTTTCTCCTTCACGAGCGCCTCGCAAATCCTCCTCGCTTCGCTTTCGCCCGCAAACGAGACAAAAACCAACAGCATGTTTTTCAAATTCACAACAACCTTCTTAAATGCATCAGCCAATTTTTCAGCATGCTAGCGCTCGCCCTTATTGCCCTGCTGCTGCTCGGTTGTGCAGCCCCCTCGCCCCCTCCAGCAAATTTTTCTTTCCCGCTTTTCCAGAGCGCGAACCTCAGCGAGGGCGGCACGCTCATGGTGGGCGACGTTCTGCTGAGGGCCGTGCGCATCAACGCAACCCCCTCTCTCTCGCCCGACAACCGCACCTGCACCGCGGTGGGCGGGAGCATGCTGCTTCAGGCGACTGCCCCGGGCCTCGGACCGGCCGACCTGCAGCTTGCCGAGGGCCAGAGCGCGTCTTTCGGTCGCGCCCTGCTCACGTTGCGCAGAGTGATGCTCGATGCCGTTCCAGAGCGCGTCGGAAATTGCTCCCTTTCCGCACAAAGTGCTGTCTTCAATGTCACCGCGCGGTTTCCGCGCAACGCCTCCCTGGGCGAGGGCGTGGCGCTGTCGCTTGACGGTGGCTCTGTGGCGGTGCTGTCAATTCGTAAGACAGTCGGCCTCGCCGCTCCAGTTATGACGAAAACGACGCTCGCGGCCGGCTCTTCCTACTCTGTCTCCAACGGCTCCTACCGCATTTATCTTCCTCCCCAGAACATCTCACACGCGCTCGCAGTATCGCTCTCGCGCTCGACCCTGCGCGAGGGCGACTCGGTCTCGGTCGGCTCCGAGTCCATCAAAGTGACGGGCTTCGACATCACGCTCACCACCCCTCTCTACCCATCCTGGTCGTGCAACGTGCTGGATGAGGAAGTGGCCCTCTCCATCCGCTCGCCGTACGGCACGAGCGAGGTAACGCTGCGCGAGAAGCAGGCTTACGTTTCCCCCGAAGGCGCTTTCATCTATGTGAATAAAATCAGCGAGACGGTGAATCCGGACCAGCGAGGCTGCACGACCACGGGCGAGAGCGTTGAGCTGATCTATTCCTCGACAGCCCCGTGCTCCCACACCAGCGAGCGCGCCACCCTCGAGGTGACGCCTTTCGGCAGGATGACCACCACCTATCCAGTTGAAAAAGGGCAGTGGCTCGAGCTGGGGCCAGGCCATGCGCTGCACGTTGTCGACCTCGACCAGGTGTTTTATCTCAACCACTCGACAGGCGCGTGCATCTCCTCCCCCCGGTCAATTTCTCTCGAAATAACCGCGCCCGCCTCGGCCTGTCCTGTTTCTGAAAAAAGCGTTCTCCTTCAGCTGGCCACTCCGCTCGAGAGGCGCGCCCAAGTGCTCGCTGAGGGGCAATCCCTCTCACTCGGCCCGCTCTCGGCTCTTGTGAGGGAAATCCGCGTGGAAACCTCCCCTCCCACGCTCGGCTCCTGCACCGTCACCAACATCTCCGCCCATCTCGAGCTCAGCGCCCCGCGGACGAGCACGCTCACCCTGTCTGCTGGCTCTTCAGTGAGCATCTCTCCAGATTTCTCGCTCGAGTTTGTCGTGGCGAACGCGACCCTCGCGCTGCGGGATGGCGAGTGCGTGGTCTCC
The DNA here is from genome assembly GCA_038890815.1 of Candidatus Micrarchaeia archaeon. Lineage (GTDB taxonomy): Archaea > Micrarchaeota > Micrarchaeia > Burarchaeales > JACRGF01 > JAWAFC01. Next base: position 453 of record JAWAFC010000008.1, on the reverse strand, counting down.
GCCCCCTTTGCCGTTGTGCGCACAAACTTTTCCGGAACGCTGAAGGAAGCCCGCCTCGCCGAGGGGGAAGCGCTGCCACTTGCCGAGGGAGTGAGCGTGCGCCTGCTCAGCCTGAACTACTCCGCCTCGCTTCCCGAGCCCGCCTGCACCGTGCGCGGGAAAACGGCCCTGCTGGATATCATGTATTCCTGATGGGCTCGCGGCGAATCGAACGCCGAATCTTCACCGTGTCAGGGTGACGTCTTACCATTCGACTACGAGCCCTCCGAACCGCGGAGGGGCTCCGCCCCTCCCCAGTTCCAGGTTCCTCCTGACCTCCATCAGAACCAACCGACGACTCGTCGGCTTCGCCTCCTCGTCGAATCGTTGGTTCCGATACCTCCATCAGAACCGCCAGCGCGGTTCCGATACCTCCAGCAACCATTTTCCATCAATGCTTTATCCGAGGGGGGA
>JAWAFC010000007.1:0-88414 GCA_038890815.1 Candidatus Micrarchaeia archaeon | reverse complement strand
CTTTATGCAGGCATTGTTTGAGCACACCTCATCGCCACTGCACTCGGCATCGCTACAGCAAGCATACCTCACCCAGCTATGATTGACAGCATAACCACATTCGCCCGTCAGCTTTATGCATCGATTGTCCGAGCAGCTCGCATCGGTTGGGCAGTCAGAGTCGGAGCAGCATTCGAATGCCACACAACCCCTATTTTCAATTTTTCCGCACGGGCAGGGGATTTCGATGCATTCCCCATTCACACATCGTTCATCATCCGCGCACTCGGCATCAGCATAGCATTCGGCGCACCTGCGCACATAGAAGGGCAGGGTGCGAGCGGCATACCCCCACGGGCAAAGCTCGCCTCGAACTGGCCATCACGCTGAGGCACGAAGGTCGCACTGCCATGGCGGTCGGTGGAGAGCTCGGCAACCTCCTCCCAGAACGAGTTCTTCGTGATGACGCGCACGATAGCGCCCTGCAATGGCTCGCTCGTGTGGAGATCGCTCACCTTGAAGGTTATGGGCTCGAGCAGACAATCTCCGATGATTTCGATGTCAAAATGCTTTTCCCTCTCGGCCCGTTCCGACTGGCCTGTGGGCGCACCCTGGTAGCTTATCCTCACCTCATCGAGCGATGGCGTGAGCAGCGGATCCGAGGTGGATAGCTCGGCTCTGAACTGAATGAACCTGCCGCTCGCGTTGATAGGGCTGAGAGGGTAGGCGTGTGGCGCGGACCAAGCGCTCCAGTTCGAGCCATCATCCGATGTCCTCGTGACGAGCAGTATCGCCGTGGCATTCCCAAATGCCGCACTCCAGTTGATTTCAACGAAGCTGACCCGCGCTCCCGCATCAAAAACCGGCGAGAGGTATGCCCCGCTCGTTGGGTAGCTTGTCGTGAACCGCGCACCGCCGATGGCGTAGTTGCCAGAAGCCATGCCAGTAAACCACATCCTGTAAGCGGAGTTTTCGCCGTGCCCGCTGAAATTGTTCGCATCGTACAACACCATCGGGGTATAACTTCGCTCTGCATTCCACGCGCCCGGCCGGCGCGCCAAGCTCTGGATGGGGTTGGCCGCATCCTTTGTGAAATTCATGCCGTCAGACGAAACGGCATGGCCAATGCCCTCGTGGGATGCCTTCTGTCCTCCGCTGTACCACAGCTCGTATCCCACGGGGCTCCTCACAACACTCCATGCATAGGCATAGCTCGAATCCCACGTGCCGTTATTCCCCCACGGTCCGCCTCCGCGCTCGAGCACTTTGCAGCACATGCTCCAATTTATTCCGTTGTTGGAATAAGCCAGCCCGGTCTCCTCGAACCCGCCATCAGTGCCATCAAAATACATTACGTATTTGTTTCCGAATGGGTTGGAGTGGTTCATTTCGTCCGAGCCGCTGCTGTTGTAGAAGATGTGCGAGGGGCCGTACGAGCCTCTGTTCCAGTCCGATGGAACGCCGGTGATGATCGGCCGGCCAGCATCCTGGGTCAGCGGCTGGTCGTTCACCCAGTTGAGCCCGTCTGCAGACTCGGCATAACGAATGGCCTCCACAGTGTAGAGTTTGGTCGTGTCCCAGTACCATATCTTGTAATAAACTCCACTCCCGCCGAAACCGTCTGGGTCGTAAATTACTTTTGGGTGATTGGCATTAGCGAGGCCAGTGGACTGCCCCACAACACTCCAATTCAGCCCATCCTCCGATACCGCCAGCCAGATACGCGAGCCGTCACTGTACCACATCTTGTAATATGCTTCGGCACCGTGGGAGGCAAAACGATTTGGGTCATAGAGCACTGTAGGATAATATGCTTTTGTGGCCGGATCGAAGATTGGATTATTGGCCTGCACCCAGTCCTCGTTGCCGAGCAGCACCACGCTGCCGTCCGCCACAGCGCTTGTATTTTCGAATGTTCCCGGCAGAAAATCTGCCTGAGTGGTCAGCACCCACTCGGCGGCTTGGGCAGTGGCAGCGAACAGCAATAGCGCGACTATGCACACTCGCATGGATAAAAATGGCTCATTGGGCGTATTTAAACTAAGCGCCCCGGGCAAGACTTGAACTTGCGACCTACTGGTTAACAGCCAGTCGCTCTACCAACTGAGCTACCGGGGCTTGGAAGTGTTTTGATGCGCGAAGCATTTAAGGGTTGGTTTGCGCGCGCTTGAGTTTTCTGAGATAGTAATAGACGGTGCGCAGCGGCAGCCCCGCCTCCTGCGCGATGGCGCGCGCGGCGAGCCCTCGGCCTGCCAGCTCGCGCAGGCGCTCGAGCTTCTCTGCGGGATGCACGCGCGGCCTTCCCCTCTTCGCCTCAATGGTTTTGACTGTTACACCTATTTTTTCGAGAGCGGGAAGCGCTTTTTTCGGAAACCTCGCCAGCAGCGCGGGCGAGACGAGGAGCGTGCTGATTTTTGTTTTCCCAACGACCTCAGTAAGTAGGGGAATGCTTGGTTTTGCCTTCAGGATTGCCTCGGTAGCCTCGGGGGAGGCAGCGATGGCTGCGAGCACCTCAGCCTTTCTTCCCCTGAGCACCAGCATCGCGCAACGCCTCGGCGAACTCGCGGGCACGAGCGCTCTTCTCTATCCCCAGCTCGCGCAGGCGCTCCTCCCTCGCCTCGACAAGCGGGGCGAGCGTCCTCGCCGCGGCGAGGATGCGCTCTCTCGGCAGGCCGAAGTTCTTTTCGCACCACTCGACGGGCTTGTCCGAGTTGAGGTAGAACACAGCGCTTCCGAGGCTCTTTCCATCAAGGTTAAGCCCCAGTTCTTCGGCCCTGAATTTTGTCCAGATGATGTCCGATGCGTTCTCTATGCCATGCATGGAGAAAAGCTCATCGAAAGGTGCAAGGTTTTCTTTTGACAGCAGCGCCGGGAGGCTCGGAAAAAGCAGGCCACGCTCGCGCTCCCTTCTCGGAATGAGGAGGAAAAATTTGAGGAGATCGAGCCCCAGAAGCTCCTTCGCCCTCCTCACCGTGCGCTCGCGAAGCAGATGTCGCCTGCGTGCGATGAACGAAGCGACGCTTTCAACCACGATGGGCTCGCCCTGCTCATACCGCAGTAGTCCCTCGCTGGCGAGCTCGGCCGCCACCTTCTCATATTCCTCACTTTCATTGATCACTGCATCGGCGGCCAAGCCATGCTTTCTCATTATCGAGGCATACCGCATGACTTCGGCTGGAACCTCGGCGGAGGCGAGTTCCCTTTCAATCTGGGAGGCTGCCAGCACGGCGTAGGCGGCGGCAAGACATGTTCGGGCGCTCCGTCGCTTAATGGCCGCCCTCGCGGGGTGCGGTTTTATCGAGATGATGCGCGCATCCTCCCCAAACGAACGCTTTACCCTATCCTCAATGTTTTTAACGCTCGCGAGCACGAAGCGCGTCCTGACGCGCGCGCCATTCCTGTTGTGCTCAATGACCACACTCACATTCTCCTGCTCGGCATTACTCGCCAGCAGCTCGGTGAGCACATGATAGGCGTGGAGCCCGTGCTCCCGCGAGGCCACGAGCCGGGCGATGTAGTTTCCATCGAGCGGAAGCACTTGAAGGAGCTCCGGCCTCAGACTGTGCTCGAGCTCGCCAAGCGCGACCTTGTGCGCGGCTATGGCGATGCGCGTGCGGGCGAGCGTGAATTTCTTGAGGCTAGCGATATAGCGCATGCGGGCGATCTGCTTGGAGAGGTCGCGCGCTTCCTCGGCACTCGCGAACTCATCTGGCGGCATCGCGCGCGTGATGCCAATGAAAGGCGCTGCAAACCCATGGAAAATCATTTCCTCTTTAAGCTGTGTCAGCACGCGCAAGCTGCTCTCGAGCTTCCTGCGGAGGATAACGGGGCTTCCGCTGCCGAGCGCCAGCTTGTCAAGAAACGCGTTCGCCCTCGCGATGAGGTGAAGCGAAGAATGCATGAGAAAGAAAATGTATGGGGAAATATATAAACGTGCGGCTTCCAGCAGGCTTTTTAAATACGGATTGAAAGAAATTAAACATGGCTCAAGCTGTAAAAGAGGAAAAGCGGCTATTAAACCAACTACCACCTCTCGCAGAGAAAATTAAAGGCCAAACTCCGGATGATATGCTTGAAAACATATCAAATAGTGAGAAGGGATCTGAAATAATTTCCGACTTAGAAAGAAAAGGTGAGTGGGAAACACTCAGAAAACTTTTGATAACGTTTTTGATTGAAAATGGCGTGGAGAAAGCGAAAGCAGAGGAAGCTGTAGAAAAATTTTTGAAAGAGGAAAAAATTTTCATACTCCACCAGCTTTGCTTTGACCAAGGGATATCTTTTGAGGACATATTCAAAAGCATCCAGAACAATGATCTTCCAGGAGCTCTTGAATATTGGAATAAAAAAATTGTTCCCGAGTTAGGTGAACCTGCCGCAAAATTAAATCTCTCGAATTTTCTGGATGTGTTCGGATCGCTAAATTTTGCCTGGGCTTCGTTGATGGGGTTAAAGAAAAAAATAGAAGCTACTATTCCTTTGAATTTGTTAAGCAATTTGATGCTATTTCTTTGCAAAAACAAAGATATCGCTGATCAGTTTTTCATTACCCGAGTGAGTGCGGAGGACATCAAATCCCTTCTATCAGATCCGCAAAAACGTGAGGAGTTCAAAAAGATTTTGGAGGAAAAGTTTTCACACGATTCAAACGCCAAACACATTCTTGGTATGATAAATGAATGGGAAAGGGAAAATGCCGGGATGCTAGAAAGTTATAAGAGAGCTGAAAAAGCCTATTGGGAAGAAAATTTTGTTTTTGTCATCTCAGTTGGCGCCGTGCCAGAGGCTTACCAATTCTTCCTCCAAGTAGCTTGGTCTCAATTAACAGAGACGGCCTCCCAGGTAATTGAGAGCTACCTAAAAAAGAAAGAAAAAGAAGCTGAGGAAAGCAAGAAAACCGAAGAGGAGAGGGCTAAAGAGGAGGAAAAGAAGGAGCTCAAAGCTGACTTCATGTCTTTGGCTGAGCTGGTTGTCGTCATCGCAGCCGTAGAGGTCATGGAAAATCTCCCCTCAGAAGAAAAAGGGGAAGCAAAAGAAAAAGAAGATCTAAATGCTAGAATTAAAAATCACATACCTTCAGTGATCGGGCAACTTGTTGCCAGAGGCATTATTCCCAGCTGAGCACCATTTTGGTCTTGGCCTTGCGGATGTACTCCTCGGGAGGCACGGGCGTCTCGACCACGCGTTTTTCCTCTTCCTTGAATTCCTTCACGCGCCTCCACAGCAGCACGAGCGAGATGTTCTGCACAGGATAGAGGAGGAAGGACCAAATGAGCCAGATGACAGGATTAAGAAAACAGGTAAGACAGCCGAGCAGCGAGCCCGCGATCCACAGGAGGATACCTACCACATGCCAGAAAGCTGCATAGGCGAGCGTTTCGCCCGTCTTTGTCAGCACGAGAGTGACCGAGGCGCGGAGGGCTTGGAAAATATCCTTTCCTGCCAGAACGAGCTCGGGCTCAAGGAACAGCAGAAAATAGTTGAGCACGGCCTGAACAAACACTGTGGCGATGGCGGCTATCAAAAATGGCAGCAGGGAAGCGCGCAGAAAAATTGAGGGATGCCATCTCATCTTCTCTATGATGGCGGAGTTTATTACTGAAAATTCGATGAGGACGAGGAGTAAGAAAGGGATCCACACGATGGCAGTGGCGTTGAGGCGCAGGAGAGCTGCAAGGAGCGCTCTGCCGGCATTCTTCGAAAGGTGCAGTATCCAGGAGGATATGGGCCTGCGCTCTGCCATTTCGTTGAAAGGCTGGAGCAGAGAAAGCGTGAATGGAACGGCGAGAAATCCGAGCAAGAAGGCGATGAGGTAGTGGCCTATGAATGGAAAAAAGGAGGAGCAGAATAGAAGCAGGATGAGGGGGTTTGTAGAGTCGCAGGCAATCCTGCCCAGCATGCTCACCAGGAAATTGATTACTCCGATGAAGAGGGTGACGAGGAAAACCCCTAAGAGCGCGCCCGCGTAGTTCCCCCAGTGCTTCTGGTAAAGCCCGATGGACTCGTCGATGATGTTGATGGTTTTCTGCAGCACGCCTGAAAGGGTCGCCATGAACAGATTTGAAAGAAACGGTATATAAATGTTGAACCGAATGCCGTCGCAGTGCAGGGGGAGAGATTTGAACTCTCGCAGGCCTAAGCCACCAGAGTCGAACCCAGGGAAAGCGTGTTTCCCTCAGGTTTGAGGGTCCTTCCCACCTTCTTTTTCTAGGAAGGAATTCCCAGCTTCCTGCATGCAGGAAGCTGAAATCTTTTGCCGTTGGCCGGCAAAAGTTTTCTTGAGTCTGGCGCGTTTGGCCAACCTTTTCCGCAAACGCTTTTTCGCAGCGTCGGAAAAGGGTTTTGACCAGGCTCCGCCACCCCTGCAATTGAATTATGTTCCTCAATGCTTAAAATGCCTCATGCCGGTGAAGACCATGGCTATGTTGTGCTCATCGGCAGCCGCGATGACTTCGGCGTCGCGCACACTGCCGCCGGGCTGAATGATGGCCGTGGCGCCCGCTTCCGCAGCGATGTCCACACCGTCTCTGAATGGGAAAAAGGCATCGCTGGCGAGCGCTGTGCCTTTTAGGGAAGAGCGCGCGATGAGGGAAGCTATCTTGACTGAGTCGCTGCGCTTCATCTGGCCCGCGCCTACGGCTATTGTGCGGTCAGGGCGCGCAAAAACTATCGCATTGCTTTTCACATGCTTGCACACTTTCCAAGCGAAGAGAAGCGCCTTCATCTCCTCTTTCGTCGGCTTGCGCTTGGTGACCACCCTCAACTTTCCTGCATGAAGTGCGGCATCCCGCTCCTGCAAAAGCAGCCCTCCTGTGATGCTGCGGAGGAGTAGCTGAGGCCTGCGGCCCTTGAGCGCTCCTACTTCGAGCACGCGCAGGCTCTTCTTTTGCTTGAAAACTTCCAAAGCTGCAGGTTCGAAATATGGCGCGATGACGACTTCGGTGAATACGGAGACAATTTTTTTGGCGGCCGCTTCATCCAGCTTTCTGTTTACCGCCACGACCCCTCCATATGCTGCATCCGGGTCTGTGGCAAGTGCCTTTTCATAAGCCTCTGCGAGCGTCCTGCCCGTCCCGACACCGCACGGGTTATTGTGCTTGATTATCGCCGCGACGGGCTCTTCGAATTCCTTCACCAGCTCGAGCGCGGCATCCGCATCCAGTATATTATTATAGGACAGCACCTTGCCCTGATGCTGGCGCGCCCGCGCGATTGAGGCCTCATCAGAGAGCGGGAGCCGGTAGAGCGCGCTCTGTTGGTGGGGGTTCTCGCCATAGCGAAGCTCCTGCACTTTCTCGAAAAAAGGTGAATAAACTGAGGGAAAGCCCGGCTTGCTCAAGCCTTCAAAATAAGCCGCTATGATGGCATCGTAGTGGGCTGTGTGGGCGAATGCCTCAAGCGCGAGCTCCCTCCTTGTGTGCTCGCTGAGCCAGCATCCGTGGAGCCTGAGCTCGCTGAGAATTTGCGTATAGCGCATGGGGTTGCACACCGCTGCAACCCACTTGAAGTTTTTTGCCGCAGCGCGTAACAGCGCGGGGCCGCCGATGTCAATGTTCTCAAGCGCCTCTTCGAGCGTTGCGCGGCGGTTTGCGATTGTGGCCTCGAATGGATAGAGGTTCACGCATACAAGGTCGATCGGTTTTATGCCATGCTGCTGCAGCTGCCTCTCGTGCTTCCGGTTTCCCCTCAGCGCGAGGATGCCTCCATGGATTTTTGGATGGAGAGTTTTTATGCGGCCGTCAAAGAGCTCGGGAAAACCGGTTATCTCGGAGACATCGGTGGTAGGCACGCCCGCTTCCCTGAGCACTTTGGCGGTGCCGCCCGTAGATAGTATCTCTATGCCGAGTTTATGAAGCCCTCTTGCAAAATCAGCTATCCCCTCTTTGTTCGCCACGCTCAGTAGCGCCCGCGTGATTTTCATGCAAAACCAGTTGCAATTATTAGATTGTAAAACATTAAAAGCTTTTAGCGCACGAGCGAGAGAAAGTTGTCGAGTATGCGCTCGCCCCCCTCGGTGTGCCACACCTCGGGGTGAAACTGCACGCCGAAAATGTTCCTCTCGATGTGGCGCATGGCTTCGAATTTGCAGACGGAGGAGTGGGCGAGCGAAACAAAACCAGGGGGCAGTTCCTTCACCTCATCGAAATGCGACACCCATGCATTAAAGGAGGAAGGGAGGCCCTTGAAAAGAAGGTCGGGCTCATCCACGATAATTTTTTGCACCCCGTACTCCGCGCTCTTGCCCCTTTCAACCTTTCCCCCGAGGTAATGCGCGATGAGCTGGTGCCCCTGGCATATCCCGAGCACGGGTTGTGTGAGTATGCCACGCGCAGCCCCGAGAATGATGTCCTTATTCACATAAAACTCGTCCCTGTAGGCCGAGCCCGGCCCTCCGCTGAGAATAAATGCTTTCGGTGTGGAGAGGGAGGCGAAGGGCGTTTCTTTCGGGAATATCCTCGCCTCGAAATCCAGCTCGCGCACTGTGCGCCAGATCACGTGTGTGTATTGGCCCCCGTTATCGATGATCGCTATCATCCTTTCACTTACTCCAATTCAATCGTGCCGGGAGGCTTATTGGTGATGTCATACAGCACTCTGCCCACTTCGCGGATTTCGTTAGTTATCCGCGTGGAGATGCGCTCGAGGAGGGCTGGGGGTAGCTTGCTGAAGTTTGCAGTCATGCCATCCAGCGAGCGAACGGCACGCACCACAACGGTATACTGATAGGCGCGCTCATCGCCCCTCACGCCCACAGTCCTGATCGGCAGGAGGGCGGCGAAATACTGCCAGGGCCGCTCTATCTCGCCTTTTTGAGCAGCTGCCTCGAGCTCCTCCTCCACAATCTTACAAGCTCTGCGGGCAATCGCGACGCGCTCGCGCGTGACCTCGCCCACCACCCGAACAGCGAGGCCGGGGCCCGGGAAGGGCTGGCGCTCGCTGATGGCCGGGGGAAGACCCAGCGCGCGGGCGACTTCCCTCACCTCGTGCTTGTAGAGGTCGCGCAACGGCTCCACAAGGCGGAGCTTCATGCCCCCGGGCAGGCCGGCCACGTTGTGGTGGCTTTTTATTCTCTGCGTGCCCGCACCCACACCGCTCTCAATCCAATCGGGCGCGAGCGTGCCCTGCAGGAGGAAGGTGGCTTTAACCTCTCGTGCCACTTCCTCGAAAATGCGGATGAACAGCTCGCCGATGATTTTCCTCTTCTGCTCGGGCTCCTCCACGCCCCTGAGCGCGTTAAAAAAGCGCTCGCTTGCCTCAATGTGCCTGAGGTTGATACCCACTTTACGCGCCATCTCTCTTACCTGCTCGCTTTCGCCCTCGCGCATGAGGCCAGTATCCACGAAGACGGCGGTGAAGTTTTTGCCCAGCGCGCGCGCGGCGAGCACGGCGGTCACGGTGCTGTCCACACCGCCCGACAGCGCGAGCACCGCATGTCCGTCGCCAACCTCCCTGCGGATTTGCTCTACGGCTCGCTCGATGAACTTGCTGGCATCAAACGGCATGATTTTAATTTCGTGCAAAGGCTTTAAAGGGGTGGCGTCAAAAGCTAGCAAAAAGGTGGGGGCTTGATTTCAGGCGACGAGATTCAGGAGGTTATCCGAAGGTACAGATATTCCAGGCCCTGCATCGCAACCATCGGCTCCCACTCCGCGCTGGATATCTGTTTGGGGGCGAAGAAGGAAGGACTGAAAACTATTGTCGTGTGTCAGAAGGGAAGGGAGGAGACTTACGCGAAGTTCTACAAATCGAGCGGTAGGATGGGTGTGGTGGATGAGGTCATCGTGCTCGAAAGGTTTGCCGACATCGTCAAGGAAGAGGTGCAGGAGAAATTGAGAAAAGCCCGGGCAATATTCGTGCCGCACAGATCCTTCGAGGTGTATGTGGGCTTTGATAAGATCGAGAACGATTTTCTCGTGCCGCTTTTCGGCAACCGTGCGCTATTGAGGGCCGAAGAGCGCGACGTACCGCGCAATCAGTATTTTCTGCTCGAAAGAGCGGGCATCCGAACCCCAAAGAGGTTCGCCTCTCCGAAGGACATTGACAGAACAGTCATTGTGAAAGTCACCGAAGCCAAGCGAACTCACGAGCGCGCTTTCTTCTTCGCCCATGACCTCGAGGACTATACGAGGGAAAGCACACAACTGATTGCGAAAGGGATTATCACGAGAGAGGGGCTGGAGAGAGCTGTTATCGAAGAAGTAGTGTGCGGGGCGCACTGCAACTTCAACTTCTTCTATTCCCCTCTCTCGGGCAGGCTCGAACTGCTCGGAACTGACATGAGAAGACAGACAAATCTGGATGGCGTGTTGAGGCTGCCCGCTGATGAGCAGTTGGAGTTGTTAAAACACATTCGGCTTACCACCATCGAGGCTGGCCATGTGGCGGTCACCCTGCGCGAATCGTTGCTCGAGAATGTGCTCAAGGCGGGCGAGGCGTTCGTCAGAGTGGTCAGGGAGGAATACCCCCCAGGCATCATAGGGCCCTTCGCGCTGCAGGGCGCGCTTGTGCCGGAGGAGGGCGCGGAGGTACCTGTCATTTTTGATGTGAGCCTCCGCATGCCGGGCTCGCCGGGGACGCGCTTCACGCCGTACAGCGAGTACCTGCACAGAGAAAGCCTGAGCGTCGGCCAGAGAGTGGCGAGGGAGATAAAGCAGGCGGCAAGGCAAGGAAAGATAGAGAAGGTGGTGACATGATAGAAAAAGAGGAGATAGAGCGCATCCTAAAGAAATACGATAGGAAGAAACTGCACATAGCTACGCTGTGCTCGCACTCCTCGCTACAGATTTTCCATGGCGCGCGGGAGGAGGGTTTCAGGACAATCGGCATTCGTGTGGGCGAAAACCGTGTCACCTACGATGCATTCCCATATGCAAAGCCCGACATGTTCATCACTGTTGAGGAGTTCAAGGACGTTGAGCGGTTTCAGGAGCTATTGGTGGAGCATAACGCCATCCTCGTGCCGCACGGCTCGCTCATCGAATTTGTGGGGAAGAGGATAGAGGAGCTGGCAGTACCAATTCTGGGGAACAGAAAGGCCCTGTTGTGGGAGAACGATAGACAGAAGATGATTACGTGGATGCAGAAAGCAGGCCTCAGGATTCCCAAGACGCTCGAGCCGGGCAAAATAGACAGACCCTGTATTGTCAAATTTCCGGGCGCAAAAGGCGGGCGGGGGTATGTGGTTGTGAAGAACGAGGCTGAGTTTGAGCGAAAGATGCGCGAGAGGGGTATAACCGATGAGATGTTGGCCAAATCGGTCATACAGGAGTACATTGTCGGCATACGCTTCTATCCTCACTATTTCTACTCGCTGTTCCACGACGATGGCTTCCGCGTGGGCGAAGGGCGGCTCGAGCTGCTCGGCATGGATCAGAGGGTAGAGGATAACATAGATGAGATCTACAGGGCGAACACTTTCGGCTATTCGCCCGAACCGCAATTCACGGTTGTGGGCAATACCCCTATTGTAGCGCGTGAGTCGCTGCTGGACCAGCTGCTGACCATAGGGCAGAGAACTGTTGAGGCAAGCATCGAGCTGTTCGGCGGCATTCCGGGCCCGTTCTGTGTGGAGACCACGTGCACTGAGAACCTCGAGTTCTATGTATTCGAAATATCCTCGCGTATCGTGGCTGGCACAAACCTGTTCCCCCGTGGCTCAACCTATTCGTGGTTCACATTCAACGAGCCCATGAGCATGGGCAGGAGGATTGCGCGCGAAATAAAAATTGCGGCGAAGAAAAACGCGCTGGAGAAGCTCGTCTACTAAATTTTTATATGCTGGGTGTGGAAAGATACCCATGAAAAAGCAAAAGGTCATTCAGGGGAGGACGAACTGGGGAGATCCCACATTCTCCACCCCCAAACCCTATCCAGGAATACACATCATCAAATCCACGATCGGGAAGCTCACTTACTGGAATATCACAATAACCGGAGAGCCAGATGCTCAAAAAACGGCTGATGCCGCAAAAGGTTTTCTGAGCCGAAACAATCTGTCCGCGGATTGCACAATTTCGATCGAAGCAAACAATGTGACTGTAAATGTTCCATTGGACTTCCCCTTCCGAGATTTTCTCGAACACATGAAAAATGAAAGAATATGGAACGAGTATCAATGTTCTTTCATATCCGGAGTTGTTGAGGGAGATTTCAATCAGATAAAAGAGGAGAACATAATCCCATTCCCGATGCGCACGTATGGCGAGCCGACTGAAAAGGGGAAAGCGCTGGAAAGAATTGAGAATTATGTGAGCAAGAGGGTGCTGGAGAAGTTGGCCGAGCTCATGCCCGAGAAAGTGTACGTGCGCGGCCCACCAGCCGGAGATTACATCCTTCCTGCCGAAAGGATTGAAATACGAGGGGAGAAGGATAGGGCCCGGGAGTTACCGGTCACAAAGCGCGAACTTCTTGCCCTCATTCAGGATGAAAATGAAGCGAAAAAAATTGGTTTCTATCTGCTTCTCCAATCAGAAGGGGATAGCGGGGTGCTCTATCTGATAACTAAGGGCAAAGGAATACGCGAAGTGCTGTGCAATCCGTATCACTCGTTAGAAGATGATGAGAACGTGCTGAAGGCGCTTGAAATATTTAAATGACGACTCAGGGCGCGGGCAGCGTTGTGCTTTGTAATGGCAATTGTAGCCCCCAAGCTCTAAGTCCTCGGATTATTTTTTGTTGGAATATTTCATATGGATTTTCAGACAGCCTACCAGAAAGAGCAGTAAGATCGTTTGAGGTGATTGGATAAAGATTATACTCGCCTGAAAGTGAATTGCAGTAGGGTGTATAGGAACCAGTTTTTATGCCTTTGCGTATGGCCTCTTCCACAAACTTGAGAATTTCATCTTTCTGCGCGGCTATTCGGTTAAATTCCTCTACAAAAATCCTCTCGAGCTCCGGGAGCATCTCTCTGGGTATATCTATACGGGAGCGTTGGAGAAACCTCCAAAGGTTAAAGACTAGCTGAGATGTCTCCATTGTTTCACTTAAGTCAATGCGCACCAAGCCCTTCTCTGTGAGTATGTAATTGTTATGGTGCCCATCGTGCAGGCCTAAAAGGTATTCCACAGCAAGAAAACGAAATCTCTGTTTGAGTATCTCTTGCTTGAGCTCTTCGACCGGCATACCCTTTACCTGCGCGAACTCCTCAAACAAAATAGGGCGATAAGCCTCCTCGACAACTATCCGAATGCCTTTGATCTCAAAACCTGCGGTGTGAGGCACTGGGAGCTCCGGTGCAAATTTTCTGACCAGCTCGGAGCCGAATACATCCGCCTCATAAGGCCTCTGTTTTACCACAAGGGAATAGGTTTTTCCGCCATATTCTGCCTCAACAAAAAATACCCCACCGGCAATACCCCTTTTCAAAAAAGTTATCTTCTTCACATCAACTTCAGGCACATTTAGGTACTCTGCCAGCACCATTTTAAATTCGCCAAAATGGGCGAGGAACTCACCAGAGCCCACCACATAATTAAAAATATATTGAGGCATCTCTGTCAAAGGCCCTTCTTTGTCCTCAAATTTTACAGAGATGATGCTGGCTGGTATGGGTTTTTCTAACACTTTCAGCACTTCCTCTCTTGAATAGAGGCGTACCAGTTCTCCAGGCCGAATTTGAGGCGCCCTCTCGAAACCGAGGGATGAAAGCTTTCCCTCAAATTGATTGAAGTAGGAAAGGAGCTCCAATTTTTCAAAATCGTCAGAGATCTGCATTAAAACAGAAACCATCCTCCTTCGCCTTTCTTCGGGAGGAATTCTGAGATACGAATAGAGCGTTTCTGGTGCAAGCGTCTGCATGGGGGGTTCGATAAGATAGAGTGGTCCTCTTTGGGGGTCAGTGACAGCCAGCACAATAGCCTTTTCGAACTCAGATAATTCGCTAGTAAGACGCAAAACATAAGAGCGCTGGATGTTCTTGATGAACCTCTCTTCTAAATGGGTCAATCCTTCGCCTTTTTCTATTTTTCTACGGATACTGTTCTCCCACATCCGCAGGTAGTCTATGATAGCACGCCCCTGAGATGTTTCTCCCTTTAGAAAAGCAACAAACATTGGGTCTATCTCTGGAGGGACAGCATAATCAAAAAATTTCATCAGCGCCCTTGTAATGGCATTTGCATATCTCTCAGCAGTCAGCCCTCTGACCAATTCCAAATTCAGGGTTATCTCTTTGATTTCAATTTCGGTATCGAGAATGAAATTTTGAAAGGCATCCTCCCCCATAATTTCTTTGAATGTCTGAATTGCTTTTGTTGGCTCTTTGTAATACATCTCATTGAAAATCCCTTTGAGCTGGGCGAGCATGCGTAGCCATAGGCTATTTAGGGAGGTATTGTATTCGCCAACGTGGGCTATCCCCCCGCCTGCTCTTTGTGTAGCGGCAGCCGAAAATGCTTCGTAAATATCTCGGATTTCGCGCGGGTTGGGGTTAACACCAAAAGAGAACGTAATCTCTTCGGCTATATTTACTCCAGCTATTTTCGCGCCTTTTATTCTGCTTTTAAAAGCCGCAATAAAATCATTAGTTATCCTCGAGGAATACTCGCCCACGAACACTACTCCAAACCTGTCGCCTCCAATGTTGAAAACGAATGCCTTCGTCCCATATTTCTCGGCAATCTCTTTTGCTGTATTTACATAGGCCTCCGCGAGAAGCCGAAGGTAGGCATTGCCCGCCTCATAGCTAATGCTGTTCATCCGTTTAAGGCCTCCGCTCAGCCGCAATGGTGGTACTGTGGCCGCCGTAAAATGATTTGTGTCTACCACGACAACAAATGCATTTGGTTCATTCCTCAGTACAAGGGCTAGGCCGCTCTCGTTTAAAACAGGCTGGGAGAATCGTGGGTCCAGGTTCTCCCGTATAGGTTTGAAGGTTTCCAACGATCGGATGGTTTTTGTTTTTCCCGTCTTAACTCTAGTTCCAGGCCCTTCTGGTTTCAGCTCCACCACAAGCTTGTCGGATTCGCTTATGAGCGAATAGAGCAAGTTGTATGGATTTTCACCCGCTTTTGTTGGTGTATAGCTTACCCCTATTTTGGCTGAGTGATTGCGCGCGATATTTTGTGGATCATTTGGAATTCTAGGGATTTCAGAAATGGCCTTTCCCATTTCTTCAGCGATAACTTGCATGAGCTGCGGGTCGTTTGAGAAAACCACTATGCGCAGTTCATCAGAAGCAGGGCTCCGTATTATTCCGATGATTTCGGCGTTGTAGCGCTTTTTTATTCCCTCCAACCTTATGCCCAGCTGTCTGTATATGTCGGTGTAAATTTCCTCAGCACCTGGGCCGTAAAGATTGTTGAGATTGCCGGCCTTGTCCAGGTCTATAGTGATCACACCTACAATTTTGTATTTTTCTGCGAGCTTTGGGTAGTTGAGGGCAAACAATTTTTCGGCAGCCTCCCTCCCCAGCGTTCCATCCCGCGCTCGGGTCGGCTTCGCCAGCTCTTCGATAAGTCGTTTTGGGTCATAGCTGTATCTTCTCAGGTTTTTTTCCAATTCAACTTCGTTCCCATTAAAAACTTTCAGCAGTTCATCATAATATCGTTTGTATTCCTCATAGTTTTTTATTTTACCGCATTTTTTCCACAACTCAATGACACGAGTCGGTTTCAACTTAATGGTCCTTTCAGTCGGTACAAGTTTTCCCGCGCTTTTTATCTCTTTTTCAGTAAAATAAAAGTTGAGCGCTAAGTTCGCGCACAGAACAGCAATCTGCGGGAGTATCACATTCACCAGGTATTCTTTTTTCTCCTTTTCCGGCAGGTTCTGATATTCATCGAACAGCTTGTTCAGCACCTCATCTCCCTCCCGCACGTCACTTTCGATGAATAGCCCAAGACCGAGTCCGCGCAGGATTGCCCCAGCCCTCCCCCTTGTGATAACAGTGAGAAGGAGCATGCCGATGTCGCGGTGGAGTTCGATGTCGGTCAGGTATATCTTTTCTCTCTTCGCTTTGTCAATTATGTCCTCCACCGAGTGAATGAGAAAATACATCATAGTGGGCACTGCAAGCATTGCAGCCAATGTCTTTGTGCCGAACGCTTCGGGCATCATAGCAAGCCCCATAGCAGCGAAGCCGAGCAGCGACATGATTTTTTCGACAGAACTTTCCGGGAATTTTATGAATGCCCTCTCCGGCTCAACCCCCTCGGCAACGACAATGCCGTTCGGGAGGATGGTGTGCTCAAAAAAATCTTCCCACCCCCTATACACGCGCACGGCAGGCTTTTTGAAACCTCTGGGCACCGTTTCCACAACCACGAGCCTTTCTCTCCCCTCCTCGTCTTTACTGTGATAGTACAATATGGAAGCAAAACCGCCACTCTCGGATATCAAGAAGAGAGTACGAGGCTGTGAGCCGGGAGGGGCGAGCGCACGCGCATCGTTTAACAAATCCCCTCTTTGCTGCATTATATTTTTTTCAAGTTGTTTTGCGAGCTGAGCGGAGTACGGGAGAAGGCTTTGGGCCATTCTATAATTTGTTGATATCTCCTTAATGGCTTTCAGCTCACTCGCCAGGAAAGGTGATGCAAATGAAAAAGCATCACTCACGCGCACTGCATATCTGTGATAGCCAGCAGGTTCGCCCACAAACATGACATTGAAAAATGCAGAATATTCGCCGAATGAGACAGCTTTCTCTGCCACAGCCTGTTCAAGCTTGTCCGCGGGAACTCCAGCAAGCAGCGCTTCCACCACGACCTCGCCGTTCTGCGTATTCACCCACACGCGATGGCGGAACGCCTCGCCTGCCGCATTTAACCCTATATGTATTTCGAGCTTGTAACCGAGGGAGGCCAATATTTTCTCATGCTCGGTTTTTTCATATCTCACGAGCGGCTCGGGCAGATTGCTCTGCGGCGCAAACCCCTCCTTCAGCGCGTTGGCCATCTCAACAGCCTTCCCGATGCTGTTGTTGATTTGCCCGATGTCCGCCGCAAGCCTGTCCTCGATATATTTCTTTAGCTCCTTTGGGACTGAAAAGCTCAAATAATTGTAAGCGAGCAGTGATTCGGTTAGAAGCTGCACTGCCTCTTTTTTCCCATTGAGCGCATCAGTGAGGAGCTGTGTGATGATCTCCCGCGAGGGCAGACGGGACTGCAGGCCTTCGGTGCCAAGGGCCCTGCGCAAGTTTTCAAGTATTTTTATGATAAGTTTATCTACATCTAATAGCGGAGGAGGAAGCTGCTGCTGCCTTTTTTCTATTTGGTTTCCCACTCTATGCCACCCAATCTGTTGCAGAGCTTGATGAATTCGAGGATGCGCGCATACCGCTCATAGACATCGTGCGTTTCGGAGTGTTTTTTCTTCCAGGCTTTGAGCTCATTCTGCCATGTCATGAGTTGGCGCACTCTGTCAGCGAGCTTCGCATCACCCTCCCAGGCCTGTATGGTGAGCTTTATGAGTTTCAAGGCGTGGTCGGCCTGCGCGCGGGCAGCCACTTCCAGCTCACTAACCCTCTGCTCGAATTCATCCACAAGCAGTTCTTGTAATCGGCTTTTTTTATCTTTTCCGGTGCAGCAAGAGCCAGGCAAGCGCGGCGAGCGCAGCGCCTGCCGCCACCCACGCGCACCAGTCAAAACCGCTTTTCTTCCGTCTTTCGGGGATGTAGCTCGATGGCGGGCCTGCGGGCGCGGGCTGGCCGGCAGACAGGGCAGACTCGAGCGTCGCAAGGGCATTCTCCACCGCGTCGAGCTCGAAGGAGCTGGTGGCTTTGTCGAGATCGTGTGTTATGAGAAGGAGAGTTGTGTTGAGTTCGGTCGCATTTTCACCGAGCGAGGCACGCGCCGCGACCGCATCGCGCACAGCGGCGATGCGCGCCTCGGCTGCGGCCAGGCGCTGAAGGAGGGCGTCTGCGGCTTGTGTGGCGTTCGCATAGAGCAGAGCGAAGTCGACAAAAGCCTGGTCAGAGGCATCGAACGCATGCTGTCTGCACGAGCCGTCAATTTTGTCGGCGGCCTGCTCGAGCTGGTCGGTGAAGTTCCGGATTTCGGAAAATCTTTGGAGGGAAGCGAAGCGCGTGGCAAAGGCGGATATGTTGGCTATTGCGGCCTCTGTGTTGTTGGCGCAGGCCAGCAGGCGCGCTCGCCAGCCTTCCCTCCTTTCAGTTTCGGCATAGACCTGTGCGCTCACGTTTTCGGGCGCGAGAATGAGAAGAAGCTTTGTCCGAGCCAGCCCAACCTCCTGCTCGGCTTCGGCGAGCGCGGAATAGTTGAATGCCGGCAGGGGGCAGAAGTAGTAGCCGGTGGCCAGGAAAAGCGGGTTGAGAGAGATGCTCTTCAGCGCGAGCGCGCGCAGGGAGGCAAGGGAGGAGAGCGCGCGCTCAAGCTGGTGGGAAGCGGGCGTCGTGGCGTTGGGGAGGTTACGGATGGCATCGAGCGCGGCATTGAGCTCTGCATCCATGGCCGCGAGCGCGCGCGAGTAATCCACAATGCTATGAACGAAAGGCGGACCTGCATCGAGCGCGAGCCCGCGACAGATCGGCGTATAGCACGAAGCCAGGCAGCTCTCGAAGTCGCTACAGGGATACCTGTCTATGCCGATGAGCCGCCGGCACTCGCTCTCGGCAGGCTCGCGCGAGGCATTAAAAGCCAGCAGGAGGGCGGCGAGGCGCGCGGACTGCGCGGGCGCGGGAAGGAGAAGCGAGGGCGAGCGGTTGGCTGCGTGCGCGTAGGCGGACAGGCGCGCGCGGATTTCATTTTCTTCCGTGAGGAGCGAGGCGTTCCCCTCTGCGTCGGTGAATGCGATGAACGAGGGAATGCCGTTGATGAGAACGAGAGAGGCATTGCCATCGAGTGCAAGCGCCCGTGCGCTCTCGTTGAAATCCATGTAGGCGGCGATGAGCTCGTCGAGAGAGGCCGCGCTGGCCGCCAAGGCGAGAAGCAAGAGCGCGGCGATGGGGCGCATGACACGATTTTTCCGGGGTATTTAAAGGCGTTATCGTCGGGCGAAATGTATTTAAATCAGGGATGTAAACCACCTCCGAGGGCGCCCACGCGCCGTGTGAGGTGGATTGGATGGGACAGAGAATAGGAAAAGAAAAGATTGAGAGGGAGGAAGGGTACCTCTACTATGTTGGAAAGGACGGCTATGTCTGGCGCGCGCCGATGAGGAACAACCCCAGAGGAACAAAAAAGAGGGTGGGCACAGAGAAAATCACAAAAGAACCCGGCTGGATGTACTACATAGACAAGGCCGGCTATGTGGCGCGCGCGAGGCTGAAGAACGCATAGCTGTTTTGAAAGGGCGCGGTTGCGCCCTCCTTCCTCTTTTTATACCTTGCGCGGAGTTTCTGAAAAGCGCTGCGTGGTCACAGCACGGTGAAGTACTTCTCGTGCTCCCACGGCGTCACGCGCAACCTGTAATCGTTGTACTGCTCTCGCTGAGCTTCGATGAGCTTGGCGAACACATGCTCGCCAAGAGCGTCGCGCATAAGCTTGCTGTTCTCGAGCTCCTCAACCGCCTCCTCGAGCGAGCCTGGAAGGCATGGAATGTTGAGCGCCTTGAGCTTAGCCTCATCAAAATGATACACATCCTCTTCGACGGGCTCGGGCGGTGTGAGGTTGTTCTTCACGCCGTCAAGCCCTGCTGCCAGCATGACTGCGAATGCGAGGTAGGGATTTGCGCTCGGGTCGGGGCAGCGCAGCTCGGCGCGCGTCGAGGAGTCCCTGCCGGCGATGTGGCGCGGAACGCGGATGAGCGCGGAGCGGTTTATCTGCCCCCAGCAGATATAGACGGGTGCTTCGTAGCCCGGCACAAGGCGCTTGTATGAATTCACGGTGGGCGAGGTGACCGCACAGAACTCGCGCGCGTGCTTGAGCTGGCCGGCTATGAAGGAGCGGGCGACCTTGGAGAGCTTGTACTTGTCATTCGCATCGAAAAAGGCGTTCTTCCCCCCTTTCCACAGGCTCTGGTGCACGTGCATGCCCGAGCCGTTGACCCCGAAGATGGGTTTGGGCATGAAGGAAGCGTAGAGGCCATATTTCTTCGCCATTGTCTTCAGCGTGTGCTTATAGGTGATCACCTGGTCGGCGATATTCAGCGCATTGCCATACCTGAAGTCAATCTCGTGCTGGCCCGGCGCGACTTCGTGGTGACCCATCTCGACGGTTAGGCCCATGGCCTCCAGCTGGATGATCACCTCCCTTCTGAAGTCCGCGGACAGGTCGACCGGGTCGAGGTCGAAATAGCCTGCGGCATCCGAAACGAGGCTGGGGCTTGCTGCACCATTTTGTTCCCTAAAAATGAAGAACTCGAGCTCTGGCCCCACCTTGTAGTCAAAGCCAAGCTCGGCCGCCCTGGCGAGCGCGCGCTTCAGCACATAGCGCGGATCGCCCTCAAATGGCGTCTTCTCATCAACATAAACATCACAGATGAAGCGCGCGACCTTGTGGCCAGTCCAGGGGAGCGTGGCATAGGTGGAAAGGTCTGGCTTAAGGAACATGTCGCTTTCAAAAATGCGCACAAAGCCCTCAATGGAGGAGCCATCGAACCAGAAGCCCTCCTCGAGCGCCTCATCCAGCCTCTTGATGGGAATCTCACATGTCTTGGGTATTCCAAAAATATCAACGAAACGAAGCTGGAAGAAATTCACGCCCTTTTCCTTCACGTCCTTCAAAATCTTCTGTTTTGTTTCCTCTCCCGCCATTAGACCACCCGTTTTCTATTTCTGGAAAACATATTAATATAGTTTATCCCAAGCGTGCAAATGTTCGATGAATAAAGTAAAATCTGCTAAAAAAATGAACAATGTTCAACAAGGGCGGATGCGGCCACGGGTCAAGTTTTTAAATGGGGAATCGGATGGGCAGACATGCGCGTGCTTGACTTGGGGAAATGCGCCGAAGTCCCCCAGCCGAGCGCAAAAGAATGTAAGGGCAGGGCGGTTTGGGCCGATTTTTCAGAGGAAGAGGCGCGGGAGGGATTGGCTTCTTTCGGCATCCCGCTCGATGCCTTCGAGAGGCTTGAGGAGGCCGAATACCCTTCATATGAGGAGCTTGAGGATTGGACGGGCGTGGTCTTCATCGGGCTCGATTACAAAGAGGGAATAAAGAAGCGGCGCATGTACGCTTTCTTCAACGAACGCATGCTCGTAACAGTTGGCGCAGACGAGATCCTCGCCTCTTTCATAAAGACTGCCATGGAAAAGCGCATGCGGGCTGTGAAAAAAGAGATTATCATCGTCTACATCCTTCAGGAGCTCACAAAGAAATTCGAGTACCTTGTGGACAGGCTGGAGGATGAGGTAGAGGTCATCGAGGAGAGAGTGATCAAGGAGGTGGGCAGCGACGCGATCGTGACACTGCTCGACCTGAAGCGCGCCCTCCTTCTCGCGAACAAGGTCTTCTGGCACACAAGGGAATTCGCTTTCGATCTGAAGGTGCACAGGGTGAAGTTCCTGAAGGTGGATGAAATGCTCGGACATGCGCTTGATGATATCAATCATGCGTTGATTTACCTCATCGACTTGAACGCGACCTACCGGGATGTGCTGACGGACAGCCTCAGCGTGTACCACACAGCGATAAGCAACAGGATAAACGAGAAGATAAAAAAACTGACCGCCATAACCATCCTGCTCACCATACTCGCGACCGCCAGCGTGGTGCCGAATACTGTGGCCACCATTTTCGGCATCCCGTACTTCCCAATCCAAAGCGACAAGGCGCTCGCGACGCTCGCAGGCTTTTCTGTTTTCTCATGGCACATCATCGTGCTGGTGATATTCCTCACCACGGTGATTCCCGCAATATGGATGCTGCGTTGGTGGCAGAGCCTCAAGCCGGAGGCCGAGGAGTAAATATTTAAAGCGCGACACAAAGCGCAATTTAAGGTGGTCTGATGGTGTTGAGCGCTACAGTGACCGAAAACATGACCCTTGCAGTGCTGTACACACTGCTGGGAGGAATTCTGGGAATCTTTTTGATAGGCATTGCGACCTTCATCGTGCCGAAGATAGTGGACAGGCTCACCCCGAGAATAAACGACGAGAGAGAGCTCGCGCGGGGAAACCTTGCAGTGGCAAGTTATGTGGGGCAGATAACGCAGGCAGTCATATTGGGGATAAGCATAATCATCGCAGCTGCGATAATATCCGGAATATTCTGAAGGGGCAGACGAATGCTCCGGCCCGGCGTTTTGCAACGCCTTTTTCTCATCCTCGCACTCTCGTCCCTGGCGGCGGCAAGAGGAGGCGGCGGGTGCTTCCTGCCGGACACGCTCGTGCTGACAACAAGCGGGGAAAAGCCCATCAAATCGGTTTCTGCTGGAGAAGAGGTTGTCACGCCGGATGGGATCGCGCGCGTCGTTGTGCTGTATGCCACTAACGCATCAAAATACTACGAGATAACCACTGCGACCACATCGGTGAATGTGACCGGAGAGCACCTCTTGTACATAGGGGATGGCAGGTTTAAGGAGGCGGCAAAGCTCGCGGCAGGCGACACAGTGGTGGTCTATTCCAACAACACTGCCAAGCTTGACCGCGTTGTTTCCATTGTTCCACACAAAAAGGAGACTGAAGCGTACAACCTGCTTGTGGACAGCAGGGGCATTTTCCTCGCGAATTCCATCATCGCACACAACAAGGGCTCTTTCCTGCCGGACACGCTCGTGCTGACAGCTGACGGCTCGTGGAAGAGGATAAGCGAGGTGAAGCCGGGTGACGTGCTGAAGGCTTTCACTTACGAGGGCGAGGTGATCAACGCGAGCGTGATCGAAGTGTATACGGCGAGCGCGCGTGAGTATTACGTAATCAGGACGGAGAGTTATGAGGTGAACGTCACTGCAGAGCACCCGTTTTACTTGGGCGACGGCGTGTTCGTGACTGCCGAGCGGCTGGAGCCCGGCGACAGAATATTCGTTTTCAATGGAAGCGGCCTCTCTCCGGAGAGGGTTGTTTCAAAGGAGACGGTGCTTGCGAACGTAACAACGTACAACCCGAGGACGGAATGGCCGAACACGTATTTCGCAAACTTCATCGCGGTGCACAACAAGGGCGGCGGGTGTTTTGCAGCAGGGACACGGATAGCTACGCCTGAGGGCGAGCGGCACATTGAGGCGGTAAAGGCGGGGAACATGGTGACCGCGGTGGCGCCTGACGGCTCTGTGAAAAAGGCGGTTGTGCGCGGCGTGTTCACGACCAGAACGCGCGTGCTCCAGCTCCGCACGGAGAGAAGAGCGGTAAACACGACAGCCGAGCATCCTTTCCTCACTCCGGGCGGGAGTTTTAAGGAGGCGTCTGAGCTTTCTGCCGGCGATGTGGTGATGGTGATTGGCGAGAACGGAGAATTGCGGGAGGAGAGGATAGTTTCCGCAACCTATCTTGGGGAGGAGCGTGTGTATAATTTGGAGATTGGGGAGCCGTTCACGTTTATTGCAAACGGTTTTGTTGTGCACAACAAGGGAGGCGGAGGAGGCAGCGGAAGCACGCCTTACACGCATGCGACGATGTGCGGCCTGCCCACGCGCCTGAGGTTGGCCAACGGCTCTTACGCGAACGGAACCCAGTGCATCTATGTGTATTTCCTGAAAACCAACATAAACAGCGCGCGCACGCTTGAAAACTGCGTGAAGGCAACACAGGAGGCATGGCGCTGTGCAAACCTAACCAATTTTGCAATATCGAGGGAGCTTCGGTTCGAATGCGCGACGCGCGAGGAGTGCCTGGGCTACAGCGAGATGAATGTATCCGGAATCGGAATGGTGAAAATCGTCGTGCCCCCTTCGCTGGAGGAGCAACTTTGTGGGATGGCCATTTCGCTGCTGATGTTCGGAGTAGTGACGTGTGGCCTTTTCTGGATAATACGCCGGAAAAGCCGCCTAAGCGCAGACCTCGATTATTGTTATCCCTCTTCACAAGTGGATGCAAAGGCAGCCAAAACCGCAAAGCTCTTGGCTTACCTCAAAAGCATAGACCCGCGGTGGGATCCCGATGAGCTGAAGAGGATCGCGAGAACTACTTTTTTCAAACTTCAAGAGTGCTGGCAATCGCGCGAGTACGCCCCCATGCAGCCGTTGCTCATGCCTAACCTCTATGCGCAGCACGTCAGCCAGCTTGAATCGCTTAAGAGGAACCACGAGATAAACAAGCTGGATGACCTCCAGTTGAGGAAGCTGGAAATCGTGCACCTCAGGCACTATGCAAAGAAAGACCAGCAAGAGTTCACCGTCCTTGTGGAAGCGAGCGCGAGGGATTACTACGTGGATGACAGGGATGGAAGGTTCTTGAGGGGCGACTCCGAGCCAGCGGTTTTCCAAGAATTCTGGGTATTCCAGAGGCAGGGAAACAACTGGCTTTTGCGGGAAATAAATCAGACGCGCGAGTCGGATGCGCTCGCTGAAGAAAATTTTGTGGAGGAGCTGACGCCCTGGCAGCTGAAAAACATTTACGGTGCGCTCGCGGCACCCCCCATTGAAAAAGCGCCTTGGCTCGATGAGGCGCTCAGAAAAAAGGCGGACAGGGTTCACCGCATGCTGAACTTTCTTTCCTCTACGGACAAGAGCTGGGACGAGGATTTCATGAAAATGCGCGCGAGAGAAATTTTCGTGCGCGTGCTCACAGCATTCGAAAAAAGGGACCTGACTGCCGTCGAGCCTTTCCTACTGCCCGAAGCCGCTTCGCATTTCCGTAGCCAGATTGATGCAATGAAGAAGGAGAACAGAAAGGTGGAGTACAGGAATATGTGCGTGAGGAAAGTCGACATCGTCCTCGTCAAGAACTACAACGACAAGAATAGGGATGAGTTCACCGCGCGCATAAGCGCGCATGCGCAGAGAATAGAGTACAAAGGGGAAAAAATTACGAGGAAAGACGAGTACGTCACCCCCTGGGAGGAATACTGGAGTTTCAGGAAACAAAACGGGGAGTGGATGTTGGTTGAGGTTGTCCCGCCAGCGCGCACGCGCTCAATAATCGAAGAAGAGAATATCGATGAAGAGGCTGCGAAAGGACAAGTGCAGTGGTACTACACGAAAGACAGGGCGCTGTAGGCTAAAGCCTCGCCTCCTTCAGGTTCTTTATCCTCTTTATCGCGCCTTGGTAGCGGCCGATAACCGCATCGGGGTCTTTGAGGCCATTGCCCGTGCAGACGCACGCGACAGAGGCGTCTTCTGAAAGCTCGCCCTTTTCCCGCAGTTTCTTTACCCCCGCGATGCTCGCTGCGCTGGCAGGCTCAACGAAAATGCCCTCCCGAGAGGCGAGCAGGGACTGCGCGCGGAGGATTTCCTCATCGCTCACTGCGATGATTCTGCCTCTGCTTTCCCTGGCCGCGCGGATCGCTTTTTTCCACGAAACCGGATTGCCTATCTGGATAGCGCTCGCCACAGTCCTCGGATTTGGTTCCGGCCTGAAGTCATCCGAACCGCTGGCGAAGAGGCGGGCAAGCGGAGCCGCACCCTCTGCCTGCACGCCGACCATTTTCGGGAGGGCCTCGATGAGGCCCGCCTCGCGGAATTCCTTGAAGCCCTTCCAGATTGCGCTGATGTTGGCGGCATTGCCGACCGGAACGAAAATGTATTCCGGCAAGTTAAAGTCGAGCTGCTCTGCGATCTCAAAAGCAATAGTCTTCTGACCCTCGCCCCTGTAGGGGTTGATGGAGTTGAGAAGGTAGATCTTGCCCTGCGCGCTGAGCTCGAGCACGGCGCGCATGGCATCGTCGAAATTCCCCTCGAGCGCGAAGACTTCTGCGCCGTAGACAAGGGCTTGGGCCAGCTTGCCCATTGCTATTTTGCCCGCTGGCACGAATACGATGCAGCGCAAGCCGCCGCGTGCGGCATAGGCTGCGAGCGAGGCGCTCGTGTTGCCTGTGCTGGCACACCCGACGCATTTGGCGCCGAGCGCGCGCGCCTTTGTTATGCCGACAGTCATGCCCCTATCCTTGAAAGAGCCGGTGGGGTTCTCGCCCTCGTTCTTAACATAGAGGGGCCGGGAAAGGCCCAGCTCGCTGGAAAGGCTCGGGCAGGCGTACAAGCCCGTGTCGCCTTCGCCGAGCGAAATTATGTGCTTCGGGTCATCGAACGGGAGGAAATCGCCATACCGCCACACGCCCGGTATTCTCTCACGGATGCGCGGTGGCCTCTTGTGCTCGTAGCGAATGTCCAGCAGGTCGCCGCATTCGGTGCAGGCATACACGATGTCGCCCGCCTCATATCTCCTGCGGCAGGCAATGCACTCGAGCCAGTAGGGCATGGAGATGCTTCGCGCGGGAAGTTTATAAATATGAGATGGCAATGTGTACACATGCGGGCCAAGTTCTATGTCAGCGAGTACAACAAGGAAGTCAACAGGCGTTTCCGCAACATGCGCAAGAGGATAAAAATATTTGACACCACGCTGAGGGACGGCGAGCAGCTGCCCGGCGTCACATTCAAAAGCGAGGAAAAAGTCGCGATAGCAAAGGCGCTGGACGAGCTCGGCGTCGACACCATTGAGGCCGGCTTCCCCATCAACTCAAAACCGGAATTTGAGACTGTAAAGAAAATAGCCGGGCTCGGCCTGAGCAGCCGCGTGTGCGGGCTGGCGCGCGTGCTCAAGCCCGATCTCGAAGCGTGCATCGCGGCCGATGTCGACATCGTGCATACTTTCATCTCCACCTCGCCCATCCACCTGAAGTGGCAGATGGGCAAGACGCAGGAGGAAGTGCTGCAGATGGCGGTCGAGGCCGTTGAGCTGGTCAAGGCTCACGGCCTGCCCTGCATTTTCTCGCCCATGGATGCCACAAGAACGCCATTTCCCTACCTTCTGAAAGTTTGCAAGGCCGTTGAAAAGGCGAAGGCCGATGCCATAAACATCCCCGATACGGTGGGGGTGATGCACCCGAGCGCGATGAGAGAGCTCATCGCGCGGCTGAGGCCAAAGCTGCGCTGCGACATCCAAGTGCACTGCCACAACGACTTCGGCCTGGCGGTGGCCAACACGCTGGCCGCGTGCGAGGCAGGCGCAGATGAGGTGCATGTCACAATAAACCAGCTCGGAGAGCGCGCGGGCAATGCGAGCCTTGAGCAGGTCGTGATGTCCCTGCACGCGCTGTATGGAGTGAAGACCGGTATTAAGACAGAAAAATTGACCGAGGTGTCACGGCTCGTGGAGAAATACAGCGAGGTATATCTCATGCCCAACTACCCGATCGTCGGCTCCACGGCCTTCGCGCACGAGAGCGGCATACATACGCATGCCGTGCTCAAGCAGGCAATGACCTTCGAGCCATTCCCGCCCGAGCTCGTGGGGCAGAAAAGGCGCATAGTCATAGGTAAGGATACCGGGAAAGCCGCGATAGAGGCCGCGCTGGCCGAGCTCGGGTACAAAAATGTGGCGAAGGAACTCATCGTTGACATCACGAACAGGATAAAAGAGCTGGCCGAAGCCAAGAAAAGGATTTACAACGAGGACATCATCGCGATAGCTGAAGATGTAATAGGGCATGCGGTCGCCAGAAAGCCCGTCGTCACGCTCGAGGAGGTGACCGTGGTCACCGGGAACAAGATCACTCCGACCGCGAGCATCGTGGTCAAATACGGCGACGAGCTTCTCAAGGGCGCAAGTCAGGGCGTGGGCCCTGTGGATGCAGCCAGCAATGCCATCCAGAGCGTGCTGGGGCCGGAGGCCAAAATCAAGCTCACCGAGTACAACCTGAGGGCGATTACGGGCGGAACTGACGCGCTGGCTGACGTGACCATAAAAGTGGTGGATGAAAAGGGCAATGTGTTTGCGGCGAACGCTGTGAGCGGGGACATCGTCATGGCCAGCGTGCTGGCCCTCATCCGCGCCATCAACGATGCCGTGAATTACAAGAGGAGGCTCGCGGAGAAAAGGGCAGGACCGAGTTAACCGAACAGCGAGCCGAACCCGCTTTCAGCTGCGCTCTCCTCCTCCTCAATCGCTTTGTTGATTTTTTCCTCCATCTCCTTTGGCGCGCGCTTCACGCTCGGCAGTTCGCGGAACCTATCCTCAGCCCACTTGAAAAAATCGCTCTCCCCCTTCAGCTGCACATAGCACTTGTCGGCCTCGCCGCCCACTGCCTTGCCCTCCTTGAGAATGTAGCCTTGGCGAGCAAAACTTACTGGCGCATAAGGGTCTTTTCCGAGCAGTGCCTTGAGCCTGCCGAAATCTGCAGCCGGACACTCATAAACGCGTTTTTCCATGGGGAAGTTTCTCGGCTAAAGATTATAATAAATTAGGTCGCTGCTTGCAAGAGCCCCCGGAGGGATTTGAACCCTCGACCTACCGCTTACGAGGCGGTCGCTCTCTAGCTAACCACTTTTCCGCCAACGCTTTTGGAGCGGGTGAGGGAAAAAGGTTGACCGCTGAGCTACGGAGGCTGTATATTTTTGCACCAAAGCTTTTAAATTCGGTTTGCAAAAAGCCCACATGGATGGAGAAGAATGGAAAAAATATGAGCGTGAGCTTAGGGAAAAAGAGGAGAAGCAGCTCATTTCGATTTACAGCTCACTTGCTGAGCTGTTGAAGGTGTTTATACCGCAGGAAGCGTTTGACAGGCTTGATAATCCCAAAGGATGGTTCGAGCGTTTCATGAAATGGAGCGGGCTTGATTTCATCATACGGAGGAACTTCAGGACAGCGAACAATGTGTTCTTCGAAATGGTTGAGCGACTCGGGGAAGAAGAGAGGAAACATCTGGAGAATGTGGCGGCCGCATATCCGGGCGGTATTGCCGAGCAGATGATTCAACGATACGCAGAGCTAGCCAGGGAGAAAGGGAGGAGCGAGGACTCCATACTCAAAATGTTTCCAAGCCTGAAAAAGGGGAGAGGGGAAAGAAAGAGGGAGAAAGAGCCGCCCAAGGGACCAGAAATCCGAAAAGGAGAGGAAAAGCGCGGGGCAGAAAAGGTGCCCGCATAGCTCCAGGGCCACATTTAATAGCTTGTTTTTGCAGAATATCTCTGCCGGGGTGGCGGAACCTGGTATCGCGCCAGACTCGAGTCGAAAACTAATCGGGATAAACTGAAGGGGACTCGGCTCTCCTGCGGTTCCGAATCTGGTCCCCTCGTGGGGTTAGGAGTTCGAATCTCCTCCCCGGCGTTATCTTAATATAATTTGTCCGATTGAAAGAATGCGCTCGAATGTAGGAGACTGCGTTCTGCAGCCTGAACGAGCGGGTGAGCGGATGGGTTTTTACAAATACATGAAGGAGGCTTTCCAGCGAGAGTATGCTGCTCGTTCTCCGGAGTACAAGAAGCGCATTGCGGCGTGGAACAAAGGCCCCACGCTCGTGAGGGTTGAGCGGCCACTGAATATAGCGCGGGCGAGGGAGCTCGGCTACAAGGCAAAGAAAGGATTTGTTGTGGTGAGGGTACGCGTGCTCAAGGGGAGAAGGAAGAGGGAAAAGCCACGAAAGGGAAGGAAACCATCAAGGTATGGGAGGTTTTTCTCACCCAAGCTCAGCAACCAGGCCATCGCCGAGCAAAGAGCCGCGAGGGCATACAGGAATCTTGAGGTGCTCAATTCTTACTGGGTTGGCGGAGACGGAAGCAATGACTATTTCGAAGTGATCCTTGCAGACCCAAAGGCAACGGGCCTGCCTCTTCAGAAAGGGAGGGCTTTCAGAGGGCTTACCGCAGCCGGCAGGAAGGCAAGGGGACTGCTCTAGCACAGCTCAGCGAGCGCGTGCTCGATGTCTTTCCGGTTTTTCACAATGGCGCCGCCATTCCCCACGGCCTCCGAGAGGCCGCTTCCGATAACAATTATTTTTGTCTCCGGAGCTTCGGCGCGCAGCCTTGCTATCTGCTCCAGCACGGCAGGCATGGCGGAGCTGGCCATGACGCCATCATACACAATGACATTCGCGCTCCCCAGGCGGGCTTCCTCAAGGGTTGCGAACTGGAGTGAGCCAACTTTTTCCTTGAGCCTTTTGTATTCTTTATGATTTTTCTTGAGCACCTCCTTATTTCTGAATACCACGAGCACGCGCGCATGGCCGAACGGTTTTTCCTGAATGCTCTCAGCCATGGGCTGTTTGCCGCGGATGCGCGTGCCGTGCTGCTCCCTTTGCGCCCGTGCATTTTTCTCGCCGTGCATTTTCTCACTTAAGTCTATTGAGCGCTTCCTCAAGCAGCTCGTGCGAATTCACGCAGATCCAATCCTCTCCGAGCTCTTTGAAGGCATCGGCAACCCGGCTGTCCACCGAGATGAATTTCCATCTCCCATTTTTGCGAAGCTCCTCCACGATGTACTCAGCTTCAAGCGGGCAGTTGTCAAAAATGATGATGCCAAAGCTCATAAGCTCCGCCTGCCGTAGCGCGGCCTCCGGCTTGGCGAGGGTGATGGCGCCGTGTTTGAAAGCTAGCATGAAGTATGCATCCTTTTTCTCCGGCTCGCCATCGGTATAAACAACGAGAAGCGATTTTTTCTCAGCGGCATCCACAAGTGGACGCTGTGAGACGAATGCGCCCGAAGCCCCTGCGCTTGAGCCACGCTTTGAAACCGGATCGCGGCCTCTGATCGTGCTCTCAGCAGGGGTGTCGCTCTGCTCTCTGTTGCCCCTCACGTTGGCATGCCCGCCACGCACCACACACCACCAGCGGTTATTTTTTGTCTGCTTCCGATATATAAATGTTCTGCCCAAATTCTCTGTATGGAGTTCATCGACCTGCACGCGCGTTTCAGATGCGAGAAGCCCGAGAGGTTCGGATACGCGAGGGTGTGCGCCGAAGGAGCTGAAGTGCTCGAGCGGTTTGTGAGGAGGGCTGGCGAGCTCGGCAGGATAAAACCCGAGAAGGGCAAGGTGAACATCCTCTCCTCGCCCGACCCCGCGGCGCTGGCGCAGGGCGCGCGCAGGTTCGATGTGCTGTGCTCGACGAATTTTGTTCCGGATACGGGCATGCTCAGAAAGGCTGCCGAGGAGGAAAAGCCATTTGAAATCCCGATCGCCTTTGTGCTCGCGGCAAAAGGGAGCGAGAGGGCGAAGGTTATCGCGAGGATGGCCTTTTTCCTAAAGCTCTGCATCAAGTTCGGCGCGAGTTATGTCATCACCAGCAGAGCAAGGAACGAGTTCGAGATGAGGAGGCCGCTCGACATCGCCGCATTTGCCGAAGTGGCGCTCGGTGTAAGCCGAAGCCAGGCGCTCTGCGCGCTGAGCGCCGAGCCGCGCGCTGTGTTGGAGGGGGTGTGATGGCACTCAAACCGACGATGAGGGAAAAGGACCGGTGGCTCGCGCTCGAGGTCGCCAGCGAGGGCGAGGTGAGCGAGAGGGAAGTGAGCGAGGCCGTGGAACGCGCCGCGCTCGCCTTCCTCGGTCAGTTGGGGGTTGCGAGGGCAGGCGTGCGCTTTGTCGAGTTCGATGCAAAGAGGGGCATATGCGTGCTGCAGTGCAATGCCGCCGAGGTGCTATCAGTGAGGGCCGCACTTTTTCTTCTCGATGAGATAGGCAAAAAGAGGGCCGCGCTGCGCACGCTGGCCGTCTCGGGCACGCTCAGAAAGCTGAGGGCAAAACTCGCTAGCGGGGGATAGGCGTCGGCTTTTTGTTTGTGGCGGGCTGGAGGGAGCGCGCCGGAAGCTCAATCACCTTCGAATGCCTTGTGGCATGCTCAAAAAAGTTCTGTGCCAACTGGCGGATGAGCGGATGGTTTTTCTCGTTACTGGCAATGCGCCCGAAAACCTCGGCTATTTTGTCTCTTGTCTTCTCGGGCCTATGCTTTCTCTCAAGCAATATGAGCGCCTCCAAGCAGCGCGGGCTCGCCACGCTCGCGAAAACATCAAGAATGCTGTTGAGGGTGTCATCCGGCACGCGCGGCGAGAGCGCTATGGTGGTGAGCACATGATAACATGCCTCCCCTTTTCTCACAAGCGCCTCGATGGCTTGCCTTCTCTCCAACGCATCAACTGCGGAAAGTTTGGCGGCTGCTTCCTCGTTAGCCTTATTTCTCTCCCTGAACCCTGCAAGCAGGAAAGGCTCTTCTGAAAGAAAGTTTTTTTCTATGAGCGGGATGAACCACTCTATACCGAATTTTCTCGCGATCGCGGCCGCTTCGTCGCGGGTAAAGAATTTCATGCCTATCTTTTCGGCCTCTTCTTTATACCGATAGGGGTCCATCACCAACGGTATCCCCATCATGAGCATGATACGCCTGAGACCGCGATAGGCCTCCAAAAGCAGCTTCTTCGAGTAATTCTTGTCAATGTTGTATTTTCTCTTTAGTTTGTCTTCAATTTTCTCGAGCTTTCTTTCAAGCTCCTTTCTTTCTTTCCTGTCGGCTTGTCCGGTGAATTTCGCCCTTGCCCAATCTCTAAACACCTCGTGGGATGTGAAGTAGAGCTTCGGTAAAACTCTCAGCGAGCGCTCAAACGCATTCAGTAGGTTCTGGGCTTGCTGACCAGGCACGAGCTCGCTGCCTCTTTCAATTTCGCCCATCAGGTCGGCCGCAATCTCCTTAAAGGTGCTCTGCGCTTTTTCAGGCAGCTGGTTATAGAATTCTATGAACTCATTCGAATCCGGATGCTTGATGCCGAGCCGCTCACACAAAAGGCAGAGTATAAGATTTGCTGTGATGAAATCCACATTATAGTACTTCTCAATCAGCTTCTGCATCATCTCATTGGAAATCAGATAAAGCGCATAAACTTCCTCCATCCGAGTGTGCTCCAGCTTAGCGCTGATGATCTTTTTGGGAAAAACGCCCTCGCCCGTTGGCGCGCATTTCTCACCTTTTCCATTAACCTCAGTAATTTTCCCGATGCTTGCTGCCGCAATCTGTTCGTCTATGTCGGAAAGGAAGTGGTTGCGCACGATGCTCAGCGCATCCTTAATGCGCACCTTTCCTGTGGGCTCACGGTGAGCGCTCGGCTGGCCGGTGCCCGCAGCCTTTATCTGCGCGATGCATCTCATCACTCCCCGCCTTATGGTGACATACACAGCATAGCTCTCGGCAAATGGGCTCCCATCGCGCGCCATTTCCTCGAATACAGGATTGACAGCGCTCAATGCGGCTAATATTTCGGCCTCGCTGGGCGCGATGACTTCTCCCCGCAACCAGGCTCGAATGGTCTCGGGTGTTCTAGCTCCTCCGATGAACTCCTTAATCTTGTCGGTCATCACGGCATATTCGGCAGGCTCGTAATCGCCCTCTTCCTTCAGCGTTTTAGCCCTCTCTTCCCGCACGATCTGCTTGGCCCCTAGTCCCCTGATGAGCTCGCATCTCAGACGGGGAATGCGCTCACCATTCCTGTTCAACTCGAACAGAACGGCAAAGGTGTCCCTGTACCGCGGCAGGTTGTCGTACAGGATGGCATCCACCTGCTCGAGCGTAACGGGCAACTTGATGTACTCTTTCGAAACGAGCACCATGTCGCCCTCGTTGAGGTCATAGGCATATTTCTCGGCGTAGCGCCCCTCGCCCACAGCCACCTTGACGATCTCGTGTGGGGAGACAAAGAAGTTTCCCGCGCTTGTCTGAATGAGCAATCTGTCGGGCATATTCACACGCCTTTCGGCCTGAAGAGCGGGCTGGGCGAGTAGGTTAGGCAGATATTGTAGCCAGCCGCAAAAATGTCCTCTGGTCGAGAGTTGGCGAAAATGCAGGCTATGTCACCATTTCCATCGTAGATGAAATCCGCGCCATTCTGGATGTGAAAATTCATCACCGGATCGATGTGATGTCTGCCTGTCAGGCGTATGTAATCCACCACAGTGGGCAGTTTGCCGTACATTTTTTCGAACCACACACCGCGCCTCTCAAGAAAAGAGAGGAATGCCTCTCGGCTCGGCTCACTCCCGGCATCAGCGAAGGCCTCCTTCTGCCACTCATCGTGGCTGAGCGGACGCAGTGCTCCCCGATAAGTTGCGCGAAAGAGGTTCCGGCGAGCGTGGTTCAGCCTCTTCAGGTGTGCGCAATAATCCCTATAGGCATCGCTGCTTCTCGGCGGCCGAGTGATAAGGAGATATTCCTCTATGCTCATATTCGGGTGTGCGAGCTTGTACACGCCAAACCCGCGTGGTGCTGAGTAGGGAACCGCCAGCAGGCCGCGCCTTTCGGCAAACTTCACCCCATGCTCGATAGTCTGCTGAGCATATGTCAGCCCACGGAACTCGGGTCCCGCGGCGATGGAAACGCAGAAAAGCACGCCTTGTTTTCCAGGAGGAATGCGGGCGGGCGGGACATGCGCCGCAAAAGTTCTCTCCGCGGTTATCTCTCTGTAGCTTCCCGGAATGTCTGCGATCGAGCCGACGGGCCAGACGAGCGTATTGAGCATGGTGGCTAATTTCAATTGGCCTTGCTGGCGCACTATGCCCACGATCTGTCCTTCAGGGAAATGCTTGAGCTGACTCGCAAGCTGCTCACGCGTGATGCGCAGCAACTCTGCCCGCTGCCTCATCTCTTCCGGGAATTTTTCCAACTCCTGAGGATTGATCCAGGAGGAGTTGTATAGGTTCACAAGGTCTGGTATCGCCTCTTGCCAAGCTGTTTTGAATTGCAATTTCGCAGAAGGCAAAAAGTCGAAAAACCGCGCATACCAGGAGCGGCGCTCCCTACGCTCCGATGGTTGGGGTGCCTTTGTTTTCTCCGCTGGAAGCGGAACCATAATGCAAGAGTTCATTAGCGAAATTGGTATAAAAACTTAAGCGCGAATGCGCGAAGCAATCTATTTAAAACTGAATGTCAAAAACAGATGCGTAGCAGAGAAAAATAGAGAGAGGGGTTTGTTTGTACCCTGTTTCTCCTCAAGCATATGACCGAGCAATAACGGTGTTTTCGCCGGATGGCCGACTGTTTCAGGTCGAGTATGCCAAGGAGGCGGTCAGACGCGGAGCCACGGCCATCGGCCTGGTGTGCCAGAACGGCGTCATCCTCGTGGCCTACAAGAGCTTGCTGTCCCGCCTTCTCGTGCCTGAGAGCATGCGAAAGATATTCGCCATCGATAAGCACATAGCGGCGACTGCCAGCGGCCTCGTGGCCGACGCGCGAAGGCTCGTGGATACGGCGAGGCTTGAAGCCCAGAGGCACCGCCTGGCCTACAACGAGCCCGTGACAGTCGAGCACATAGGCAAGAGCCTGTCCGACCTCATGCAGATTTACACGCAGTATGGGGGGATAAGGCCGTTCGGCGTGTCGCTGCTGATCGCTGGCGTGGATGATGCGCCACGCCTGTTTGAGGCCGAGCCCAGCGGCGCGCTCACGGGCTACAAGGCCGACAGCATAGGTGCGGGGAAAAAGGAAGTTGATGAGTATTTTGAGAAGGAATACAAGGAAGGGATGGAGATCGATGAGGGGATAATGCTCGCGCTCAAGGCACTTAAGAAAAGCGGCGATGTGAAGCTGAGGCCCGACACAGTTGACATTTCGGTTGCCACAATGGAGACAAAGGCATTCACGGCGCTGTCGGGCGAGGAGATCGCGAGATACATCGCAAAGGTTTGATTCCGCTCACGCATTTTCGCGGATTGAGTGGCTGTATGACAACTCTCGAGGGGGCCGTGGTGGCCCACATCGAGCACCATGGGAAGAGGTTTGAGCTCCTCGTGGACCCAAACCTCGCCTTCCTCTACAGGACGGGGAGGAAGCCCGATCTGACCAACGTGCTCGTTGCTGAGGAAGTGTTCGAGAATGCGAGAAAGGGGGAGAGGCACAAAGCCGAGGAGGTGAAAAAGGCGTTTGGCACCACCGACATCTACAAGATCGCGGAGGTGATCCTCAAAAAGGGCGAGCTTCAGCTGACCACCGAGCAGAGAAGGGAAATGCTGGAGGAGAAGAGGAAAAAAATCGTTGCGATACTCGCGCGGGAGTGCATCGATCCGCGCACGGGCGCGCCACACCCTCCCCATAGGATAGAGAAAGCGATGGAGGAGGCGCGCGTGCGCATCGACCCGTTCAAGGACGCAGAGGCACAGGTCGAGGAAGTGCTGAAGGCATTGCGCCTCGTCCTGCCCCTGCGGTTCGAGAAAACGCGCATTGCGGTGAAGGTGCCAGCCGAGTTCGCTCAGAAAGCATACGGCATGCTCAAGGCATACGGACTGCAGAAGGAGGAGTGGCAACCGAGCGGCGACCTCATCGCTCTGCTCGAAATGCCGGCAGGCGTGCAAGGGGAGTTTTATGACAGGATAAACAAGCTGACGGGCGGGCGGGCCGAAACAAAAGTGGTGAAATGAAAAGGTGATCGTTTGGCTGAACTCGTCGCCAAAATAGTCGTGCCGGGCGAGAAGCTATTCGACGCGCCCAAATATATCCCAGGCGCATACGTTGAGGGAGGCAAGACCTACTCGAGCATCCTCGCGCTGTTTAATGAGGAGGAGCTACGGCTCGTGCCCCTGTGTGGACCGTACATCCCTGCCATCGATGACATTGTGGTGGGCGTTGTGGAGGAAGTGAAGTTCGCGGGCTATACCGTGGAGATCAAGAGCGCCTACCGCGGCTTCCTGTCCACGAAGGAGACGCGAGACGAGTTCCGACTTGGGGATGTCATCGTAGCGCGCGTGAAAGGGGTGGATGAGGTCAATAACGTGCAGCTGGTCGAGGCCAGAAAACTTGTCGGGGGGGAGATTGTTGAGATCACCGCGGCCAAGGTGCCGAGGGTGATAGGGAGGAAGCGCTCAATGCTCAACCTCATCCGTGAGGCGACGAAGAGCGAGATTATTATCGGAAATAACGGACGCGCGTGGATAAAGGGGGGCAACACATCGCTTGCCACTCAAGCGCTCCTAAAAATAGAGAAGGAAGCGCACACGAAAGGACTCACCGACAGAATGGCCGAGTTTCTGAGGCAAGAGGGTGAGATGCATGGAAAAGCCAAAGCTCATCGTTGATGGAAGGCGCGTTGATGGGCGGAAGCCGGACGAGCTCAGGCCATTGAAGATAGAGGCGGGCGTGCTGCACAAGGCCGAAGGCTCGTGCTACATTGAGTGGGGGACCAACAAGGTGCTGGCAGCTGTGTATGGGCCTAAGGAGTGCGTGCCCAGGCACGAGACGAATCCATATAGAGCTGTAGTGAGATGCAGATATATGATGAGCCCGTTCGCCTCCCTCGAGGAGCACGGCAAGCCGGGACCAAACAGGCGCAGCACCGAGCTATCAAAGGTCATCCGCGAAGTTTTCGAAAACGTCATCATGACGGAGCATTTTCCGAAAACCGAGATAAACATCTTCATCGAGGTGCTGCAGGCCGATGGCGGCACGCGGTGTGCGGGCATAACTGCGGCGAGTGTGGCGCTCGCCAACGCCGGCATCCCGATGAAGGATATGGTGGCGGCGGTAGCCGCTGGGAAGATAGATGGGCAGATCGTCATAGACTGCAACAAAATGGAGGACAACTATGGCGAGGCCGATGTGCCCATGGCGATTGCAGCGCGCAACAACGAGGTGCTGCTGCTGCAGATGGATGGCGAGATGACAAAAGAGGAGCTCACGAAAGCCATCGACATGGGAATGGCCGCGGCCAAATATATCAATAGCCTCCAGGTCGCTGCGCTCAAGCGTGTTTATGAGAGAGTGATCTGATGGAGATACTGGATGAACTGAAAAAGGACTATGTGCGCGACCTCGTGAAAGCCGGAAAGCGCGTGGATGACAGGGCGTTTGATGCTTTCAGGCCCATCACAGTGGAGAAGGGCGTGCTGACCTCCACAGAAGGCTCCGCGAGAGTGAAATGGGGAAAAACACAGGTGCTGGCGGGAATAAAGTTCGATGTCACCACGCCATTTAAGGACAGGCCCGATGAGGGCGTGCTGTCGACGAACAGCGAGCTGCTCCCCCTCGCCTCGCCGACGTTCGAGCCCGGCCCCCCAGATGAGAGGAGCATCGAGCTCGCGCGGGTGGTGGATAGGGGGATAAGAAGTGCCAATGTCATCGACCTTAAGTCTTTTTACCTGGATGAGGGGAAAGTGCTCGCGCTTTACATCGACCTGTATGTGCTCGACCATGATGGGAATTTCATCGATGCAAGCGCGCTCGCTGCCATGGCTGCGCTTGCCAACACGAAATTTCCAAAGATCGAGGGAGGAGAGATTGTGCGGGGGGAGTACAGCGGGGAGCTCAAGCTCGGTAACAAGGTCGTCACTACGACTTTTGCCAAAATCGGCAATGCGCTGCTGCTGGATCCAAACCTCGATGAAGAGACGGCCATGGACGGTCGCATCACCATAGCGACAACGGAGAAAAGCGTGTGTGCCATACAGAAGGGAGGGAAGGGCGGGTTCACACGGGCCGAGCTGGACTACCTGTTCGATCTGGCGCTTGCCAAGGGCAACGAGCTCCGCGCGCTGATATAAATTTAATAATAGTCTGCGAAAGATGATGACATGGCCAAGGCTCACGTTCGTTTCGGCGCTGAGATAAGAAAACTTGCGGCCGCTGCCAACGCTGCAAAGCGGGCGCGCTATGTCTGCCCAACCTGTGGGAAAAAGAAGGTGCGCAGGCAGGGCTACGCCATATGGGAATGCAGGGCATGCGGAACGAGATTTGCCGGCGGAGCCTACGCCGCGAGCACGCCTGTTGGCGAGGCCGCGCGGCGCCTGATCGAAGAGCAGGCGCCCAAGAAGTAGGTGGTGGGATGTACCGCTGCTGGAAATGCAAGAAGGAAGTCAAGGAGCTCGACCCAAACTTCGTGCGCTGCCCTTACTGCGCCTGCCGTGTGCTGTTCAAGACCCGCCCGCCGATTGCGAAGGAAGTCAAAACTGACTAGCCGTTCACTCTCTATGTACATCACCACAAGCCGGAACCCCTCTATCGAAACAAGGCGCTTCTGCAAGCTACTCGCGAGCATTCTGCCGAACTCCATTCACGAAAATAGAGGGAGGAAGGGGATAGAGGAAGTGGCGAAAAGGGCCAGACAGCTGGGGAAAACGCGCGCGCTGTTAGTGTACGAAGAGGGGGGAAAGCCTCGCAGGCTCGTTTTCATGAGCACCGGGCGCGTGTGGAGGTGGCTCCATCCCGAGATTGAAATCGTTGGGCTGAGCGGAAAGGGGAAGAAGGTCAGCGCAGAGGGTGCGATATTGGCGGGCAAAATGGCTGGCGAGCTTGCCGAGCTGTTCGATTTTGAACCCGTGGAGTGCGAGGAAGATGTGCTCACTGTGACCGCAGATGGGGAAACGCTCTCATTCGAATGGAGGGGAAAACAAATCCTTTTAATGAAAGTTGTTTATAGAAAGGCACATGGAGTTTGAGGTGGAGATGCGCGTGCCGTTTGCGAGCGAGCGGGAGGCCGAGATCGCCGCAAAATCGCTGAGGAAGGAGCTCGGCTTTCGCGCCAAAAGCGAGGGCAGCGCTGAGACCAAAGGGCACATGCTCATCGTGAGGTTAAGCGCGAGCGACTTGGCCTCGCTGCGGGCAAGCACGAATGCGGCCATGAGGCTCCTGCAGGTTGCGCGCGCAGCCATCATGGTTGCAAAGAGGTGATTGTTTGGTGCAGGTTTCGAAGGAGATGGAGCAGCGGATTGGAGAATTCCGGAATCTGCAGAATCAGCTTCAGATGACACTGCTACAGAAGCAGAGCGTGCAGGCACAGCTCGATGAGATCGCCGAGGCCGGCGAGGAGCTCAAGAAAACCAAGGGCCCGATCTATCGCTCGGTTGGAACGCTGCTTGTGGCCTCAACAAAGGAAGAGGCCGAAAAGGACCTAGCTGAAAAAAAGGAGCTGCTGGGAGTGCGCCTCAACGCGCTCACGCGACAGGAGGAAAAGCTGAGAGAGCGCCTCAACGAGCTCAGGGCAGAAATAGAACAGGCGCTGGGCAGCGGTGCTGCGGGTTGAACCTGCTCACCTTCCTGAAAAGCCTGAGGAAGAAGAAAGTTGTCCTCCTCATGCACAGCCTCGCCGATGTGGATGCGGTCGCTGCTGCGCTCGCGCTCAAAAGATTTCTTGGGGATGGAGCGCGCGCGGTGGCATCGGATACCCTGACCTCGCCCGCGAGGCACTTGCTGACCACTCTTGGCCTAGCTGTTGACGAGCTTCCGCCCGAGTACGATGCAGTCATTGCAGTCGATGCCAATGCAAAAAGCATGCTCGCCCAGAAATTCCGCTCGGCGGTTTTCACGGCAGTCATCGATCACCACTCTCGGCATAAGGACTCGGTGCGCGCGAGGCGGTGGTTCTGCGACAATTCCTTCAATGCCACTTGCGAGCTGATATACCACGCGCTGAGGAAACAAAGGCTTGATAGACAAACCTCCACCCTGTTGCTCGCGGGCATTCTGGCAGATTCGGCGGGTTTCAAAAGCGCGAGCGCACGCACATTGAAATATGCTGGCGAGCTGCTTGAGAGAAGTGGCCTGGCATACCCCCAAGCGCTCGCCATGCTCGATGTGCCGGCCGACCTGTCGCAGAGGCTCGCGATGCTTAAAGCGGCGCAGAGGGCGAAGATAGAGAGGTTGGGCGAACAAGGCGACGTGCTCGCTGTAACCTCCGTGGTGGGAGCCTTTGAAGCCGGCGCTGCCACCGCGCTCGTGGAGCTCGGGGCCGATTTCGCTTTCGTGGGGTGCGAGGCCGAGGGAGGCGGCCGAATTTCGGCGAGACAGAAAAGCGCGCACAGGGTCGAAGTTAATCTGGCAGAGGTTATGGCTGAGGTGGGCAGAGAATTTGGCGGGAGCGGCGGCGGACACGCGAACGCCGCGGGGGCGAACGGCATTGAGAAAGGGAAGCTCGAGGCAGCGCTCGCGCGGTGCGTTGAGATTGTTAAGAAAAAAATTGGCGGGGTGCGGACTCACAGCATTTGAGACGCGCGTGCTACTCGAAACGGCGAAAATCCCGAAAGGAAAAACTGCAAGCTACGCGGAGATCGCAAAAAGGGTTGGAAGGCCAAAAGCAGCAAGGGCGGTGGGGAATGCGCTCGCTAAGAACCCCTTCCCATTGCTCATCCCATGCCACAGAGTTATCAGGAGTGATGGAAGCGCGGGAGGATACAGCGGAAAGGGCGGAAGTGCCAAGAAGAAAAAGTTGTTGGAGCGGGAAGGCTACAGGTTCTCCGCAAGAGCCTGAAGATAGCGCTTTGCGCTCGCAAGCGCTTTCTTTCCTTTATCGGTGATTGAGTAGTACTTGCGCCTCCCTTCATACTTTCCGGTGATAAAGCCCTCTTTCTCAAGCTTGTACAGGATAAGGTAGCAGGTTATGAGACTGGGTTTCCAGCCGAACTCCTTTTCAATCTCCCCTCGCATGGCATAGGCATAGATGTTTGAGTGGTTTAATAGCGAAAGCACATAAAGCCACTGGTTCTCGGTCGTCAGCGAGCGTGCAAGGCGCTTAAGAGGGGAGAATTCAGCCATAAAATGTTTTATCTCCGCAAGATATTTAATTGTGTGCTGAAATTTCCTAACGAAAAGTATTTTTAAACGAAGGAATGTTCTTTTTCTTGAAAATATTTAACAGCAAGCAAAGAAGCCCTTATTTTGCCAGGGAATAGCTTTAAATACTAAAAAGTATGTAATAAACAACTCGTTCTCGTGGGAGGAGATGCCGTGAGAAGTGGATATACAAATCTGCCGCCATACCTCAGAGGCGACCATCTATTCCGACCCTATCAGAACTCGTTGTGCAGGCAAATGCAAACTTTTCAAAAACAAACGCCCCTCTATGACCTGTTTGAGCGCTGGAAGCAGCTAGGTGTTATCGCAATCGGAGATGGCCATGTTTATATTTCCAAGAGACTGCTCAAGAACTTTCAAATAATACCTGTTTATGAGCGGGCATCCGATGAGCGCATTGTGAGTGGTGAGCGCCCTGAGGAGCACAAACCCGGCGTCCTCGCAACACTCGGCGCAACTCTTGGCGCAACTCTTGGGCGTGGTGTGCTCCCCTATGTGCTTGCCGGAATTCTTGGCTTGACAACGGTGGCACCTACGTATGCCAAGCAGCCCAAACTTGAACAGCGTGTTGATCAACTTGATGAGAGAGTAACGCAGCTTGAAAAAAGAGTGGCCGAGCTTGAAGCACTGCTAAAGAAAACTGCGAGCGCCAAAGAACAAGAAAAAATTCGCAAGGAGATCGAGGAATTAAGAAACGAGATTGAGGAGGCTAACAAGCCCTGGTACAAAAAAGCATATGAAAAAGTCA
The DNA here is from genome assembly GCA_038890815.1 of Candidatus Micrarchaeia archaeon. GTDB lineage: Archaea > Micrarchaeota > Micrarchaeia > Burarchaeales > JACRGF01 > JAWAFC01. Next base: position 46,443 of record JAWAFC010000007.1, on the reverse strand, counting down.
AAAGCCTGCTTGGCAAAGAGCCAGCCGAGAAATCCAAAACTTCTGAAACACAAAAAACTCCTGAAACAACTGGAAAAGAAACGAAGGAAGAGAAAGGAAAACCGACTGGTAAAAAGATTACTGGAAAAGAAACGAAAGAGAAAGGAAAACCGACTGGTGAACAGGGGAAAAGGGAAACACCTGCACCTCAACAGAAGGAGGTTGCTGGGAAAAAAACAGGAGAGGCAAAAGGAAAGCCCGCACCTAAAGAGGAAATTTCGGGTGAGGAAAGTAAGAGGGTTGGCCAGATAATCCAGGCGGAACAGATAATTGAAGAGATTGACAAACTTCCGGAAGAGAAAAAGAAGGATTTTGAGAGAGACAGGAAAACGCTTGAGGAATTGCGTGACAAGAAAGGAGCTCTGTCCGGTGAGGAGAAAAAAACGCTTGAGGATATAGCGAACAGAGTTAAAGCAGCTCAGGAACAGGAACAATTGCTTCCTGTGCCTTCAATTCAGCCTTGGCGGATTTATGCGGGTCACGGAGAATGGGTTGAGTGGACCCCTGGAAGCGCCGTGCTGGGCGAAGGGCCAGCGCCGATGCGCTTTTTCTCGAGCGACACGCCTGTTGAAATCCACTTCCCGATTTACCAATTGAAATCGAAGGATAGCAAAGTCTCGCTCGGTGGAATTCTTGTCTATGACCACAGGGTCAATTCCGTGCATGTTTATCTCGGGGAGGACCTGACAAAGCTTGCTGAGGATGCCAGGAACAGGTTTGGGGCTGGAGTCACAATTATTGCTGCTGTTCCCGGGCTGATTACTGAACTTGCTGCATGGGTGACCTATAAGGACATGGATGCAAATGTCCGCCAGGACATCAGTGGAACTACCGCGCCAGTTAAGGATAATTCAGTTGATGGATGGGTGCGCTTCACGCTGAAAGGAGAAGAATTTTCCGAGCTCTCCGGACAATACTCAACTGATAAGGAGGACTGCGGCGCTGTCGATGTTCGCTTTCACACTGATAAATGGCTCTATCTAGGAAAATTCTCCTTGCTCGGGAACCCGAACCTAAATGTGGACTACTCCAAAATTTCCAGGCCAGACCCAATTTTTGGCAATGAGCTCACCAAAGAGGGTGGCAACTCGGGGCTGAGTTTTGGGCTGTTTGGGATTGGGAAGATCGGCGGAAAACCGGCTTTCTGGCTTGGACCGAAGGGCTCTTATGAAAGATACCGCATTGGCTATGGCCTGAATAAAAAAGTGAGAGAGGGCTTCAGCGTTGGAGGCGAGCTTGGGATAAGCAAGTATATTGTGGTAGAGGGCGAGTATCTGCAAGGCAGGATAGAACAGGAGTTTAGATTCGAAGATGATCCCGTCAGTATAATCCAAAATGGAAATTACTACGGCTGGCGATTGAAAGGGTTGGTGTTGATTCCGATTAAGAAAGGCGAATTCCGCATAGGCGGGAGTTATGAAGGAATAAACGAAAAATTCAATGTGGAAAACGGAGCCGAGCACCCGCTGAAGACCTTCTTCATCACTATTGAGGGAAAGTTCTGAGGGTGTAAATGGGCGGAAGGATTGATGGTGCATTGGTCGGGCTTGGCCTGCTGTTTTTGGCAGCGACGGCCAGCGCGCTTGATTTCTTCCCCAGCGCGAGCAACCCGACTTATCCGAATACCTGCCCGGTCATTGTGAGCGAGAGCGCCGGCTCGTTGATTAAGGTTTACACGGCAGCGGGCTCGTTCACAGGGGTGCAGTGCACCATAGGCAGCAACGGCTATTGTTATCTTAACATGGCGGGCAAGGGCGTGGGGCCCTATACGGCAAAGAAGTCCGGCACGACTATAACCAGGTCATTCACAATTATGGGCGGAGCGGGCTGTCCAGCGTGCTGGATAGGCGGGGCTCCCTATCGCGATGGTGTGAGAGAAAGCCAGGGCTCGCTCAATTACTGCAATGCGAATGCCAACCCATACGCGTGGAGTCAGCACACGCTCACCAGCGTTGCCATCAGCCCGCCTTCGGCTACTGTGCAGGTGGGCGGAACAGTTTCGCTGACAGCGACCGCATACGATGAGACAGGAACCGCTGTGAATGCGCAGATCTCGTGGAGCGCGGATGGCGGGAGTGTAAGTCCCTCAACTGGAAGGAGCGTCACTTACACCGCGCCCGCAACGCCCGGAACTTATAGGGTGACGGCAACCGCCACAGCCAACGGCAGGTCGGTTCAGACCACTGCAACTATAACGGTCACTGCAGGCCAGCTTGCCTATATTATTATAAGTCCCTCAGCTGCCCAGACCGTGGCGGCCGGGGAGACGCTCGCTTTCACCGCGACGGGATACGATGCCGCGGGCAACGTCGTTCCGATCAATCCAACCTGGAGCGTGACGGGCGGCATCGGCACGGTGAATCCGGCAACGGGCGCGAGCACGACATTCACGGCGACGACGGTCGGAAGCGGGACGATCAGTGCCTCGCAGGGAAGCATAACCTCGCCCGCCACGCCAATCACTGTCGTGCCCGGCGCACCGGCCAGCCTCGTGCTCTCCGCCCCACAGAGCGCTACCGTGGGCACCCAATTTGTCGTGAACGCCACGCTCACCGATGCATACGGCAATCCGGTGGCTGACGGCACGGGCGTGACTTTCGAGCTCACCAATCCCGCGGGCTCGCAGAGCGCGGCCACCACAAACGGTGTGGCGAGCGTCACTTTCACCGCGGCCACCTCGACTGGCAGCGCGAGCATTCGCGCCTACGTCACGAGCAATCCGAGCGTGCAGGATTTCGCCACAATAGATTACATTGCGGGCCCGCTGGCGAGCCTCTACATCACGCCCTCGGCGGACCAGAGCGTTACGGTGGGCGAGACGATCGACTTTGTCGCTACGGGCACCGATGCTTACGGGAACGCGGTGGCGGTGAATCCCACCTGGGTTGTGACGGGCGGCATCGGCACGGTGAATCCGGCAACGGGCGCGAGCACGACATTCACGGCGACGACGGTCGGAAGCGGGACGGTCTATGCGACCGAGAGCGGCGTCGATTCCAATATAGTGAACATTCAGGTCAATCCAGGCGCGGCGGCGAGCATCACGCTGAGCGTTGTGCCTCCGAGCGTGCAGGTTGGAGGAGTTCCCTTCTCGGTAACTGCGGAGGTGCGCGATGCCTATGGCAATGCAGTGGCCGACGGCACGAACATCAGCTTCACGCTCACCAACCCGCCAAATGCCTCGAGCGCGCTGACAGTAAATGGAATGGCGAGCGTGACATTCTACTCGGCCAACCAGACCGGCACCGAGACCGTGACCGCCTATGTGACCGACAACCCGGCCGTGCAGAGCGCCACAACAGTCGATTACACACCCGGGCCCATAGCCTACATCACGCTCGAGCCGTTCAATCCCGCCCCCATTGAGGTGGGCCAGCAGATCGTCTTCACCGCGCGCGCGTTCGATGCCTGGGGCAACGAGATAACCGCCTTCAACCCCGTTTGGTATGTGATCGGGGCGGGCACGGTAAACCCCACAACCGGCCCGACAACAACTTACAGCGCGATGGCGCCGGGCACTGACAGGGTTGTCGTGAATGACACCGCCACGAGCGTTTTCAACCAGACAGATGTTGTTGTAACCGGGAGCAGCGTTCCCGCGCGCATAGAGTTTGTCTCGGTGCCTGCCAGCGTGCCTGTGAATGGCAGCGCCATCGACATCGTTGTGGCCGTGTACGATGCCAACGGCTTCCCGGTGGCTGATGGCGTGCCCGTGTCTTTCCAGCTCACCCACCCCGACGGCTTTGTCGACACGGCCTCGGACACGACGGCCGGAGGGCAGGCGCGCGCGACATTCTACTCGAGAAATCGGAGCAGCCCGCCCGATGCCGTGGTGAATGTCACGAGCGGCAGCGCACAGAACGCAACCACGCTCACCATAACGCCCGGCCCGCTGGCGAGCATCGATGTGCAGGTTGCCAACTCGCCGCTCCGGGCGGGCGACAGCACACAGGTCACTGCAAGCGGCTTTGATGCTTGGGGCAACCCAGTAGCCACCAACCCGAGTTGGAGCGTTACTGGCAATGCGGGCACATTCAACCCGCTCACTGGCCCCACCACAACCTTCACTGCTCAGGTTGTCGGAAGCTGGATTATAACGGCCAACGACTCTGGAATTGTGGGCAGCGCGCCGATCGAGATAACGGCGGGCGCGCCGTATACTATAATTATAACGGCGCCCTCGCTCACCACACCGGACACAACCGTGCCAGTCACTGCGGAAGTTTTTGACCAGTTCGGAAATGCCGTGCCCGATGCGGTTGTTGTGTTCAATCTCACCGAGAGCCCATTGCCCGAGGGCAACCTATCCAACGGAACCGACACGGGCTCTGTGGTAACGGCGCTCACCGATGTGGCGGGCATCGCGGGCATCACGCTGTGGACGAGCCCCACGCCCGGCAATCACACCATCAACGCGAGCGTGGATGGCATTAGCAACTCCACGCGCGTCGAGACGCTCGCCACAGTGGGCAACATCGATGGGTATGTGTTGAGCACAACGGGGCTGCCGGTGGCTGGCGCGCTGGTTGTGGTGGATGGCACGAGCTTCAACGACACCACGGATGGAACGGGCTACTACTTCATCGGCGGCCTCGCCGAAGGCACCTACTCGCTGACCGCAACGAGGGCTGGCTTCGAGCCTGGCACGGCCAGCGGGGTGGTCGTGGTCGCCGGTTCCACAACGCAGGCGAACATCACCATGCAGCAGCACGGTGGCATCATCGGTTATGTCACGGATGCGGGCAACGGCAGCGCCATTGCGGGCGCCAATGTGAGCGCCTGGCAGGGCCTCGCGCTCATTCAGGAAACTCTCACTGACTCATTCGGCTTCTACTTCCTGTCCGACCTCGTGGCAGGCATTTACAACCTCACGGTCACGGCACAGAACTACCTCTCGGCCAGCGCGCTGAATGTCGTGGTGCAGCCCGGGGCGAACACAACGCAGAACTTCAGCCTCGTCTACAATGACACCACGCCGCCCGTCGTGCAGCTCGTGCCCGACACGCCTGCCGACGGCGCAAATGTCACTGGCACCATTGTGCTGAACGCCACGGCCAGCGATCCAAACCTTGACACGATTGAGCTGCTCGCCAACGGCGCTGTTGTGGCGAGTTGCACCGGCACGACAGTGTGCACGGCCATCGTCAACACCGCGGCCTATCCGGATGGGCTCGGAACGCTCGCGCTGAGCGCGAGGGCAAATGACACATTCGGAAACATTGGAGTGAGCGGCACACGCACGCTGACAGTGGATAACATTCCCCCGGCAGTCGCCTTCGTCGAGCCGCGCACGCCCGCCAACAACAGCAATGTCAGCGGAGTCATATACATTGACTTCACTGCAAGCGACGAGCCTGGCATCACGAGCGCCCAGCTGTGGATAAATGATGCGCTCAATGCCACAATCACCTACGGCCTGCAGCCGAGCGTGACAGACTCCTTCATGATTAACACCACTTACTTTGGTGACGGCCCGCTGAGCTTCCAGGTTGTGGCGAACGGCATATTCACCACCAACGGCACTGAGGTCAGAAATGTCAATGTCAACACGAGCGCGCCGCCAGTCTTCACCTATGTGGTCGTGGAGCCGGCATATGCTGAAATGCGGGCAGGCGAGAGCATTGACTTCAACGCCACCGCGCTCGACCAGTACATGCAGCCCATCGGAGGGGTGACGTTTACCTGGAGCGCGAGCGGCGGGAGCATCGATGCGCAGGGCAACTTCACTGCGGCGGTTGTTGGCCTCTACACGATCACCGCAACGGGCGACAACGGCACGACGCAGATAAACGGCACGGCCACGGCGAACGTCACGCCGGCCGCAGCGGCCAACCTCACCGTGATTGCAGCGCCGCCTGTCGTCGCGCCCGGCGAAAACAGCACGATAACAGCCACGCTCACCGATGCATTCGGCAATGCAATTGCCGGCGCGACGATTGACTTCAACCTCACGCTCACCCCGCTTCCTGCCGGAAGCCTCAACGCATCGAGCGCCACAACAAACGCGAGCGGGCAGGCGCAGGTGCTGCTGACGACCTCCACCAATGTCTCGGGAGGCGTTCACACTGTGCAGGCGCGCTACGGCAGCCTGAACGCGAGCGTGAATGTCACTGCAACAGGCACGCTCGGAAACCTCGAGGGATACGTGAGGAGCAATGACGGCACGCCCATCAACGGTGCGAGCGTGGTCATTGAGGGCACGGGCTACGGCGCGACAACCAACGCCAGCGGCTACTACATCATCACCGGAGTGGCGCCGAGCAACTCGTATGCCGTGACGGCCAGCGCGGCGGGCTATCTCGGCCAGACTGTCACGGGCGTGAGCGTGCAGGCCGGCCAGACCACGTGGCTGAACTTCACGCTGACGCAGCTTGGAACTATCAGCGGCACGGTCACCGAAAGCGATGGCACGCCAATCGCCGGCGTGAATGTGAGCGTTGACGGCACGGGCCGCTGGGCGCTCACTGACGGCAGCGGAAACTACGCCATCCAGGTTGAGCCGGGCACGTACAGCCTGACGGCCACAAAGGCAGGCTATGCCACGCAGAGGAGGACGGGCGTGATTGTCACCGCCGGCGGGGTCAGCGATGCGGATATGATAATGTACAGGCTCGGAGGCTTCATCGGGATAGTCATCGATGGCATCACAGGCGCCCCAATTCCGGGCACGCTCGTGGAGGCCATTCAGGGAGGCATCATCGTGGGCAGCGACACGACGAATGCTGCGGGCCACTATTACATCCCGAACCTTCCCGCTGGCTTGTACGATGTGAGGGCAACCACTCCGATCGGACAGAACCAGACTTCGTTCAACGAGATGATTGTCGCGGGCCAGAACACAACGGTGAACTTTGCATTCATATAGGGGAGAAAAATGAAAGCGAGATTGTTTGCGGTCATCGGCGTGCTGGCCGTTTTCGCCAGCTTTGTCTGGGCAGGCAGCATAGCCGGTCATGTGAGCAACGGCACGGCTTACGTTAGCGGCGCAACCGTCAGGGCGTTCCTCCTGCCTGGTGGTGCTGAGATAAACAGCACACTCACCGATGCCAATGGGTTCTTCAACGTCAGCGGGCTACCGGATGGGAACTACAACCTGTCCATCTATGCGCCCGGCTACTACGAGCTCGTGAGGGAGCTGAATGGACCACCTGGCACGACATTCGTGAACAACAGCAATCCCAGCAGGACCGATATTTACTTCAACCCAGCTTATTACAATTTCACGCTCAGGCCGGTGAATCCCGCAACGCTGGAGGGATACATATTCAACACGAGCGGGCAGGGAATACCAGGCGCCTCGGTGGCGCTCTACTATAATGGGGAGTTTAAGGCGAGCGATGCAACGGACGGAAATGGCTTCTACTCCATCAGCGGGCTCACCCTGCCTGCCTATGAGGTGCGGGTGATCCCGCCCGCAAACTACCTCCCCGCCAACACAACGGTGGCAGTTCAATTCGGCCAGACGAATTACCTGAACCTCACGCTGTTCGGCTCTCCGACGAATGGAAGCATTTACGGCACGGTGAGGAACGGCACGGGCGCGCCGGTCGGAGGGGCGATCGTTCAAGCGCTGCAGGGCGCGGTGGTGCGTGGAAGCGCAGTCAGCGACGCGGTTACGGGCGCCTACAGCATTTCGCTCGAGCCCGGCATATACAACGTCACTGCCACGAAAACGAACTACACGAGCCAGACGGTGACGAACGTTGGCGTCAGCGCGCAAGTCGATTTCGTCATCAACCCAATTCCGCCGAGCGCCACGCTCTCCTACCTCGTTGTCACGCCCGCGAGCGCGAGCCTCGCGGCAGGCGCTCAGCAGGCATTCACCGCGACCGCCTACTACAGCGACACGAGCTCGCAGGATGTGACCAGCCTGGCAAACTGGAGCGTGACGGGCGGCATCGGCACAATTAATGCAAGCGGAGTGTTCACGGCCACGAGGGCAGGTAGCGGCAGTGTGGTGGCTACCTATCAGAATGTCAGCAACTCCTCGAGCGTGACAGTCACGCCAGGCCCGCTGTACAGGCTTGCGGTCAGCCCGGCCTCGGCCACAGTGACCGTCGGCTACACGCAGCATTTCACGGCGAGCGGGCTTGATTACTATGACAACTCGCTCGGGACCATCAGTGATGCCGAGCTCGAGTGGAGCGTGAGCGGAGGCGTGGGAACGATTGATGCGGGTGGAGTGTTCACGGCCACAACGGTCGGCAGTGGCACGGTCATGGCGCGCTATAAGACCAACACTTCGATAAACGGGACTGCCAGCGTTACGGTGCAGGCGCAGCAGGCGGGCGGTGGGGGAGCTGGCGGAGGCGGTGGAGGCAGCGGTGGCGAGAGCCAAAACAAATCCTATCTGGGCCAGCCGTGCAGGACGAGCGATGACTGCTTCTACGGCCAGTGTATCAACTTCATATGCAAAGTGCCTGAGATCGGCGGCCCGACCGGCGAGGAGAATGTCTCGGTGACCCCGCCCGCGGCCAACATCACGCCGCCGAAGGAGACGGTGCAGCTGCTCGCCCCACAGGTGGTGGAGAAAGGCGAGGAAGTCGTGCTTACGCTCCTGACTCTCGACGGGCGGCCCATTGCGGGCGCGCGCATCGTGGTCATGCCACCCATCGACCCGAGCTTCACCCTGCTGACCAACGCGAGCGGCATGGCTTCATTCACGGCCCTCCGCGAGGGAATCTACTCGTTCGCAACACCGGACTACAACCTCAAAAGCAATGTGACCACGAGAGCCATCACGGTGAGCCCGCCCGCGCCACCAATCAATGTGAGCCCGCCCGCGCCGGTCGAGAACGTCTCCAACGTCACGGTCGTCACTCCTCCGGCTGACTTCGCCACTGCACTGCTCAATGCGCTCAGAAGCAGCGCGAACAGCCTCGTGAATGCCATGAGCACGAGCCTGCCCATGTGGATAGTGGTGGGCACGGTGCTGTTCGCCGCGCTACTGCTGATTGTCGTGTACATGGTGCTCTATGGCATAAAGAGAAGCGAACAGGCCCAGAGGGCGAAGGGAGCGCAGCCGCCTGACTACGGCGAAGGCGAGGGAGCCATCATCGCCGAGACGAGCGAGGGGGTGACCGAAAAGGACCTCGCCAGCCTGACGTTTGAGGCCAGGAAGGAAGAGGAGGCGCCCGTGTCCGAAGAGAAAGAGGAGGAGCGGCCAGCGGGCGGGGAAGAAGAGGACCTTGAGAGCCTCACGCGCGAGCTCGAGGAAAGGCTCGAGAGGCTCAGAAAACGCAGGCGCGAAGCGGGCTGAATAAATGAGAAAGGCAATGGAGAAACAGCGCGTTGCCGACCAGCCTTTACAAAAACGAAACGTGTTCTTCAAGCCACCAAAGGCCGAGCAGATCTTTAAGCGCATATCGCTGCACAGGCTTTGCAAGGAAGGCGATGTTGAGGGAGTGCGCAGGCGCCTCGAACAAGGAGTGAACGTGAATGCGCGGGACACGTATGGAAAGACGCCGCTCCATTGGGCTGCAACAAAAAATTGGTTGGAAATAGCCAGGATGTTACTTGATAAAGGGGCAGACCCGAATGCCAAAGATAAGCTCGGATGGACGCCGCTCGTATGCGCTGTGGTAGAGGGCTACCGGGAAATGGTTGAGCTGTTGGTTGAGCGCGGAGCGGATTTAGAAATACAAGACGCGATGGGAAGGACACCGCTCATGGCTGCTGCTTGGAATAACCAGCTGAAAATAGCCGAGCTGCTCCTCGAAAAGGGAGCGGATCCCAAAGCACAGGACAGGGATGGGAAAACGGCGCTCGATTGGGCTATAATTTTTGAGCACTCCGAAATGGCAAAGCTATTAGAAAAAAAGATAAAGCTATTTTAAACAAATCGCTGAAATGGGAGATGATGGCTCAAGAAAAGATAACCGGCCCAACAAGCATGGCCGGCATATTGCGCTTCTACGACATCGCCACAGGAGGGCCGCAGCTCGATCCCAGGGCGGTTGTTGCGGCGAGCATAGCTTTTATCGCGCTCGTCAAGATAGCGAGCCTCATAGTGCGCTAGCAACTACACAAACATTCTCCTGCACGCGCGCCTCACCCTTTCAACGCTCTCTTTTGGGCAGGCCACGATTATCCTCGCCCTGCTGGCCTCGACCCTCTTCAATGAGGCGACGAGCTCGGAAAGCTCTTCCAGCGGCCTCTCCTTCCCATCCTTCAGCACGCGCACGCTGACGCCCTTTTCCCAAGCCAGAAGCGGAAAGTCGATGATGACATCGCGCGCGCTCAGCCCGGCGGCCGCCGCGAGCGCTTCTTCAACTTTCTTGAGCCCGCGCGGGCTCCGCAGCGCCTTTCGGAGGCTTTCCGTGAGCGCCGAGGGGTGAATTTCGAAAGCACGTTTGAACAGCCTTCTTCCTTCGATCGCGAGCGCGAGGGCGCGGCTGGAGGGCGCATTTTTCAGCAGCGCGAAAAACTCGGCATCCTTTAGCCACAGCTCGTTCGCGCTCACCGCCCCATCCTCGAGCGCGCATTCAGCAGCCTTGTAGAGCATGGCGCTGGCGATGCGCACAGTGTGGTGCAGATAGACTGCCGAGAACATGAGGAAGCGTGCTGCCAGAAGCGCTTCGGCTGCGGCCAGGCCTCCCTCATCCACCACGAGCTTTCCCCGTCTGAGGAGCGTGCACTCTATGATGCGGTCGCTATCCACCATCCCGAAGGCCACGCCCGTGTAATAGGCATCCCTGGCCAAGTAGTCCATCCTGTCGCTGCCCAGATCGCCCGCAATCAGGCAGCCAAGGCCTTCGCCGAGCGCCAAGGCGGCGATTTCTTTGGGTGAAAGCCCATTTTCTGCCAGAATTTCGGCAACCTCACCCTTCACTATTTGCTCTCTCCCCATTTCCTCATGTCCCTTTCCTGCATACCGAACCGCGAGTTCCTCGAGCTCGTGCGAGAAGGCGGGATGGCCGGCATCGTGAAGCAGTGCGGCGGCGCGCACTGCCGGAGCGTCGGAACGCAGGCCGAGCTGCTCGCACAGCCTGCCGGCGAGGTGCATGGTGCCCAGCGAGTGCTCGAAGCGCGTGTGGTTTGCGCCCGGGTAGACGAGGGCTGTAAGGGCCAGCTGTCGCACTCCGCGCAGGCGCTGAAGTGGCCCCGAGTCGAGTAGGGCGGTCTCGGCCTCTGAGAGGCGGATGCCGCCGTGCAAAGTGTCCTTCACAACGAGCATTCGGCCACCTAGCTGAGGCGGTAGACCCCACGCCTCTTTTCTATCACATCGCCCTGCTCGCTCAGCAACTCGAGAACTGTGCGCGCGGCCTCCTCGCTGCAGCCGAGCGCCTCCGCTATCTCGGCAACGCTCCGCTCGCCGCTCTTGAGGATTTTCTTGATGGCACTGCCCATTTTCAGAAACATCTCCCTCGTGGCGACATAGAATTTCCTGTCGAAACTGCGCGTGCCGAGGATTTCGCCCGCCTTTATTCTCTTTTCAAGCTGCTCAGAAATCCTCTTGGCCTCGGCCTCGCTTGGCACAACCATGAAGCCGAATTTCTCCAGGTGCTCGATGCTGGCGAGAGGCACGGAGCCGGATGGCGCTGGTGGGGCTGGCCCGGCCCCTGCCTGCTTTACAAGCGGATAATATTCCCTGGGAATGTTATAGACCCCTCTCGGATATCGCCCTCCCTTATAGATGGTCACAACACGCTTTTTGAGTAGCCCGTCGAGGATTTTTTGCTCGCCAACGGTTAAGCCCTTGTTGACCTCTGCGGGCACGCGCTCGGCGAAACGGATGGCATCGAGCTTTCTGAGCAGGGCGAGCTCTTCGGGCGAGAGGGGCTGCAGAGCGCGCATAGACTCCGATTCTTCCTTTGGCCTCTCTGCTTTCGTCAACACCACGATGCCCGGCTTTGCGATGCTGAATTCCAGCTCATCGCCTTCCTCAACCGCCAGCGCGGCAAGAATTTCTTTAGGGAGCACCACGCCGATACCATGCTCAAGCTTGAGCAGCTTTGCCATGTAGCTATTTGAGCACAATTTTTAAATATAGGGATGAGAAAAAAAATAATCGATGCAACTGGCAAAACAAGCCCGGCCTTTTCCTCAGCAAAACCAAACCAGACGCGAGTTTTTGCGCAAAGCGGTGAGGGCAGGAGTTGCTCTGTTTGGTCTGCCGTTAGTTGAAAGCTGCTTTGGGTTGTTCTCCAATCGGGAAACAACCACAACGTATACTACTCATATTTTTCTCAAAAATAAGAATAGAATTGCCCGCGATACCATATATGCTGCTGTTGAATCTACAACCACAGACGCATCTGGGTATGTCGCTTCTTCATGGGCAACGGAGGCCGAACCACTCTGGAAAAGTGCAGATATTACCCTTCTGTTTGATGCTTTGAAAAAAGAATCTTTGGACTACGTTACAGCGCGTGTATGTCAAAATTACGCAGGCTGCGATGAAGAGCTGAAAAAAGTAGTTCTTATGGTGGGCGACCATTTTTCCGAAGTGTTTTTCTATGCCATTGTGCCAGTGCTGTCAGCGAGATGTTTAACTGTGGTGGACTATCCGCGCCCGTCTAAAAAACGCATAAAAGACAGCTTCTGCGTAACGGAAGATACAGAGAAAAAAGGTGCTAGATTTGTGAGGAGCATCCCTTTCATGACTACTCGCGAATGGGATCTGATATACCACTACAAGAGCCCGCCAACGAATTTCACAATGGTGGTCACTCCTTTCCTTGAAATAGTGGTGGCCGCCAAAAACCTATATGGCTATGATGAAAAAGGGAGGTTACGGCCTGCTATGGTTGTGGTGGTTACCGAAGAAAAAGCAGGGGCTCTCCAGAAATTCAAGGAGCTCACGAAGATTACTCCTACCTTCAGAGTTTCATGGAAAGATGAAAACTTTGCCAGCATTTTGATTTTTCTTGAAAAGTCTCTTTGGAAGCCGGTCCTTTTCTATAATAAGACCACAGAAAAGATAGTATTATATGACGAAGGTAGAGTTGTGAAGGAGTTTAAAATCCCGTTGTTATCGGATCCGTACGTTTTGGAAACTCAAGCTGAATGACCTCGCCGCCGGGCGAGCTCTCCCGAAATACCTGCGCGGTAAAGTGGTAGAGCTTGATCTCCTTTTCCTTCCAGCAATCTTTGGGCAGGCCCGCCTTGTCGCACACATTGCACAGGAACTCCTCTGCGTTCCATCCCTTTTCAACGGCGACCTGCGGCAGCAGCAGGCTCGAGTAAATGTCGTGCTCGACGAGAAGCCCATCCCTGCCGACCTGAATGGCGTTTGGCAGCTCTGCCAACGAGGGCGCCCGTAGCGGCTCGGGCTTTGACAGCACGCTCACCTCGATTGTCACATCCCCCAGCTCGGCTTCCGTGAGAGGGGGAAAACGGGGGTCGCTGACCGCCGCGCTGATGGCGCACTCGACCGTGCCGGTCGCGAGTTCCTTCAGCGGTTGGGGATAGCCGATGAGGCCCCGCAGCTCACGGTTGGCCGCCTTTTCGAGTCCGACAAAAACCCCCTTCTTCTGGAGCACTGCCTTTGGCGGGTTTTCCGGCTTCAATATTTTCTTCTCGCGCAGGAAGAGCAGGATGGCATCGCGCGCGAGCCTGACAAGGTATTTCCCTTCCTCGATGGTTATCGGAAGCTCGGGCTCGGGCGGGGGTGAGAGGAAGGGTAGAGGCATTTCCTGGTCACCTGCCAAATGCATGAAGCAAGAATAATAATAAATCTAACTCCGCGTGACAAATCCCGAGACCAGCTCTGAAAGCCGCCTGAATCGTGGGTCTTTTTCGATTTCGCCGAAGAGCTCTTTCGCCCTCGCCACGACAATTTCCAGAAGTCCTTTTTCCGCTTCGTTCGAGGCGCACCGAAGCCCGTGCTCAAATGGCTTGTTGAGTTTCTCCAGTGGCGCGCCGAGCAACACAACATCCACGCCACGCTTGGCCAGAGCCTCGGCGGTGCGCGGGGCGTGGTTGAGCAGAACGGTCTCCCTGCCGTTTTCGACGAGAAGAAAGTTGGCAGCGTTTGCTCCCGCCTCCTCTTCCGGTATGACAACGGGCTCGAGCCCTTCTTTCGCTCTCAGGAAATTTATCACACTTCTGTGAATTTTTGCATACTGCGGGTCGGCGAGCAGAACGCCTCGGGATGGAATGACGCCTATGAAGCAGTCGATGTGTGGCATGCCGTAGAGCGTGGGGATCACGTGGATGCGCTTGTTGCCAAAGCATGCACGTAGCTGGTCAAGCGCATGCTGCGGGAGGGCCTGGCTTGCCAGAATGAAGTCCCTGCCCGCAACGAGCGCGCCCCCCTCGCCCGCGCTCATAGGCATGGGCGATTTGGAGAAGGCCGCGGCCAGGCACTGCCACAGGCCGGGCTCGAACGCGATGATGAGCGCGTCGTCGAGGCGGAGGAAACAATCCCTGGGCCATTTCCTGCGCGTCAGCTGTATGTCGGCTCCGAGCGCGGAAAGCTTGGCTGCGATTTTCTGCAACTCCGCGGCACTCCTGCCATCATAATTCCCAAGTATGAGCGACTTTGCAGTGCACGGAGCCTCAATGCAAAAATGCTCTTCCACCACCTCTTTTGCGCTGAGCAATCCTTCCCTCAAAAAGCGAGGGGTGAAGACGCGAACGGTTTTCTTTTCCGCCCGGGCCTGCGCGGGCGTTCTGGAGGCAGGCTGCATCCGGCATCAGTTTTAGGCGCTCGGAGTATTTAAATACCTGGGATGTCAAGCCTTCTGCATGCCCATCGGGATAATAGGCGGCTCGGGCCTGTATGGGATTGTGGAGGGAAGGCCCGATATTGTTGAAACTCCGCACGGGATGACGACGGTTGTCAGGGGGCGCATGAACGGCGTTGATGTCGTTTTCATTCCCAGACACGGGCTACGCCATGAGCATCCGCCACACACAGTGAATTATAAGGCGAACATTTTCGAGCTACACAGGCTCGGCTGCCAAAGCATTTTCTCGGTGTGCGCGGCGGGCGTGCTCTCGCGCTTCAAGCCGGGCGACATCATCCTCGCGCGCGACTTCATCGCCTTTCACATACTCGAAACATTTTTTGATTCCTTTCGGGAAGGAATGCGGCACACGGATTTCACCGAGCCCTACTCGAGCGAGCTCTGCGATGTCCTCAAGCGAGCGGCGAAGAAGGCGCGCGTTCCCCTCAAGGACGGCGGCGTGATCTTCAACACGTTCGGCCCGCGGTATGAGACGAAGGCGGAGATAAGGGCGATGGCGAAGATGGGGGCCAACCTCGTGAACATGACCAACGCGCACGAGGCCATCCTCGCGCACGAGCTGGGCCTCCGCTTTGCCACAATCGCCATCGCCACAAATTGGGCGTGCGGGCTGGCCAAAAAGCCACTTTCACACGAGGAGGTTCTGGCGACGATGAGAGAGAAGGAGGGCGCGGTGAAGCGGCTGCTGGCGCACGCGGTCGCGATGGTGGGGAGATGAAAAGCGTCGTGAAGGAGCCAAAGCTCGCCGCCGAGGGCAGCAGAGAGCTCGCATGGGCCCGCGCCAACATGCCCATACTGGCGCGCATCCGCACGCGCTTCGAGCACGAGAGGCCTTTCAGAGGACTGACCATCGGCGTGTGCCTCCATCTGGAAAAGAAAACTGGCATTCTGTTGGAGACGCTGGCTGCTGGTGGGGCGAGGGTGGCAGCGGCATCGTGCAACCCGCTGACTACCGATGACAGGGTGGCGGCAGCGCTCGCCCGCCATCCGCGCATCGCCGTGTTCGCCTGGGCAGGCGAGAGCGAGCGAGAGTATTACGACAACATAAACAGAGTGATAAGCTTTCGCCCTGACATAGTGATCGACGATGGCATGGACTTGATCGGCATGCTGCATACAAGAAGAAGGGATGCATTGCCGGCTGTGATCGGGGGATGCGAGGAAACAACCACAGGGGTGGTCCGCCTGCGAGCCATGCAGGCAGCGGGCAGGCTCGCCTTCCCCGTTTATGCGGTGAACAACGCGTACTCGAAATTCCTTTTTGACAACCGATTCGGCACCGGGCAGAGCACGGTGGATGCCATCATGCGCGCAACCAACATACTCATCGCCGGGAAAACAGCAGTTGTCATCGGCTTCGGCTCGTGCGGGCGGGGCATCGCCGAAAGGCTGAGGGGGCTGGGCGCCAATGTCATCGTGGTGGAGGCTGCCGGCAGGCAGGCTGGCGGTCCATCGGGCTATCACAAGGCGCTTGAGGCGCTCTATTCGGGCTTCCGCGTGATGTCGCTGGATGAGGCCGCGCCGCAGGGGGATATCTTCATCACGGCCACGGGCAACAAGCACGTCATCGCAGAAAGGCATTTCGCCAGAATGAAGGACGGCGCAATCCTTGCGAACGCAGGCCATTTCAACGTTGAAATAGACGAGCCAACGATGAGGAAGATGAGCCGGCGCGTTGCCAAAGTCAAGGAAAACCTCACCTGCTACACGCTCAAAGACGGCAGGCGCCTCTATCTCCTATCCGAAGGCAGGCTCGTCAACCTGGCCCGGCCCAGCGGTCAGGGGCATCCAATCGAGATAATGGATGGGAGCTTCGCTCTACAGGCGCTGTGCGCGGAGAGGCTCGCAACTGGGGAAAGGCAAAAGCCGAGCGTTCTGGATGTTCCGCAGGAGATTGACGATGAGGTGGCGCGACTCGCCCTCGAGAGCCAGGGGGTGAGGCTCAGGCCACTGACGAGGGAACAGGAGCTTTACTTAAAAGAGTGGAGGGAAGGCACATGAGGTGATTAAATGGCTGAAGAAAAGAAAATTTCGACACTTCCTAGCGGGTTCAGAAAGAAGATTGAGAAGGAGAAAGGAGAGAAAGCTCCTCCCACGCCATTCTTTAAAGAAGAAGAATTGCCTGAAAGGCCGGCGAAGGAGGAGAGGGCTGCGCAGCCGCTCGAAGCCGAGCTGCAGAACAAGCTGACCCTCCTCGCGCTCGTCGTGGCGTTCGCGGCGCTTGTCCTCGCCTATCTTGCTTTCTCGGGGATGGGCGCGCTCAAGGCCGAGGCCAGAGCCATCGCACAGGAGCTACGAGCCCTGCGCGATGCTCCGGCAACCTTCACCTCGCAGGCGAGGGGGGAGGCGGTTGTATCGTTCGATGTGCCCCTGAACCAGGCGCTGCGGGAGTCGTTCGAAATCCCGCTTCGCGCTGAGTTGCCCATCGAGGGCACGGGCAAGGCAAACCTTCCCTTTTATGGAGTGGTCGACGTGAAGTTTAATGGAAGCGCGCACATCGAGCAGCCGTTGCGGGCTGACCTCACGCGTGTTCCGCCCACCTACAAGCTGACCGTCCGCGAGACCGCTCCACTCACCGCCACACTCACCACGACAGTAAAGCCGGGTGAGGCCTGGCCGCAGCTCGACAGAATAATACAGAGGCTCGAGGCGGTGGGCAGCTAGGCGAGCACTGCGCGCTCGATGAGCCATGCGCCCGAGCTACCGGTCCACACGGCCCGAGCCCTCGTTACCTTCACTCGTCGCCTGAATAAGCCGGGGGCGAATGCGACGAACGTCTCGCCCTCGCCGCCCTCAAAACCGACGTGAATGCCGCGGGCGCGGCTGATGGCTGCAAGCTCCTCGATGGCTTTGTCATCGAGCTTTCTGCCCAGCCATTCCCTGTCAAGGCCTTCGGCCGCCACGGCGCTCACAAATATCTCCCACCCCGCGCCCACGAGCTCGCGCAAAACGCTCTCGCCTCCCTTATGCCAGAGAGGGGCGAAGCTCCTCAGCCCCAGCTCCTCGCACACGCTGTCGATTTTTTCCTTCTGATACTCGCTGGCCAGCGCGCCGGAAACAACCCCATCAAGTCGCAGTGCTGGCTTGAGCCTCTGCAGCACTCGCCCTAGCTCCGCAACCTCCAATTCCCTCTCGCCGCTCGTTTTCGCCCTCGCCCACTCCACACCCATCGCCTCGGCCTGCAGCCCGCACCACTTCACATTCGGGTGGTGGAACATGAAGGAATCAGCCCGCGCGGGGAGCATGGTCAGCAGGCAGGCGATCTCCCACCCCTGGCTCAGCGCGAGCCAGGCCGCGAGCGTGGAGTCCTTACCGCCGGAGAAGAGAACGGCAACGCGCACGAGCGGATTGGCGGCTCAAGCTTTAAGTTCGTTATCACAAATTGTATCATGGCAGAACATGAGCGCTCGTGGCGCGCCCTCCGCGAGCACTGGCAGAAGTACGAGAGAGAAAGGGTGCATGCGAGCGAGGACTTCAGGCGGAAGAAAGGGCTGTGGGAGAGGGCAGTCGGTTTTCTCAAGCGGATTTTCGGGCGAGAATAACTTGCGCGAGCTCGTGGGCGAGAAAATTTGCGTAAGCTGGGTTTTTATATCCGGAAAGCCAAAATAAATGCATGCTCTCAAAGCAAAAGACAGAGGCCGGCGCGCCCAGGCCGGCTCCG
Source organism: Candidatus Micrarchaeia archaeon (assembly GCA_038890815.1). GTDB lineage: Archaea > Micrarchaeota > Micrarchaeia > Burarchaeales > JACRGF01 > JAWAFC01. Next base: position 28,050 of record JAWAFC010000007.1, on the reverse strand, counting down.
GTGAGGGATTTCTTCAGGCGCCTGCGGGATGCCATGCAGGAGCGCGTCATGCGCGCGAGGCTGGCTTGGGAGATGTACATCATCGCCACGCGGCACGGGAGGCGCGTGGACCGCATAATGAGTGCGTTTAAGTTCCTCGGCGCACACGGCGATGAAAGCACTGTGAATTTTCTCATCGAGGTTGCCAGGGAAACAACGCGGTTCAAGCTCGATGCCTTCCACGCGCTCGCTAAGATCGGCGGTGAAGCGGCGCTGACCTTCCTCATCGAGCAGCTTAATGATGAGGAGAGCTCGTTCGCCGCACGCGAGGCGCTCGAGTATTATAAGCGGTTACATCCCTCGCCCGAGACCGACAGGCGCATAGATGCGGCCATAGCCAGTGTCTCCAAGCCTAGCTCGCCGCGCCGTATGCGTACCTGAGCGCGAGCGCCCCATCCTTATCGAACAGGTAAATCACATCACCATCGTTATTCCAGATTGGATTGGGCGAGCACCAATAGATATTGGGCGTGTTGTCTTCGCCGCAGCCCGAGTGAATTGAGAGCGTAGAGTGCGCGAGCAACAAGTAGGGAGGGAAGCTGTAGCGGTTGCCGGCGGCATCCTCGAGGCGCCAGCCTGCCAGCTCGATATTTCGGTCGCAGACATTCTCGAAAACAATGTATTCGTCATTCAGGTTGGTGAGATCGTTGCCCGCGGCGTCGTAATGCGCGAGCGCGAGGCGGATGCAGGAGGAGGAAGGCGAGGGAGGAGCGGCAGAGGCGTTTGGAAGAGGCCGCTCGGGGTATACTGCGAAGGTCGAGCCGTCTGTGGTGATGACGATTGTTCCCTGCAGGTCCGTCCTATAGATGCTCGCATTCAGGCCGGCCAGCCTGCGTAGGGTCTGCTCGTGCGGATGGCCGTAAGAGTTGTTCGCGCCAACAGAGATGACCGCAATCTTCGGCTGCACGGCGATGAGGAAGGCATCGCTCGAGGAGGAGGCCGAGCCGTGGTGGGCGACTTTAAGAATCTGGCAGGTTATTTGGAAGCCTCCCTGCAGGATGGCCAGCTCGCCAGCCTCATCGACATCGCCGGCGAGCAGCGCGCACACATCGCCATAGGAGACCTTGAGGACAATGCTGTAGCGATTTGTCTCGGCATCCGGAATGTGCTGGGGCGCGGGCTGTGGCGGGTTCAGCACGAGCACGCTCACCCCGCTCTCATTCACCAGCACATCGCCCGCCCTCACCGTGCGCACGGGAATGCCGCGCCTGTCGAGAAAGGCGGTGAGCTCGGCAAAGGTTATCGTCTGCTTGAGCTGGCCGTTGAAGTAGTGAAGGAGGGAGGGGAAGTTTGCTATCACTTCTTTCATTCCGCCGATGTGGTCGGCATCGGGATGGGTGGCGAGCGTGAAGGAAAGCCGCTCTCCGCCGTGCAGGAGCAGGTAATCGATGAGCTTGCTCTTTGCCTTACTGGGCCCGGCATCAACGAGGAAGGATTTGTTGTTCGGGAGAACGACGAAGATTGCATCGCCCTGGCCCACATCGATGAAGTGAAAGGTGAGATTGCCAGCCGGCGGGGCTGGCCGAGCGGGCGGGTGGGGAGTGATGTTGGCGGGGGCGGGCGGAGAAGGCAGGGTTATGTTGATGGGCGGGGCGGGCGTGAGGTTGGCGGGCGGGGTAGCATTTTGCGGGGTGATGTTGGCGGTTATGTTCTGAGCCGGAGGCTGGGCTAGGCAGCCGAGGAAAAGAATGGCGAGCGACGCTACAGAGAATAATCCCGCCCTTGCGTTCATCCATCTCACCTTTCAGATCATTCTTCTGGTTATCTTTTGGAGAGCAAACTCTTTTTCAGCTTCGTTTAATATCAGTATGAAGTGATCCGGAAATCCGGCGCGGCCAAGCAATACCGGCAAATCATAGTTTTCCTTATCGTACAATACTTTTATCGGAATGGTCGATCTTGCTATTGTATGTCCGAGTTTGAAACTGATATCACATTTAGCAGGTTTTTTTGCATGAACCGAAATGCGCAGAGCAGGGAGATGCGCCGGACCCAGTGGCTTGCCTCTAGGAACGTAGTGATAACGAAACCTCTTTTTTAAACCTGCGGGTTTCAACCGCTTTCGGCTTCGGCTTTTTTCTCCAGCTTTTTCTTGATGACTTTGAGCGTGAAAAAGCTTTCCCTCTCCATCTCATCGAGGCGGAAGAGGATGGCCTTGGCCTGTGCCTGGAGGCGGGGAATGAGTATGTACTCCAGGGCATTCACGCGCCTCTTTGTTTTCTCGATTTCACGGATGAGGCGCTTAAGCGCATTCTCAGTCTCTGCGAGCTTGATGACCATGTCGAGCGCGTTTTCAAAGCCGACCACAGCTTCATCGATCTTTGCGGAAGAGCCGAGCACGCCGTATCCCCTGTCGAAAAAGCCCTTGTGAACTTCTTGGGCTGCCACGGAGGGGATCTTCACCCCCATGACATTTCGAACGCTCACGCTGACCGCAGGCGCGCGCTTGACCGCGAGCGCGGCAGCCTCCAGCTCGTATATACCATGGTAGGCCTGCGCGATGGCGAGCGATTGAAAGGCGCTGGCCATGCGCCGGTTGAGCTCTCCCCTCAAGTCCTTGGCCTTTTCGAGAATGCGGAAGAACTCAAGGATGAGCGCATCGCGCTTCTGCTTGAGAAGCCGATGGCCTTTGAGAGCGAGCTTGATGCGCTCCTTGGCCTTGAGGAGCTCCATGCGCGTTGGGTTGAATTGCTCTGCCATGTGAGTCACTTCTTTTTGGGTTTCTTCTCTTCTTTCCTAGGCGCCTCTTTTGCTGGCATGGCCGGTTTGGTTTCGCTGGGTTTGGCTGCCTTTGCGGCGAGACGGGCGGCGAAGCCCTCGCCGAGCTTCCTCTCTTTCCTCCAGATGGGCCTGCCGTACTTCTCGATGTGCTCGAGTTTAACTCTTTTCAGCTCGCCCTCGGGGATTATGCTGAGAAGCTCCCATCCGAGGTCGAGCGTATAGTCGATGTTCCTATCCTCGTACTTGCCCTGCTGGAGGAAGCGGGCTTCGAACTCATCGGCGAACTTTAGGAATTTCCGGTCGCGCTCGCTGAGGGCCTCCTCGCCCACAACCGCGCTCAGCGAGCGCAGGTCGCGGCCCTCGGCATAGGCTGCATACAGCTGGTCGGCCACCCCCCTATGGTCCTCCCTCGTTCTGTCTTTACCTATGCCAAGGTTCATGAGGCGCGAGAGGCACGGCAGCACATCGATGGGTGGGTAGATGCCGCGCCTGTGGAGGTCCCTGCCGAGCACGATTTGGCCTTCGGTGATGTAGCCCGTGAGGTCGGGGATGGGGTGGGTGATGTCGTCGCCGGGCATGGAGAGAATGGAGAACTGCGTGATGGTCCCCTTCTTCCCTTTTATGACGCCGGCCCGCTCGTAAATGCTGGCCAGGTCTGTGTACATGTAGCCCGGGTAGCCGCGCCTGCCGGGCACCTCCTCTCGCGCGCTGGCGATCTCGCGCAGCGCCTCGCAGTAGTTGGTCATGTCGGTGAGTATGACGAGCACCTGCATGTCCTTTTGAAAGGCGAGGTACTCGGCCGCGGTGAGCGCCATGCGCGGGGTGATGAGGCGCTCGACAGATGGGTCGTCGGCCAGGTTGAGGAAAAGCACCGCACGCTCGAGCGCGCCCGTCCTCTCGAAGTCGCGCATGAAGAAGGCGGCCTCCTCATAAGTTATGCCCATGGCAGCAAACACGACGGCGAAGCTCTCGGCCTGGCCCAGCACTTTGGCCTGACGGGCTATCTGCACCGCGATGTCGTTGTGGGGAAGGCCGCTTCCGGAGAATATGGGGAGCTTCTGGCCGCGCACGAGCGTGTTCATGCCGTCAATGGCCGAGATGCCGGTCTGGATGAAGTCGCGCGGCGACTCGCGCGCCCATGGGTTGATGGCGCTGCCGGCGATCTCCACCCTATCCTCGGGAACGATGGGCGGGCCTCTATCGCGCGGCTCGCCGAGGCCGTTGAAAACGCGCCCCAGCATATCATCGCTTACCCCCAGGCGCATGGTCTCCCCGAGGAAATGCACCCTCGTGGTGGGGACATCAAGGCCTGCCGTGGGGCCGAAGACCTGGACGACCGCGAGGCCTCGGCTTGTCTCGAGAACCTGACCTTTCCGGCGCTCCCCGTTCGGCAGGATTATCTCGACAATCTCGTTGTACCCAACATTGGAGACTCCTTCCACGAATACGAGCGGGCCGGCGATTTCCTTCACGGTCTGGTATTCCTTTACAACTTCTTTCATGCCATCACCTTCAGCTCACCGTCTGTTCCTTGATGAGGCGGTCAAATGCCTCCTCAACGCGCTTGAGCAGAGAGGAAAGCTTCTCCTCGGCCTCCTTTTCGGGGATCTCCTTCATTCTCGTGATTTCATCAAAAACTTTGAGCTCGTTGATTTTCTTCAGCTGAACTCCGACATCAATGGCGTGCATGGTGAGGTCATACGCGCGCATGAGGATTTTGAGCATGAGGTGCTGTTTCTTCAGGCTCGCATAGGTATCTATCTCGTGGTAAGCGCTCTGTTGCAAGAAGTCCTCGCGGATGCGCTTTGCGCTCGCGAGAATGGCCTGCTCCCTCTCGGGCAGGGCATCGGGACCCACGAGCTGGACGATCTCCTGCAGCTCGGCCTCCTTCTGCAGCAGGGCCATGGCCTTGTTGCGGTTGTCCACGAACTCGCTCGAGATGTTGTTGGCGAACCATCCTTTCAGGCTCTCGAGATAGAGCGAGTAGGAGCGTAGCCAGTGAATGGCCGGGAAGTGCCTGCGGTGGGCGAGCGAGGCATCGAGCGCCAGGAACACTTTGGTCACGCGCAGGGTGTTCTGCGATACCGGCTCGCTGATATCGCCGCCGGGCGGGGAAACCGCGCCTATCATGGTGACGCTGCCCATTCTCCTGTCCTTGCCCAGGCACACAACGCGGCCCGCACGCTCGTAGAATTCGGCCAGCCTTCTGCCGAGATAGGCGGGATAGCCCTCCTCTCCGGGCATTTCCTCAAGCCTGCCCGCGATCTCCCTCATAGCCTCAGCCCATCGGGAGGTTGAGTCGGCCATGAGGCTCACATCATACCCCATGTCGCGGTAGTATTCGGCGATGGTCACACCCGTATAAATGCACGCCTCGCGCGCGGCCACGGGCATGTTGCTGGTGTTGGCGATGAGTATCGTTCTCATCATGAGGGGCTTTTTCGTATACGGGTCCTCCAGGCGCGGAAACTCGGTCAGCACCTCGGTCATCTCGTTGCCGCGCTCGCCACAGCCGATGTACACCACTATCTGGGTGTCGGACCACTTGGCGAGCTGGTGCTGCGTGACTGTTTTGCCTGAGCCGAAAGGTCCTGGGATGCAGGCAGTGCCGCCCTTGGCGATGGGGAAGAAAGTGTCGACTATGCGCTGGCCCGTGACGAGCGGGGTATCGGGGTCGAGCTTTTCCTGATAGGGCCTGCGCACGCGCACATGCCACTTCTGGAGCATGGGGAGGGAGAATTCCCTGCCGTGGTGGGTGAGGGTGACGATGGGCTCGCTCACGTTCGCCTTCACCTCGCTTATCTCGGTCACCTCGCCCTCCACGCCAGGTGGCACGAGTATCTTGTGCACGATGGTGTCGGTTTCCTGCACTGTGCCCAGGATGTCCCCGCCGATCACGTGGGTTTTTTTCTTGACCGCAGGGACAAAGGCCCACTTGCGTTTCTTGTCGATGGGTGGGACATTCACTCCCCGCGTGATGAAATCCCCGCTCACCTCGCGGATGAGCTTCAGCGGCCTCTGTATGCCATCATAGATGGAGGTAAGCAGGCCCGGTGCCAGCTCGACACTGAGCGGCTCACCGGTGTTTTCCACCTTTTCGCCCGGCTTGAGCCCGCTGGTGTCCTCATAGACCTGGATGACTGCCCTGTCGCCACTCAGACGGATGATCTCCCCTATCAATGCGCCCTCGCCCACGCGCACCACATCGTACATTTTGGCGCCTGCCATCTTCTCAGCTACAACCACAGGCCCGGAAATTTTGGACAGCACTCCCATGGCATCACCTATTTTATCAGCTCGAAGCCAAGCGCACGTCTGACGAGCGCCTTGAGCGAGGCGGCCTCCACAACCTCCCCTTTGTAGTTCGGAACTGTGATGACAGTGGGCTTGGCCAGCGTCTCGATGCGTTTCCTGAGCTTCCAGTCCATGTCAGCGAGGAGGTTCTCGTTGATTATCACTATACCTACATCGGGCCTGGCCAGCAGCTCCTCGAGCTTCCTCTCTGCCTCTTTCCCGCTCGCCACGTGGGCCTCGCTCACGCCAGCAAGGCGGAAACCCATGACCGTGGGCGCATCGCCCACCACGACGATCTTCTCGCTTTCCATGCCATCAGCCCACAACGTATATCATTTCTTCAATTTTCTCGCGCGGCAGCTCGTACTCCTTGCCGCGGACTATCTTGCGGATGTTGCCCACCTCCATCTCCTTCAGATAGAGGAAGCTGAGGATGGCCGCGAGCGACAGCACGGCGAGGCGCATGGTTTTGACGACGCGCCGCATGATGGTTTTCTCCAGAGCGATTTCGAAATGCGCGATGGAGCCCGTTGCGGTGTATTTCGCAAGCGCATCCGAAAAGTCGATCCGTGCGGCTTTCTGCAGGAGCGTGGCCGCGCCCTTGACATCGGCCGCCGCGGCTGCCTCCTCGAGCGCGCTCAATTTTATGTTCCCGCCGGGGATGAGCAGCTCGGCGATCTTCTGCGCCGGCACGCCGGCCGATTTGGCGCGCAGTATGGTGGAGATGTTTTTTGCATCTATTTCGTTTTTGATGAGCGCTGCCACGGCTGGCTCATCAGTGATCTCCGCGCTCTGGGCGAGGTTGGTGAAATAAAACCTGTCGAGCGCGTTTATGAGGAGCAGGATGTCGTGCGAGGCGGCGTATTCTTTGAGCATGGGTGCGAGCTCGCTCCGATAGTCTGGCTCGAGCTCCTCGACAAGTGAGGGCACATCCTTCGCCTGGAGCAGGCGGGCGAGCCTACCGGCGGGCCCAAGCCCCACCAGGCGGCCTTCGAGCACGGTGTTCGGCTGGCCGGTATGCTTCGCCACAAAAAGCATCTTCAGATCGCTCACATCCCACCTGCGCAGCAGCCTCCACAGCACTTCCCGACCTTGCGGGGGGGTGATGCGCAGCAGTTTATTGGCTGTTCTGAGCAAATTGCGCGAGAGCGCCCTCTCCACGAGCTCTGCGCCCGCATAGGTGGCTGACAGCGCGGTGATGTCCTCTTTGTAGGGCGTCTCCTGCATGAGTTCGGCAACCTCCTCAGGTGTTCTCACGCTCACCATCTCCCTTATCCTGGTGGCCGGAAGCAGCAGGGCTTTCATGGCTTTTGTTCTGGCATTGGCATACCCATACACGAGCGCGCGCCTGACCAACAGCATGGCATCACTGCCCGAAAAGTGAGGCGAAGACAAGCTTGCGGATTTCTTCCCTTGCATTGTTCATGAGCGCAGCGAAGGAGGCATCGCACCTCACGCGCCCGTCCTCGGAGGCCACTATGGCCCCTCCCAGCACATCGACGGGTTTGGGGGAGAGCGCGGCGGGTATCTTTTTCTCTGAGATGATTTTTTTGGCTAGCTGATGGTCATCTTTGCAGACAAACACCACAGCATTCTCGCCAATTTCCCTCACGCCCGCCCGTATGGCGCGCTCGAGAAAGCCCGCGTATTCCTTTTTCTTCCTGAAGGCAGCGAGCTCCTTCCAGATCTCCTCCTCCACGGCACTCAGCATCTCCTCGCGTGCTGCCGCCAGGATGAGCCTTGACTCGAGCCTTGCGGTTGAGAGGCGCTCCCTTTTCTCCCTCTCGAGAGTCTCGTTTGCCTCCCTCCTCGCTGCCTCCATGGCCTCCTCCCGCCTTTTCTCGGCCTGCGAGACGATCTCGCGGGCCTCAGCCTCGGCCTTCCTTCGTATGGCCTGAGCTTCCTCCTCAGCCTTGCGCAGAATCCCCTGCTTTAGCTCTTCGAGTCCCATTCAGGCGCCTCGCACACAGGCGATGCCTCTCGCCTATTCTGCAGCGAGCGCTCCCTGGCCGAGCCACAGCAGCGTGAGTATGGCGATGACGAACGAGAAGATCACGATGGTCTCGGGAATGACGAGGTAGAGCAGCACGTTTCCCGAAACCTCGGGCTTCTCGCTTATCGCCCCGACGCCCGCGCTTCCGATTGCACTCTGCACCATGGCCGTGGCGAAAGCGCCAGCAGCCATGGCTACGGCCGCGGCAATGGCCACAAGTCCTATTCCTATTCCTATTTCGACCACTCAAACCACCTCACTACCTTTCAGCAGTATATCTTCTTTCACACCTGAAGGGGGCGAACGCCACCCCGCCGCCCTCGAGGAATTTGGTGAATTGCTCCACATAGTGCAACCTTGAGCCCTGCACGAAGGGCTCGAATACGCCGAGCGCGAGGTTCAAGAGATGCCCGGCCACCCAAACCGCAGCGAACAGCAGCACGAGTGGCCCTTGGCTTAAATCTGGCTTGAAAATATTTAAAACCAACGCGAGCGCCAGCGAGGAAAGCCCCACAGCCGCCATCCGCGCATAGGAGAGCGTGTTGCCGATGAGACCCGGAATCTCGACCGCGCCATACATCCCCTCGCCGAAAAGTATGACAACGACAGCTAGGGCTGCCAGGAGGCCTCCTGCGGCCAGCGCGGCGCTACCCCCGCCGTAAGCCACGCCATAGAAGAGCAGCGCGCCACCAACCTCGAGCACAATCCAGGCCAGCTTTGCGGCCGCATGTGTGTAATGCCGGTGCTCCCAGGCCTTGAGGAAGCCGAGGAAAAAGCCAACCGCGAGATGCACCGCTCCGAACCCTATGGTGATGAGCAGCAGCATGGTGATGTTCTCAATGCGCGAGAGGAGGGAAGGCCATTCAAACCCAAGCACCTCGCCGAACAGCAGCCCGAAAACAATGCTCCAGAAGCCGGCGGGGATGAGCACGAAAGAGAATCTCTTCAGCAGGCCGCTCGTCCTCCAGTAGCCGGCCAGGCCGAGAGCCAGCACGAGCGCGCCGTATCCCACATCACCCAACATGAGGCCGTAGAGGATGGGGAACATCACTGCATACACAGCTGTGGGGTCGAACTCATTGCTCTTTGGAAGCGTGACGAAGGTGGCGAGGTCCTCAAAATTCCGTATCGGTTCCGGATTGGCAAGCGCAGTGGGTGGCAGCCCCCTGCCCGGAATGCGCTCCAGGAACGCCTTCCCCCTGGCGGCCTTCTCCACCGCGCGTTGCACTGCCGCGAGGTCGCTTTCCTTCACCCACCCCTCCACGACGAAAATGTTTTCGCTCTTGCCGAAACGCGCGGCGATCTCAGCCCGCCTCGCCTCTATCTCCAGCGCTTCGCGCACGGGCACGAGCTCGCGCCAGAGGTTTGCGTAGAGGGCCTGGGCTTCCTTCTCAAGCGCGGTCCTCCTCTCTATAGTGGCCAGAAGCTCCTCGCGAAGCTCGGCAATGCGAGAGGCGGACCGGCTCATACCGGCTGGAATGTCAATCCTGACAAAGCCGGCAGCGGCCAGCGCTTTGAGCGCCCCCGCGCTCTTCTCCCTATCCACAACCAGCACGATGGCTTCCCTGCCCTCAAACGGTCGGTGGACGAGCTGGTAGCCTTTCCCGAGCTCGCTTTTCAGCGCGCTCTCGAGCCTGGCGAGCGCTGGAGTTGTGCCGGCAAAAACCTCCACGCGCGGGCAGACCAACTTTGAGAAGTCAATTTCAAAATGCTGGAGCGGCCTGAGCGCTGCGAGCTCCTCCCGCAACCTGTTCTCTTTCTCTCTCGCCGCCTCGAGCTCGCGGGCAAGCCGGAATGGTCGGTCGTCCGCATTAATTCTGCGCGCTCTGGCCATAGCCTCCTCAAAAGAAATGTGCTTTGGGCTGGGAGGCTCGTGCTTTCCGAGAATGGCCTCAAGCCCCCTGAGTTTGACAAGTTGCTCGCTTATTTCGGCAAACCGCTCAAGCGGCGCGGCCTGCACCAGCATCCCGCCATACGATGGAAGGCTCTCTCCAATATCCTCGACCTGCACGGCCCCGAGGTTGTGGAGGGTGCGGATGACATCGTCGATGCGCTCCCTCGCGCCGATTATGCGGACGCGAGCCATGCTGGCCGGCTTCAGCAATCACTCACCCTTGAAGAATTTGGCCACCGCAGCCTCTGCGGCCGCTTTCACCCTGCCCCTCGCCTTCTCTTTTATTTTCTCAGCATCCTTCCTGGCCTGGGCGAGGATGAGCTCGACTTCTTTCTCGATGTCGGCATGGCCCTCCCTGTAAATCCTGTCCTTGAGCTCGCGCGCCTTCCTCTCGCCCTCATCGATTATGTACTCGGCTTTTTTTCTGGCATCCAGCAGGATAGCTTCCCTCTCGCGCTGTGCATTTTCCAGAATCAGTTTGGCCTTCTCTTCTGCGGCACGCAGCTCGGCGATGCTTCGCTCAAGCGCCTTCTCGGCCGCCGCTTCCGCTTCCATACCGCATTTTTTCTCCTCAAATTATTAAACATTTAGGCCGCACGGCGCAAACTATATAAATTTTTGATTCCCCAACAACTGCGTCGCGCTGGTTTTTCAACCACGCTGTTCGATGACCGAGGTGAGATGAATGGCGAAGAGTTATGTGAGGTTTTCCACGCCCAAGGAGATTGCGGACAAAACCTATCAGGCTGTCGAGATAGCCAAGGATACGGGTAGGGTACGGAGGGGCACGAACGAGACCACAAAGTCCATCGAAAGGGGCGAGGCCAACCTCGTAGTCATAGCTGAGGATGTTGAGCCCGAGGAGGTTGTCATGCACCTCCCGGTCATCTGCGAGGAAAAGCGCGTGCCGTACGTGTATGTGCCCGGGAAGAGGGAGCTGGGAAAGGCGGCCGGCCTTGAAGTGCCGTGTGCCGCGGTTGCGATAGAAAAGGCTGGCAATGCGAGCGAGCTCGTGAGCGAGATCGTGTCAAAAGTTCCGAGCGGCAAGCTCAGGGAAAAGCCCGCAGAGGAGGCGGAGCCAGCGCCGGCAGAGGCCAAGCCAGAGGAGAAACCGAAGAAAGAGAAGAAGCCGAGAAAGAAGGCCGAGAAGGCCAAGGAGGAGAAAAAAGAGACGGCTGAGGCAAAGGCCCAGTGAGTGACATGGCGGAGCCAGCAACTGCTGAAGTCGTTGAAGTGCTCGGAAAGACGGGCATCTACGGTGAGGTATACCAAGTGATGTGCAAAATACTTGAGGGGAAGGATAAGGGAAGGGTCATTCGCCGAAATGTCAAGGGGCCTGTGCGGCGCGGTGACAAAATAATACTACTGGAGACCGAGCGCGAGGCGAAGGTGATAAAGGCAAGGTGAGGTGCGCGCGGTGAACTGCTCATTCTGCGGCAACGAGGTGAGGAGAGGAACAGGCTATATGTTCGTGCGGCGCGATGGCTCGGTGCTGACCTTCTGCTCAAGCAAATGCAGGAAGAACCTTCTCCGGCTTGGCAGAAATCCCAGGAAACTCAAATGGGCAAGGGCCCAAAAAAAGCCCGAGGAGGGGAAGGCGAAGGCTGGGTGATGGCATGCAGAGAACTTTCGTGATGCTAAAACCGGATGCGGTGACAAGGGGACTGATAGGCGAGGTGGTGGCCAGGTTTGAGAGGCGGGGCCTGCGCATTGTGGGTATGAAAATGGTACGCATGGATGAGAAGCTTTGCAAGACGCACTACGCGCATCATGCGGGCAAAAGCTTTTTCCCCAGCCTCATCCGCTTCATGACCTCCACGCCCGTGGTTTGCCTTGTGCTGGAGGGAAAGCAGGCCATCGAGGTTGTCAGGAAGATGTGCGGTTCCACGAACGCGCGCGAGGCCGAGCCCGGCACGATAAGAGGGGACTACTCGCTGAGCACGCAGGTAAACATCATCCATGCCAGCGACACCCCTGAGATGGCCGAAGCCGAGATAGCGCGCTTCTTCAGGCCCGATGAGCTGTTCGATTACGAGCTGCCATTTGTGCAGTACGCAGAGGATGAGCTCGTCGAACGCAGGGAGCTCGTACCTCCGCGCAAGAAGCACAGGGAGGAGCCTTAGATGCCCCACGAAGCGCATGCCCCACAGCAAAAGCCGCTGGACACGAACATCCTCATCCTCGCCACGCTCGTTGTGGGGCTGGCGGCAGGCTGGCTCGCAGCGGGCTACCTCGCGCCGAAACCAGTAAAGGAATCCTTCCCCATCCAAAGCGCGAGCGCGAAAGCGCTGATGCTGCTCAACCAGAATTTCCTCGCCCCGCAGGGGGTGAGCGCAACGCTCGTAAACGCGAGCGAGGAGGCAGGTCTATACAAGATAACTTTCCGCATCGAGCGAGCTGGCCAGCTGCTCCAGCTTGCTCAGGCCTATCTCTCTCCGGATGGCTCCCTGCTGTTTCCCCAGGCCATCAACCTGAGCCAAAAGCCCTCGCTCGAGCCAGAGCAGCCCGCTCAGCCCCCGAGCATCCCCAAGTCGGACAGGCCATCGGTGATGCTTTTTGTGATGAGCTTCTGCCCCTATGGTATAATGGCCGAGAAGGCCATGGCGCCCGTTGTGCGGGCCCTCGGGAATGCCACTGAGATAGAGCCGCACTTTGTCATCTATGAAAACTTCTGCGCGGGCGGCCGGTGCAATCCCGCCGAGTACTGCATTGCAGAGGGCTCGCTGTGCTCCATGCATGGGCTGGATGAGCTGCTCGAGGATGTCAGGCAGCTGTGCATCTGGAAATACGCCCGCGCCAAGTTCTGGGACTACCTGATGTACGTGGACAACAACTGCACACTGCACACCATCGCGCATTGCTGGCGCGAGGCAGCCAATGCCACGGGCATAGATCAAGCTGCCATTGAGAACTGTCAGGCAAGTGAGGCTGAGGCCATCCTGCGCGCTGAGGCGGATTTGAATGCGCGGTATGGTGTGCAGGGCTCACCTACCCTCATCATTAATGGAGCGGAGTATCAGGGCAGCCGCACTCCGCAGGCATTCCTGCAGGCAATCTGCCAAGCCTTCAACAATCCGCCCGCGGGCTGCAATGCCACCCTGCCTGCCTCTGTTTCCCAGCCGCCCTCAAGCTCGTGTGGGTAAGACTTTAAAAGTTAGGCAAACCTAAATATTTGTGCGGGGCAGGAGCGAGGAGGATTACCTCAAAGCCATCTACGAGATTCAGTCGAGGCAGAACAGGGGCGCGAGGGTCAGCGAGGTCGCGGCCGCGCTGGGCGTGAGCGTCGCCAGCGCATCAGAAATGCTGGGGAGGCTGGCGCGCGAGGGGCTGGTTGAGAGAAAAAAGTATGGCGCGGTATCGCTGACCGGCAAAGGCATTGAGAAGGCGGGCGGCATGGTCCGCAAGCACCGCCTTCTAGAGGTGTTTTTCGAGCGGCTACTGGGTTTGAAAAAAGAGTTTCACAGGGAGGCGCACGCGCTCGAGCATGCGCTGTCGGAGGAGGCCAGCGAGAGGCTGGCGCGCCTGCTGGGGAACCCGAGGCGGTGCCCTGACGGCGACATCATCCCCGCACAATCGGCAACCGTGCTCACGCTCGACAGGGCGCGTCCGGGCGGGAGCTATAGGATGGTGTTCTCAAGCCTGGAGCGGAAGGAGGATGCGGCCAGGCTCGTCGCGCTGGGGCTGCTTCCTGGGGAGATGGTGGGGGTGGAGCGCGCGGTACGCGGGGGCCCGCTGATCATTCGCCTGAAGGGCGCGCCCATCGCGCTCGGCAGGGACGTGTGCGCGAAAATTTTTGTGGAGGCTGTGGATGAGGGAGTGCGCCGGATGCGGAGAGCTCAGAGGCGCCGACATCGTGCTGGTCGGTAATCCCAATGTAGGCAAAAGTCTGCTGTTCAACCATCTGTGCGGGCTGGGCGCTATCGTCTCGAACTATCCGGGCACAACGGTGGAGATTCTCGAGGGGGATACATTTATTGGGAAGAGGAAGGTGCGCGTGGCCGACCTGCCCGGCCTCTACTCGCTGACCGGAGGTTCGGATGAGGAGCGGGCAGCGCTCGCCTACCTGCAGAAAACGCGCCCGCAGGCTGTCATAAACATCGTTGATGCCACGCTGCTCGAAAGGAACCTATTCCTCTCCCTCTCGCTGCGCTCGCTCGGCCTGCCCCTTGTGGTGGCGCTCAACTTCTGGGAGGAGGCAGAAGCCAAAGGGGCGCGCATAGATGAGGGCGCGCTCGCCGCACAGCTCGGCTGCCCTGTGGTGAAGATAAATGCCCTGCATGGGAGGGGCGTTGAGGAGCTCGTGCGCGCCGCGCTCAAATGCAGGAGGAGGAAGGCGCGGGGGAGGCCGAATGCCAGCGCACTGCATGCCGAGGCCAGGAGGATAGCGCGGAGTGTGGTAACGAGAATTCCGGCAAAGAGAGGAAGAAAATGGGGGGAGGTTTTTGACGAGCTCACCACCAATCCCATCAGCGGCTCGCTCACCCTCCTCCTCGTGCTCGGCGCGCTGTTCGGCGCGCTTTTTCTGGTGGGGGGAGGCCTGAGCAGGATTATTGGGGATGCCTTTGAGCGGTATGCCGAGCCCGTGCTGACCGCGCTGATAGCTCCAGTTCCGCACGAGGCCGCGCGCGAGGCGCTGCGGTGGGCACTCGTGGATGGCGTAAACGCGGGCCTGCAGATCGCCGTGCCCTACGTGCTCGTTTTCTATTTTGTCATCGCATTTCTCGAGGACAGCGGCTATTTGCCACGCATGGCGCTTCTGCTTGATAGGGTTTTCCATCTATTGGGCCTGCATGGGAAGGCTATCATTCCCATGATGCTGGGTTTTGGGTGCAGCGTGCCGGCAGTGATTTCCACGAGGATACTCCCGAGCGCGCGCGAGCGAATAATCACGGCAGTGCTGATAGTGCTCATTCCATGCTCAGCGAGGACCGCCGTGATACTGGGCGCTGCCGGCACATTTCTGGGGTGGCAGTGGGCGCTCGCGATATACGCTGTGGTTTTGCTGCTTATCCTCGCAGTCGGTTTCATACTGGGAAGGGCCCTGCCCGGGCGCCCCACGGGCCTCATCATGGAGCTTCCGCCCTACCGCATTCCATCTGCAAAAAACGTATTCGCCAAAACTTGGCTGCGCCTAAAGCACTTCTTGCTGGATGCTCTCCCGCTCGTGGTGCTGGGGTCGGGCGTTCTCGGAGGCCTCAGAGCGCTCGGCCTGCTTGAGCCCGCACTCAGGCCATTTGAGCCGATAATTTCGGGCTGGCTCGGCCTGCCGCCCGCGGCGGGCATCACGCTGCTCTTCGGGGTGCTCAGGAAGGAGCTCGCGCTCGAGCTGCTTGCTGTGGTGGGCGGGAGCACCGATCTGTCCCTTTTCATGACGCCGGCGCAGCTCTTCGTCTTCTCGCTCGTAACCACAATCTATATCCCCTGCATCGCGACCATAGCCATACTGAGAAGGGAATTCGGCTTGAAAGGGGCGCTGGCGATCGCGCTCTCCACCATCGTGCTTGCCGTGCTGATAGGGGGAATTGCGGCCAGGATATAACATTTATTTCTATGCGCTTATTCTATAAGGCGGCTTTTCGGATGGTGTGGGCTTGATACTTCCGAAACACGAGATTGAAAAGAGAAAACTCGTAACGGGGTTCTTGAGCGAAAGCCAGTTCCAGCCATGCGGGGTTGACCTGACCCTCAAGGAGGCTTTCGAGCTGACCAGCGCGGGCGCCATAGACCACGATAACTCACAGAGGAAGCTCAGCGAAACAAGGCCCATTCCTTTCGAGGGCGAGTGGCTCCGGCTGGGGCCCGGCGCGTACAAAATAATTTACAATGAGATAATCTCCATACCGCCCGATTGCGCCGGCCTCGCCTTCCCGCGCTCCTCCCTGCTGCGCTGCGGATGCGATGTGCACTGCGCAGTGTGGGATCCTGGCTATACGGGAAGGAGCGAGAGCCTGCTCGTTGTCGAAAACCCGCACGGCGTGAAGCTCAAGAGAGGCGCGAGGCTGGTGCAGCTTGTATTCTTCAGGCTGACCGAGCGCGCGCGTGAGGTTTATGCGGGCAGGTTCAATAACGAAAATCTGGAGTGAGGGTATGCAGGCAGTCCGCCAGCCCATTGTGGTGGTCATGGGCCACGTGGACCACGGAAAGACCAGCCTGCTGGACTGCATACGCAGGACCAGCGTGGCGAAGAGGGAGAAGGGCGCGATCACGCAGCACATCGGGGCGAGCGAGGTGCCCCGCGAGGTGATCGAGAGGACTTGCGGCAGCCTCATTCAGAAGATGAAGCTCAGGATAACCATTCCCGGCATACTATTTATAGATACCCCGGGCCACGAGGCCTTCACCAATCTCCGCAGGCGTGGGGGGAGCATTGCCGACATCGCCGTGCTGGTCATCGACATCTCGCAGGGCTTCGAGCCCCAGACGCTCGAGGCTATCGATATTCTCCGGGAATACAGGACGCCTTTCCTCGTGGCTGTGAACAAGATAGACCTTTTGAGCGGCTGGATAGACTCGAAAAGGGCGAGCTTCCTCGAGGCGCTCTCTTTCCAGAGGCCTGATGTGCACTCCACGCTCGATGAGAGGATATACGAGTTCGTGGGGAAACTGCACGCATTGGGCTTTGAGAGCGAGAGGTTCGACCGCGTGACCGACTTCACCAAACAAGTGGCGCTCATACCAGTCAGCGCGCTGACCGGCGAGGGCATTGCCGAACTACTCCTGTTCATAGCAGGGCTGTCGCAGAAGTTCCTCGAGGCCTCGTTGAAAATTGAGGCGAAGGGGCCGGGAAAGGGCAGCATTCTCGAAGTCAAGGAGGAGAGGGGGCTGGGCACGACGATTGATGTGATTCTGTATGACGGGAGGATAAGGAAAAACGACCTCATAGTCTTCGGCACGGCCGAGGGAGCGAGCTCGACAAAGGTGCGCGCGCTGCTCAGGCCAAAGCCACTCGATGAGCTGAGAGATCCGAGAGAGAAGTTCTCCTATGTCGATGAGGTGTATGCCGCGGCCGGGGTGAAGATTTTCGCGCCCGGGCTGGAGAGCGCGCTCGCTGGCTCTCCCATCTTTGTCGCCACAGAGGCTAACGAGGCCGAGCTCAGGCGCCAGATTCATCGAGAAATAGAGGAGGTGCTGATCAGCGCAGGCGGGATGGGGGTCCTGCTTAAGGCCGACACGCTGGGCAGCATTGAGGCCATCACCAGGCTGCTCTCCTCTCAGGGCATTCCGGTGCGCGCCGCGCGCATCGGCCATGTGACAAAAAAGGACGTGGTCGAGATGGCTTCAGTGCGCGAGCAGGAAAAATACTATGGCGTCATTCTGGCATTCAATGTGAAGAGCGCGGACGATGCGGTTGAGGAGGCTGAGAGGACGGGCGTGCCCATCTTCTCCTCCGGCATCATCTACGAGCTGCTCGAAAACTACAAGAAGTGGATGGATGCCGAGAAAGAGAGGGAGAAGGCCGAAGCGTTCGAAAGGCTCGTGCTGCCATGCAGGCTGAAGGTGCTGCCGGGCTACTGCTTCCATGCCTCCCATCCAGCGATTTTCGGCATTGAGGTTCTGGAGGGGCGGCTCAAGCCTGGCTATGAGCTCGTGAAGGAAAATGGCGCGCCGGTGGGCACGGTGAAGGCAATTCAGAAGGAGAGGGAGAGCCTTGCCGAAGCCACGGCCGGCATGCAGGTTGCCATAAGCATGGATGAGCCCATCTACGGCAGGCACGTGAAGGAAAACGATGTCTATTACAGCAGCGTGCCGAAGGAGCACGCGCGCCTGCTCAGCGAGAGGTACAGGCACCTCCTGTCCGATAGCGAGCTCGCGCTGCTGGAGAGGATAAACAGGATACTCGGCAGAGTAGTTTTTTAAGCACCGCGCGCATTCTGTCGGCATGCCGAACGGTTTCGAGCTCGTTCCTTCCGACATCGCTACTTCGGTAGATCGGTTCGGTGGCTTCTTCCTCCCTTTTGCGCTCGCGCTGGCGACCGCACTCGTTGTGTGGATAGCCCAGACAGCCGCGGCCTACTGGGCCTATAGGCGGGTCATTTACCCTGAGATAAGACGCAACCCACTCGCCAACTACCTGATAGGGTGGGTCGCCATCGCCACACACGAGTTCGGTCATGCGATTGTGGCCGCCGCTACGGGCTCAAAAGTTGAGGAGGTGGAAATAACCACAACGAGAGGGCATGTGAAGAGCGTGACCGAGGTGAGCCTGCTGGGTTGGCTATCGCTCGCCCTCTCATCGCTTGCCCCCACTTTCCTGCCCCCACTGCTTTTCCTCGCCGCGTTCCACTATGCATTTCCCGACGCGCTCGAGCTCAACTGGATGACATTCGAAGACATCGCGAACGCGCATGCCTCGAACATAGTCGCAATTTCATCCTCTCTGGCAGACCTCACAAATCCGCTCGCGCTCGCCCTCCTCTATTTCCTCATCGTGCTCGCGCCCACGGCAGGCCCGAGCGCGGGCGATGTGAGGAATGTGCTGGAGCATATGGTGAGGAGGCCTTTCGCGCTGCTCGTGCTGCTCATAGTGCTCGCCGCGCTGTTCTATACATTCGAGGCGCTCAACTTTCCCTTAACAAACCCAATAATATGGGCGCTCACGCTTTCTTTCCTAGTTGTGCTGCTCGGTCTCGCGCTCGCAACCGCGCTCGCGCTCTACCTGAGGGAAGCGCGGAGCATGCCCGGCTGGGGGGTGGCGGCCTCGCTGCTCGCCTTCGCCCTACCCTACGCGGCCGCGCGCCTCGGCTTGATTCCCGATTTCGCCGAGCCTCCGAGGGCGCTCGCGCTTGCCGTGTTGGTCGAGGTTCTCGTGCTGCTTATCCTGCCAAGGGGAAAAGGCTTATAAAAGTTTAAAAATGTGTGCATATTGTGTTAGCTTATGAATTGTATTTGAAAAACAGAAAGGCACCCGCGAATACCGAAATTGAAGGCCATTCTATCAACCTTCCTACCAAGAAAATATTTGTTTTCCGAAGTGGCGGTGATTTTCGTGCAGAGGTAGATGAGACCACCCTAGATGAATATGGTGGGAGGACAAGTAAGGGATCTGAACAACTGCAACGCGATTTATCAATGCCTCTGTTCCAGTATCTTAACCTTCCATATAAAGAAACCGGCAGTAGGTCTGGTAAGCCTTACGTACTACTTACTGTATACTGGGAAAAAAAGGAAAAAAAGGAAAAAAAGGAAAAAAAGGAAAAAAAGGAAAAAAAGGAAAAAAGCAAAGTAATTATCCAGGCAGACAAAAAGGACAGCACTTTCAAAGCCACTTATGATATAGAAAAAAGTGAGTTATCGTTCGAGCGAGAGGATGATGTGAAGATAAATCTCAAGCGCTCTGAGTACTACATTGGCAAAACCCTACTTTCTGATGCCTATATTCAACAAGGTATTGTCTACGAAAAAGGCAAAGGTAAAAAAAGCAAAGAGTTTTTTGTATCTGCGAAAGCAATTAAGGCCGCCATCAAAAGCTTTTCTCAAGAACTCAAAGACCGCCTTTCAAAAGAAAAGCAGTACAAAAAAGCTAAGTTCCAGCTGGTCCTTCTGCCTTCGCGCGAAGAGGTTACTTACAAGTCTGAGGAAGATGAAAAAACTGCGTCAACGTTTATTGACTCCTTCGGGGAGCCTGCAACCGGCTACTCAAGGAAGACTACTATAAATGCAAAATTCATGTCAGTTGATGACCGCTCTTTCGCGCTCAACCGTCAAGAGTCCAGTGATAAAAAAAGAAGGGAAAATTTTTATAAGGAGCTCGGTATCGGCAACCGGTCGTTCTTCATGATTAATGTTCCCGATTCTTTCAAAATAAGCGGGTTGCGCTTTGTCTTCTTTAACATAACCGACCCTAAACAGACGTTTGAAGAAGTCGGAAAAGGCTTCTATAGCCAACTGTGTGAGAACTATAAGCAGCTCCGTGAGAATTACGAACGCACTAAAGAGTTGAGCCAACTCAAAACAGCTGTATTTAAAAAAACTAAATCGAAACAGGAAATTCTCATTGATTCCAACCTCACGCTCGATGAGCTGGGGCGGATACTCGGACCTCCTGAGGAGCGTGAGAACGCTCCAGATCTTCTTTTCGAGAGCGTATTTATCCGTCATGAGGGGAATACCGTCTTGTTAGGAGATTACCTGTGGGCTATCAGGACATTTCTCACGCGGGCCAAAGTTTCTCCTGATGCCGTTATGAGAGTTCTGACGCGGCAGCTACATCACCGCCGTCTTGATTTTTTGAAAAAACCTAAGGATGCGAAAGCCTACTTCGAATGTGCTGAATTTTGCCGGAGACTCTTGCTCCGGGGTGGTGGGTTGGATATGACAAAGGTGGAGATGACGAATGATGAGCGTTTTGCCTATAACATAGGCAGGATAGCAGGCAAATACGTCTCTTTCAAGAAATCGGTCGGGGAAGAAACGAGCGGACTCCACGATATCCTCTGTTACTCGAAATACGATGAGGCAAAATTGCATTTCGTCTTTAAGACCGTCAGCAGGGGCCTCATGTTGTCCAAAGCGCCTAAGGAAGAAATCGCCAAAGTTCGCAGTTTAATCCAGACGCTCCAGAATCAATCCCCCTCTTGGAGTATGAAGTTGGAGAATCCCTCAAAAGATTATTCTTATTTCTTTTATCGCGGTGTATTTGAAGAGTATAGATGAAAGGTGGGTGAGATAATGAGTGTGGAAATGGATGAACGAAAGGAATTTCTGTTCTACTACGAGGTGAGGCAGAGCAACCCAAACGGTGACCCTGGGTTTGAGAATCAGCCACGCCTCATGCCAGACGGCACTATCCTAGTTACTGATGTGCGTGTCAAGAGGACCATCCGCGACTACGCAAAGACAACCTACGGCAAAACCCTGTTTGTTGATGTGGGAAAGGGTGGCAAGCCTGTGACTGCGGATGTCAGAGCCCAAGAAATTGTCGGCAACTTAAAAAATGCCCACGAGCTATTAAGCAAAACTTTTGACGGCGTCCTATTCGGCGTTCTCGTGCCTATAAGGAAAGGGAGGGGGGAAAAGGAGGAAGGCGAGCGCGAGGAGGTCGCATTCAAAGCGACAGGGCCTGTTCAGTTCGGCCTCGGCCGCAGCGTGAATCAAGTAGAGATCATCGATCCTACTATTTTCAGCCGGTTCGTTGGGCGGGAAAAATCTGGTCGCAAGCAACAGTTCGGGACTTTCGGGAAGTTTTACTCGGTCGAGTACGCACTTATCAAAATTCCTGGCGTGATCAACCCAATGAACCTGAACGAATTCAAAGAAAATAAAAGGATTATGGAGAACTTCAAGAGAAGCGAGGAGCTCCTTCTTCCTTGCCTCTGGGACGGGACAAATGCTCTGGTCACCCGTTCAAAATATCCCCAGCGGAGCATACTATACCTCGAGGTTACTTATAATGGAGTATTGTACAATGATCTTCCCCTCCTCGTTAAAGAGAGTGAGACGATGCGCGGTAAAGCCACCTCTTTAGACCCGAATGGCTTCGACTTCACGGAATTCAAGAATGCTCTGGAGAAACGCAAAGAGAAAATAAAGCGCGTGAGAGTCAAGGTTGTTAACGAGCTCGCGCACATTGCGAGTGAGCTGCAGAGCTTTTGTAAAAAGCACGGGATAAAGTTTGAGGTTGTACCGTGAATGTGCTCGCATTTGTGGCCGAGGCAGACTTCGGGGTTTTTAGAGATCCATCCATCACGACAAGCCAAATTACTTACACCATCCCGAGCAAGAGCACCGTCATTGGATTATTGGGAGCCATTCTTGGCATCAGCCGCAATTCACGGGAGCGGAAAACGTATATAACCGAGTACATTGAGCTCTTGCGCGAGACTCGCATCGGCATCAAGGTGCTGGACGCTTTTGATAGGATAAACATCGGCACAAACCACCAATCTCTTAAGCCCTCCAAGAAGACTACCACCAAGCCATTCAAGGAAGAGTTCCTCATCAATCCCCGCTTCATGTTTTTCGTGCATTCACCGAAGTTCGAGGATAAGCTCGCCGAGGCCTTATCCACTAATACATTTGTCTACACACCCTACTTAGGCCATGCCAACTGCATCGCACGGATTAGCAACTTCCAGCGCTTTCACACCAAGCCTGTTGAAGCGAATGAGATACACACAGACACAGTCGTCCTCGATCCAATTTTCGAGACTCATGGACACTTCTTTGACGTCACGCTCAAAAAAGGTCAGAAGTTTCTCATCGAACGCCATCTCCACCATTTCGTACATGAGAACAAGCTTCAGAAGCGCGTTCTCACACACTACATTCCAATCAATGCGACACTGAAAGTCATTGTCAAGAAAGATAAAAAAATAGATGTGGATGAGCTTAAACCATTATTTGTTACAATAGGAGACTCAAATGTCTGTTTATATTAACACTCATGAACCACTTTCTCATCCTATCCAAGGAAATAGCAAACCCACCCTCACAGACCACTTACTGCGCGTCGCGTCTAAAGCGTATGAGTTACTCAAGGATGTTGATGAACGGTATGCTCGCCTTGCATTTTATGCTGGCATCCTCCATGACATCGGCAAACTTAATCCTCTATATCAGGAAGCATTCCGAGAAGGCCGTGGCCCTCGCTCCGACGATCCCAACTATCTATCCGGCCATTCAGTGTTTTCGGCCTACGTGGTGCAAGACCTACTTAACATCCCCTGGGAGGATAAATCACGCGTGCTTGCCGTTGTCCATGGACACCACTCCTCCCTAAAACCCATTGGAAGCCTCTGGTGGCCAAAGGAGGATAAACGCTTCGAGCCTACGCTTGTGGATATCAACCGTAAGCTCCCACATATATTGGAAGAACTTGCTAAACGCGCTCGGATACCACTTTCTTTCAAATCTAATTCTCTCTCAGGTGGGGAATTTTCTGGCGATCTTAAAGCATATGAGGATGAAGAGGGGCTCGCGGCCTGGTTCAATATATCACTTCTCTACTCTGCTCTCCTCCAAGCAGACCGTGGGTCATTCAATGAATGGAGCACGCCGACTTTCAACCTATCTTTTGAAACCGCTAAGCTCGTGACTAACCCTGATGGGCCCCTCGCCCCCTACCGTACTCGCTTCTATAATAGCTTCTTTCAAATGAACAAATTCCCCCAAGCTCAGGGAAAAATGTTCGTGCTCCAAGCCCCGACAGGAATCGGAAAGACACGCATCTTTCTCGAGATCATCAATCGATTGCGACAACATGGTTTTGAACGCGTGTTCTATTTCTCCCCTCTCTTAGCCCTCACCGATGATTTCGAGAACAAACTATCCCACATCATCCGCCGTGAAGATTTTGATAAGGTCCTCTCCTACAACTACACATTCCAGGGAAGCCTTGCGGAGAAAAAGGAAAATGAAAAAACGCAGGAAGCGGATTACCAGCCTGGTGAATGGCGTTTCGAAGTTGAAAGCTTCAACTACCCATTTATCGTCACCACGACCCAGCGCTTGCTCATGATGCTGTTCTCTCCCTCCTACCACGACAAGCTCAAGTTGCTCTCACTGAAGCACTCTATTCTCGTTATCGATGAAGTACAGACAATACCTCACGTGCTCCTTCCTTCCCTTCTCGAACTCCTCGGCCTCGTGGGCTACCGCCTCTCCTCTACTGTTCTTCTCGTGAGCGCTACTGTGCCTCCGGCGGCGTCATCGCTCCCACAGCTTCGTATAGATGGAGAAGTGGTAAATGAATACCTTGAAAAGACGTGCAAACGCATCAAGTTCGAGGAGAAAGCTCCGGATGAGAGTGAGCTTCCGCGCTCAGGCCGTACCCTAGTTATGTTCAACACGCGCCGCAAAGCCGCGGAGCATGCCCATCTCGGCGACATCTATCTCACTTCAGGCGTCCGTAAGAAAGACCGCCTCGAGCGCCTGCACTGCATCAGGAACTTGCCGTCATGCCGCGTCGTCTCCACGCAAGTTATCGAGGCCGGCGTGGATATCAGTTTCGATCATGTATATCGCGAAGTCGCTCCGCTGGATAGCATTGTCCAAATGCTGGGACGGCTCAACAGAGAGGGCGAACAGCAGAACGCCACCCTTGTGGTCTTTGGCTCCCGCTACGACTACCTCCCGTACGGCCAACTCGAGTACAAGCTATCGCACGCGTTCTTGCATGAGAGTGGCGACATCAACTCACTCGCCCTTTACAAGCACCTCACCGAGAATTACTACCCAGAGCTTGACAGGCGCAACAAACTCTTACGTGAAAGAAGGGAGAATTTCGAACAATATCTTACAAATTTAGAGTTCCAGAAAGCCTGGGATTTCGTGCGCGATGAATGCTTCCGAGAGGAAGGCGTTTCCATTCTTATCCCAGACAATAAGCAACACGCCGAGGATATCATCAAGTGCCTTAAGCGTAACCCACGTGCCATTACAGCGAACGAGTTCCAGCAATATGTTGCCAACTTCCCAGGTTATCCGAAGGAGCTTGACTTGTTCGATAACGAGCTCATTGAACATGGAATTTTTGTACCACTTCCAGACCGGCTCGCCGAGATCTATGATTTCAAGCTTGGACTTGACAAGAACATTCCCACCAGGTGAGGGTAACATGCCGACCATTCCTATATGCAGAGCGCTGCTTCATCCCACACGTCGCGTTTTCTTCACGAACGAGCAGTTGCGCGGCTTCCTCGGCTATTTCTTCATAGACGATGCAGAGTTTCACCACCATGGCCCCCGAGCCTACCACTATCCCCTTGTCCAATACAAGCAGATAGGCGGATCGCCCCTTGTGCTTGGCATCGGCCCGTACGCCGACGTCGTGCAGCGCCGTATCTCAGAGGTAGCGCGCCTCGTATTCCCCTCTGGCACGCTCGATGTGCGTGCAATCGAGATCACGCTCGAGACGCATGAGCTCACTTTCGAGCCGTGCAACTACGAGTTCATCACTCCCTGGATTGCGCTCAACCAAGCCAACTACCGGAGATATACCGCGCTCCCTCCGCTCGAGAAAAAGCAGCTTCTCGAGCGCATCCTGGTGGGCAACATCCTTTCCTTTCTCAAATGCATTGGCGTGTTCGCCTCCACGCGCCTGACCGCGACGCTTGCGCATGCGCGCGAGGTCAAAGTATCAGCCCACCACAACGACTTCCTCGCCTTCCGCGGCGCGTTTACGCTCAATCTCTCGCTCCCAAACTACCTCGGCATAGGCAAGAGCGCCTCCAAAGGCTTTGGCACCATAAGGCGGATTATGTGATCCTGGAAATAACCGAGCATGGGTCGTCCCTTGCCCGCAAGAATGAATCTTTCGTAATAACTCACGGGGGTGAAAAAAAAGAAATCCCCGCAGTCAAGCTTGATGCCATCGTCATCTCATGCAATGCGGCCATCTCCACGGCGGCCATTCGCCTGTGCCTTGAGAAAAGCATCCAATTGGTTATCGCAGATGGAACTGGGATGCCTTTGGGGCGGTTCTGGCACTCCACTCTCGGAAAACACACGGAACTCCGACGCCGCCAGTATCTCGCTCAAGAAACTCCACTAGCAAACCGCATCGCTCGCCGCATTCTCGAGGCTAAGCTCCGCGAGCAGAAGAGGCTTCTCAGCGACCTCAAGAACAACCGTTCCGCCGCCACACCAGAACTCTCTGCGGCACTCAGCGTTCTCGAACAAACTCTCACAACACTAGAGCGCACTCCCTCGCTCACAAAACAGGCAATGCTGGGGCTAGAGGGAAACGCCTCATCTGCATATCTTGCTGCCATCGCATCGCTTCTTCCTCCTTTCTATCGTTTCCAGACGCGGAGCCAACACCCAGCCCGTGACCCATTCAACGCCCTGTTGAACTACGCTTACGGCATAGGGTATCGCGAGGTGGAGAGCGTTGCCATCATCAGCGGCCTTGACCCCAATGCAGGTTTCTACCATTCCGACCAATACAACAAACCGACGCTTTCCTTCGATCTCATTGAGCTCTTCAGGCCAAAGATTGACAGGCTTTGCATTTCGCTTGTCACTAAAAGACTCGCACGAGAAAAATGGTTTACATCCAGCGATGGCACATGGTCCCTTACTCAAGAGGGACGCCGCGCGGTCATTGCCGCGTATTACGACCGCATCCACCGTCCCATCGCGAGCGAGTGCTGGGCTTTCTGCCGGTGGATAATCGAGGAGCTGATGGGCAATGCCGACTAGCCTTTACTACGTGGTCTATGACATCCCCAGCAATCGCCTGCGGTCCCGTGTCGCCACCGCCCTCAAGAACGCTGGCCTCGAGCGCGTGCAGTACAGCGTTTTCCTCGGTCCACTTAACAAACAGCGCAAGAAAGACCTGCAGGAAACGCTGAAGAACATCATCCAAGGGAATGGGAGCATCTACTTCATCCCCACCTGTGAGGCGTGTTTCGGCAAGTTATCTGTGATTGGCCGCGGGTTTGATGTGGACTACGTCACTGGCGCCAAGCGGGTAGTGATTGTGTGACACTGCCAACGCGCGTCATCGATGTTGTTGAGCATGTGTTCTGCCCAAAATTCACATACTTCCAGCACGTGCTTGGCATACCACAGCATGAAGAAAAGAGAGGGTCTGTGCTCTCCGGACGACAAATTCACGAACGCCGCCTCCGCAACAATCCTGCCTATGTCATCGCCGGCGTTCCAAGCGGCGCACGCCGCAATAGCATTCTCCTTTACTCAGAGCGACTTGACCTCATCGGCAGGGCCGACTACATCATTCTGTCTGGAACCGAAGCCGTGCTCGTTGAACAAAAGTACGCATCTCCATTCATCGGCGCAACGCTTAAAACACAGGTGTCCCTTCTCGCGATTCTTCTCTCAGACGCTCTTGGATTGTCCTGCTCCCGCGCCATCATTCGATTCCTCAAACCACCGAAATCCAACGTCGAGCTCCCAATTACAGAGGAGATGAAAGCAGCCGCCCTCAAAGCGTTAGCCGATTTTCGCCGCGTGTGCAGACTCGGCATTATGCCATTCTCCCGCTATACCCGACGCTGCGAAGACTGCTGCTACCGCAAAATCTGCCCTGTCGGATCTTTAAAAACCAATCAATAAATTTGCCATACCAACAAATGCCTACCAAAAACAGCCCTCGCGTGCCTCCAATAGCCGAAAAAAATAAAAAAAGAGCCTGTCTAAAAGGCGTATCCAGCAAAATAAGGATTGAAACATACTGAATACACACGCATCAGAGTAGAGACATCCGCGTCTAAAAGGCGTATCCAGCAAAATAAGGATTGAAACAAGTATCAAGAACATGAATAACGCTTGTGCCTGCTTGTCTAAAAGGCGTATCCAGCAAAATAAGGATTGAAACTTCGAAAACATTTTCGGAGTAATTAGTAGCCTGCACTGTCTAAAAGGCGTATCCAGCAAAATAAGGATTGAAACGCCGTTTGTATCGTTTCAGCGCGGAATTCTTGTTGCTGTCTAAAAGGCGTATCCAGCAAAATAAGGATTGAAACAACAGGTTCGATATCGCGCGTTCGATGGCCTCGACATGTCTAAAAGGCGTATCCAGCAAAATAAGGATTGAAACTATTATGTTTGAAAAAGCTATAAGGTGATGAAAATGTCTAAAAGGCGTATCCAGCAAAATAAGGATTGAAACTGTGCGCTGCATCATTGGGGCAAACTAATTTTCCCTCGTCTAAAAGGCGTATCCAGCAAAATAAGGATTGAAACTCCGAATGAAACCATCTGATTGGTTGCGTTTGTATCGGTCTAAAAGGCGTATCCAGCAAAATAAGGATTGAAACAGAGAAATGTAAAAGAAAAAAAATTAATCCTGCGCGAGTCTAAAAGGCGTATCCAGCAAAATAAGGATTGAAACTATATCATGCCCACATCTAAGCCGCCTTCTATCTCACCGGTCTAAAAGGCGTATCCAGCAAAATAAGGATTGAAACTTTGAATGGACGAAAATACAGGAGGTTCCCAAGGGGTCTAAAAGGCGTATCCAGCAAAATAAGGATTGAAACTGAATGGTTATTACGACCTTGAAACAGGTGAATTTGTCTAAAAGGCGTATCCAGCAAAATAAGGATTGAAACACTTGTGTTCAGTTTTGTTGCGCTCATCACATTCGTCGTCTAAAAGGCGTATCCAGCAAAATAAGGATTGAAACTGAATGGTTATTACGACCTTG
>JAWAFC010000006.1:0-108583 GCA_038890815.1 Candidatus Micrarchaeia archaeon | reverse complement strand
GGGGGGAAGGTCCAGGACGAAGGGGGGATACTTCCCCCCTTTGTCTTCCGATACCTCCAGCAACCATTTTCCATCAATGCTTTATCCGAGGGGGGAAGGTCCAGGACGAAGGGGGGAAACTTCCCCCCTTTGTCTAGGGAAGGTCCAGGACGAAGGGGGGATACTTCCCCCCTTTGTCTATGGACTCGAGGGGATTTTCACAAACTGTTGCAGTTTGCTTTGAACCCCTGGCCTCCCGCACGCCAAGCGGGCGCTCTGTAGTGAACCTTTCGTAAACGCCTTTGCGCCTCAGCGCAAAAGGGTTTACCACTGAGCTACGAGCCCATAGCAAAAACATTTTGCGGCCAAGCCATTTATTTCTTTATGGTTGTCGCGAGCAAAAGCGTTCTAAATTTAAATACTTGTTTCACCTAAAAAACTCCATGGATCTGAGGATGTACAAGCGCCCGGTTGCGCTCATCACGGTGACTGGTGAAAAGGTGCGCATCGTGCCGGGCGTGCTGGCGCGCCTCTCGCAGGCGCTTGCCGACAGAATGATCAACATCTACTGTGTGGGCACGGGCGAATACAGCGTCACGTTCGCAGTGGACCAGGCGGATGGCAAGCGCGCGCACGAGGCGCTGTCACACGTCATCATCAAGGACTGCGCTTTTGATGCCGTGACCATGCGCGAGAATGTCGCCATGATCACCATCACGGGCGGGGAGGTTGCCGAGCAGCCAGGCGTGCTCGTGCGCCTCACCGAGCCCCTTGCGCGCAAGTTCATTAACATACTCGGTGTGTCCTCCTCCTACGACTCGCTCACCATTCTCGTTGATTGGGACGACCGTGACAGCTCGTTCAAGCTCATAGAGAGCGCTTTCGAGAAGGGCGCGCTCATAGAGTACATAAGACCCGATAAAGCCGAGAGGGCGCGCCCTCCACCACCTCCTTCTGTCGCGCAGTAAGCTATGCGGGCGATATGAACACGAGGTTATCCCCGCGCACGAGCATGGTGCCGAGTCTTCTTTTCACCTCACCGTTCTCCAGGTGCTCGGCGTCTTCCAGCACTATGTTCATGTGGACATCGTAGGACACCATGCGCCCGCGCACCTCCACGCCTCCCTTGAGGCGGATGAGCACATTGTTGTTCAGCGCGCTCCCCAGCACATCGAAAGGTCTCTTTTCGGCCATGTCCGCACCCAATTTTTCTCTCAGACGAGATTTAAAATGCTACTTTCGGCTCGCCATAATCACAATGTCCGCGGTATTGCGGAGCGCCACGCTGAACCCGGGCTCGGCGCCTATCACTATTGTCTCCTTCCCGGCCTCCTTGGCCCGCACGAGCACGGGCCTGAAGTCAGTGTCGCGCGTCATGAGCGCAAGCGCGTGGATGTTTGGATTGAATACGCATGCCATGGCCTCAACGGCCATTGCCACATCCACATCGCCCGTTGTTATGACCGGTTCGAACCCCTGGTTTGCCATCGCCTCAATGAGCTTGTCGCTTGCATACTGATCGAGAAATACTTTACACACTTTTATCTTTCCGTACTTCTCAACTTTCTTCTTCACATCAAGCAGGTCGATGTTCATCTCCCTTCTTATTATGTTCGGGCCATCAACCAACAGCGCGATGTTCTTCTCCTCCCTCCTCAAAAACATGCGCTTGAGCTTCTCTATGACCAGAGCAACACCTCACAGCCCATAGAATTTCCGCGCGTTTTCCGCAGTGGCCGCGACCACAGTCTCCAGCGGCATTTTCTTTTCCGCTGCGATAATCTGCGCGCTCTTTAATATATCTGTCGGCTCCCTCCCCAGATAGGGCGCATCGCTCTCCAGCAGAAGTTTTTCAAGCGGAATCTCCCTAGCAATTTTCCTCCTCTCCTTGCTCGGCACAGGTGGTATGGAGAAGAGGAACCCTCTCCGTGCTGCCTCAACCGCCTGCTCCAGTTTTCCGGAAAAGCAGTGGAGGAGTACCCTCCTCGCTCCCTTCTCAACCAGCATCTGCAGCACCTCGTGCTCGGCCTTTCTCGAGTGAATCACGAGCGGCAGGCCATTTTGCAAAGCTTTTTCGATGAATGCCTCAAAACACTCCCTCTGCCTCGCCATCCCGCCATATTTGCCATCCAGCCCGACCTCCCCGACAGCCACAACGCCCCCCTCATCCACCAGCCTGAGCACCGCCCTCCACGCCTCCCCCCTGCCTGCAATCTGTGGCGAAACTCCGACGCATGCGAACACAAAGCCTTCATTCTGCCTCGCGACCTCGAGCGCGCGCATGCTTGTGGCGAGCGAATAGCCGCACGTGACAACCGCGCACAGCTCTTTCCTTGCGCGCTCAATCGCACCCTCCTCCTCGATATCCCCCAGATGGGCGTGCGCGTCTATCCCACTATTCATAAGTCTTGCCACCCTTCCTACCGAGAAGCCAGTCAACTATTCCAAGCAGCCTGCCGGCGATGCCCTTCAGCTCGCCGTGTTTTGCTCTGTGAATGTCCTCGATGCAGAGCGCGCAGACGAGCTCGCCGTTTGACAGCGCGCGCAGGCTCTCGGCCATCCGGCCGCATCTGGGACACCTCTCGCGCGACCTCGTGGCCTCTGCCCTCGCCCTCACCCTCTTTTGGTCTCTCATCTCCATGATGCAGTACGTGCACATCCACCATCCATCAAGCATTTGCAGCTCCTCCCACGGCACGATGACCCCACACCTCTGGCACGGCTGGTGGCCCGGCGGGTAAAGCTCTGCCATAGTGGGCCCGTCCGGAATCGAACCGGAAATCTTCAGCTTGTAAGGCTGACGTCTTGGCCATTCGACTACGGGCCCAAACCTATTTAATTGGGAAAGTGGATAAAATAAATGCGGCCGTTTTTAGGTTGGCGCTCTCTCGCCCGATGAGATAATCGAGAAAGACCTCTCATACGGATCAAGAGACGAGCACATCCTCACGCTCATGACCGAGTTTCTCTCCAAAAGATTTTTTGGGCACGAGCCGCTGGCGGAGGAAAGTGAAAATTCAGACTCCGCAGCAAGCGGTGTGGGTTCGATTACGCGCTTGCCTTCAAAGAGGTCTATTCTCACCGGTGACTAGGCTACCTCGCTCTCCCTCCTCCTCGCTCTCTTTGCCCCGTAATCGCTCATGCCTGCTCTCCACCATGAGCCGTACCGCTCGCCGACCTGTTCCTCAATGCTCTTGCACTCCCTGACCGCCCTCTTTACATGCTCCCCGGTGATCAGCGGGCTGCCATCGATGATGGCTAGGTCGCCGGCTAGCTTGATGATGCCACCCAGATCTCTGAGCCTGAGCGTCAGGCCAGCCGCATCATCGATGAGCCTTGCCCTCACGCGCGCTTCCTCAATTATCAGCTCAACGGCCTCCCTATCGGCGTGTGGGATCTTACCGTCCCTGCGAATCTCCTGCGCTATGAACTGGACCAGCGCGCTCCTGTTGGCCTCGTTGTCGGGCATAACCGTTCTCAGCAGCACCTCATAGCCGTTGCCTATGATGCGCGAGCGCAGTGGTGGCAGGATACTGCCGAGGTCATTTGTGTTCAGCGCTCCCACAAGGATGAAGTCGCACGGCACACCCTCCACCCTCACGCTCGCGCCTGTTGATGTGGGATTTCTGCCTACAATCGGGAACTTCTTTTCCTGCATCGCTGTCAGCAGATAGCGCTGGAGGTAGCCCAGCGTGGCGATCTCATCCACAAAAAGAACTCCTTCGTGCGCTTCGTGCACCGCGCCCGGCACAACCCTCTGGTACGGCAGCGAGCCGATCTCTGGATGTCCGCCGTACGGGTCGTGCCGCACGTCGCCGAGCAGCTCGGTCTCGCTTGCGCCCGTGGCCTGCACGAACGTCTTCCTGTCGAGCGGCACGATAACTTTGCGAGGCCTCTCCCTCTCGCTTCTCTCGCGCCGCTTGAGCGCACGGCCGTCCAGCACCCTGATCATACCGTCCTCTGTCCTCTCAAACACGATGATTTCTTCCCGCCCGCTTGGCAGTTTTCGCGTTGTCTGCACCCTATCCTCACGCACTTCAGCCATGAACCCCAGAATCAGGTCATCAAAAGGCGTGGCCTCCTTTCTCCACTTGTCGGCTCCGCACTCGGGGCAGATGGCGACATCGGGCGCGCTCAGCACCCCACATCTCCGACAGCGGAAGCCGAGCCTCTCCGCCACAAAGGCCGGAGCTTCCACTGGGGCGATCACTTTCCCCTCAATTCTCCGCTGCTTTCGCGCCATCACCTCCTCCCTGCGCCTAACCTCCACCACAGGCCTCTCGGGGTTTTCAGGATTATGCAGCACGCTGACCTCTTCCGAAGGTGGCGGGATGAGCGAGGCTATCGCCTGCGCTATCATCGACTTTCCAGTGCCTGGAGGCCCGACCAGCAGCAGGTGCCTTCGCTGTCTGGCCACAATGCGCGCAATGCGCACTGCCTCCTCCTGCCCAATGATGAGTGCGAGCGGGTCCTTCGGAATTTCGACCTCAGCAGTGCTCCACACGGGCAGGAATAAGTTTGAGGGGTTTAATTAGTCTTTCGGAAGGAAATAAAGGAGGTTGCTTGACCCACTCTTATCTCGAAGGCCTAGATATGTCGGATTACCATTCTTATCATAAACAGCGGAATAATCATAATACCCAGTGTCAAGGTTTATCGCGCTCTCTGCCCCAAGGTTCTGTGCAATAAGTGCTGCTTCATAGAGTGTGGCATCGCTGATATCTAAGATTGCGTAATGCTCTTTGAACATCACCAATAGCCTTCTGTGGTCACGTGCAGGAGAAGAGTTCACAGGATCAACCATGATCTCGCCTTTGTAAAGAAGAAGATGTTGCTGCATAACACTTAGATTTTTCTCTCTAATTTCATTTCTAAACGATATCCATTTCGAAAAATCATAATTTCCTATCGCTTCGGTGATATGGATGATCTTAGCCTCACCATCCTCTGAGATGACAAGCAAGCCTTCCCTCTCCGATATTAGCTCGTTTTTTATTGCCCCATCCACAGCGCAAAATTCCGTCGGCTTTCCATGTCCTGTCGTGTATGCACCAACCGCTTCGAGAATTTTTCCCTTTTCCGGAGCTTCAGCTCCCCCGCCAACCTTAACAGTAAATCCCATCCTTACTTTGTCTTTCGGCATTTTTACGAGTAAGATTTTAATATCCGTTTTTATCCCCTTTATTTTGACTTGATACATACGAGCACCGGCGAGCAATTCCACGGGCTCCTGGGTGATTTCTAAATTCAGTGAGGACGGAAATCGACAAATCTCTTTGGATGGTTTCAGCTTTCTATATGCTTTTTTAATCACCGGGCCTATGCGTAGCTTTTGCAGATACCACCAGACTTTTTTTATTGAACTTGCTTTTTCAGGCAGTTGTATGCCATATTCTCCCAACACTGTTTCAACTTTTTCCTTAAACGCTTTATCCATTTTTTTAAACTTGCTTTGTTTTAGTAGGATGATCTCTGCCACACGGTTTGCCAAAAATCTTCCAAGCGTCCTATAAAATGTGTTCACATCGGAAAAATTTGAAGGGCCGTTGTAAAGCTGCTCTAGGTAGGGAATTGCGCGCTCAATATCACTGAGCTCACGCATAGACATTATAATTTTCTGTATGATGGCAACCACAGCGAAATCGCCAGCCGTTGGGATTTTATTATTCAGATCAAGTCGAATTGTTTCAAGATACTCTGCTTTTATATCTCCAAATTCCACTTTTAGACTTCTCAATATATCCATTAACTTTACATCAGCGATCACGTTCAAGATGGCTGCTTCCTCCAGTGTCAGTTTAACATTTTTTTCTTTCCATTCACGGATGTTTGTGTAAATCCAATCTTTTATCTCATTCGTAATCTCCATTTCATTTACAAACAAAAACACCAGCACATCCACAATTGTTTTATAATCGAGCCGCCTTTTTTCCTTAACCCATCTATTGATTACGGAAGTTGCATTGGAATACATTTCCAAATAACTCTCCACCGTAGCAATGTTTGTGCCATAGTTTTTCAGCTCAATTTTCTTTTCTCCAATATCGCTCGCAATTTTGTTGTATGCTTCAAACGCTTTTTTGAAATCAAAAGACGATCTAATAGTCTTTAGCTCTTGCGTTTTATTTAGATACTTTGCGATTCTTTCCAGCGAGATCAACGCATTACTTGTGTCTGTAATAAGGCATTCATCGCTAAATAAATCCCACGGCAAAAGCGAGAATGCATTTGGATACTTGCGCTGAATATCCAAAAGGCCTCTTAGGTTATATAAGGTTTCAAGTTTGGCTTTCGGGTTTATGAGCCACCAAGCTACATACCCCCCGAGAAGAGGGAAGAGTGGAAGCAGAGCTTCCCATCTTCTTTTATCGAGAAGAAGATCAAGCGGAATATTCTCCGTACCTTTTAACTCGTTTAGAACTTCTGCTACAAAATGTCTTTGGTCGGCTGGAAAACCGTGAATAAATGCTATTATTGAGGAATGAGAGAGTGGGTGCCACCTAAATTTATCAACAAGATCCCAGTCTTCCAAATGACGAAAAAGTTTGATTAAGAGATCAGCCTGATAAAGGTCATTGACAGTAAACTTCCTCATAGGAAAACGAAGGTACGCAAGACGGTAGAGCTTTTTTATAGTCTCTGTATTTATGAGTTTTTCAGCATCTTCCTTATTGTCTATATCCCAAGCCATTCCATTGAATGCATAAACAAGGTCTGGATTTTTTTTGCAAGCAGTCCAAACGAGCATTACTTTCTTTAAGTCTAACATATTCATGAGGTGTGCAATCTGGAGGTCTTCTTCATCCCACTTGATGGCTTCTTTTGCTAATTCTTCGGCTTGTTTTCTTGAGATATCGCCTCTGCTCGCCCAGCCGATGATTCTGATTACAAATTCTACCTCTGCTTTTCCGCGAAGTTCCTTTAATGTTGGCAAGAAACTTTTTACCAAATTTTCATTTACATCTCTGAGATTTAGTTTTTCTAAAATTGTCAAAAATTTATCACTCCTAAGGTCGATCAAGTTCAAAAAAAATCTGTAAGTTTCGGGCGGGCGGTCAAGGATTGCAGCAAGGTTGCATAAACTATCAACATCATCTTTTTCTTGCAACTTTTTGCCGGTAGTAATAAAATATCTAAGTCGATCTGGGCCCACTTTATCCACTATCTGTGCTAATTTTTCTCCAAGAAAATAATAGGCCCACTCATAAATTCGAATAAGATCGTCGGCTTGCTCTGGCGGCAGGTGGCCTTGGCCCACCAAATGAATTATCTTGAGAAAGAAAACCGTTCCCAATAGCGATTTTTTTAGATAATCCGGCACGAGGTATTTCTTCACTAAATTTTCATCCAGCTTTTCGAATTTGTTCAGCTCAGCGAGCGCCTCCGCCGCAAACCTCCCCCCATCAACCAGATTGTCGACTGCAAGCAGAAACGCATTGAAAGATTCTGGAGTCATATTCTCTCTTTTTTTTAGGAGAATCGTAAATTCGTCCAATGCATCTTTTGCATTTGGCAGCCAGCTAACTTTGACCAGAGTGAGGACGTGGTGTCTGTAGGTAAACGGATCTTTCAGCATTTCTCCTATCACGCCATGGTTTACTAAGTGGTCGAGATATGATGTTTTAAGGAGCTCTTTCAGGAATGGAATGAAAGGCTTTGGCACCTTTCCTAAGCGCATGCAACAGGCGATAAGGAACTGATATGCTTCAGGACGAAACTCAAAGTATTTCCTGGAATCCTCGTCAGCCTTCTTCAATGCTTCGTCGGCCAGCTTCTTTGCCTTGCTCATCCGCTCTTGAATGTATCCCCGCAATGATAATCCAACAGGCTCCAACCTGGATGCGGGGTAAGTTTGCATCAACCAAATAATGTGCAAAAGCGTTTTAAAAAGCTAAGCGCGTTTCAAGTATTGATTGCCAGATTTGGTTGAGTATCGGAATGATGTAAAGCGGCATGACAACGCCGATGAGCCCACCCGTCAACAGCCTCAGCGCGTTTGTGCTCTCCCTCAGGCCGAGAAGCTGCGTCACGCCATCCACTGCAATCGGAACCATCGCAGCCACAAGCAACCACTTGTTTGGCCACCGCGTGCCCCTCGCCCCAACAACAAACGGCGCGGCCAGCCCGCCAACCAGCATGCCGAAAAATATTGCCGTATCTCTCGCGCACATCCCGAACTTGAATCCATGCCCGAGCTCATTCCACACTTCAATCTGCTTCGAGTAGTTCAGCGTGCCGTTCTGTGGCATGCAGTCAGCCACGCGATATCCTCCATCCACATACAGGCACAGCGAGCGCGCGGTCAGCTGATGGCACTGCGCGGCAAAGAAATCGTACAGCAGGGGCGCGAGCGGGCTCTGTTGGCTGGCGAGCAGGGGCGCGAGCAGGATGAGCGCACAATAGAGTGCGAGCGCAGTCATGAAAAAGACATATGGGAGATAGAGTGTGGCGCGCGACCACTTTCTCAGTGGCTTACCTCGCATACCATCCCAGTCCCTTTAATGTGCTTTTGTTTCGGCGTCTCGAACTGGAATGCCGTGTGGCTTATGTTGTATTTCCTGAGCCTGGCAGCAATCTTTTCCCCGATTGCATGCGTGCTGCTTACCCGCATATCCCTCACTACCACATGCGCTGTGACATATATGATGTCGCTACAGATCGCCCAAACATGCACATCGTGCGCACCCAGCACGCCCGGCACACTCGTAATCACAGCGCACACGCTTTCAGCAGTTATGCCATACGGCGAGGACTCCAACAGTATGGACAGCGATGTCCTGGCAATGCGGTAGGCTGAGAAGAGGATGATTCCGGCGATGACTAGGCTCACGAGGGGGTCGAACAGAGACTGCCCGGTCAGCGCGACGAGCACGCCGGCAATCACCACCCCCACGCTGGACAGCGTGTCTCCCAGCGCGTGCAGCACCGCCGCCCTGATGTTCAGATTTGTATGCCCTCTGAGCCTGAACACCACAAATACATTCGCCATGAGGCCGACAAAGCCCACCCCCAGCACACCGGCCGCCCTCACCTCGCGCGGAAAGGCAAGTCTGTCAAGCGCCTCCAGGATCACAAAAATGGCGACAGCTACGAGCAGCGCGCTGTTGGCGAGCGCTGCCAGCACTTCCCCTCTGTGATAGCCAAAAGTCCGCCTGATTGTGGAGGGCTTCTGGGCGAGCTTGAACGCGACGAAAGCTAGCGCAATGGAAAGCAGATCCCCGAACACATGGCCTGCATCGCTGAGCAGGGCGAGCGAGTTGCTCCACACCCCACCCGCGACCTCCAGCACAAAGGTAGCCGACGTGATAGCGAGCACAACCCCTAGCTCCTTTCCGATATCCTGCCGTTTGCGGGCCATGATGGGGTATGTGTCTTGCTTTTATTAATTATTCTGAATTAACTATTAATGCATGCCCGCAAAACTCATCGATGGCAAGGCTGTTTCTGAAAAGGTTTTGCAAGAGGTCGCCACAGAGGTCAGGCAAAACAACCTTCGCCTCAAACTCGTTTTCGTTCTCGTGGGCGACGATCCGGCCTCCCAGATCTATGTCCGCAATAAGGAAAGGGCATGCGGGCAGGTAGGCATAGAGAGCGTCGTGAAGCGCCTGCCCGCCTCCACGAGCGAGAGCGAGCTGCTCTCCCTGATAGCCTCGCTCAACGCCGATCCCTCAGTGACCGGTATCATCGTGCAGTCTCCCCTTCCGGGCCACATCAATGAATCAAAAATCATTGAGGCGATCTCCCCGCTCAAAGATGTCGATGGCTTTCACCCATG
Source organism: Candidatus Micrarchaeia archaeon (assembly GCA_038890815.1). GTDB lineage: Archaea > Micrarchaeota > Micrarchaeia > Burarchaeales > JACRGF01 > JAWAFC01. The sequence continues at coordinate 98,829 of JAWAFC010000006.1, read as the reverse complement.
CAACATGGGCGCGCTCGTGGCCGGCAAGCCAGGGCTATGGCCCTCCACGCCCTCAGGCATCCTTCGCCTTCTAGAAGAGTACGGCATAGAGCCCGAGGGCAAGCATGCTGTGGTTGTCGGCAGGAGCTACATTGTGGGCAAGCCCCTCGCCCTGCTGCTGCTCAACAGGAATGCCACAGTGACGGTTTGCCACTCTCGCACAAAAAATCTGGCCGAGCACACGAGGAGCGCGGACATTCTCATCGTGGCGGTTGGCAAACCAAAGCTGGTCACCGCAGACATGGTCAAGCCCGGCGCGGTCGTCATCGATGTAGGTATCAACCGAGTTGGAGGGAGGATCGTTGGGGATGTGGATTTTGATGCAGTCAGCAAGACGGCCTCGTTCATCACCCCCGTGCCAGGCGGCGTGGGCCCCATGACTGTCGCCATGCTGATGAAGAACACGCTCATCGCAGCGGCCCTGCAAAAGTGATTTCCGTGAGTTATGCACAGCTTCTGCGTTTCTTAAGGCGTCGCAGGAAGATGAAGGAGAAATGGGACCTAGCAAACATTCGGGCCCTCCTTTCCCTCCTCGACAATCCGCAAGACGATTTTAGCACCATCAACGTGACGGGCTCAAACGGCAAGGGCTCGGTCACCGCCATGATCGCCGCCTGCCTGACCGAGGCGGGCTACACAACGGGCTCCTATTACTCGCCCCACGTGGATGGCCTGCGTGAGAGAATACAGGTTGATGGAGCAGAGATCTCCAGGCACGATGCCGCCGCGCTCTTTTCCGCCGTGCGCCCGCACATTGCCTCATTCAATCACGAGCCGCTCAGCTTCTTTGAGGTGGTCACAGCGATGGCCCTCCTCCATTTCTCGCGCGAGAAGGTCGATTACGCAGTGCTCGAGGCGGGCCTGGGCGGCCGACTCGATGCCACCAACGTGGGCAAGCAGTCGGCATGTGTGATCACAAACGTCTCGCTTGAGCACACGCAGCTGCTCGGGCGCACCATCGCCAGCATCGCGCGCGAGAAGGCAGGCCTGCTTCATGAGAATTCAGCCCTCTTCACATCAGAAAAAAATCCTTCCGCGCTCGCGGTTTTCGAGAGAGCATGCAGGCGAACTTGTTCAAAACTTTTTCTCGTAGACCCGGAGATACATGACAGTAGCGAGGGCTTTTTTTCTCCGCACTACACCATCGCGACCTCTCGCACGACCTACAAAATCTCCCCACGCCTTCTCGGCCCCCATCAGTCGGTCAACGCTACGCTCGCGATCGCGGTGTGCGAGGAACTGGGCCTGCCGAAAAGGGCGATTGAGCGGGGCATCAGTCGTGCCTTCATCCCCGCCCGCCTTGAGCTCGTGCGCAGGAGGCCCATGGTGTTGCACGATTGCGCGCACAATCCGGCCGCTGCCAGTGCGCTGGCAGCCGCCGTCAGAAATATACCTCACCGGAGATGCATCACCGTGATTGGCGTGATGGCGGACAAGGATGCCGAAGGCATACTGCGCGCGCTTGCCCCGGTCACCGACATTTTTATCTGCAATCAGCCTCGAGTTGAGCGTGCGCTGAGCGTGAGCGCGCTCGCCCGCCTTGCCCGCAGCTTCAGGCCTACCCGCGCGGTGCGCGATGTGCGCGCCTCGTTCCGCACAGCGCGCTCGCTCGCCGGGCCAAACGATTTAATTCTCTGCACCGGCTCCATCTACATGTTGGGTGAGCTGAGGGGAAAAAACGACCTGCTGGTGGCGCAGTGAAAAAAAAGCTCCGACAAATAATGCTGGAAAAGAGGAATGCGTTGCCCGAAGCGCAGCGCGCCGAGAAGTCAGAGAAGATAATCGCGACGCTTTTTGCTCTTCCCGAATTCCATGCCGCGCGCACCATCCTATTCTACGCGAGCATAGGCAGCGAGGTAAAGACCCACCATGCCATACAGCGGGCACTCTCTATCGGCAAGAGGATCTGCCTGCCGCGCGTGAACAGAGAGCGATTGGAACTCGAGCTGTATGAGGTAAGGGACTTGGGCGAGTTGAGGCCCGGTGTGTTTGGCATTCCCGAACCAATCCCCGAGAGGAGCGTGCGCGTGCAGCCCGGCGAGCTGGAGCTCGTTGTCGTGCCGGGCATCGCCTTCACAGAGCGCGGCCACCGCCTCGGCTATGGCATGGGCTATTACGATGCGCTGCTCAGGCAGGTCAGTTGCCCGACAATTGCGCTCGCCTATGAGCTGCAGCTCATTCCGGCAATCCCCCTCGGCCCACACGATGTGAATGTGCACAAAATTGTGACGGAAGAACGCGTTATCGACTGCAGGAAGTAGTTTTTTATTTCCCAAAACTATCTTTCTCTCATGCCGCGAATACGCGTGGCCGTGCTGGCTTCAGGCAGGGGAACCGATTTCCAGAGCATTATCGATGGGGTTGAAAAGGGCGAGGTGAATGCCGAGATCGTCGCACTCATCACCGACAATCCGGCAGCCATGGCCATTGAGCGCGCCAAAAAGCATGGCATACCTTACTTCATCATCCAACCGAAAGATTTCCCAACAAGGGAACAGCACGACCACGCCATCCACATGAAGCTGGACGAGCTGCAAGTCGATTTGGTCGTGCTGGCGGGCTACATGCGCATCATCAAGGACAGAGCCTTCCTTGAGGCCTATGCCGGCAGGATGATAAACATTCATCCCTCCCTGCTGCCCGCCTTTCCCGGCGCCCATGCCCAACGCGATGCCTTTGAGGCGGGCGTGAAGATAAGCGGCTACACAATCCATTTTGTGGATGCCTCTGTTGATGGCGGGCCCATCATCTGGCAGGAGGCTGTTGACATCAGCGATTGCAAAAGCGCCGAGGAGGTCGCCGCGAAAATACTGGCAAGGGAGCATGTGGGCCTGCCCAAGGTAGTTGACCTATTCAGCAAAGGGAAGTTCAAAATAACGGGGAGGAGGGTTGAGTACATCCCCAACCCATAACTCACTTTGTCGCTATCAGCATTCCGGCAGGTCTTCGGAAGACATTCCCCATCTTCACACCCAGAAGCACCTTTGTGCCCCTGCTCTCGGCAAGATCGACGAGCCTCTGGGTGATGATGCCATCGAAGACGATAGCATGGGGCGCTTCGCCCTCGCTCAGCGCCTTGATGAGATCGCGCACCGGCACCTCGCTTTTCAGGTTGCCAGCCTCATCGTACAGCCTCGCTCTCAGCGTGTTTTCGAGTTCTGCCAATGAGGCCATAAGCTGGGGCGAGATTGTTTGAGCCGACGCCACGGGCGCCGGAATTTCCTGAAGTGCCGCGGGCTTTCTCAGCTCTTCCCGCGCCGCCTCCCTATCGGCTTTCCTTCTGGCCACGAGCCCCTCGATCTGATCGATAGGCACGCGTGCGCGCAACGCCTTGATGATTTCCTTTCTCGTCAGCTCCTCCACCTCTTTTCCAGGGGGCGCTCTGGCCACAAAGTCTATGTCGGTGGCTTGTACGAGCTCCCTCAAGATGATGTCGCCTCCCCTATCCCCATCCAGAAATGCAGTGACCTCCTTTTCCGCACACAGCGCGACCAGCGATTTCGGCACGTTCGCCCCACCCACTGCGATGACGTTATTCACATCGTTCTTAAGCAGGTTGAGCACATCTGCGCGCCCCTCAACCACAATCAACGAGTCATAGGAAGTTATGTTCGGACCGCACGGAAGCTTCTCGGGCCCGTACTCGGATATTTCTGCGACCTTCACTTCCGCCCTGACGAGCTCGCTGAGCTCCTTGCTCTCGGGAATCTCATGGGTGAGCAGGTTCTTGAGCAGGGTCTTTGCCCTTTCCACGACCATCTTGCGCTTCGCATTGCGCGTGTCCTCAATTTTCTCGACAGTTATTCTTGCCTCGCACGGACCCACCCTGTCCACCGTCTCAAGCGCGGCTGCCAGGATGCTCGTCTCAACCATGTCAAGCGAGGATGGCAGCGTGAGCTTTCCGACGCTCTTTCCTCCTCTCACCTGCAGATCTACCTCAATCCTGCCAATCCTGCCATTCTTCTGCAGCTCCCGCAGGTCGAGCTCGTCCCCAAGCAAGCCCTCGGTCTGCCCGAACACAGCACCGACCACATCAGGCTTTTCGACAAGCCCATCTATCTCAATGTTCGCATACACCATGTACTTCACTGTATCCACATACGTTTTCGCCATTACATCACCCGAATATTTAGTTCGATTTTTTTCTCCGCGCATTCCCTCATCAGCTCAGCGAGGCGCCTTGCGGCGTCCTCCACAAAGGTTATCCCGAGCGCATACCTCAGCGCCCTCCTCACCTCAAGGTCCGCCCGCACGCCGTGAGCCTCGAGCGCGGCCTCGAGCGCTCTCGCCTTTTCCTCACCTCTCCTGTCAAAATCGGTGAGAATGACCGCTTTCTCCTCACCCTCCAGGCGGGCCGCTATCTCATCCGCGCTCCGGTTGCAGAGCACGAACCTCGCGGCTACCATCTGCTCGAGCGCGGCCTTGTCCCGCGCTCCTTCCACAATGACCACACAGCCTCTCATTTCGGCAAGCGCGCGCTCAAGGCGTTTTGCCTTGGCACGCAGCTTCCGGTCGTTGATCTGGCTCATTGGCACCACGACAGCTTAGTGCTCTTCTCCGCGCTCACTCATAACCGCGGTGCCCGCGGTCCATCAGACCCTGAATTCTCTGGAATTCGGGGCCGGTGATCCCAGTTCCATTTTTCCTCCTTTCCCTCGGCTGATGACAGAATGAGCGGGAGAAGTGTGCTGTGCAATGTTGACTGTTGTTCATCGATCGGCTGATGCTCCCACAGCCATCCTTGCACAGCGTGATATATTATGCACTTTCTCCTTTTTAAAGCTACACCTCCTCGGCTTCCCGGCATTCCTCGCACAGCAGCCGGCCCCTCTCGGCCCGCAGCGTCTCGCTGTATAGCCCGCAGTTGTCGCACGCGCCGGTGTAGAACGTTGTTTTTTCGAACTCCCTGATGCTGGCCACCTCTCGGATGATGTCCAGATAGCCCGGGTAGATGCGGAGGAAGTCATCCTCGGTGATTATCCCAACGAGCTTCCCCTCGTCGTTCACCACTGGTAGCCTTTTTATCCTGTGGGCCTTGAGCAGTAGCGCGGCCTCGTTGAGCGGCTCGCTGGCCTTCACCACCTTCAGCGGGGCACCCATGATGCTCTTGAGCTTGACGCTCCTCGCGTCCCGCCCTTCAGCCACAACTTTGAAGGCGATATCGCGCTCAGTGACGATGCCGACCGCCTTGCCCTCCTCCAGCACTACGACCGAGCCTACGTTGTTCTTTTTCATGAGCCTGGCTGCCTGTGCGGCGGAGTCGCTGGCCTTGAGGGTTATCACACCCTTGGTCATCACGTCTCCCACTCGAATATCTGTCTCGAGCTTCATCGGTTCAAAGATTATGCGCAAGAGTTTAAAATTGCTCGCTGTCACTTCTCTGTGGCTTTCGGCAGTTACAGGAAGGGCGCGCGCGCCGAGCGCGAGCTTGCGGCTTTCTTCGACAGCCAGGGCTATTGTGTCATCAGGGCGGCGGGCTCGGGCGTGTTCTCGCTCTCGCCCGACCTGCTTGCTTTCAAACGCGGCGAGCACCTCGCCTTTGAATGCAAGGCCGTAAGCGCTGACCGCCTCTGCATCCAGCGCGAGCAGTTCGTTGCGCTCAAGAGATGGGAGGACAATACGGGCATCGATGTGTACGTGGCATGGCGTCTCCCCAGGATCGGCTTCCGCCTCGCCCGCCTGACCGAATTCGAGGAAACGGGCAGCTCGTTCTCCATCTCCCGCGCGCGCATGCTCCTGTTGGACCGGAAGCCCGAGGATTTGGTGAAGTGAATGGTGCTGTGCGTAAAGGTGAAGAGGGAGGAGGCCGAACGTGCGAGAAGGAAACTCGAGGCTTTCCTCGATAACAGGTTTGTTCCATCGCGCGATGGCACTTTCGTCTTCTTCCCCGTGGTGCGCGCGCCCGAGGGTTTTGAGACCGCCGACTTGCCCCTGCGCGAGCGGAAGCCACACCAGCGCTCACTCAGCGAGCTACTGCCGCCTTCGCTCGCTCGCAGAGCCCCACACTCCTATGATATAATAGGGGACATAGCCGTTCTCGAAATCCCCCCTTCGCTCGCCTCGCACGCCACCACCATCGCAGAGGCGCTTCTCTCCTGCAACCCACACCTCCGTCTCGTTGTCAGGAAAGCGAGCGCCAGGAAAGGATCCTTCAGGTTGAGGGAGCTGGAGGTGCTTGCAGGCGAGGGCTCCACCGAGACAATCCACAGGGAGTACGGCATGCGCTTCAAGCTCGACGTGGCCAGGACATTCTTCTCCCCCCGCCTTGCCGGCGAGCGCCAGCGTGTGGCGAGCCAGGTGCTGCCGGGCGAGCGCGTGCTCGTGCTCTTCGCAGGCGTAGGCCCATTCGCCATTGCCATCGCAAAGCGCACGCCGAGCGCGAGCGTGGTTGGGATAGAGCTCAATCCGGTGGCCTGCGATTACTTCACGCAGAATATCCGCCTAAACCGGTGCTGGAATGTCGAGGCGGTGTGCGGCGATGTCAGGGACATCGTGCCAGCCCGCTTCGTGGGGTGGGCCGACCGCGTGCTGCTCCCTCTTCCCAAGGGAGCCGAGGCCTTTCTCGGCGAGGCCTTTCTTGCGGTCAGGCCCGGCGGGACCATCCACTTCTATTCTTTCGCGCCCGAAAAAGAGCCATTTGTGCAGGCCGAGAAGGTCATCGAGAGCGCGGCCTCTTCGGCCCGAAAGCGCATTGTCATCCTCAATGAGAAAACGCTTCTTCCCTATGCCCCCCGCGTCGTGCAAATTTGCATCGATTTCAAAGTCGCCTAAGCCAGCTCGCTTTCCTCCTTTCCGAGCTCTTTAACTTTCCTGGCAAACTCATCAACGAGCGCCTTGTAAGCGACCTCCTTCCTCTTCAAGCTCTCTTTTCCCCCATAGATCCTATCCACGCTGGCCACCGCGGCATCGCGTTCCTCCCTCAGCAGATTCCATATCCTCTCAATGGCCTTCGCCAGCCTGCTCCGTCCCAGCTCATCCTGTCTCTGCAGGTCCGCCTCAAGCTCGTCTGCTTTCTCCCTGTAGATCCTCTCTATCTCCGCCAACGCCCAGTTTTTGAGGTGGGTGTCTGTGATAAAGCTCAGCACTGGTCCCGCTTTTTTCTCGAGGAAAGCGCTTATTCTCCCGGTGAGCGAGAAAAGCCCAACGAGCTTCCCCGCCTCTTCCACTCTCTCTCTCGCCTTCCTTTCCGTAGCCGCCTCCATTTTCATTTCGCTCGCCGATGCAATTCCTCCCCCTTCTATATAAAGATTTATATTCCTCGGGGGATGATTTTCCCGCATGCCCGAAGAGCCGACAGCGACCACGGAGAATTTTGACTTGGAGCGCCTAGTAGCACAGCCCACATGGCGCGAGGTGCTCCTTGACCTCGTGGCCAAAGAGCAGCTCGATCCATGGAACATTGACCTCGTGGTCATCTCGGACAAGTACCTGCAGAGGCTGAGAGGCATGCAGCTGCTCGACCTCCGCATTCCGGCCAACATCATCCTCGCTGCGGCCATCCTGCTGCGCTTCAAAGGCGAGGCGCTGCGCCTCAAGGAGGAGGAGCAGTTTGCCGAGCCCGAAACTTTCCTAGAGGGCGAGTCCTCCTTTGAGGTCCCCATGCTCTCCCTGCGCGCGCGCATTCCCCCAAAGAGGCGCGTGACGCTACCAGAGCTCATCGCCGCGCTCGAGAGCGTGCTCGAGCGGCAGAGGAGAAAAGAGCAAGCACCGCTCATCTCGCCAGCTGAGCCGCTCGTGGTGGAGTTGCCAAAGGAAAACCTCGAGCAGCGTATGTCGGAGATAATGGAGAGGTTGGAGCATCTGAAGGACGCAGAGAACATCGTCGCCTTCTCGGCCCTGCTGCGCGAGCGCACGCCTCTCGAGATAATAAACACGCTCATCCCCCTTCTCCATCTTTGCCAGGAGGGGAAGATATCGCTCGTACAGGAGCCGCTTTTCTCCGAGATATTCATTCATGTGCTGAGTGAGGAGCATGCAGGAGGAAGCATCGCGGGCTGAAACTGAGGGCGAGCTGTTGTTCCTCGATGTGCCGGAGGAGCTGGAGAGAAAGACCGAGCTTCCCCCCCTCCGCATCATTGAGGCAGCGCTCTTCCAGTCTTCGAGGCCACTGCGGTTGGAGGACTTCGCGCGCATTACCGGCATAGCCGCGCCAGGCAAGCTCGAGGAGCTCCTCAGGCAGTTGCAGGCCGAGTATGAACAGCGCGGCTCGCCCATCCAGATCGTCTTCGAGAACAGCGCGTGGCTCATGCGCCTGCGCGCAGCCTATGCCCAAAAAGTCGCCGAGTTCGCGAGAGAGGCCGAGGTCTCAAAGGGCGGACTGCGCCTGCTCGCCTTTGTCTCGCAGAACGAGGGGGTCACCCAGGCAAAGGCCGTAAAGGTGCTCGGCAGCACCGTCTATGATTATGTGCGCGAGCTCGTTGAGAGCGGCTTCATCACCGCGGAGAAGCGGGGACGCACGCGCGTGCTCAGGACAACCCAGAAGTTCAAGGACTATTTCTCGGAATGAGGCTTCCAGAAACTTATTTAAAGTCTTTTTCGCCAAATTTCATTCGCTTTCGTTGAATGCGCAAAGCATTTTTTGCTTTAAAAACTGGATTCGGCTTCCTCGCGAAGCGCGGCCGTTTGCGTACACTCAACGGAAGCAGAAAGCGGTAGCAGGCTTTCGGGGTCAGCCTACTCCACCGCCTTGAGGTAGAGTGATGGGGAAGATTCACTCACACCGTCATGGCTCGCTGGCCTTTCGGCCAAGGAAAAGGGCAGCGGAGCTTAGTCCGAGGATTAGGACATGGCCGAATGTGAGCGAGGCCATCCCGCTCGCATTCGCCGGCTTCAAGGCCGGCATGACCCACGTGATGATGATCGATGACAGCGCTTCCCCCTCAAAGGGCTTTGAGATCGCCGTGCCCGCCACGGTGGTGGAAACGCCCCCTCTCCTTGTCTATGGCATCCGGGCATATGTGAAAGCGGCCGATGGCACAAAACGCGCTCTCTCCGATGGGCTTGTGTCCGATGAAAAGCTCCTCAAGCCGCTGTGCCTCAAGCCCAACCGTGGCATGGAGAAGATCGAAAAGGCCGCAGGCGAGCTGGTTGACGTTTCCCTGCTGGCTGCCGTTCAGCCCGGCAAAACTGGCGTGGGACAGAAGAAGCCCTTTTTCATAGAAGTGGGCCTCGGCGGAAGCGTTGAGGGAAAGCTCGCATACGCCAAGAGCTTGCTGGGCAGAGAGCTGCATGCGCGGGACGTTTTTAAGGAGGGCGAGTTCGTGGATGCCATTGCGGTAACCAAAGGAAAGGGCTGGCAGGGTCCTGTGAAGCGGTTCGGCGTGCATCTGCAGCGCAGGAAGGCTACGGGGAGGCGCAGGCATGTGGGCACGCTGGGACCATGGCATCCGGCAAAAGTGATGTACACCGTACCGCAGGCAGGCCAGACCGGCTTTCACCGCCGCACCCAGCTAAACAATCGCATTCTCAAAATTGGGGAAAAGGGCGAGGAGGTCGTTCCGAACGGAGGCTTCCTTCACTACGGTGTTGTGAGAAATCCCTACATCCTGCTTAAGGGCTCGGTGATGGGGCCCCCAAAAAGGCTCATCCTCCTTCGCAAGTCTCTCAGGTTGCGAGAGGCGAAGAAGCCCGAAATAAAATACATCGCAAAGGGTGGATGAGATGGAGGCGGACGTGCTATCGTTGGATGGCAAAGTCATGAAGAGCGTCTCCCTGCCACCGGCCTTCTCAGCCACTATCCGCCCAGAGCTCATCAGGCGTGCCGTGCTCGCCGAGCAGACGCGCACGCTACAGCCAAAGGGCACCTTCCCGCTCGCCGGCCTGCAGACCACCGCCGAGTACAAAGGGAGGAAGGAGGATTATAGGAGCATAAAGAACAGGGGAATCTCGCGCCTTCCGAGGGAAAAGCTTCCCAAAGGCCGCTTCGGCAGAGTGCGCATCGTGCCGTTCTCTGTAAAGGGAAGGCGCGCCCATCCGCCCAAACCCGAGAAGAAAATTGTCGAGTTGATAAACAAGAAAGAGAGGCAGAAGGCGATTGTGAGCGCGCTCGCCGCGACCGCGAGCATCGAGGCCGTCAGGGCCAGAGGGCATGTTGTGGACGGGCTCAAACTTCCTGTTATCGTTGAGAACAGATTGGAAGAGCTTGCCAAGACGCGCGAGGTCAAAGCCGCGCTGCACGCGCTCGGCTTTGCCCCAGACCTCGCCCGCTCCGCACGCAGCAGGCATGCCCGAGGGGGCAGAAAGGGCGGGCACAGGGAGAGGAAAAGCGTGCTGATAGTCGTCGGAGAGGACAGGGGCATTCTGCGCGCAGCGCGCAACATCCCGGGCGTCGACGCCGTGCTCGCGGGCGAGCTATCGGCGCGCCTGCTCGCGCCCGGCGGACTCCCGGGCAGGCTGGCGCTCTACACCGAGAGCGCGCTGGCCAAACTCAACGAGCTGGGTGGTTAAGTGGTTCTGCTCTATCCGATAACGACTGAGAAAGCGATCTCGCTCATTGAGAAGGAAAATAAAATAGTCTTCATAGTCGATGCGCGCGCCACAAAGGCGGATATCAAAAAGGAGGTCGAGAGGAGGTTTGGCGTGCGCGTGCGCAGCGTCAACACGCTGCTCACCCCCACGGGAAAGAAAAAGGCTTTCGTGCGCGTGGCCGAGGGTTTCAAGGCCGACGACATCGCTGCGAAGCTCAAGATCGCCTGAGGTGAAAAGATGGGAAAGATGCTGAGGCAACAGAGGCGCGGCAAGGGCTCGCCCGCATACAGGGCGCCCAGCCACCGCTTCAAGACCGACGTTGCCTTCAGGCCATACGATGAGATAGAGAAGAACTCCGCACTCAAAGGTACTGTGGTCGGTTTCGTGGATGACCCGGCTAGGAGCGCGCCGCTCATGGAGGTGCTTTTCGACAACAACGAGCGCCTCCTGCTCATCGCTCCCGAGGGCATACGGGAGGGCGATACGATCAGTGTCGGCGCGGCGAGCGCCATCCGGCCCGGCAATGTGCTCCCGCTTGCCAACATCCCTGATGGCATGCCCGTCTATGCTATCGAGTGCACGCCCGGGGACGGCGGCAAGCTCGTCCGCACGGCCGGAAGCGCCGCTTTCGTTGTCTCGCGCGAGGGCGATGAGGTTTTTGTCCGCCTGCCAAGCAAGGCCGTGCGCGCTTTTGATGCGCGCTGCAGGGCACAGATAGGGGTCATCGCTGGCGGAGGCCGGCTCGAGCTTCCCCTCATGAAGGCGGGCAGGGCTTACTATGCCATGCGCGCGCGCAATAAGACTTGGCCTCACGTGCGCGGTGTGGCCATGAACCCATACAACCACCCATTCGGAGGTGTACAGCACCACAAAGGCAGGGGCAGCGCGGTCGCGCGCGGCACTCCGCCGGGCAGGAAGGTGGGTCACCTCGCGGCGCGCACAACGGGAAGAAGAAACGCTCAGAAGGAAGCGCTCAAACGGGGGGAGGAGGTAAAAGCCTCCCAGTGATGGCATGGCTAGGAAATTCACCTATCGCGGAAAGACGATTGAGGAGCTCCGTTCCATCCCCATTGCGGAGTTCACCGCTCTCCTCAAGGCGAGGGCCAGAAGGGCTGTCCGCCGTGCCAATGTGCGCTACAAAAAACTGCTTGAGAAAATCAATGTCGCAAAGCGGCTCAAAGCTGAGGGGAAGGAGAAGATCATCAGGACACATGTGCGCGATGCGGTCATTCTCCCCGATTGGGTTGGACTCAAGTTCGCCGTGCACAACGGCAAGGAGTTCAAGCCCGTTGAGATAAAAGAGGAGATGATAGGGCGCAGGCTCGGCGAGTTCTCCCACACGACTGGCCGGGTGATTCACTCGGGTCCCGGTGTGGGGGCCACACGGGGAAGCAAATTCATTCCGCTCAAGTGAGAACATGCCAAATTTCGGTTATTCATGGAGCACTGAGGCGCGGCATGCCAAAGCGATGGGCATTGACATCAATGCGAGCTACAAGGACCTCTCCCAAGTGTGCGCTGCCATTAAGGGAAAGACAGCCGACGCTGCCAAGGCGCTCCTCACAAAGGCGGCTGCGGGCGAGGTTCCCATCCTATTCAGAAAGTTCAACAAGAAGCTGGGCCACAGGAGGGAGCTTGGCGGGCGAAAGGGGAGGTGGCCACGCAAGGCAGCCTCGGAGGTGCTCAAGGTGCTCAACAACGCCATCGCCAACGCCTCCTTCAAAGGTCTCGGCGAGCCACTGCTTGTGGCGCATGCCTGCGCAAACAAGATGGGCATACTGCCGCGCCTGCAGAGCAAGGGCAGGCGCATCCGTAGCGATCTTGAGACAGCCAAAGTCGAGATAATCCTCACCGAGGCGCCGGGCGCTAAGCCCGTGGCGAGAAAGGAAGAGAAGAAGGAGAAAAAAGAGGAGAGGAAAGAGAAAATCAAGGCAGTCGCCTAGTGATGACAATGGCCGTGGAGAGGAAATTCATCGAGGATGCAATCGTGCGCTTTAAGGTTGCGAACTTTCTGGAGAAGGAGCTGGATAGGGCGGGCTTCTCGCGCGTTGAGATACAGCGCACGCCCATGGTCACACGCATCGCCGTCGAGGTTACAAATCCGGGTCGCGTGATAGGCAAGAAAGGCCGCTCGATTCACGACCTCACCGAAGCCATCCAGAGGGAGTTCGGCATTGAGAATCCACAGATCAGCGTGGCCGATGTCCAAAACCCAGACCTCGAGCCACGCCTCGTGGCAAAAAGGGTGGTCAAGCTCATCGAGATGGGAAAGAACACAAGGCGTGTGCTGCATGCCGCCCTCAAGACGGTCATGAGCGCCGGCGCGCTCGGGGCCGAAATCGTGGCGAGCGGCAAGATAGCCGCCAAGGGAGGCAGGGCGCGCTCGCTGCGCGTGAGTGCTGGCTACATCCCAAAGGCCGGAGAGCCAGCACGCTCGGTGCGCGTGGCACACGTCACGGCCTATCCCAAGAGCGGCGCCATCGGCGTGCTCGTGCGCATCGTGCCGCCCGGCACCGAGTTTCCGGACAAGAAGGTCCTCAAGCCTGTGGAGCTTCCGCGCGTGATAAGCGAGGCCGAGGAAACGCTTCCTCAAGCGAAGGAGGTTGAGTGATGGCCATACTGAGAAGCGATGAGCTGCGTGAACTGGATGCCCCCACCATGGCGGGCAGGCTACGCGAGCTCCGCGAGGAGCTGTATTCAGAGCTCGGCATTGTGGCCGCTGGTGGCAGACCTAAGAACCCGGGCAGGATACGCGAGCTTAGGCGCACCGTTGCCCGCATCCTCACCATAGCGCGCCAGCGCGGCATTGACATAGAGGAAGTTGCCAGCACACTGCTGCCCCCTCCGCAGAAAAAAGAGGCGAAGGAGGAATCCAGAGCTGAGAGGGAGGGAAAGCCTGAAGAGAAAAAGACAGCAAGGGTGAAGCAAAAGCCAAAGGGGGCGAAAGAAGAAAAGCCGAAAAAATTGCGCTCATCGAGAGAAAAAAAGGAGAAAAAGAGGTGATTTGGGAAAATGGCCGAAATCTGCCGCACCTGCGGTCTTCCGAAAGAAATCTGCGCCTGTGAAGCTCTTGAAAAGGAGGAGGCGCAGAAGATCAAAGTGTATTCCACGAAGAAGAGGTTTGGAAAGCTCGTGACGATCATAGAGGGACTCGAGTCGGGAGTGCTCGAGAAGACTGCAAAAGAGCTCAAGCACAGGCTCGCGTGTGGCGGCACTGCCAAGGACGGCGTGATCATCCTGCAGGGCGAGCAGAGGGAGAAAGTGAAAGCCGCGCTCGTGGCCATCGGCTATCCCGAATCGAGCATCGTGGTGAGGTGATGATAACCAAACAAAACATCATCGTGCACGAACTCATCGGCCTGCGGGCCGAGGTTGTTGAGTCGACTTCAAAGCCACTCATCGGGCTAGCCGGCGTGGTTGTCGATGAGACAAAGAACACGCTAACGCTTGAGCATGCTGGGCGCACGCGCTGTATCCCAAAGCGCGCCTGCACCTTCCGCTTTCATCTGCCACAAGGAGGCGAGGCCCTCGTGCGGGGCTCGCTCATAGCGCTCGACCCCGTTGAAAGGCTCAAGAAGCTTGCTAAGGAGGTTGGTCATGGCTGAGCAAACTTGCACCGATCCGCACTGTTTCCGCCATGGCTCGCTGCGCACCAGAGGCGGCGAGATGATTGGCGTCGTCGTGAGCGATAAGGCGCATCGCTCGGTCATCGTGCAGCGCGAGTACACACGGCGCATTCCAAAATACGAAAGGCTCGCGCGCAAGCGCTCGCGCATTCCGGCCCACAACCCCGACTGCATCGCCGCCAAGGAAGGCGACATCGTGCGCATAGCCGAGTGCAGGCGGATAAGCAAGACAAAGGCCTGGACCGTCGTCGAGGTGCTCAGCAGGAGGGAATGACATGAAGGGGCTTGCCGCTCGCATCCCGAAAGCGCTTCAGGTCGGCTCCAGGCTTATATGCGATGACAACAGCGGCGCGCGCATAGTGCAGATAATAGGCGTGCCGGGCTGGAAGGCGCGCAGGGCGCGCTACCCGAAAGCCGGTATCGCCGACCCTGTCATCGTCACGGTAAAGGCCGGCGCGCCACAGCTCAAGAAAAAAATAGAGCGCGCGGTCATCATCCGCCAGCGCAAGGAGTTCAGGCGTGCGAACGGCCTGCGCGTTGCATTTGAGGACAATGCGGTCGTGCTCATCGATGAGCAGGGCCTACCAAAGGGAACTGAGATAAAGGGCGCGATCGCCCGCGAGGTCGCCGAGCGATATCCAAAGGTTGCCGCCATTGCCGCGGCAGTGGTGTGAGGTATGTCAAGCATTCAGCCAAGGAAGCAGAGGAAGGCGCGCTTTGCCGCGCCTCTCCATGTCAGGCATCGCCTCATGGCCGCCCATCTGTCAAAAGAGGCGCGCGCCAAGCTCGGCACAGCGCGCCGCTCCCTGCCGCTGAGGAAGGGCGACAAGGTGAAGGTGATGCGTGGCGAGCATAAGGGCAAAATCGGCAAGGTCGCGCGCATCGACCTATCCTCGCTCAAGGCATACGTTGAGGGCGTGGTGGTCAAAGAGGCCAAGGGCACGGAGAAGCTGTGCCCCATCGATCCTTCAAATCTGCTCATACTCGAAGCTGACATGACAGACAAGCGGCGTGCCGAAGTGCTCGACCGCTCGAGGAAGTGAGAGGATGGCCAAGAAAGGTGGAACGCGACACCTCAAGCGCATTGCAGTGCCCAAGAGCTTTTCCATCGCAAAAAAAGCCTTCACGTGGGCGGCCAAACCCTCGCCCGGCCCCCACCCGAGCAAGCAGGCCGTGACCCTACTCTCCGTACTGCGCGACTCGCTGGGCGTTGCGGCCGATGCGCGGGAGGCGACGCGCGCTATAAAACAGGGCGCTGTGCTGGTTGATGCTCGTGTTGTGCGAGACGAGCGCTTTCCTGTCGGGCTCATGGATGTGGTGAGCATCCCGGCGCTCAAAGCGCACTACAGGGCCTGCATTGACAGCAAGGAGCGCATTGTATTTCGCGCGCTCAGCGCGCAACAGGCCGGCTTCAAGTATTGCAAAGTGCTCGGCAAAACTACCGTGAGAGGTGGGAAGACACTGCTGCGGCTTCACGATGGTCGCGCGCTCCTCTTCGATAAGCCCGTAAAGGTCGGCGATACAATCAGGCTTGAGCTTGACGGGAAAAAACAGGCCTCAGTGCTTCCGCTCAAGGAGGGCGCGCTGTGCCTCATCACCAAAGGCAAGCATGCCGGACGGCTTGCACGCCTGAAGGCCGTCATTCCCGGCACCGCAACGCGCGAGGCCCAGGCAGTGCTTGAGGGCGATGGCCGCGAATTCATCACGGTCCGCAAATACCTATTCGTGGTAGACCAAGACTTCGGAGGCATAGCATGAGCGATGTCATGAGGGAGATAATAGTGGACAAGGTCACGCTCAACATTGGCGTGGGCGCAAGCGGGCAGCCCCTCGAGAACGCCAAGGCGCTGCTCGCCCGCCTTACGGGCAGACAGCCCGTGGCCACGCGTGCTCGCGTGCGCAATCCAGTGTTCAAGATAAAGAAAGGCGAGCCCATCGGCGCCAAAGTAACCCTGCGCGGCCGGCAGGCGCTTGACTTCCTGCGCAAGGCGCTCGACGCCGTGAACTACCGCATTCCAGAAAGGTCTTTCGACGAGCGTGGCAACTTTTCTTTTGGAGTCAAGGAGTACATAGATTTCCCGGGCGCCAAATACGACCCCAAGCTCGGCATGCTGGGATTCGATGTGTGCGTCACGCTTGCCCGCCGGGGTTACCGCGTGGCGAGGAAGAGGCGCGCCAGGAGCAAGGTCGGAAAGTCGCATCTCATCTCAAAGGAGGAGGGGTTGGCTTTCGCGCGCACTGTGCTCAAGGTAACAACTACATAGGTGTTGTCATGGCCGGAAAGCTCAGGAAAAAAGCCGATTCTGTGAAGAGGCTGCTCACCCGCTTCAAGGGCAAGGGGCTACGTATGTGCAGATTTTGCGGCACCGCGCGGGGCATCATCCGCTCTTACGGCCTGCGCATCTGCCGCAGATGCTTCCGTGAAGTAGCCGAGCAGCTAGGCTTCAGGAAATTTTAGGTGGTGTGATGACGAACGATCCGCTCGCTGATGCGCTGAACACGATAAAAACACACTGCAGGGTTGGCCAGAGGGAATGCACCATCAGGCCAGCCAATCGCCTCATCCGCGAGGTGCTCGCCCTATTGCAGGCCCACAACTATATCGGCGAGTTCGAGTTCGTCGATGACGGCAAATCGGGCGAATTCAGGATCAAGGAGCTGGGCATGATAAACGACTGCGGGGTCATCAAGCCGCGCTTTAGCGTCAAGAAGCACGAGTGGGCTAAGTGGGAGCAGCGCTTCATTCCCAGCCGAGACTTCGGCCTGCTCATCGTCTCAACCCCCCAGGGCCTGCTCACCAACACCGAGGCCAAAAAGAGAGGGATTGGGGGCAAGCTCATCGCCTATGTGTACTGAGGTGAATGCATTGGTGATAGCGCTTCCACCAGATGTCAAGCTTGAGGTGAACGGCAATCTCGTGACAGTCTCCGGTCCTCTTGGCAGGGTTGAGAAGAAGCTGCTCTCTCGCGATGTGGCCATTGAGGTCACCCCACAGGGCGTGGCGGTCAGGGCCCCTCGCCACATCGTTAACACGCTCGAGTCGTGCATCGCCAATATGGTGAAAGGCGTGCGTGAGGGTTACACGATCAAGCTGCAGATGCTCTATGCGCACTTTCCATTCTCAGTTGAGGTGAAAGGCAGGCAGGCTATCATCAAAAACTTTCTGGGAGAAAAACAGCCGAGGGTCGCCGCCATCGCGGGCTCCACAAAAGTCGAAGTCAAGCCCCCGTTCGTCATCCTCAGCGGAGTGAGCAAGGAGGATGTGAGCCAGACTGCAGCAAACCTCCGCGCCGCCCTGCGCATCAGAAACAGGGATCCGCGCGTTTTCCAGGATGGCCTTTATCCGGTGGAGGAATGAGCATGCAAAAAAGAAAGCACCCACGTTTCCAGCAGCAAAACTACGGCAGGAAGGGAAGAGCGCGCGTCAAAGATGCCTGGCGCAAGCCGCGTGGCATCGACAACAAAAAAAGGCTCAAGCGTGCGAGCGCGGGCGCCGAGCCAAACATCGGATGGAGGAATCCCCGCCCGCTGCGCGGCCTGCATCCCAGCGGACTGCGCGAGGTGCTCGTAGCGAGCATGTCGGCGCTCCGCGGGCTTGATGGCAAACTGCACGCCGTGAGGATCGCGGCCGGCGTGGGCGAAAAGAAAAGGGCAGCGCTCAGGGCAGCTGCCAAGCAGCTCGGCCTGAAGGTGTTGAACTAGGGGGAGAGCATGAGCATACAGAGCGTCAGGCGCATGGCTTCAGACATTCTCGGAGTGGGCACTTCGCGCATCCGCATTCTGCCCGCCGAGGTAAAAAAGGCCAGTGAGGCCCTGACGCGCGATGATGTGCGCGCGCTCATCAAGCAGGGGATAATTTATGTGCTACCAAAAGTCTCACCCTCCCGCGCGCGCGCCAAGGCGCTCCACATTCAGAGGAAAAAAGGCCGAAGGCGCGGGCTCGGCAAGCGGAAGGGCCTCAAGTATGCACGCGTGGCGAGAAAGACGATCTGGATGAACAAGGTGCGCGCCCAGCGTGCCCTGCTCAAGGAGCTCGCAGCATCCAACAAGCTCGTTAAGGGAGCTCGTCGCATCTACCACATGATCAAGGGCATGGCCTTCAAGTCAAGAGCTTCGCTGCTCGCCTACCTCAAGGAAAACAATCTCGTGAAAGGTGTTTAGATGTCCGAAGCCACAGGCCCCACATACGATGTCCCCTTCAGGCGCAGACGGAAGAACCTCACTAATTATCGCAAGAGGCTCGCGCTGCTCAAGGCCGGCGTGCGCCTGGTCTTTCGTAAGAGCCTGAATCACACGCTCGTTCAGCTCGTCGAATTTTCGGAAAAGGGCGACCTCGTGCTCGCGTGTGCCCACAGCAGCGAGCTCAGGGCATTCGGCTGGCCACCTCGCGCCAATACCCCAACGGCTTATCTCACCGGATTTCTTGCCGCAAAGCGCGCGCTGGCCAAAGGCATCAAACACGCTGTCCTCGATGCCGGCCTCGCCACTCCGCGCAAAGGCGGTACTGCCTATGCAGCGCTCAAGGGCGCGCTCGATGCCGGCCTTACAGTGCCGGCAGGCGATGGGATTTTTGACGAGGCTCGGTTCGCGGGCCGCCACATCGCCGAGTACGCGAGAAAGCTCAAAGGAACTCCGCTGTATGCAAAGCAGTTTTCCGCTTACATAAGGGAGGGCGTGGAGCCCGAGCGCCTTCCCGAACTCTTCGAGCAGGTGAAGAACAAGATTTCGAGCGGGTGAGCAAATGGCAGAGCAAATGGAGGGTATGGAGGAAAAGCCCGAGTGGGTGCCGAGGACCGAGCTGGGCAGGCTGGTAGCTAGCAAACAGATCACCTCGATCGACCAGGTGTTCGAGCTGGGCAAGCCCATCCTGGAGCACCAGATCGTTGATGTGTTGCTGCCGAATTTGAGGGAGGAGACAATTGAAGTGGCAACCACGCAAAGGATGACCGACTGTGGCAGAAAGTCAAAATTCCGCGCCGTCGTGCTGGTTGGCGATGGGAACGGGCATCTCGGAATAGGCGTGGGGAAGGCCGATGAGGTGAGGCCAGCCGTTGAAAGTGCGGTTAAAGATGCCAAGCGCAAAATCATCCGCTTCCCCCTCGGCTGTGGCTCTTGGGAATGCGGGTGCGGCACGCGCCACTCGCTTCCCATCAAGGTAACTGGAAAACAGGGCAGCGTCGTCATCACGCTCAAGCCGGCTCCGCGTGGCGTCGGCATTGTGGCTAACGAGGTGGTGCGCAAAGTTCTGTCGGCCGCAGGCGTGAAGGATGCCTGGAGCTTTGCTCGGGGAAGCACGCGCAATGTATTCAACACCGCCATGGCCGTGCGCAACGCCCTCGATTCGTTAAACCACATGCGCTATCAGGGGGATTGGGAGAGCGCGCTCAAGAAGGAGGAGAACGTTTAGGTGAGAGAAATGCCCGAATGTCTTGCAGTCATACGCGTGCGTGGCCGCACCGGGATCCGTCCGGAGGTGGAGGCCACACTGCGCCTGCTGCGCCTCACACGCGTCAACCATCTCAGCCTGCTTCCCCGCTCGCCCTCTGTTGAGGGCATGCTGAGAGCCTGCAAAGACTACATCACTTGGGGGGAGATCGATGCCGCGCTCGTCGCAAAATTGCTCGAAAGGCGTGGTCGGCTTTCCGGCAACAAACGTCTCACGCTCGCCCATCTGAAGGCAATGAACATCGCCTCGTTCGACCAGCTCGCCGCAAAACTCGTGGCCTGTGAGCTCAGGCCAGAGGACATCGGGCTCAAGCCAGTCTTCCGCCTTCACCCGCCGCGCAAGGGCTGGGGTGAGATCAAGCGGACTTTTCCCGAAGGCGCGCTGGGCTACAGGGGCCGGCATATCGGTGAGCTTGTGACGAGAATGATGTGAGGTGCTGCCATGGCCAGGCGTCATAAAAAACGTTCGCGCAAATACTTGGGCTCAAGGCGCTGGGGAGGAGGGAACATAAAGAGCAGGCGCGGGAAGGGCAGCCGCGGGGGAAAGGGCTATGCCGGCTCTCATAAGCATAAGTGGAGCTACATCATCAGGTACGAGCCCGAGCATTTCGGTGTGGGAGGTTTCCATCAGCCTCGCAGGGTGCGCCTTCCGGTCATAAACCTGCGCGACATTGCCGAGCTCGCTGCCAAGGGCGCGCTCGAGGAAAAGGAAGGCAAGCTTTCCTTCGAATTCCAGGGGAAGGTGCTTGGCTCGGGAAGCCTCTCCCGCCCGATACGTGTGAGGGCGCGCGCTTTCTCGAAGTCGGCTGAGGAGAAGATCGTGGGCGCTGGAGGAGAGGCGATCAGGATATGAGGCTCGACTTCCTCAAGCCAATCGTCAAACAGCTTCCCGAGGTCGCCACTCCGACAAAGCCGCTCTCGCTGCACGAAAGGCTCACCTGGGTGGCAATCGCCCTTGTGCTCTTTTTCGTCATGTACCACATCTTCCCACTCGGCGCCATACCGCAAAGAGGCGGCCAGTTCGAGTTCATCCAGATAGTCACGGCCTCGCGCATCGGA
Source organism: Candidatus Micrarchaeia archaeon (assembly GCA_038890815.1). Lineage (GTDB taxonomy): Archaea > Micrarchaeota > Micrarchaeia > Burarchaeales > JACRGF01 > JAWAFC01. The sequence continues at coordinate 78,193 of JAWAFC010000006.1, read as the reverse complement.
AGCCTCATCACCACAGGCATAGGCCCCATCATACTCGCCTCCATCTTTCTCCAGCTCTTTGTTGGGGCAAAGATGATCGAAATTGACCTCACAGACCCTGAGCAGAGGAAACTATTCACCGGAGTGCAGAAGCTTCTGGCCATACTGTTGGCATTTTTCGAGGGAGGCTTGTATGTGATGTCGGGCAACGTGCCCGTGGCGGGCCGCGTGCCGGGCACGCTCCCACTTTTCGGCGATGTCGGCCTCACCATGGCCATCGTCACCTTCCAGCTGGCCGCTGGCTCGATCATCCTGTTGTTTCTCGATGAGGTCGTCAGCAAATACGGCATAGGCTCGGGCATCAGCCTGTTCATTGCCGCGGGCGTTTCGCTCTCAGTTGTCCAGGGCGCGATCGCCCTGCTCACCGGTTATGGCGGCATCCCCGAGCAACGCACCGTGTTGTACGCGCTGCGCGAGGGAGGCGCCAACGCCATCCCAAATGCCATCATAGCCATGCTTCCCCTGCTTTTCACCATCATCATCTTCCTCGTGGTTACCTACGCCGAGGGCATGAAGGTCGAAATACCGCTCGCCTTTGAGCGCTTCCGCGGATTCGGCGGTCGCTTCCCCATCAAGTTCCTCTATGTGAGCAACATCCCAGTCATCCTTGCGAGCGCACTGCTGCTCAACCTTCAGCTATGGGGCCGCTGGCTTGCCAGCAACTCCCTGTATGTGGGCGGGGCCGACATCGTCAAGCTCATCGCCGAAACCGATGCGAGCGGGCAGCTCATCGGCGGCGTGCTGTACTTCCTCACCCCCCGCTTCTTCAACCCCCTATTTGTGGGATATGGCACCTACATCGACTCCTTCTTCAGCGTGAAGGAGATGGTGCTTCCTTTTGTCGGCCCCATCTTCATCCCAGAGTGGATTCATGTAATCACCTACGTGACCTTCCTGTGCATGCTGTGTGTCGTCTTCGGCCAATTCTGGATAGAGACTACTGGCATGGGCCCAAAAGAAGTCGCCGAGCAGCTCCAGCGCTCTGGCCTGCAGGTGCCGGGCTTCAGGCGCGATCCGCGCATCATCGAGGGCGTGCTGGCCAAATACATCCCAACCATCACGGTGTTGGGCAGCATTTTCGTCGGTCTGCTGGCCGCTTTCGCAGACCTCACAGGCGCGCTCGGCACCGGCACGGGCATCCTGCTCACCGTGGGCATTCTGCACCGCACCTACGAGGAGCTTCAGACCCATAAGATGTTTGAGCTGTATCCAAGCCTGCGCAGCTTGGTGGGCGGAGCGTGATGCGATGATCATTGTGATGGGAGAGCCGGGTGCTGGCAAGACCACAGTGCTGAGCGCCTCGCTCAAGTATCTCCCTGGATGGAAAACTGTGGTGTATGGCGACCTCATGTTCGACATAGCCCGAAAGATGGGCATTGCGCGGAAAGACGATATTCGCAAACAACCCATATCAATTCAGAAAAAAATTCAGGAAAAGGTGGCGCGCGCGCTCGCGCGGGAGAGGGGAAAGCTCATCCTCGATACCCACTGCAGCATTCTCACTCCCGAGGGCTACATCCCGGGCCTTCCCTTTTCCCTTCTCAAGAAGCTGAAGGTTGAACGGCTGGTCTACATCTCGGCCCCCATAGAGCATATCATGGCAAGGCGACAGCGCGATACGAGCCGCGCGCGCGACATACAGAGCCGGGAGGCGCTTGAGGAACATGCTCTGCTGAACAGGGCCTTCCTGTGCGCCTACAGCGCCTTCACGGGCGCGCCCGTGAGCATCATACTCAACGAGGATGGCGCGCTCGAAAAAGCCGTTGAGCGTTTTGTTGCGCTCGTAAAAAGGTGAGCTGATGCAGGCCGAGCTGTCCTTTCTTCTCATCGCCACCATCTCGACGGCCTATGCCTTCTTTTCCATTCTCATGAGCAACGTGTATGGCAACAGGGCGCGCGTCAAGGAGATACAGGAGAGGATAAGCAGAATCAACAGAGAGCATGCGGCCGCGCTGGCACGTGGGGACAAAGTCGCGCTCGCACGCGCCGAGAAGGCGCAGAGGGAGGAGCTTCCGGCCCTGCTCAAAGAAAGCCTGGCGCTCCAGTTCAAGCCGCTGCTTCCCACGCTCGCAGTTTTCCTCCTGCTATTTTACTATGTCCTGCCGGCCATCGCGCCCGATGCCAGCGACGATGTCACGCTACAGCTTTTCGATGATGGGCTCGCCGAGCACTGCGATGCCAGCGCCAACGATGGGACCTACTCCGCCTGTTACGTCATTCCCGCGAACGCGCACAACGGCACATGGATTGCGAGCGCCAGGGCCGTGCGGACAGGGCATTTCCTGTTCTTTGCCAATGAGGAGCGGGTGGGGGAAAACGCCACGCTTTTTCTTGTAGGCTCTCCTTCTGTTGACCACAGGCTTCCAACTCTCCCGCAGCACAGCGCCGGGACCTCCATTCTCTTGCAAACTGACAACCTCCACTACGCTCCGGGGGACACCATTGCGATCGCTGCGCGCATGACGGGGGAGGGCTTTAACAAGATTACCGTAACGCTTGACATGGGCACGCGGTACTGGGTCGATGCCGCATTTGACATCCCATTCCTTGGCAGAGAGCTCCATCCCACAGGCCTGTTCATCCTCCTGCTTATCGTATCGAGCCTGCTTCTGCAGGCCCTTATCGGCGTAAGCGCTAGGCTGAAAAAGGTGGGAAAATGATGCCAAAAGATCGCACAAAAAAGCGTGTCGCGCGCAGAACGCCTTCCGGAAGGCTTTCCTTCCACACGCGCAAGAAAAAGACTGGCAGAGCTAGATGTGCGCTCTGCGCTGCCATACTGCGCGGTGTCTCGGCAGCGCGCGGCCTTTCGCATACCCAGCGTGTTCCCTCAAGGCCATTCGGCGGCTATCTGTGCCCGGCCTGTCTGGGTGAGGCCGTGGCGCTCGCCGCGCGTGTGATGAACAAGGAGCTTAAGCTATCCGATGTGGATGCCAGATGGCGTCCCTTTGTGGAGAGCATCCTATGATAATCACCATCTCCGGCCTCAGTGGCTGTGGCAAGGATACCGTGGGCGCGCTCGTGGCAAAGGCGCTGGGCCTGCGCCATATTCGCTTTTCTTTCAAGGATGAGGCCGCACGCAGGGGAATTTCACTCATGGAGCTCCAGCGTCTGGCAACCAAAAACCCTCGCATAGACAGGGAGTTCGACACTCGCCTTGTGAAGGAAGCGAGAAAAGGCAACTGCGTTGTGACAACCTGGCTCGGCTCCTGGCTCGTGAAAAACTCGGACCTGCGCGTGTGGCTCGCCGCCACGGAGAAAACACGCGCGGCGAGGATAGCCAAGCGCGAGGGCATCTCGCTCGCCCGCGCCCTGTCCCATCTCCGCGCGCGCGATGCCAACAACCGCGCACGCTACAAAAAGCTCTATGGCATAGACCTCAGCGATCACAGCATTTTCGACCTCGAGATCCACACCGACAGGCTCACACCAAAAACCATCGCGCACATCATCATCTGCGCAGCGAAAGAAAAAATTAAGAGGAGGTGAAGGCATGGGCGCAGCAATCTGTGTTGGTAGGGTTTGCCTTAAGAAGGCTGGTCGCGATGCCGGCAAACGTTGCGTCATAACGCAGCTCATAGACCAGAACTACGTTGAAATCCTTTCGGCTGGCAGGAAAAAAGCGAGGCGGTGCAACATCCTCCATCTCGAACCTCTCAGTGAGATCGTTGATGTGAGCGATGCCGCTGCAGTGAAGAAGGCGCTCACAGGATAGTCATGCTCCAGAAGATCTCGGAGCCCACAGACCCGGCCTATGGAAAGCCGCCTGAGCAGCGCAGCATGGCTGAGCTGCTCGAGCTCGGCGTTGTCGTGGTCGACAAGCCGCCCGGTCCATCCTCTCACGAGGTCAGCGTTTGGGTGAAGAACCTCCTCGGAGCGCGTAGGACGGGCCATGCGGGCACGCTCGATCCAAACGTTTCGGGCGTGCTGCCCGTCGCGCTCAACCGCGCCACGCGCGTGCTCGGCCTGCTGCTCAAGGAGGAGAAAGAGTATGTCGGGATAATCCGATTCCACCGCCGGGTGAGCGAGCAGGAAGTGAGGCAGGCATTCGCGCGCTTCATTGGGGAAATAGTTCAGGTTCCTCCCGTAAAGAGCGCCGTGCGCCGCGTTCCGAGGAAAAGAAAAGTTTATTATCTTGCCGTCACAGAATTATTTCCGACGGAGGCCCTCTTCACTGCACGCGTTGAGGCAGGCACTTACATCCGAAAGCTCTGTCATGACATTGGAAAACAACTGGGCGGGGCCAACCTCCTTGAGCTCAGGCGCACGCGCGCCGGAGGGCTTGGGGAGGAGCTTGCGGTGGCGCTGCCCACGCTCGCCGATGCCGCCTGGCTGTGGAAAGAGAAGGGAGACGAGTCAGCCCTGCGGAGCATCGTGCTGCCTGTCGAGAAAGTCGTCACGCTTCCGCGCATGCTCATCCGCGACTCGGCCATCGAGGCCGTGTGCTCGGGCGCCCCCCTCCACGTTCCGGGTATCGTGGGCGTGGATGAAAATGTCGTCGCGGGCACACGCGTCGCGCTCTTCAGCCAGAAGGGCGAGCTCGTGGCGGTCGCACAGGCAACCATGAGCGCGCATGAAATGCTACGCGCTGAGAAGGGAACGGCTGCCAAAACGCTGAGAGTGGTCATGAAGAAGGGCACATATCCAAAAGGATGGTGATTAAAAAATTCCGCCACAAAAAAAATCTGCCGGGGTGGCGGAACCTGGTAACGCGTACGCCTGGAGACCGACAGGGGGAGGAAATCCCCCTGGTCGGAAGTTCCTCCGTAACCCCCATTGCGGAGCGGTTTTGGAATCGCGTTCCGAACCTCGGGGGGTATCGGAACCAACAGTTCGCAAGGAGGCGAAGCCGACGAGTCGTCGGTTGGCTCTGATAGCGTATGGCCCTCGCGGGCCTTATGGGTTCAGCCCTTTCGCCACGGCGGAAGGGTGCCCAAAAATCCCATCCCCGGCGCTGTAGGTGGTTTGTTGACTGCAGAGGCGAAGTCCCCACGAAAGCCCGTTGGAAAGCCGGCTGAGAAAAGGCCAGATGCTCCTGCGCCATCCCCAAAGGAGAAAAGAAAAGATATTCGTGGGATAGTCCGTATCGCCGGCAAGGACATTAATGGCGAGCTTCCGCTATGGCGCGCGCTCACAAGAGTGAAAGGAATCGGGGACCGTCTCGCACGCGTGTTCTCCGAGATCGCCCTGAGCGAGCTCCACCTTCCGGAAACCACCCTCCTCGGAGAGCTTACTGACGAGCAGGTTGAGCGCATCGAGGAGATAATCTCCAATCCCCTCAAATACGGTGTGCCGAGCTACATGCTGAACAGGCAGAAGGATTTTGAGTCAGGCGCGCATCTCCATCTCACCGGCGCCGACCTGACCTTCGCTGTGAAGCAGGACATTGAGCGTGACAAAAGCATCAACACATGGCGCGGATTTAGGCATGCTTATGGCCAAAAAGTCAGAGGCCAGCACACGCGCAGCACGGGCAGGACCGGCATGACTGTCGGTGTGATGCGCAAGGCTGTGCTGGCTGCCAAGGCAGCCGCGGCCGCACCGGGTGGCGCCCAAGCGGCTAAGAAGGAAGAAAAGAAAGAAGGAAAGAAGTGATTTGAATGGGCGATCCGAGAAGGCTGAAGAAAAAATACGAGACCCCACGAAAACTGTGGGATGCCCAGCGCATTCAGGAAGAACAGAAACTCCTCGAGGAATATGGCCTGCGCAGCATGCGCGAGCTGTGGATTGCCAAGCAGGAACTTAAGCGCATCCGCCGAGAGGCGCGCGTCCTGCTGTCGCTTGGTGAGCAGGGCAAGCTCAAGGCCAAAGAGCTTCTGGATAAAGTCAAGCGGTACGGCTTTGCCAAAGGCGACATCACTCTCGAAGGCCTCCTCTCGCTCGACATTCGTGACATTCTCGAGAGGAGGCTGGAGACGAGGGTTTTCAAGAGGGGCCTGGCCAGGAGCATGAAACAGGCAAGACAACTCATCGCTCACGGTCTCATCTCAGTTGGCGGGCGGCGCGTTTCCGCACCCTCCTACCTAGTTCCGGTGAGCGAGGAGGAAACCATCTCGTACTACAAGCCGGTCAACTTGGGCTTGCAGGCCACGACGGAGGAGAGGAAGCCTGAAGCGCGCGAGGCTGCGGGGTGATGTTTTGGCAGAAGAGAGCAAGCCGCAGGAGGGGCAGGGCACGCAGGCCGAGGCAAAGGCGCCGGCGCGCGGGCCCAAGCGCGTTGCGGTTGCCCACATCTACAGTAGCAAAAACGACACCATCATAACGCTGACTGACATGAGCGGCGCCGAAACGATCGCCAAGGCCAGCGGCGGTATGATCGTCAAGAGCGACCGCGAGGAAGGCTCGCCGTACGCGGCCATGCAGGCCGCATTTAAGGTGGCCGACCTCGCCAAGCAGCGCGGCATCACCCATCTCCACATCCGCATACGTGCACCGGGCGGGCATGGCGCTAAGACCCCCGGTGCGGGCGCTCAGGCCGTGGTGCGCGCGCTCGCGCGCTCGGGCCTGCGCATAGAAAAAATAGAGGATGTCACACCCATCCCAACCGACTCGACAAAGAGGCCCGGCGGTCGCAGGGGGAGGAGAGTATGAAGCTCGCGATAAAAAAATTGGAGCCGTCCGAGGTAGAATTCGAGCTGTCCGGCGTGTCGTTTTCATTCGCCAACGCGCTGAGGAGAACCGCAATGGCGCGCGTCCCGGTGTATGCGATTGACGCGGTGACCTTTTATGAAAACTCCTCCTCGCTTTTTGATGAGTACATCGCCAACCGCATCGGCCTCGTGCCGCTCACCACGCCGCCCGATGCAAAGGAAGATGAGCTCGTGCTGTTCACGCTCGATGCCGAAGGGCCGTGTATGGTCTTCTCCAAGGACCTCAAGAGTTCGGTCAACGATGTGGTGCCCGTGAGCGACAAAATACCTCTGCTCAAGCTCCTGTCCGGCCAGCGGCTCAGGCTCGAGGGGCGCGCGCGGCTCGGCTCGGGCCGCGAGCATGCCAAGTTCCAGGCCGGCATCGCGAGCTACTCATACGACAAGGAGAAAAAAACATTCCACTTCCGCATAGAATCCTTCGGGCAGCTTCCTGCCCCGAAACTCGTCGAGAAGTCTGTCGCGCTGTTGCTCGATAAGTGTGAGGAATTCCTTGAGGCCATTGCGGAATGAAAGATTAATAGGTGAAAGGAGGAAAATGATGTGATGGCCGATTGCGGGGGTGTCAGAGCCAGGTCAAATGAGCAGGACTGAGGCTCCTGTGCCTTTAGTGGCTGCGAGGGTTCAAATCCCTTCCCCCGCATTTGTGGTGAGCCAATGCAGAGAGGTCCGGAAAACAGGGAGACGATAGAGCTCGCAGTATTCCTGGAGAAGACTTCAAAAAAGAATGCAAGCGGCCTGTGGCGCAGGGTGGCCGCTGAGATAACCAGGCCCAGGAGGACGCGCATCCAGGTGAATGTGGGAAAGCTCAACCGCCTCACACGGGCGGGCGACATCGTGGTGGTGCCGGGAAAAGTGCTCGGCGGAGGCTCGCTATCGCATGCCCTCACGGTCGCCGCGCTGTCATTTGCAGAGAGCGCGAAGGAAAAAATAAAAAACGCTGGAGGGAAAATCCTTACCCTGCGCGAGGCTGCATCATCCTATCCGAAAGGCACTGGCCTCAGGCTTTTGAGCTGATGCCATGGTCGTCATTGATGGAAGTGACATGGTGCTGGGAAGGCTTGCTGCCAGCGTGGCCAAGCGCCTGCTGCGCGGGGAAAGCGTTGTTGTCATCAATGCCGAGCGTATCGTCGTCTCAGGCGATCCAAAATTGGTCGTGGAAAAATATCAGAAGAGGAGATGGGCGAAGGACAAGGCGAACCCCGAGCACTCCCCGCACTGGCCGCGCAAGCCGGAGCTGCTTGTCAGGCGTGTCATACGGGGCATGCTGCCGTTCAAATCGGCTAGGGGCCGCAACGCCTTCAGGCTACTGCGCGTGTTCAGAGGCGCACCGCCCGAGCTTGCGGCCTCTGCCCAGAGAATTCTCGACGAGCGCGCCACGGCCGAAAAGCTGGGCCGCTGCATCACGATCGCAGAGCTCTGCCGAAGGCTCGGCTATGCGGGTTGATCGGATGGCCAAGAAAATCAAGAAAATAGAGAAAGGTGCCGCACCCAAGGAGAAAAAGAAAAAAGAAAAAATCGTCATCGTGCGAGGGAAGAGAAAAGAGAGCATCGCGCGCGCGGTCGTGCGCGAAGGCAAGGGCATCGTGCGAATAAATCGCATGAGCCTCGATGCCTACACACAGCCATATGTCAGAGACATAATGCGCGAGCCACTTCTGCTCGCTGGTGATGTGGCGCGGGGCCTTGACATCGATGTGAATGTGCATGGTGGTGGGGTGATGGGCCAGGCCGAGGCTGTCAGGCTTGCGCTCGCGCGCGGCATATGCGAGTTCACCGGCGATGCAGCTCTGCGCGCGCGCTTCGCCCAGTATGACCCGTATCTGCTGAAAGAAGATCCGCGGAGGGTGGAGCCGAAGAAGTACAAGGGGCCGAAGGCGCGTGCGCGCTTCCAGAAGTCCTACAGATGAGGGGATCGCATGGTGTTCTTTCCGATAAGGTGCTTCACGTGCGGCGCGCTCATCGCGCACAAGTACGAAGAATACCAGGAAAAGGTGCGCGCGGGCGCCGAGCCCAGCAAGGTACTAGACGCGCTGGGCTTCAAGCGCTACTGTTGCCGTAGGATGTTCCTCAGCCACGTTGATGTGGCGGATGATGTGCTGAGATATGGAAAGCCATAGGGGCCGTGTGCTAGCCTGGCATGCTTCCGGCTTGGGGCACCCTTTTTCGGAAAAAACGCGAAAGAGGGTTCCTGAATGCCGGCGACCCGAGTTCAAAACAGATGAAGGGGGTTTCCCTTCTTTGTGAACATCTCGGCGGCCCCATTTCGATACTGGGATGTGATGCCATGACAACCGAAGAGTTCCTCATACCACAGGAAAAATACCTGGAAGCAGGCATTCATATCGGAACGAAGTTGAAAACGAGCGATATGAGGCCATTCATCTACAAAACGCGCCAGGACCGCCTTTATGTGCTCGACCTCAAGAAGATCGATGAGCGCATACGCTATGCCGCACGTTTCGCAGCGCGCTATGAGCCGAGCAGCACCGTGGTGGTTGCCTCGCGAGCCTATGCCGCAAGCGCCGCAGCTGTCTTCGCCTCGCTCACAGGCTGCAAACTCATCGCCGGGCGTTTTGTGCCGGGCATCTTCACAAATCCAGCGAGAAGCGACTTCACCGAGCCCAAGCTCGTCATAGTGTGTGACCCGAAGGGAGAGCGGCAGGCCGTGCGCGAGGCTGCGGTCATGGGCATTCCAATCATCGCGCTGTGCGACACCGATAACAGCACAAAGTTCATCGACTGGGTTGTTCCATGCAATAACAAAGGGCGAAAAAGCCTCGCGCTCATCTTTTACCTCCTCACGCGCGAGGTGCTGAAAGCGCGTGGCGTAATATCAAGCGATGCCGAATTCACCACCCCACTGGAGAAGTTCGAAGGGGAGGAAGCAGAGGGCGCGCCAGCCGGCGAGGCACCGCCTTCCGAACAGCCCGAGACGAGCGCCGAAGCCGTGTTAGCCGAAGGCGATAAGGGGGAAAAGGAGGCAAAACCAGAAGAAGCCAAACAAGGCTAGGCTTCTTCGCAGTTTCTCTTCACATTTGGTTCGAGGATGTCTGCGCACAGGCTCTTATCGCCACCATACCTCTTGACCACCCTGTAATAACATCTGTCCCTCCAGAGCGAGTCCCTGTCGATTATGTTCCCGCAGCGGCTCGGGTGCAACACATATTCGCCACTCTCAATAAGCGTGGCATAGCAGAACCAATTCCTGTAATAGTCATCCACAATCCTGCCGCACACGCTCGGGTCGCTGAGCAGCTTAGCCACATTGAAGAAGCAGATGTCGCGCGTCGGGCTCTCTCCCTTGAGATCGGTGGTCATGGCCGCGCATGCCTCTGGATTGCTTGTAGCCAGCGCGACTGCATTGCGGCAGGCATCTGCGACCATGGTGTTGCTTGAGGCCGAGCACAGCCCGCTGTTGTTATTCATTATCGCGAGCTTCTGCAGGCAGGCATCTCTGTAAAATTCGCTCGTCGCCAGATTGCACACATCCCATCTGTTCAGCTCAACAGCAACTCTCTCAAAACACCCATCGCGCTGTATTGGCAGGGCCAGCTCGCCGCACACGCTGGCGTTGGCCTGTGCAACCCCATGGCATGCCTTCCTCAGAAAAGCCTCAGGCAGGCTGTCGCATCCGCTCGCGTTTCCCGTTCGCTTGGCGAACGCAAACACACAATCAGTATTGCTCGCGCAAAGCCGCACGTTGTTTTCCGCGATAACCACACATGCCCTCCTCTCGTTCTCGTCCGCCTCTCTCTCGCATGCCAGCACCGCAAAATACCGCTCACACTCAACCTTCAGGCTGGCGTTCGTGATGTCCGCACAACGCGCGCTCTCGTTCAGCGCGCGCGCCCTGTCGAACGCGCACTCATCGCGCACTGCGACTGCAGTGATGTTTGCGCACGCTTCCCACTCTCCTTTCCTCGCCTGCGCCAGCCAGCAGGCATCCCTCGCGGCCAGCCCGGCCTCGGCCTCGCAGCCGGTCGGGGGAGGCGTGAGGTTTGCGGATGGCGGGGGAGGCGCAACACTCACCGTGATGTTCGGTTTTGTTATGTTTGGTGTGGCAGGCGGCTGTGGCTGCGCGCATCCCGCCAACAGCACAACGGCCAGCGCGAGCGCCACGAGAGCACGCATGCTTGCTTAACTCATACATATTTAAATAGGGTTTTCCCATGCTTAGGCGCATGCGACCTCAATTGCTATTTTATGTTTTGGCACTGGCCATCATCTTCGGTTGTATCTCCTTTCCGTCCTTGAATTCAAAGCCGGCCACCAGCGCGGCCCTCTTCCAGCCGCCCAATCCTCCCAGCGGAAACTTTTCCATCACTTCTCTGTCTCCGGCCGCAGTGCTCCCCAATCACACAAGGCAGGAGAGCGCACCCCTCGCGCTGCAAGAGCCACCTGCTGAAAAAGACCCAGCGCGTTTTCCCGGTTTTATTGCGGCGAGAATAAACACGACACGCCCCGCGCCAGCCTTGTCGCTGCCGCTCACTCTTCCGAACGGCACAGTGCTCTCGCTGGCGCAGCTCGACGCCCTCCTGGCGAACGCCTCGATCCGCACAATCAATATCCCCTCCCAGCCGCAAGCACCGCAGGACAGGCTGAAAGAGCTTCTCGGCAAGAGCGCCAGCGAACTGGCGAGCGAAGGCTACCTCAACCCCGACGGCACGGTCAGGCTCATCGTAGCCTTTGATCCCGGACATTCAGGCGAGCCGGCCAAGCGCCTCAACGCCTTCCACAGGAATAAAAATATGCTCAAGAACAGGATCGCTTCACTCCGCGGCAGGGTGAAGAAGGAGCTCCCCGTCATTTCCGGCTTTTCTGCCGATGTGCCTCTCTCAAACATCGCCTCGCTGGCAGCGGAGGGTGTGAGAGTTTATCTTGACAAAATCCAACGCATTCATCTCAACGAGAGCGTGCCACTCATCGGCGGCAGCGAGCTGCAGGCAGCCGGCTGGAATGGTAGCGGCATTGTCGTGGCAGTCATCGATACGGGCATCGACAAAAACCACCCAGACCTCGCGGGCCGCATCGCGCGCGAGTACGATTTCTACAATAACGATACAGACGCATCCGATGACAACGGCCACGGCACGCACGTGGCCAGCATCGTGGGCGGCACGGGCGCTGCTTCAGGCGGCCAGCTCAAGGGCGTTGCGCCGAACGTTACCTTCTGGGCTGCCAAAGCCTGCTCAGCAGGCGGCTCCTGTCCGGTAAGCGCTGTCATCGCCGCCATAGACTGGGCGAGCAATTACTCGGGCGGCTGTGTTGGCGCCGCGGACATCCTGCAGATGAGCCTCGGTGGACCAGGTGATGAGAGCGACCCGGTGGCCATAGCTGCAGAGAACGCCGTTGCGTGTGGCGTGGTGTTCGTTATCTCCGCCGGAAACGATGGGCCCGATTACGGCACGGTGAACTCCCCAGCCCTTGCCCCCAACGTCATCGGTGTGGGCGCCAGCAACAAGAGCGATGCCATAGCCTCCTTCTCCTCGAGAGGCCCGAGCGCAAACTACTTCCGCATCAAGCCCGATGTGCTGGCCCCGGGAGTGGGCATCGTGGCCGCACGCGCCAACGGCACGAGCATGGGCTCTCCGCTGAACTCATCCTACACGCGCGCCTCGGGCACGAGCATGTCGGCCCCGCACGTTGCCGGCGCTGCAGCGCTCCTCCTACAGGCGCACCCGGCTTGGACCAACTGGCAGGTGAAGAGCGCGCTGTTGAGCACCGCGAACGACTTGGGCTATGACCCTTGGACGCAGGGAACGGGCCGCATCAACCTCACGCGCGCGTTCAATGCCCAGCTCGCCACTGTGCCACAGACGATCGACTTCGGCAAAACCAATGCCTCGCTCGTCTGGGCCGAGCTCACCATAGCCAACCTGAACACATCCTCGCCCATCACGCTGGCGCTCACCGCCACCAACGCCACAGAACTCTTTACCAACGCCTCGTTTGACATCGCCTCGCTCAACGAAACCTCGCTCGTCGTTCCCGCCGCCTCCAACCGCACGGTGAATTTCTCGCTCGACCTCTCGGCAGCCAGAGGTACGCTCAGCGGCTACATCCTCATCAACGACACCGCGAGCAATGAAATCTACCGCGTGGCCTACGGAGTTTTTGCCACACCCTGCGGAGCCCTCAATGCCAGCCTCATCCTCACCGAGGATGCGAACACCGCGGCCGGCTCCTGCTTCCGCATCATCGCCGACAACGTCACGCTCGACTGCGCCGGCCACGCCGTCAGGACTCTCTCGGGGGGCGATTATGGCGTGCGCGCGGCCGATGTCACCAACATCACCATAAAGAATTGCCGCATCGAGAACTTCGACCACGGCGTGCTGTTCGAGAACGTCAGCAACAGCCTCGTGGAGGATGTTGTTGTCATCAATGCCACGTGGTACGGCTTTCTCCAGACGGATTCCCCCAACAACACTTTCAACAGCCTGAATGCCTCACACCAGTGGGTAGGCTTCGCCTCGTGGTACAGCAATGGCACCAACCTCTCCAATTCCTTCTTTGAGAACGACACTGCGGGCGTGAACATTTTCTGGGAGGCGGGCGATTTCCTCGACAACAACTGGATGAATGGCAGTACCTACGACCTGCTAGTTGGCAACACCATCATCTTTTACATCTTCCCACTGCATTTCGGAGTCATCCCATATTTCTACATGCACAACATAACCGAGGGCAACATGGTGGAGGGGCTGCCTGTGCGGTACATCGTGGGCGCCCGGGATTATGCGTTTCCGGAGGACACGGGCTTTGCGGCATTCATCAACAGCCACAACATCACAGCTGAAAACCTCTCGCTGTCGCATGCCGAGGCGCTCATCATAGTGAATTCAACCGACTCGCGCGTGCGCAACGTCACGCTCAACGGCACGTTCAACGGCATTGAGATCGGCAACTCCACAAACATAACCATAGAGAGCTCGCTGATCTACGACACCACCGCGTTTGGTGTGGAGATTCACAACGCCTCGGCCGCCGTGCTGTCAAACAACATCACCCTCACCAGCGGGGATGTGGTGCTCATGGAGAACGTGACTGACACTCTCGTCGCAGACAACCTGCTCTCAAACTCCATTAAGGGAATCGCCGCCCATGATGTCGCCGGCCGGAATGTCACCATTGTAAACAACTCCATCACAGCACCCCTATACGGCATCTACACATACTCCTCCAACAACATTCTGTATGCAAACAATTCCATTTTCAACGCCTCCCTCTATGGCATATACATCAATTCGAATGGCAACATCTTCCACAACACCACTCTGCAGGATTCCAAAGAGGTGTTCCTGTACGGAAGCACGGCGAACAATTTCTCCCTGCTGACAGTGAACAACTCGCCCTCTTACGGCGTGCGCTTTTCCAGCGCCTCGGGCAACATCATCTCGGAATCGCTCATCGCGAACTCCTCGCTGGCGGACATCCGCTCAACCGCCTCCTCGGACAACCTCATCATCAACTCAAGTTTCAACATCTCAAACCTTTCCTTCGGAGACGCTTCATCCGTGCTGCGCGTGGGCTGGTGGGCGCGCGTCAACGTCACCGATGAGAATGGCGACCCGCAGGACGCCGCGCTCGTTTATGTGCGCAACAGCTTGGGCGGAGTTGTGGCAACCGCTACAACCGACGCCAACGGCCTCACGCCGTTGCTCGCCGTGCCCGAGCTCGTGATAACGAGTGCCTCGAGCACAAACGTCACACCACACACCTTCGCGGCATTCAAGGGGCCCTATGCCGGCTTCGTCACGGCGAACATCAGTCAGGACCTGCTGGCCAACATAACCATCGCCTATGCGCCGAGCGCCTGGTGCGGCGTCCCGCTCGTCACAAACCTGACCCTTGAGGCCGACATCCTCTACAACGACTCGTGCATCCTCATCGATGCAGACAACGTCACGCTCGACTGCGCCGGCCATGCCATCCGCGGCAACAACACGCCCGGCACGATTGGCATAGCGGTGAATGGGCGGCGAAATGTCGCAATCAAGAACTGCGTCGTTGCAGGTTATGACACCGCGCTGTCGCTCAACCGCAACAGCTCGCTGTCCGACTATCCCACCATTGTCAACAACACGCTCGCCAACTCCTCCTCGGGCCTATTCAGCGATGGCGCGCGGTGGGGCCTGCTGGCAAACAACACGCTGTACAACAACTCGGACGGCGCCGACCTCGCGGCATCGCTCGGCTGGAGCCTGTTCAACAATACATACGAGGGCAACACGGTTGGGGCCTGGCTGTACGCCAACGCCTCGCTCAACAACTTCACGCGCGAGGTCTTTGCCAACAATTATGTGGGTGTGTATTTCACGGGCTCGAGCGGCAACGTCATTGAGAGCTCGGCCTTCGTGCTGAACACATACGACATCGCCTCCGGTTCAAGCGCCCTGAACTCCCTCCTCAACACCACCTTCAACAGCTCGGCGCTGTGGTTCGGCGACAACCTCTCCCAGCTCCAGATTTACTGGTACGCCAGCGCCTTCGTGAACGCGAGCACTGGCCAGCCCGTGGCCGGTGCCAACGTCACGGCCACCGACGCCCTCGGAAACATTGTGTACTCCCAGCTCACCAACTCCTCTGGCCATACCCAACCTGCCGCGCTGAAAGAGGCCGCCTACAGCGCGCCCGCCAACATTTCCTTCACCCCGCACAACTTCACCGCGACCTATCCCGGAATGTCCCCCGCCGCACGCGCGCTCACGCTGAACGCCTCGCAGATGGTTGAGCTCATGCTTTTCGCCTGCGGCACAAACCTGACTTTCAACTACACGCTGGCGGGCGACCTCAATGCCTCGGGCGACTGCATCAACTTCGCTGCCGATAACCTGGCCTTCGACTGCGCCGGCCATGCCATTTACGGCGATGGCTCTGGCGTGGCGTTCAACACATCCGGCAACAACGCGATAGTGAAGAACTGCCGCATAACGGGTTTCGACACGGGCATCCTGGTTGTGGGGAGCAGCGGCGCGCTCGTCAGCGGCAACATCGTGTCAGAAACAACCGATGGAGTGTACCTCGATGGAGCAAACGCAACGGCCGTACTGAACAACACCCTCTTCAACATCGCGGGGAACGGCATCGACGTCGTCTATGCAAGCGGCAACACGCTCGCCGGCAACATCGTGGCCAATACCTCCGGCTACGGCTTCCTACTCGCCAACGCCACAAACAACACGCTGACAAACAACACCGCGTTCAATGACAGCAGCGGCTTCGCGCTCTTCTCCTCGGAGCAGAACATCCTGTCGGGCAACAACGCCTTGCACAACGCATACTACGGCTTCCTACTCGCCAACGCCACAAACAACACGCTGACAAACAACACCGCGCAGGACAACCTCCTCGACGGCTTTGCCATCCTGCCGCCGAGCCTCAACACGCTTGTGGATAACACCGCGCGCGGCAACCGCGATGGCTTCTCTCTCAACAGCACGAGCAGTGAGACGCTGCTGGGCAACGACGCGCTCGCCAACACGCGCCACGGCTTCCTCATTTTCAACGGCAGCGACATCAACCTGTCGGACAATGCCGCGCGCGAAAACGGCGGCAATGGCTTCGCCGTTGAAAACTCCTCCAACATAGCTATGTGGGGCAACGACGCCATCAGCAACGGCGGCTACGGCGTGTACATCACCAATTCAACCAACATTTCCTACACCAATGGCAGGATTTGCGGCAACGGCATTTACGATGACTCCGGCTCGAACTTCGCGGGCAACGATCTGCTGTGCTTTGCCCCGCGCGCGAGAAAGAGGAGGGCAGCCTTCATCGAGCTTGAGGTGAGCGCGCCGTGCGCGGGAAAGAATGCCTCGATAGCTGTGCGCGACCCCCGCACCGGCTCCCCCGTGGCGGGCGCCGAGGTGAGGGTTGCGCTGCAGTTTGGCTTCTGGAGCGAAGTGGCGCGCGGCACTACTGACGACAGCGGCTTGTTCGTGTTTGTTCCACCGCGTGCGGGCTCCTACGAGGCAAGCGCGCTCGCCATAGGCTACGCGAGCCTTCCGCTGTCCTTCACTGTGGAGGAGTGTGGGCCAGCGCCCACGCCCGCCCCCAACATCACCGCCGCGCCCAACATAACAAACATCACCCCACCTGTCCCGCCCCCTGAGTGCACGGCCGATGCCGACTGCCCTGAGGATAAGCGCTGCGAGCTTGGGCGATGCATTTCGGTTGTCGGGGCATGCGGCTATGTGAGAAATCACACTTTTGTCCCATACGAGTGCTGCCTTGACACGGATTGCCCGGCAGGCAAGGAGTGCCGGAACAACATCTGCATCGAGAAGGCACCATCCGCGCCCCCGGCCCAGCCCCCAGAAGCGGCACAGGCGCAGGCCGCGCTCGATGCCGCGCGCGCCGAAATAGAGGCTGCGCGCGCCGCAGGCAAAGAAGTTTCGGCCGCAGAGCAAAAGCTGCGCGAGGCGGAGACAGCTTTCGGTTTGGGCGATTTTAGTCGCTCCCTCCTATTGGCAAGCGAGGCAAGAGCGGCTGCCGCCAATGCCACCGCCATTCCGCTCAACATCACTGCCCCGCCCGCGCCCGGCCTGCAACTTCCCAAAATAGATTTACAGCTTGTAACAATAGTCATCGGCATCATCGCCTTCGCCGCCATTGCCCTGCTCGGCTACAGGTGGTTCAAAGGCAGGGAAGGTGGTTTGGAAGGGCTTGCCCCGCCCTCGCCGCCGTCATTTGAGAGCATAGCCCCTCCGGTCGGCCCGCCCAAACTACCATAGCCCAGTGCGCGCAAAAGCATACCCGATGAGCTTGTAGGCCAGCCTGGCGGCCAGAAAGTCGGGCGCGTGAAAGCCGGGGATGGGTGCGAGCTCGGTGATGTCAAAACCGATTATTTTTTTTCTTTTCGCAATCTCACGGAGGAGTGCTGCCACCTCTTCATAACCAGGTCCCCCTGGCTCGGGTGTTCCCGTGGCGGGCATCTCGGCAGGATTCAGCACATCCACATCAATGGTGATATAGATGCTCTCTGGCAGCTCCTCGACTATCTTCTCGGCTGGCAGTCTCTCCCTGTGCCAGAAATGCACTTTTAGCCCCTCCCTCTCAATCAGCTCGGCCTCCTCAGCGCTGAGGCTCCTCACCCCAGCCTGCACCACGCCATCTCGGAGGATTTCCCTCACGCGCCTCATCACGCAGGCATGGCTGAACCGACTTCCTTCGTATTCTTGCCTCAAGTCCGCATGGGCGTCCAATGCCAACACACCAAACTTTCTGCTCGAGGCGAGCGCGCGCACCACCCCGAGCGTGATGGAGTGTTCTCCCCCCAGGATGACGGGGAATTTTTCCGCCGCAATTATTTCCCCAACCGCGCCCTCCACTCTCGCAATCGTGCGCTCGGGTCCGCTCTGATCGGGCTCAAGCTCTTCGAGCGTGAAAATGCCAACCTTCTGTGCTATCTCAACCTCCATCTCCTCATCGAACCACTCCATGTTCCTGCTCGCCTCAATTATAGCCGCTGGCCCGCCTTTGGCACCAGCCTTCCAGCTCGCCGTGCCATCGTATGGTACTGGAAGCACAGCTACCCTCGCCTCTTTCCAGTCATTTTCAAAAACTCCCGCAAAATTGTATGGCGGTCTTGCATGAAGAAGCCGCATGCTCTCAGCAAAATTAACGCGGCAAACTTTATATCCTCTTTCTCTGCCTTGCCACTATCTGCGCCGCACGCGTGATGTCTTTTGGGAACTCCCTCCCGCGCATGAGGAAGTTCTTCTCAACTTTCTTTGCTCCGAAAGCCTGCGCTATGAGTGCCGCAGTGGCATCCGTATCAAATTCCTTGCATGAGAATACATCCACGCTCGCGTACTCCTTCTCCGGGAAAGTATGTATGCTCACATGGCTTTCGGCTATGAGCACAATACCGCTTATTCCCCAGTCCTCGGGCTTTGTTCCCGTGTAGGAAAATGTATAGGGAGGCATTATTTTGGTCATGCCTATGGTGGAGGGCAACTCATCAAGGAATTTATAGATGAAGTTTATGTCCTCCAACTTTTTCCTATCACACCCATAAAGGTCCAACATCAGATGCGGTCCAAACATCTCTCCAATCTCCCCCTTTCCAACCCTCTTTTCGCTCGATTTGCACATAGAACTTATTTAAAAACATTTCGCTCTATTTCCGCTATAAACCCGCAGAAAGCTTTTTAGAGGAAAAAAAGAATGTATAAATCGTTTTTTGCCTATTTTAATTCTCAGAACTTTTTTTTAGGGAAGATTAAACCGCTGCGTGCTAAATGCTCCACTATAATTGCCCGAAATATAAACTTAAACGATTTATGCAAGCTTATTCAAGCCAAATTCGCTATTAAATTGTTTTTTTCTCCAAAAAACGCTTAATTTTGATTTATTTTCCTTTATTCGCCTTTCAAAATGTTTTTTTTATAAAATAAATTGCACCATTCCTTTGAAATGCCCCCTGACCTATTATAACTCCCCGTATGCCAAAAAGCGCCCTTTTATTCTTTTTAATATCGCCGAACTCAAATCCGTCTTTTGTCGAATGCAAATGTGAGCGGACAAAGCTAAATAAATGCGCGCTCAAAACCTCAGTGAATGCGCTTCACAACCTTCGCAACGCTCACACGCATCGAGCATTCAGTGCTGCTCGCTGCCGGCACGTGGCTGGGGGCCTTTCTCGCGCTGGGCCATGCCCCCGCCACCGAGCTCGCCATCCTCAGCGTCCTGCCCCCCTTCTGCATCGGCCTTGCGGCCTTCGCCCTAAATGATTTTTTTGACAGGGAGGCCGACCGTTTGAACAAGCGGTTTGACCGTCCGCTCGTAAATGGGAGCGCTTCGCCAGAACAGGCCATCATCATCGCATTGCTCGGCTTTCTCTTCGGCCTTGCCTTCTCCGTTCCCCTGAGCTTTTTTGCCGGCGATTTCACACCTTTCAAAATCGCCTTCTTCTTCTCGCTGGCCGCCATCGCCTACTCAGCCGCGCTCAAGAGCCTTCCCCTCCTCGGGAATCTCTTCATCGCCGCCAGCATGGCCATCGCCATGGTTTTTGGGAACATAGCCGTCACACCATCCTCTCTTTCCCCGCCCGCCCTCGCGGCTAGCGCGCTGGCGTTCATTGCTGGTCTGGGCCGCGAGATCGCCAAAACAGTTCAAGATGTTGAGGGAGACCGCCGTGCGCGCAAGGCCACCACGCTCCCCATGCTCATCGGAATCAGGAACTCGCTCATAGCCGCCATCACACTCTATTGGCTTGCCATTCTGCTTTCCTTCGCCCCATTTTTTTCTATCCCCCCTTTCACTGGCAACCTCACCTATCTTATGCTCATCCTCGCCTGTGATGTCATGCTCGCCTTCTCCTCGATAACGCTTCTACAGCGCCCAAGGGCGCGCGCGCTGGAGCGCTCCAGAAAGCTCAGCTTGGGCGCGCTGGCGCTCGGCATCATGGCATTCCTTTTCGGTGCAGCCTTTCCCATCTTCCTGCGGTGATGCCTTGCCCTACCAGCCAGTATATCAAACCTCCCTGCCCCTGCCTCTCTTCTCGCGAGGTAAGGTGCGCGATACATACGACCTCGGTGACAAACTCCTCATGGTCACCACCGATCGCCTCTCCGCTTTCGATGTCGTCTTTCCGGACCCCATCCCCTACAAGGGCATCGTGCTCAACCAGCTCTCCCTTTTCTGGTTCAACAAAACCAAACACATCGTCCCAAATCACGTGCTGTCAACACGCCTGCCCGCCTCGCTCTCGCAGCACGCCTCCCTTCTCAGCCGCCGCTTCATGATAGTCAGAAAGGCGAGGCCCCTCCCCATCGAGTGTGTGGTGCGCGGCTATCTGGCAGGCTCGGGCTGGAACGAGTACAGAAAAACCCAGAGCATCTGCGGCATACCGCTGCCCCCTGGACTGCTTGAGAGCTCAAAGCTTCCCGAACCACTCTTCACGCCCGCCACAAAGGCCACAACGGGCCATGACATGAACATCTCGTTTGCCGAGGCCGCCCGCCTTGTCGGCGAGGAGACCGCCACGCGCCTGCGCGAGCTCTCCCTGCGTCTCTACAACTTTGCCGCGGACTATGCGCTCAAGCGCGGCATCATCATCTCGGATACAAAATTCGAGTTCGGACTGCTCGGCGAGAAGCTCATCCTCATCGACGAGCTGCTCACGCCAGACTCCTCGCGCTTCTGGCCAGCCGACAGCTATCGGCCCGGCGGACCCCAGCCCTCTTTTGACAAGCAGTTCGTGCGCGACTATGTGCTCAGCATTGGCTGGGACAAGTCCCCGCCAGCCCCAAGGCTGCCCCGAAACATTATTGAAGGCACCACCAACAGATATATCGAAGCCTATGAGAGACTGACCGGAAAGAAATTCGAGAGGGATTGATTTGCCGAAGAAGAAAACGAGGCCAACCCGCGCAAAGCCGCCGAGGCGCGCGCCTGTGGCAGTCGTTCCCAGCTTGCCCGAGGCCAAGCCCAGCCCATCTCCCAAGGAAACCCCAACACCTCTCGTGGCTTCCCTCGAAAAGCGCCCCCTCGCGCCCGAGGACCACGCTCCGCTCGAGCGGTTCGCCGAAGTCGTCGTTTTCTCAACGCTCTTCACTGCAGGCATAGCGGCCCTACTTTTCCTGCTTGGCATCCCGGCCTCCACACTTCTTTCGCTCACCATCATCCTGTGGCTGGCCCTCACAGCAGCCTGGCTCTATCACAGGAAGAGGCAGAGGGCGTAACCATGCCCGATGTGCTCATCGTCCTCGGCTCGGACTCCGACCGCCCCATTGCCGATAAGGCCATCGAGGTGCTCAGGCACTTGGGCATCTCCTATTCTCTCGAGATCGCTTCTGCCCACCGCCAGCCGAAGAAGCTCGAGCTCCTGACACAAACGGCCGATGCCAAGGTTTTCATTGCCATCGCAGGCCTTTCCGCAGCCCTCCCGGGCGCCATCGCGGCCCGCACAACAAAGCCTGTCATTGGCGTGCCCGTGAATGTTAAGCTCGACGGCCTTGATGCCCTGCTCTCCACCATGCAGATGCCCGCCGGCGTGCCCGTGGCCACGGTGGGCATTGACAATGGAAAGAATGCCGCGCTGTTGGCGGCCGAAATCCTCGCGCTCTCAAACGAGCAGCTGGCAAAAAAGCTCGCCGACTACCGCGCATCCCAAAAGTGATCCGCATGCCCATCAAGAGAAAGGGAGAAAAATGGGATGTGCCACCGCGCGTGAAAGTGCTCGAGGCGCTCGGCTCCATCGCCGACAACCGCGTGAAAATTGCCGGCAACGCAGCCACGGTGGTCTCCTCGCTGGGCGAGCGCGCCTATCGCGTGATGTGGGATGGCGCGCGTGGCATTTTCTCCGATGACAACGGCTCGCTGTGGCAGGGCTACCTCGGCTATCCGGCCATCGCCTTCCTCATGCTGAAAAACCAGCTCCCGTTTGAGGCGCGCCTGGCAAACTCTCTGAAGGGCATTCCTTGGAAAGAGCTCAACAGGCGCTTCCGCAATGACTACTCAAAGACAGAGGCCGAGGCCTTTCGCCTCGCGAGTGCAAAAGGCGTGAGCGCGCGCGAGCTCGAGCTGTTTGCCGAGAAAGTGCTCGCTGAGATAAGGAAGGCGGGCTTTGTCAGGCTTTAATTTGGATACGGGCACGCTTTTTCCTATCGCTGCATGGCTGCTTTTACGCGCTTTTCCTGATCCAATATGCGATGATGTCCTGCAGGCCGTACAGCTTTGCGAACGCGCGCGCATCACGCCTGCTGAATATCCCCTCGGCAGTCGCCGAGGAAAGGAAGGCGTCGTACAGCGCGTACTTGCTTTTCTTCGCCACAACGCTTGCATTGCCCTTGAAAAGCTTGAGCATCACGCTGCCGCTCACCCTCTCCTGCGTCTTGTCGATAAAGGCATCGAGCGCCTCCCTCAGTGGGGTGTACCACGCGCCCTCGTCCACGAGCCTGTTCCAGGTATAGTCGATGCCTGCCTTTGTGTCGAGTTCCCTCTTTGTCAGCACGAGCTTCTCGAGCTCCTTGTGCGCGGTGATGATGCAGTAGGCAGCGGGCGCTTCATACACTTCCCTGATCTTGAGGCCGACAGCCTTGTCCTCCATGTGGTCCATCCTGCCCACGCCGTGCGCGCCGGCGAGCTTGTTGAGCCTCTCGATGACATTGCCGGTTTCTTCAACCACCCTCTTTTTCTCATCCAGCACACGCAGCACGCGCGGGATGCCCATGTGGAAGGAGAGCTCGATGAACTGGGGCTTGGGCGGCGCTTTCTCCGGCGCCACAGTCCAGGCAAAAGCATCCTCGGGCACCTCGAGCTCGGGGTGCTCGAGCGGCCCGCTTTTTATGCTCCTGCCCCAGATGTTTTCATCGGTTGAATACGGTCTCGGCTTTTCCTTAAGCTTGGCGAGCTTCCTCTCTTTAGCATAGGCGAGCTCCTCCTCCCTCTTCAAGTCCCAGTCCCTGATAGGCGCGAGGACTTTGAGGTGGGGCGCAATGGCCCGGAGGCTGGCATCGAAGCGGATCTGGTCGTTGCCTATGCCCGTGCTGCCGTGCACCACTGCCTGCGCGCCCTCCTTCTCGGCTACCTCGGCGAGGTATTTGCACAGCAGGGGCCTTGACAGGCCCTCGCTGTTCAGCTCGCCCTCCCAAAGGCAATTCGCCTTTATCGCCCTTGCCACATATTCGTTGATGAACTCGTCGCGCGCGAAAATCGTGTAGTGTCTTTCCACACCCATGGCCTCGGCTTTTTTTGCCACATCGCGCAGGTCGCGCGTCTGTCCGATATCCAGCGTGACCGTGATGACCTTGACGCCCATCTCCTGAAGCAGCGCCACAGCCACCGTTGTGTCGAGCCCGCCCGTAAATGCCACAACAGCCCTCTTCACATCGGCGTGTTCGCGGGCAAATTCCTCCCTTATCCTTCTCAGCTTGTCGGCATCCACGTCAGCGCCTCCCCTTTCTCAGGCGCCATGCCATGGCGTTCTGCAGGCCGAATAGCTTAGTGAAGGCAGCGCCCTCCTTCTGACTCCACGTTGTGGTTTTTTTGTCATAGCTCGCCAGCGCGAGCGAGTACAGCGCGTTGGGGCTCTCCAGCGCAACGACGCGCGCGCTGCCCTTGAAAAGCTTCACCGTGGCGCTACCGCTCACAGGCTCGTTGAGCCGCGCCTCAAGCTCGGCCAGCGTTTCCCTCAGGGGCGTCCACCACTGTCCCCTGTAGACGAGCTCGCTGAAGACATGGTCAGCACCCGCCTTGAACTCGAGCTCGTCCTTGGTTAGCACCATCTTCTCCAGCTCCCTGTGCGCGGGCAACAGCACGGCCGCGGCGGGCGCCTCATAGGCCTCCCTGCTCTTGAACCCGATCACGCGGTCCTCCATGTGGTCCATCCTGCCCACCCCATTCCTGCCCGCAACCCTGTTCAACGCCTCCACCAGCTCAACGGGTCCGCTCACCTTGCCGCTCTCGCCCCCGCTGAATTCCACGCTCTGCGGCACACCGTTCTTGAAAAATATTTTCACATAGGTCGGCGTGTCGGGCGCGCGCTCGGGCGCCACAGTCCAGGCAAAAGCATCCTCGGGCACCTCGAGCTCGGGGTGCTCCACAGGTCCTGCCTCAATGCTCCTCCCCCATATGTTCTCATCCACCGAATAGGTCTTGCTCACCGTGCTGACCGGAATGCCCCTCTCGCGCGCGTACGCCACTTCCTCATCGCGCCACAGCTCCCAATCGCGCACTGGCGCGATAACCTTGAGCTCGGGCGCGAGCGCGCTCACGCCATTCTCAAAGCGTATCTGGTCATTGCCCTTGCCGGTCGAGCCGTGCGCGACCGCCTGACATCTTTCTTTTCTGGCAACCTCAACGAGGTGCTTGACCATGAGGGGCCTGCCGAGCGCCGTGGCCTCAGGGTAGAGCCCCTCATAAAGGCAGTTGGCCTGCACGGCGGGAAAGATGTAGTCGCCCACAAATTCCCTGAGCGCGTTCACGGTATGGATTTTCTTCACGCCCACACTCCTGGCTCTGGCGGCTATCTCGCGCATGTTCTCTTTCTGGCCTATTTCGAGCGTCAGCGCGATGACCTCTATGCCGAGCTCCTGCAGTATGCTGGCTATCACCGTTGTGTCAAGCCCGCCCGAGTAGGCTAGCACGCACCTCTCTATGTCCGCATATTCTTTGGCGAAGTTCTCCTTTATCCTCTGAAGTAATCCAGCCATGTCACCGTTTCTCATGCATTCTTTAAACTCTTTTTCTCACAAGCCAGGCCAGCACGAGCACGAGCAGGAAAATCGCTGCTCCGAGCGCGAGCGCCTTGCCAAGCACCTCCTCCTGCGGCACGGTCCCCTTCATTCTCGCAGCGGCCTCCTCAAGCGCACGCGCATACCGCGCCAGCCAGAGCGCGCTCAGCGCGCTGCGCTCATCGCCCAGCTGATAATAGTAATAGGCGTGCGCGCTATATATGCCAGCCAGCAGGCTGCTCGCGTTGTGGAGGAGTGCCCGGCCAGCCACCTCCCTGAGTTTTCCCGCGTTCAGTTTGGCCTCTTCGGTCGCGAGCGCCGAGGTTTTGGCATACAGCGCATCGATGATGGCAGCGGCGTATTCCCCGCGCGCATGCAGCTCGCGCGCGCTCTCGAGATGCCATCGCTCCTCCTCAAACCCTTCCGCCTGGCCAAGCGCAGCCTCGGCCTCGGCAATCGCCATCTCAGCCATCTCCTTCCACCCCTCTGTGTGCAGCGCTCTGCCGCTCTCGCTCGCCCTCTCATTCAGCCTCTGGGCAGTACGGCACCATCCCTCAGCATACAGCGTGTCCTTGAGCGCGCGCAGCAGACTCGCCTCGTTGTCCTCTCTCAGCGCCTCACCGGCCTCCCTCGCCTTCCTCTCACTCCAGCCTGCCCTGAGCTGCGCGGCCGCAAGCAACTCAAAATTCTCGGCCGTGGGCTTTCTCCACGCTATCTTCTGCGAACAGTTGCGCACCTCGGCTAGCCTGCGGGCCAAGCCTTGGCTGTCCACACTCGCGCTCTGCTGCAGCAGGGCGAGGTGGATGCCGGCGAGAAACGCGGCATTGCCCGCAGTATAATAATAGTTTGAGGCGGCCATGCTCCGCGCGAATTCGGCCTCCCCCAAGAAATGCTCTCCGGCTACCTTCGCATTGCCGGCTTCCGCCTCGAGCTCCCTCACCATCTCTCTCACTACTTCGGCGAATTTTTCCGCCCCGCCAGCCGGCTCGGGCAGTGGCCGAAGCGAGGGGGTTTGCCTCACTCCGAGCTCGAGCCTCGTTTCAATCTTCTTCGGGGGCGCGAAAGCGATTTCGGCAGCCTCCCTCACATCGCCCACCTCTACTATCGCGAGCCCCTTTCTTAAGGAAAAGGCGAGCAGCTCAACTTTCGCCTCGCTATCCATGGCTTCGGGCACGATGAGCGCTCTCATCCCTTTCGCCTCGGCCGCGGCGGCTTTGGCGAGCAGCCCTCCCACGCTCGCAATCCGCCCATCCTCGGTAATCCTGCCGGTTATGGTGATGTCATCCTGCACGCTTCGGTTGAGCAGGCCGGCCAGCGTGAGCACGGCCATGGCCGCGCCGGCGCTCGGGCCATCCACGCTCCTGGCCACCCCCGTATCCTCAATTCTGAATAGCACATCGCAGGCGCTGCGGTTCCTGCCCGCTTCCCTGAACGCCACCTTGACTGCGGTGTTCTCGCTCTGCTGGGTGAGCAGGCCGGCCAGCGGCGTTGTGGCCATATAGACAAGCCCGCGCCCTTCCCTCACCTCGCTTTCCACGAGCAGCATCAGACCTCTGCCCTCATCGCTCACGGCCGGCACCCACATGGCATTGCGCGCGCTCGGGCACGATGCGGCGACAGCGGATGCGAGCGCGAGCAGAGCGAGAAATGCCACCACGTTTGGCATGGGTATTCGAGATGGGGCTATCTTTAAATATTCTCCTCGCCAAAAAGGCAAGGTTTGGTCGATTTCGTGAGAAAGCTATTGGCGAGCATGCTTGCTCTGCTGGCATTCTCCTCTTCCGTGCATGCGCTGCTCAACTTCACCCTTGTGGGCGCCATCACGGGCCTCTCCGAGCCATCGGGAGTTTTCGTGACGGCGGATGGCACCATCTGGATTACCGATGCGGGCGCGGGCAGGAGGAACTCAACACTCTGGAGTTTTGATGCCAATCTCACCTTCCTTGGCAGGACGGGCACGTGGGGAAGCGATGTCTATCAGTTCGTCACCCCGAGCGCGGTATTCTTCGATTTTGAGGGCAAGCGCTACGTCGTAGACACGGGCAACAACCGCTTGCTCATCTATTCCCCGGGAGGCTCCTGGCTCGAAACCATCGGCGAGGGCGGCTCCTACGCGCTGAACACCCCACACGATGTCTTTGTCGATGCCGACCGTATTTACATTGCGGACACTTTCAACGACCGCGTGCTGATACTCAATCGCTCCACGCGCAGGCTCATGAGCGTGTTGGGCCTCGAGCAGGCCGGCGAGAGCAAGCTGGTGCGCCCTATGGGGGTTTGGGTGCATGGGAACCGCCTGTATGTGGTCGATCACAGCAGGACGGGGGGCGACAACTATGGCAGGGTTGCCGTGTTCCAGCTTACCGACTTCTCCTTCCTCGGTGCGGCTGGCCGCGGAGCGGGTGGCGTTTTCCTGAATTTCCCTGAAGGCCTCGCAGTCGATTTTCTCGGTCGCATCTATGTGGCCGATACGGGGAACAACACGGTGAGGATTTTCTGGCCTGACTTCTCGCCCATGCTGTCCCTCGGCGATGCCAACTCGGCGGACTTCAACTTCTCCTCCCCGCGCGATGTGTTTGTGGCTCGCGGGAAGCTGTATGTTGTCGATGCGGGGCATGGCCGCGTGCTCATCTACAACATGAGCGAGATATCCACCACCACACCCGATGAGGCAAAGGATGCCATGCTGTATGCCAATGCCACGCTCGAGTATCTGGCGCGCCTTAATGCCTCGGCCTCGCGCATAGGCGTCGTGCTGGCCGGCCCGGCGCTCAACGACTATACCTCGGCAGGCCTGTCGCTGGCCAGCGCGCAGATCCGCTTTGTCGCGAACGATTTTGCCGGCGCGCTGAGTCAGGCCAACATCTCGCTCGCCTATGCAGCCTCGGCGCGCGCTGCGCTCGAGGCCGAGGTCGCCTCGAGGCTTTCCAAGAATACCGATGATCTGTCGGCCCGCCTCGAGAGAGCGAGGGCAGACCTACGCGCTTTCAATCTCTCTTTGGATACCTCGTCGGCCGAACAGGCCATCTCCTCGGTCCGCGCTTCCTCCGCGGCCGGGGATTTCCTGTCAGCCATTCAGCAGTTCGAGGTTGCGGGCATCCAGCTGCTCAACCTTGAGATCTCTATCGATGCACAGACGCGCGTCACGCGCACCCTTCGGGAGAGCGCCGAGCATGACATCGCCTATGTGCTGCTCAACAGCGCGAACCTCTCCTCGCTCGCTGCCAATTACAGGCAGCAGATAGACCTCTCGAGGGCCCTCGCGCTTGCCAGCGCTGCCAACGACTCGCTGGCCTCGTTTGACTTCGTCGCGGCGCGCGACAAGGCGGCGTCGGCGCGTGCCGAGCTGGATGCGGTGAAAGCCGCCCTGCTCGCGCGTGTGGCCAGCATTGACAATGCGAGCGCGCGGATAAGAGAGGCCGAGGAGGCGATTGAGGCAACCGCCTCCACCTCAGCCATACTGCTGAGCCCGAATCTCTCGGAAGCCCGCGCGCTGCTCTCCCGAGCGAAATCACTGCTGTACGCCGACCCCGACGCAGCCTCCGCGCTGGCGATGCAGGCCAAGCAAAGCGCTGAGCTCGAGGCTGCCAACATGGACCTGCTGCGCCCGCTCGTGCTCGGCGGCATTGTGGGCTTTGTGCTGCTGATAATCATTCTTGTGCTTTTCTTCCTCTACAGCAAAAGAAAAGGCCAGCGCGCGCCCTGAAGTCAGCCACCGAAGAACGCCAGTACCTCGGGCTTGAAGATGAGGGTCGCGCCGAGCAGCACCATGAGAACACCGCCGATGAGCTGGCTCACCCTCGCATACCTTGCCGACAGAGTCGTGCTGCTCAGCGTGATGGCGGCTATGGAGAAAATTATCATGTCATCCAGCATGTAGAAGAAATCGTAGAGAAAGAGATAGGCATGGTATTCCAGCAGCGATAGGTTTGACATCGACAATATGCCGGTGAATGTGGCGGGGAAACCGGCCGAGCAGGCAAGTTCGATGGTGTTGACTGCGAAGGCGAGCACCACGATGCCTGCCAGCGTGGCCGGCGTAGCCCCGCCCATCGCAAGCTCCCTCGCCTTTGCGATGATTTTGCTCCTGCCGAGCGGGTCGGTCACCTTGCAGACTGCTTCAGGCAGCGTGATAAAATCGCGCAACATGGACGCCCCCGCGGCCAGCGCGATGACTCCCACCGCCAGCCTGGCGACCGCCAAATACCCGAGTAGCAGGAAAACGCTCAGCCAAGCCGACAGGAAAAGATAGTACCATACTCCCGAGGCGAGAACGAAAATTCCCACGATGAGCCATATCCTGCGCCTGTCCTTCTGGCCGAGCAACAGCGCTATGAGATAGGTGAGCACCCACATGGCGCACGGATTGAAGCCATCCAGCAGCCCGAGCGTGAGCGCGAGCGCGGGCAGCGAGAGTTTTGTCAGCTCCAGCTCGCCAATAAATGGCACCTTCATTATGTATTTCCTGTAGGCCACCGAGATGTTCGCGCCACGCTGCACAACATCGGCCGGACTCGGGCAGCCGCTGCGCGCGCACTCAGCAATCGCTTCCTCTATCTCCTTGCCTATCGCCTCCTCGAATCCTACCCAATACCTCTCGCCCACGAAGGTGACCGGCACCCCGCCCAGCGCCACGCCGTAGGCCTTTGAAAAGTTTTCAAGCATCCTCGCATTCTCGGCATCGTACCACACCTCAAAGGCGTGCACTGAGAGGGGATACCTTTCCTTCAATTCCTCAAGAAAGACCCTCTCGCTGGCGCAGTGCGGGCAGCCCGAGCCATAGAAGAAATACACCTCAACGGCGTTCTGTGCCGCAACGGGCAGCGAGAGCAGAAGTGCCAGCGCGAGCAATCTATAATTCATACACAACTGCCACCTCATCACATTCGGCGAACTTTGGGCAGCGTATGCAGTCGCTCCATATTTTCATTGGCAGTGTGTTCCTCTCCACCTTGCGGAAGCCAAGTCGCTCGAAAAAGCCAGGGATGAGCGTGAGCGCGAACACGCGCTTGAGCCTCAGCCTCCGTGCCTCCTGCAGGCATGCCCGCACGAGCGCGGTGCCGATACCACGCCGTTGCCATCGTGGCGCGACTACGAGCGAGCGTATCTCCCCGAGATCTTTCCAGTAGACATGTAGCGCACAACAGCCCACTAGCCTTTCACCTGCGCGCGCTACATAGAAATCCCTGATGTGCTCGTACAGCTCGCTGAGTGGGCGCGGCAGCAGCCTGGCTCTCCTGGTATACATGCCGATAAGACGCGCGATTCCCTCGGCATCCTGTGTGCGTGCGCGGCCTATTGTCATGCCAGCTAGCCTAGTCGTGCTCATCCCTTTACAACCCTCTCAAATCTCTCTGCGACCATCTCTAACTCCCGCTCGCTTATCACGAGCGGCGGAGTAAAGCGCACGACGAAATCGCTGGGGCAAGATGACAGCACGCGCTCGGTGGCCAGCCGCTCGCAGTACGCTCTGGCCCTCTCGCGCAGCTCCACGCCGATCAGCAAGCCCTTCCCTCGCACTTCCTTAATCAGCCCACTCCGTATCCCAGCGAGTAGCCGCATGAACTTTGCGCCGTTTTTCGCTGCTTTTTCGGCGAGCCTCTCTCTCTTTATCACCCGTATGGTGGCGAGCGCGACCGCGCAGGCGAGCGAATTCCCGCCGAAAGTGCTGCCATGGTCCCCTCGCTCAAACCTCTCCGCCACATCCTCCCGCGCGAGGATCCCGCCCATGGGAAATCCGCCCGCGATGCCTTTGGCCATGCACACGATGTCGGGCTCCACGCCGTAAATCTGGCTGGCAAACATCCGCCCGCACCTTCCAAAACCAGTCTGCACTTCGTCTGCGATGAGCAGCACATCCCGCTCGCTGCATATCTCACGCACCTCGCGCAGATAGCCGTCGGCGGGCACATTCACTCCCCCCTCTCCCTGAATCGGCTCGACTATCACTGCGGCCGTGTCCTCGCCAATAGCCTTCCTGAGCGCCTCGGCATTGTTGAATGGCACCCTTCGCACACCCGGCACGAGTGGCTCAAAGGGCTGCCTATATTTCGGCTTCCAGGTGAGCGAGAGCGCGCCCATCGTCCTGCCGTGAAAGGCATCCTCCATGGCGATGACCTCCCTCTTCTTCGTTGCCTTTCGGGCAAGCTTGAAGGCCGCCTCCACGGCCTCGGCTCCCGAATTGCATAGGAAGGCACGCGCCCTCGGCATAGGTGCAATTCTCGCCAACTCAGCGCAGAGCTTGGCCTGTTCGTTTGTATAGTACCAGTTGCTGGCCTGCCACAGCCTGCCGGCCTGTTCTCTCAGTGCCCTCACAATTTCCGGATGGCAGTGCCCAACATTCAGCACAGCAACGCCACCAGTGCAGTCAATGTACTCGCGTCCCCGCTCGTCCCATACCCGCGCGCCCCTCCCTCTTGTGAGAACGATTTTGAATCTGTTGTAGACCTGCATCGAGTATCTTGCATCCAGCTCCACGGCTTTCATGCGACCACCATCGTGCCCTTTCCCCTCAATGCATTCCAGACCGGTCTCGCCACCCTTCCGTCCGCCAGCACTATCTTCCTGGCGCCCGCCTTCCAGGCATCCAAGCACGCCTGTAGCTTTGCCACAATGCCTCCGTGCACTCTTTTCTCCGCCAACAACCTCTCTATGTCCCGCACGCTCATTTCCTTTACGACACTTTTTGCATCCCTTTCGTCCGCCAGAAAGCCCGGCACATCTGTCAGCAGCACGAGCCAATCACATCGCAGCTGTGCGGCGATCACCCCCGCTAGCTCATCGCCATTTATGTTCAAACACTCATCCTTTTCCCCCTGCGCGATGCAGGCTACCACCGGGATGAATTTGTTCTTCAGCAGGAAATCGAATAATTGCACGTTTATTTTTTTTGTCAGCCCCGTGAAACCGATCCATCCCCTCTTGGTCTCACCGCCCTCCTCCCACTCTACGTATTCCAGCTTTCTGGCGAGAATTGCCGCGCTCTCATTGCCATTCAGCCCAATAGCCTTGCCCCCATATTTGCCAACAAGATAACACAGATGGGCGTTTATTCCACCCGCGATGACATTTCGCATGAGCTCCATAGTGGCCTTGTCGGTCACCCTCCAAGGCCTGGGCCATCCAATCCAGCTTTGCTTCAGCCCCAGCCTCTCAGCAACACGGTTGACCTCCCGCCCCCCTCCATGTACGAAGATAACCTGGTGCCTTCTGGATAGGCTTACCACATCGCGGGCTACGCGCGCCACAGTTTCCTCGCTGTCGAGCAGGCTTCCACCAATCTTCACCACTATTTTCATCACACTCCCTCGTATGCCGCATTTTCGGTTATGTAATCGTAAGTGAGATCGCACGTCCACACAAATCCCTTAGCCTTGCCCACTTTCACATCCACCTCAATCATCACTTCCTCCTCCCCCAACCTTTCCCTCGCCTCGTCTTCCCTACCGGTAGAGACGCCATGCCTCACCACCTTCACGCCATTCATCGTTATATCCATACGCTCGCTCACCCTCGCCCCGCTCCTGCCTGCCGCTGCAACTATCCTGCCCCAATTTGCATCCTCCCCAAAAATTGCTGTCTTTACGAGGTTGGAGTTGGCAATCGCCTTGGCGATGAGCTGCGCTTCCCTTTCGTTCGCCGCGCCACGCACTCTCACCTCAATGAATTTGCTCGCGCCCTCGCCATCGTGCACGATCATCCTCGCCAGCTCTTGGCACAGCGATGTGAGCGCCCTCTCAAACTTTCTGTAATCCCCATCCACTTCCCTTATCTCCCTGTTGCCAGCCCTGCCGTTCGCCATGATGATGACCGTATCATTGGTGCTCATATCGCCATCCACACTTATCCTATTGAAGCTCTGCTCCACGGCTGCCACGAGCGCCCTGCGCAGCAGGCGCCCGGTGATGAGCGCGTCGGTGGCTATGATGCATATCATCGTAGCCATGCGCGGGCATATCATGCCCGCACCCTTGCATATCGCGCCGATCCTGACGCTCTTGCCACCAATGGCCACCTCTCTGTAGGCCGCCTTCATCCTTGTGTCGGTTGTCATGATAGCCCGGGCGGCATGCTCCCACCTATTTGCCGGCCTTCTGACAAGCCTTTTTATCCCTTCCCGGATTTTTGCCATTGGCAGCCTTTTCCCTATGATGCCCGTACTCGCGCACAGCACAAGCCTCTCCGGCACCCCGAGCTCCCTCGCCACCATCGCGCACATTTCCCTCGCATCCGCGAGCCCCCGCTTTCCGTTGCATGTGTTGGCGTTCCCCGAGTTTATGATGATGGCCTGTGCCTCTCCTCTCCGCAGTTTTTCCCTGTCTATCTTGATATGCGCGCCCGTAATCCTATTTGTTGTGAACACGCCCGCAGCCCGTGCGGGTGTTTCGGACAGGATGAGCGCGAGGTCCCTTTTTCTATACTTTATGCCGCAGTGCACGCCGGCCGCTCCGAAACCACGCACTCTCGTTATCACGCCATGTTTTCATCGCTTCGCTTTTAAAACAATTCCGTGCATATCATTTCATGCGATTGAAATTTTCAAAGTGGCAGGGCACGGGCAACGACTTCATCATCATAGATGAGTGGGCGGGCGAGCTCGTGCCCGAGGCGGAAAAGAAGTCGCTTGCCGTGAGGTTGTGCGACCGCCATTTCGGCGTGGGTGCGGATGGCATCCTCTTTGTTTCCAAAAGCACGAGAGCCGACGCGCGCATGCGCATCATCAACAATGACGGCAGCGAGGCCGAGATGTGCGGCAACGGCATACGGTGCGTGGCGCTGTTCCTGAGGCAGAAGCGCTATGTGAAGAAAAACAAATTCACAATCGAAACGCTCGCCGGCATCATGGAGCCAGAGGTGAGGAACGGCCTCGTGCGTGTCCGGATGGCCACCCCGAGGGTGGAAGGGCTCGATGAGATGCTCTTCGTGGAAGACCACATCATTCACTATGCCGCAGTCAACATGGGGAATCCTCACGCTGTGGTTTTTGTCGATGACCTCGCTACCGTGCCTCTGCTCTCGCTCGGCCCAAAGATCGAGAACCACCCGCGCTTTCCGCACCAGACAAATGTGCACTTCGCGCAGGTGCTCTCCCGCAGCCAGCTCAGGGCCGTGCACTGGGAGAGGGGGGCGGGCGCCACGCTCGCATGCGGTACGGGCGCATGCGCGATCGCCACGGCCGCCCATCTGAAGGGAAAAACCGACGCCATCGTTGAGGTGCTCGTGCCCGGCGGCTCGCTGCACGTGCAGCTCGAAATTGAAAATGGCAGGCCGACAGCCTGCTTCCTGACAGGCCCGGCGCAGATGGTTTTTGAGGGAAAGGCGGAGATATGAATCAGAGACCTTCGGGCACTCTTTGGTTTAGCAGGAGCTCCTCGAACGCCTGTCGCTCTCGCACGAGAAATGCCTTCCCCCTCCTCACAAGCACTTCGGCAGGCAGCGGCCTCATATTATAGTTGCTGGCCATGCTCATGCCATAGGCGCCAGCGCACAGGAAAGCGATGATGTCGCCCTCCTTGGTCACCGGAAGGCGTCGCTCTGTTGCCAACACATCGCCGCTCTCGCAGATGTTCCCCACCACATCGACTTTCTCCTCCTGCTCGCCCGTGACGTTGTCCGCAACGACAGCCTCGTGCCAGGAGCCATACACCATGGGTCTGGCCAATACATTGAAGCCCGCATCCACCGCAACGAATTTTTTTGTCGCACCTTGTTTTATCGTGTGCACGCGCGTCAGCAGAATGCCAGCATTCCCCACAATATACCTGCCAGGCTCTATCTTCACCTCAATGTTCCCCAGCCCAAGCCTCCGCGCCTCCTCCTTCACAATGCCCAGTACCGCCTTTGCGACCCTTTCCGGCTCCAGCGCGCGCTCTTCCTTCCTGTAGCGAATGCCTATGCCGCCCCCCAGATCGACGAAACGCAGGCGCGCGCCGACATCCTTCAGCTGTCCACACAGCCGCATCAGCTTGGCCGTGGCCTGCGCGAATGGCCTCACATTTAGGATTTGCGAGCCGATGTGCGTGTGCACTCCAATCGGCTCAACGAAGTTTGCTGCCAGCGCTTTCTCATACGCCTCCACGGCCCGCGCCAGCGGTATGCCGAACTTGCTCTCCTTTCTGCCCGTCTGCCAGCCCGTGTGTGTTGCAGCGGCCACATCTGGGTTCACGCGGAAGCACACGAGTGCTTTCTTTCCCTCCTCGCTGGCGATCTCCTCGACCTGCTCCACCTCGCTCTCGGCATCCAGCGTGATTGTCACGCCATTCTCCACCGCGAACTTGATTTCTTCCCTCGTTTTTGTATTTATGGTAAAAATCATCTTACTGCCATCAAAGCCCGCCCTTCGAGCGAGCAACATCTCCCCACCCGACACGCAGTCTACCCCCGCGCCCTCCCTCCTGAGCAATTCCAGCAGCGCGAGGCTCGCGTTCGCTTTCATCGCATAATGCACGCTCACGCGGGGATAGAATTTCCTGTAGGCATCGCGAATGCGTCGGTAGTTTTCGATAACTTTATCCGCATTCACAACATACAACGGCGTGCCGAACCTTTCGGCCAGTTCGCGGGCGGCAATCCCGCCAATGAATAGGCGGTTGTCCCTCACCTCGAGGTGCCCCCTCTCCTCCCACCATTGCGGCATCTAAATCACTCCTGCAAGCCTTTCAATCGCTTCCTTTATCCTTTCGCCCGGCTGCGTGAGCGCGAACCTCACATAGCCCTCGCCGGCCCTGCCGAACCCTACACCGGGAGTTACCACCACATTGGCCTGTAGCGCCCTTTTGGCAAACTCAACGCTGTTCCCGCCCGGCACCCTCGTCCAGATGTAGAAAGTGGCGAGCGGGAGGTTTGTCCTGAGCCCAATTTTGTTAAGCCCTCTCACAAGAATTTTTCTCCTTCGTGCGAATTCCCTCACCCTCCTCTCCACCTCGGGCGGCCTCGTGCTCCCAGTATAGCTATCGAGTGCAGCGATGGCCATTTTCTGGATATAAACGGGCGGGCCCGAGTCAATCTGCGACTTTATTCTCCGCAGCCCCTCGATGAGCTCGGCGTTTCCGACCGCGAATCCTATCCTGTCGCCCGTCATGCAGAACGTTTTTGACAGCGAGTGAAACTCGATGGCATTGCGCGTGAATTCCAGTATGCTGGGCGCGCGATAATCATCAAACGTCAGCTCGCAATAGGCGTTATCGTAGCAGAGTATCGTTCTCGTCTCCTCGCAATAATCCACTATTCCCTCCAGCGTGTCGCGCGTCGCAACCGCGCCGGTTGGGTTGTTGGGATAGTTCAGGTACAGCATGCGCGCGCCGCGCGGCGGGAGATGCTCTACCCTGGCCTGAAAGTCGTGCTCCTCGAGCAACGGGAATGCCACGGGCCGGCCATCGCTCAGCAGCGCCGCGCCTTGGCTGTATACCGGATAGGCCGGTTCGGGCACGAGCACGCTATCGCCAGGATTGACGAACGCCCTTGCGAGATTGGCCAGCCCCTCCTTGCTGCCAATGAGCCCGATGACCTCCCTCTGCGGGTCCACTTCAACGCCGAACCTCTTTTTCATCCACCGCGCGCACGCCTCCCGGAAGGCCGGCTCTCCCTGCGACAGCGAGTAGTTGTGGTTTTTCGGTTCCTTTGCTTCCCGGGCCAGCGCGCGCAAGAGAAAGCTGGGCGGAGGCAAATCCGGATCGCCTATCCCCAAGTTGATGATGTCCGCGCCCGCAGCCTTCTTCTCGGCAACCGCCCTCTCTATTTCGGCGAACAGGTAAGGTGGAAGTCGCCTTACCCTCTCGCTGTACTCGAACGCCATGCTCCACATTTGCTCTAAACATTTTTAAACAGCTTTTTTCATAGTGCATCGTGCCAGACGTGTTGCGCGTCATCATCGATGCCTTTGAGCTGTGGAAAAATAATTGGCGGAAGTTCATCACCGCATACCTCGTGCTCTTCGCCATCGGCCTTGTTTTCGGTGCAATCAACTTCATCATCGATCTTTCCCAGGATGCGCTGTGCTCTTCGGAAGAGCCAGCCATGCTCCTCGCGCTATGTGTTTTCCCCCAGCTTATTTCTTACGCGTTGAATGTCATTGAGGGCTTTGTGAGCATCATCGTCATGCTCGCGGTCATCAGGCCTTTCTACGAACTTTCCGAGAGAAAGCCGCCCAGCGACTGGGCGGACCACTTTGTCCCGCAACTTCCCAACGCAATCAAAGTGGCTCTACTGCGTTTTGCTATTTTCCTCGCAGCCTTTATTCCGCTCGGCATCGTTGTAGTCCTTAACCTCTCGGCGCTTCTCGCGCTGGTCGCAAGCAGGATAGAAGGATCCGCATTTCTCTCTGTTCTTCCAACTGCCGCCCCCCTCTCCATCGTCGCAGCTACGCTCTTTGGCATCCTCCTCCATTTCATCGCCAATTTCCTGCTCACTTTCTTGGAGGTTGAAGTGGTGCTCTCCAAAGTTGGTGTGATACAGGCAGCTGCCGCGAGCGTCACCCTTGTAAAACAGAACCTGCTTGATGTGTTCATCTTTGGCCTGATCTGGCTGGGCGTGAATTTCGGCATCAGCGTGTTGTCTTTCATGCTGTGCTGCACAGTTGTGCTCATTCCGCTCATTTTTCTCATTCAGCCCTTCATCCTCGCCCCCACATATACGCTTTCAACCATCTTGCTGTGGAAGCAGCTCAAGCCGAAATCAGCCCGTACTGCTTAAGCGTCTCGCGAATCTTTATCCTGTTGTCATTCGTCGTCTCGCACAGTGGCAGCCTGAACCCTCCGCCGGGCAGACCCATGAGGTTCAGCGCCTCCTTAACGGGCACGGGATTGGTGTCTATAAACAACACTTCAAATAGCTCCTTGAGCGCGCTGTGCTCCTGCGCCATATCCTCAAACTTACCCTCAAGCCCGCTCCTGACAAATGCCCTCATCCTTTTGGGGATGAGGTTTGATGCCACGCTTATCACCCCGCGAGCGCCGTACTCGCGCATGAGGGCATATGTATCGCCGTCATTGCCCGAGAGTATGAGGAAGTCCTTGCCACAAGCCTCGCGGATGGCCTTCCACACCTCCGGCCTTCCGCTCGCCTCCTTCACGCCTATTATGTTGCTGTATTCTGCAGCGAGCCTGGCCATCGTCTGCGGTGCGATCTCCCTGCCCGACCTTGAGGGAATGTTGTATAGGATGTGTGGGATGTCAACGGCCTCAGCGATTGCGGCGAAGTGCTTGTAAAGTCCTTCCTGGCTCGGCCTGTTGTAATACGGACAAACCTGGAGCGTGGCGTGGGCGCCAGCGTCCTTGGCATGCGTGCTCATGGCGATGGCCTCCCAGGTGCAGTTGCTGCCCGTTCCTGCGATGACTCTCCCCCGGCAGTGCTCGATGACGACATCGATGAGCTTGTTATGTTCGGCATGGCTCGTGGTTGGCGACTCACCGGTCGTGCCGCACGGCACGATGCCATCCACCCCACCCTCATTCTGAAATTCTATGAGCCTGCGAAAGCCCTCCCAATCTATCCTGGTTTTTATGCCCGTACCCTTATAGGGCGTGACTATCGCAGTGAAACACCCCTCAAAGCTTGCCATGCGCTCACCTCGTGCTAAAAAGCACGTTTTTAGTATATAAACTAAATAATTTAAATATTTTTCGTAATTAAAATACGAAATTCGTATTACTTCAGCCCCATCACATCTTCCATGCTGAAGACTCTGCCCGGTTCCCTGTTCTTCTCGAGCCACAGCGCAGCCTCGAGCGCCCCCCGAGCGAAGTCGCTCCTGTTGTACATCAGCGTGCCGATGGTGAGCCTGCCATGCTGGCCGACAATCCTCACCTCATGCTCGCCGGCAGTGCCGCCCAGCCTCAGCACGGCCATGTCCAGCTCGCCCCTGACTTTCTCGCGCAGGCCCTCCCCCCTATACACGACTTCTTTGGCAGCCCCGACCCCGATAATTTCCCTCGCCAGCTTCTTGGCAGTTCCGCTGGGCGCATCCTTCTTCATGATATGGTGTTCCTCGATGATGCCATAGTCATAGCCGTAGGGCGCGAGTATTTTTGCAGCCGTCCTTGTCAGATAGAACTGAGCGTTGACGAGGGGGGAAAAATTGGGCGATATGACCGCGCTCGCGCGGCTTCGCTTTATTCCCTCGTGGATGGCGCGCAGCTGCTCCTCCGAGAAGCCCGTGGTGCCGATGACCAGGTCTATGCCTTTTGCCGCAATGCGGGGCGCATACGCAGCATCGGCATTCGGCGCGCTGAATGACACGACGCAGTCCACCCCGACTTTAAGCGCCTCTTCCAGCCCTTCGCTGCTCAGTATCAGCACATCGGTTCCCGGTACGGTTTTCCCCACCTCCGGCGCGTTGGGCCTCTCGATCGCGCTGACCACGCGTATTCTGTCAGCGTAGCTTGTCAGCGCCTCGGCTGCTACCGCCCTGCCCATGCGGCCCCCCGCGCCGAAAATGCATATCCTGAGCATGCTCCCACCGCACTACTTCCTCTCCCACGCCTTTAAAACTATCTTGGTGTCCGTGGCCTTCACTCCCCGAATTCCCCTTATCTCATCCACGGTGGCATTCACCTCCCCCACGCTCTCACCACCAACTATCGCGACTAGATCGAACTCCCCTGTGATCTCGAGCACGCGCCTCACTGCGGGCAGCGAGGCGATGCGCCTGGCCACGCCGCCAGTCTGGGCTCCTGCCCCCACGGAGACAAAACACAGCGCGCTCACCGCCCCCTCCTCCGCAGTCTCAATGGTGAACCGCTTTATCACGCCCGTGCTCACGAGGTTCGCAATCCTTTTCCTGACCGCGCCCTCGCTGACCCCGAGCTTTCTTGCTATGGCCGAGTTCGAAATCCGTGCATTTTCGCGCAATATGCGAAGCAATTTCGCATCAAAATCTTCGACTTTCGCCATTCTCTCCAGAAATAGTTAGGGAAATTTTTTAAAAACTCGCTCGCTTTCAGACTACATCCTCTCGGGCGCCTCTATCCCCAACAGCCCCAGCCCTATGGCCAGGACATTTTTGGTCGCCCTGACGAGCGCCAGCCTCGCAGCCCTCTCCTCCTTCTCTGCCTTGAGCACGGGGGCGGCATCATAGAATTTGCCGAAAGCATCGGCCAGCCCCAACAGGTAATCGCAGATATAGTGTGGCCTGTAATCCCTCGCCG
This sequence comes from Candidatus Micrarchaeia archaeon, assembly GCA_038890815.1. GTDB lineage: Archaea > Micrarchaeota > Micrarchaeia > Burarchaeales > JACRGF01 > JAWAFC01. Next base: position 38,182 of record JAWAFC010000006.1, on the reverse strand, counting down.
CTCTCGCCGCCTCGAGCGGGAATTTTGCCAGCAGTCTGAGCAGGCGCCTCTCCTCCGGGAGCCCCAGCGCTCTGACATCAAACCCCTCCTCCTCCCCGCCTGCCTTCTCGAGCATCCTGGTCGCACGCGCGTGCGCGTACTGGATGTAGGGCGCGGCATCGCCCTCGAAGCTCAGCGCCTCTTCCCACGAGAAAATGAGCTTTTTCTCCGGTGAGAGTCGGACAAAGCCGAACTTCACCGCACCGATGCCAACCGCCCTTGCAATCCCCTCCTTCTCCTCCTCCCCCATATCTTTGAACCTTTCTCTCACCTCTTTCCTTGCCCTCTTCACAGCCTCCTCTATGATCTCATCGGCAGTGTAGCCCATCCATGTGCCCGCCCTTCCCGAAAACTTTTCATCCGGCAGTGTGGCGTGCTCGTAAGCCAGGTGCACGGAGTTATCCGCCTGTTCGGTGAAGCCGGCGCGCCGCAATACCGCAGCGATGACCTTCTGGGGATAGATCTGCTCTGCCCCAATGACATTCACAACCACATCTGCCTTGCCGAAATCCTTCCGCTCCCCCTCGCCTGCGCTTGAGAATAGCCTTTTCCCGTTCGGCTGCACCAGGAATTCTTTGAACTTCAAATCGGCCTCAAGCAGCCCGAATTTCCACATCTGAAAGGCCACATCCTTTCCAGTGTAGGTTGCCGTGCCATCGGCCCTCACCAATACTTTGTCGGGCGACTCCATGCCGGCGAACTCGGGCAGTCCCTCAAGTTTTGCCACGATACAGCCCGCATTCTTCCCACTCTCCTCCTTGACAGCCGCCCCGCGCTCAAGCATGAGCTTCAGCCCCTTCTCGAAGAGCCCACTCCGCACTATGTCGCTCTCCCATACGAGCACATCATGATATATGCCAAGGTTGAAGGCTGTCTGATACTGCGCGACAACGCATTTCTCGCACAGGCTCCGAGCCTGGCGGGCTATCTCGTTGTTGCCTTCCTCCATGCTCTTGAGGATCTCGCGCACTGCCTTCTCCACCATCGGCTCCTCGCCAAACCTCCTGGCCACCTCAACGTACTCGGCCCCGAGCCAGTGGTCGGCCTTCCCCACGATGTTCCGGTTTATCTTGAGGTAGCCCCACACGCTCTGCGCCACCTGCAGCCCCAGGTCATCGATGTAATCCTGCCTTTCCACCGTATGGCCAGCGAACTCGAGCAACCGAGCCACGCAATCGCCCAGCACGGCATTGCGAAGATGCCCGGCATGCCACGGCTTGTTGGGGTTCACGCTAGGCCATTCCACCAAGAACTTTTTGCCGGAAGGCCTCCCTCTTCCATAATCCTTCTGGCCTGCCTCGCGCAGTACGGTCTCCCAAAACTTTGCCGATAGGAAAAAGTTTATGTACGGGCCCTTGCACTCCACCTTCTCAACAAACTCGCTCGGCGGAATCTTCGCCAGGATGGCGCTGGCGACCTCAAGGGGGTTTTTTCCCTCTTTCTTGGCTATGCCAAAGGCAATCGTGCTCGTCAGGTCGCCAAAGGGCTCCTTCGCTTCCTGAACGCTTGCTAGCGCTTCCCTCTCGTAGTTAGCCCAACCCGCGCCCGCGCACCCCTCGGCCACCAGCCTGCCGACAGCCTGCTGCGCAGCCTCCAGAGCCCACATGAAATGCTATTAACTATTATCATCTTAAATTGTACGGGGCTGTGTGCTAACCTGGTAACCCCAGCCACTCCAGATGGGGCCAGCATGCTTCCGGGTTCGGGTACCCTTTCGAAAAGCGAAAGGGCTTAGGAAAACCCGGCGATCCGAGTGACCCTTTTGCCGCTTCGGCAAAAGTCAATGGGAAAAACGTTGGCATGGTCCGGAACTTCAAATCTCGGCAGCCCCATCATTTTTATACTGAAAAAGCGCATGCAATACCGTGGGAGTGAAAATCATCGAGCAGGCCAAAACGCCGTCCAGGCCTGTAGCCTACACAGCCCGCCCCCTTACCGACAGGCTTCCTCTGGATGAAATCATACTTGCATTTCGGGCACACGGCAGAGGGCACGGCATCGACCTCATTCGAAAAGCACATGCCTTCGCCAAAGAGAAGCATAAAAACGAACGGCGCGAGGACGGCTCGCCTTTCATTTCCCATCCGGAGTTTGTGGCGCTGCATGTGGCCAAAATCAGTGGCTCTGCCGAGCAGGTGAGCGCGGCGCTGCTGCACGACGTTATGGAAAATCAGGGGGTGGGATTCGGCGAGCTGAAAGAGAGGTTTGGAGAGAGAGTGGCCCGCATTGTGGTACAGCTCAGCAAGCCAAAATACACCGGGCAGGGATGGATTTTTGCAGACCACCCTCGCTATCCTCGCGTGAAGAACCGGGCCAGCTACAAAGCAAGAAGCGATGTGTACTATGCCTCGCTGCTCAAATCCGATGCCTTTGAGGCCATCCCCATCAAGATATTTGACAGCCTTCACAACTTGCTCACCATGCAGAGCATCCCTGCAAGGGAAAGGAAGAGAAGGCTCGATGTTTTCGATGAGCACATAGCCTGGCTGGCGCGTAAGCTCGATCCGAGCACATATAACCTCATCGCCCAACAGTTCAGGGCTCTTGGCCGCGACATGCCCGCGGTAAGCACAACGCCGAAAATAAAGGCGAATCCAATAACGGAGCTGCCGCCGAGAGCGTGGCTGACCGAGCAGAATCTGGCAAAGCTCCCGCTTCCCTCCATCGGGATAAGCGTTTACGCCGAGCTCAACCACCTGCTGGTCACCGACTGGCTCGAAATCGGACTGCCCAACCCAAGGCTGCTGAAAGGCAAAACTTTCCTGAAAGAGCTGCGCGATTTCTTTCCCGATAAGAAGGTAAGGAAGGGGAGGAGCATGTTGCCATCGGGCATGGCCGCCTCAGAACAGATTTATGTTGTCAGCGGATTCCGCCCCCGAGAAGCAGCAAATTTGATATCGCTCTCTGGAGGGGATGTAGCGATTCGCGATAGCCCCCGCGACGAGCCCGCGCGCATTCCCCTCAACAAGATCAACCGCTACAAATTTGTGCCGCCGCTCAGTGATTATCGCAGGAGCACCCTCGAGTCCTATAAAGATTTTATTCGCAGGCTGAAGATTTTCTTCGACAAGTACGTGCGCCAGCACACAGACCCACAAGCACATTTTTAATCTGTTCTTGAAAAAATATTAACGCGCGGGGGTGTCAGAGCCTGGTCAAATGAGTAGGCCTCAGGAGCCTATGCCTTTAGTGGCTGCGAGGGTTCAAATCCCTTCCCCCGCACTGGTCTCGAAAGGTTTCACCAAAGAGGAATAGGGCCACCCAAACAGATCTAGGAAGTACCGCTCAAGAAGCGCCGTGCTTTTTAGACATTTGCGGAGATCTTCGGCGACAAACGCATAGCTGGCCAGCGTCGGCCCGTGTTCCTCATCATATTCTAGTCCCCTCTTTTTGGCTTCTGCCTCTGCATCAAGGTAGTCCTCGAGGAGGTGCTGCAGCTCATGCTGAAACGCAGCTCGCGAGGAAAAGAACAACTTGGATTCCCCCTGCACATAAAAACCTTTGAGAGGAGACTCAGCGCCAACATGCTCAAATTTATAGAGATGCAGGTCAAAGCCAGGAATATCCTGAATGTCTATGCACGCTTTTTTCTTCAGCCTCAGCAATGTCCTGTATCCCTTATAGTTGTAGATGTAAAGGCCTTGCTTCTCCAGAGCTCGATTCAACGTGTCCAGCGCGTCCTGCGGCTCGCGTGACTTCACAATTTCGAGGGCGCTCTCTTTCACAAGGTCAGGCCAATCCACCCTTTTAATTGCCTTCTCTGCCACCTCTCGGAAAACCTCTTCTTCAAAAGATTCGCAGAGGCGCTTGCAGGCTTTCAGCAGCTCTTTATCTGGTTCTCTCAACACCTCCATCTTCAGCCGCTTTTCTCTTTTTGCGGCAAGCGACAGCGCCAGGTAAGCCGCGTTCGGCATTCTGCGTGAGAGGAGGAACTCGAAGTATGCTGATGGCTCATCCGCTCTGATGCTCACTTCAACAAGCAGCTTCAGCATCTTCGCATCATACTCCACAATCTCCGGGCCGCAAACATCCAAAAAGGGATTCTCCTTCACAATCTTCTGGAATGCCTCCTTTATCAGCTGTGTCAATTTCTCCCTTTCCTCTTTTTTCACTTTCTCTAGAGGAGAATAGACATCTTGCAAGATTTTGTCGACCGCCTCGGTTTTCAGGATGTCCTCGACTAGTGGGAGCGACGGTCTCATTTTTGCGTTGGCCTGTTCGCACGCCCGCTTGCGTATCAGTCTCATTCATTCACCTCTGCTAATTCTTTGAGCCATGCTAGCTCCTTGACTATAATCTCTTTCTGTCTGATGTGTATTTCATCGAGCATGGCCATGATACGCTCAGCATCAAGGTAGAACCCGACCCTATTTTTCATTTTTTCAAAGTCTTCCCCGAGCTTCTGCCTGAGGTTTTTCTCGAGCTCGTTTTCCCCCATGAATTTTGGTGGTGTTTCGCCAAATCGCGTGGTTATGCCATTGAGTTCCCTCTGGGCCGAGCAGGCGACCAAAAACAGATCGGTGGTTGGATCCCTCACCTCTTTCTCCGAGTTAAAAATCTCCTCGAGATGGTTGTATACGTAGTATGCCAGCAGCGCGTAGGTGTTCTTTTTTTCGCCCTCCGGGCGCTTGGCAGCTTCCTCAGCTTTGAGCGCTGCGAGCACGACATTTAGTCTCTTACCTATCACCGCCTCCCTGATTCCTGCACTTTTCTCGAATTCATGCGCGAACTTCACAGGGGTGAGCTCCACCTCAATAGGCTCTCTCAAGCCATTCGCACAAAGCGAGATGATGCGCTTGCCGTTCTCCACCCTTTCCGAGTATTCAAACACCACTTTGGCATCGCGCGCCCCCCTCTTGAGCAGGTCATCCACGCTTCCCGCATCATACATCGCATCAAATATGTTTTCTGGCACATAGCCGATGCTATCCGCAGCTTTGTCGAGCGCATCAGCGATAGTTCTACCAGAGGAGGCGGGTATCTTCTCGCACAGCGCGTATATCTTCTCGTTTTTTTCGAGCAGTTTCTTATACTGCTCACTCACACGTTTTTCGTATTTGGTAAGAGGCTCGCCACACACACTATATTCTGTGCCCCCTCCTTTCATCTCATGTATCATCCTTAGTATGACTTCGGCAATCTTCTCGGGTGTGAAATAGGCCTCGGGCGCATAGAGCCAGTCGCCAAGCTTGTATCTCACATGCGACTTTATCTCCAGGTAGGCTCTGAGTAGAATCTCACCCTCAACAGGCGCTACAAGCGCGAGCTCTTTGATGCTCTCAAGCAGCTTCCACTCCTTATTGGCTCTCTCCGTTTTTTTTGCATCGAGCAGTCTTTTCTGCTCGCTTTCAATGGCCGCCGCCTCCGGCAGCTCCTGTATATTTTTGAGATGCTTTATATATTTCCCGATATTTTTTCTCTGTTTTCTGCTCAGCTCGTTTTTGAACGCTTTGAGAAATCCCTCCCACAGCTCTGCTTCTTTTGGAGAGGTGGCCGTGAAATCAAAGAACAGGCCACTAAGCGCATAAAGGATGTGCTCATATCCTTGCGGCTTTTTCTTACAACACTTATCGGCGAAATTTTTCACAGACTCCAGGAGGTCGGATCTCAGGCGCGCGAGCTCACACAACAGGAGGAACTTTTCTTTCAGGCAGTTCTCTCCGAAGCGCGCTTTCAGCGCCCTGCTCTTTTTCTCTATGCTGTCGATAATGCCATCCAGCGCGGACAGTTCTCCATGGAAATCCAGCACGCTTTCCTCGCCCGAGCTTTCTCTCACGAGCATGAGCGTGTGGATAAGCTCCAGGAACCTCTCGTATAGGCTGTACTCAAGACTTCCTCTGAGAAGATTTTTCTTCTCAACCTTAATGTATTCGCCCACGAACTGGTCAAGCCTCTTCAGCTTTGCCTCATCGAGCCCTTCCACCATGGCCGCCGCCTCATCCCTCGTCATAGGCCACTTGCGCTCAGTGAACTCCAAAACTCTGCTTGCAAACCAGGCGTGGTCTATCCGCCTGTCTTCCGGCGCCGCCTCCTTAACCAACTCTCTTATGTTGTTGAGCAATGCTTCTACTTCTTTTTCTGGAGCTCTCCTGAGATTAGCTGCAGATTTGAAGAGCTCATTGGCAATATTGTCCTTTTCTCTAAGCTCATTAAACAGCTCTATGACCTCCTTCAACCCGAACTTCTCAGCAGCCTCCTTTATGTTCTGCAGTGTATTTTCATCGACGGTTTCGGCCGGTTTTCTGGCATACGTGCCGTGCACCAATCTCTTTTTCTTTTCTGCGATCGATGAGGTATCCTTCACCCCATACATCACAACGCCCTTGTCGCGCCTGAGCCTTGCCAGGTCATCGACGAGCGGGGAAAACACTTTCTTTCCCTCTTTGGGGATGAACTCTATTTTCCACGATAGGGTCACGCCCGGTTTGACAAATTGGCCAGAGTGCAGCTTGTTGGCTATGGCCCTGACCACAGTGAGTCTGTTGGCCTGCTCTATGGCAGCATTCTTTCTTGCCCGCTGCTCAAGAAGCTGAATAGGCTTCATCAACCTATTGTATTATGGTTTTCTAAAATAAAAAGGTATTCATTCCATCCTTGCTCTGATTGCTTGCACCGCCCATTCCACATGCTTGTCCACAGTTGCATAGCGCTCCAAAACCTCAAGCGAGGCGCGCCCGCCAAGCGCTGCCATCACATCCACCACGGCATCTCTCACACGCGCGTTTCCTTCTTTTTCAAACACCTCGATCAAGCGTTTTTCTTCGTTTTCTCTAAGCCGTTTCCCGATGTTTATGAGCGCATTTGCAGCATGTGTCCTGGCAAAAACATTCTCATGGCTGCTCAGGACCTCCAGCAGCGCGGGATGGGCTTCATCCTCCAAAAGCCTGAGCGTTTTTTTGTCCTCCTCGTTAGGTTTTTCCCGGAGAGCTAGCGCCATTCTTCCCAGCGCCTCAGCAGCATAGAGGCTTTCGCGCCACCCCCTTTTGAGCGCCAGGAGCAGCGCACGCGCTGCCCCCTCGCTCTTGAATTCTCCGAGGCCTTTCAACGCGCTGATCCGAACATCCCCATCGCTCTCGCGCTTGAGCGCCTCAATCAGGCTAGCCTCGCCCGCGCTGGCTATGTGCTCGGGCGCATTCCCACAGAGTTTGGCCAGCGCCAGCGCGGCATCCGCCCTAACCAATGCAGGCCTACTGACATCCGTCAGCGTTTCGACTAACGGGCGGAAAGACCGGAAGCCTCTGTGATGGATGGCAAGCGCGTGTGCCGCCCCTCTCGCAGTCCAGGCCTCCCCGTACTTCAGTTGTCGAAGAAGCCCATAAAACTCTATCAGCTCTTCGCCCCGCCCCAGCACCCTCTGTCCAACCCTTGTGGTGAGCAGCCTACGCACTATCCTGCTGGAGTAAAAGCTCCTCAGGGGCGCATACACAATTTTTGTGGAGAGAATTGCCGAAGGCTTTGGGATCTCGCTCCTCAATTGATCACGTGGCAGAAGCAGTTATCTTTTATATTGGTGGCAGTATTTATATCTTTGCAAGCTACCGCAAGCCTTTTATACAACCTGAGCTATAAGCTCTTATCTCATTCTGGAGGTGTTGTATGGCAAGGCGTAGGACACTCTACACCGCAGGGCATAGCCTTTCCCGCACGCGCACCCCGGCCGATTTCAGGCGGCTGTATTCCAAACTCCTCCTCCTGAGAGCAAGAGCTTCGAGAACAAACAAGAAAATTGAGCTGGAGCAGATCGAGGTGGAGCTCAACGCCCTTGGCAGGGAGGCCGAGAGGCGGCGCATCGAGCCCCTCTCCCACGAGGTCAGGCTGCTCAGGGAGCATCTTTTCCACAAAATAGTGGGTGACAGCGCCATCGCCCACTACTAAAATACTTTTCCTTCCTTATCTTTCGCATGCAGTTGCCGAACATTTATGCGGGCGATTACAGGCGCCTCGTCCTCGCCCCCATTTTTCTCCTTCTCATAGCCGCATTTTTCATTCCGCGTATTCCTCAGGGCATCGAGCTCAGAGGGGGCATCCTCATCACCATTCAGGCTAACGGCTCGGTGGATGCCGCCGCGCTCGAGCGCGCGCTTTCCCAGGCGGGCGTGCGCGAGGTGAGCGTTGCGCTCTTCCAGAACCCGCTGGGTACAGTCGTCGAGGTAAGCGTGCCTCAGGAGCCCTCGCTCGCCGAGGCCGAGCGCGCCGTGAAGGAATTTTACCACAAATACGATGAGCTCACGCGCGCCGAATACGAGCTCACGAGCTGGGAGAACGCGCTGAGACAGCCGAACGCGCCCCCAAACATCCAGAGCTCGCTTGAGTCTGCCAGGGCTAAGGCGGAGGCCGCCAGAACACAGTTTCTCGCAGTGGGCGAGCGCATCCTGTCGGCAAGCGAGGCCCTCCTTGGCCCAATTCCGAGGCCGCCCGCTCCTTCCTCAAAGGAATACAAAGAGCTTGTCGATGCATCCTTCTCCCGGGCTAAGGAGGCCTACAGAAACCGCCTGCTGGCCGCCATCGGCTCAAGCCTCACCTACTCCTCGCTGAGCTTCAAGGATGTCTCGCCCACGCTCAGCGAGTTCTTCCTTCAGAAGGCCGTCACCGTAGTGCTCTTCTCGGCGCTGCTCAGCGCTGTCGTCGTCTTCCTCGTCTTCCGCACCTTCATTCCCTCCCTCGCCGTGTTGACTGGCGCTGCGAGCGACATCGTCATAGCGCTGGGGGCGATGGGCGCGTTCGGCATCCCGCTCACCCTGCCTTCCTTCGCTGCCCTGCTCATGCTCATAGGCTTCTCGCTCGACACCGATGTCCTGCTCACCATGCGTACGCTCAAGCGCACTGAGGGCACGCCCCGCCAGCGCGCCTACGAGACAATGAAAACGGGCGCCACCATGTCGCTCGCCGCCCTCGTGGCTTTCAGCGTGCTGCTCGCGCTCGCGCTGCTCACCCACATCCCCACCTATTATCAGATCGCCTCGGTGGCCATCGCAGGCCTGCTGGGCGACCTCGTGGCGACCTGGGGCCTCAATGCGGTCATCATCCTGTGGTACCTCGAGAGCAGAGGGATGTGAATGCCCATCACGCACTCTCTGGCAGGTGACAGGCGCGTCATCGCGCTCGTGATACTCATATTGTTGGCCCTATCGCTCGTGGCCTGGAGGGGGCTCCACTTTGGCATAGAGTTTGAGGGAGGCACACGTCTGCCGCTGACGCTCGAGAGGCCAGTAGATGCCGAGACAATGGATGAGGTTATCGGCGTGCTCAAGACGCGCCTGGCCAAGTTCGGCCTCGCCCAGGTTGTTGTCAGAGGGGTGGGTGCGAGCGAAATCTACGTCGAGGTTCCCAAGGGCGACCCCTCCTTCATCCACGAAGTCGAGAAGATAGTCAGGGAAGTGGGAAAGTTCGAGGGAATCATCGATGGCCGCGTTGCCGTGTCGGGCGAGGACATCATTCCCGGCAGCATTCAGGACGAGCCCACCATACAGGGCAACCGCATCACCTGGGCGGTGGGATTCGCCATCACGCAGGAAAGCGTGGCCAAGTTTGCCGCGGCGGCCAAGGGAAAGGCGGACTATCCCGTCTACATGTTTCTCGATCGGCCCGACGATGCCATCGTCATCATAGAGAGAGAAATCCTGCTCAACCAGAGCGTCGCCGAGGAAGCCGCGCTCGCGGCGCTCGAGAGGGCGGTGCGCAAGGAAAACACCACAATCCCCATTTTTGTCCTCGGGGACTGGGAGGAGATGCGCCCGCGCATCGCAAACCTCACGAGGACAAATGAGACAAGAGCCATTGTCAGCGAATCGCTCCCTGCCCATATAATCGCCGAGCTCCGCGCCATGGGCTTCGTCATCTCAAACAAAACGCGCGCCGAGATGAGCCCGGAATTCCAGACAACCGAGCAAGGCATCGAGGTGGAGGCATGGCCGGCCGTAGGCCTGCTCTCCGCGCCCAGACTCAACAAAAACCTCGCCTCGGGCGTGGTGGGCCAGCTCTACCAGATTTCCGGCCCCTCACGGGGCATCACCCTCGACGAGCAACGCGCCTATGCGCTGCTGCAGATGAAGAAGCTGCGCAGCATACTCAGCGGTGGCGCGCTGCCCGTGCGCGTCATCATGGGCTCAACCACAACCATCCCTGCCCCTCTCGGGGCCGAGTTCCTGCGCTACAGCATTGTGGGCGCGCTCGCCGCGCTCGTTGGCATCGTCATCCTCGTCTCCGTTCGCTATCGTGCCCCCAAAATCATCCTCCCCATCATACTTATCTCCATCGCCGAGCTCACCATTCTCGTATCAATTGTCGGCAGCATCGGTACCATCGACCTGTCGGCCATGGCCGGCATCATCGCCGCGCTCGGAGTTTCCGTTGATGCCCAGATAGTCATAACCGATGAGATCCTCAAGCGCGAGGAGATGAGCGAGGCGGGCACGCGGCGCAGGCTCGGCAGAGCATTCCAGATAATCACCACGAACGCGACCATCGCGGCAGTCGCCATGCTTCCCCTGCTATTCTCGGGCCTCGTTGAAATAGTCGGCTTTGCCACCTCCACAGTGCTCGGCTATCTGCTGGGCGTGGGCATCTCGCGCCCCGCCTATGCCGCTCTCGTGGAGCACATCTTCGGCACTGAGGAGGAGTGAAATGCTCGCTCTGCTACGGCGGCTTTCTGAGAGCAATCGGTTCTGGTCAAGCGACCTGCGCATTCTTGTCATCCCCCGCCTGCGCGCCCTCCAGCTCAGCGGCCTCATCGAGCTCCGCAGGTACGGCAAATTCAAGAAAGGCGAAAAGCGGTTCGAAGGGGGCGAGTCGCGCCAGATCAAGAGCGCTCTCACAAAGCTATGCGAGCGCGCCATCCGTTGTATTATTGAGGTGAAGATTTCCCCGAGCCTGCTCCGCGGCAGGGAAACTCTATACGAGTTCAGCCTCACCCAGATTTTTGACACAAAAGCAGCGCTCACCAAGGAAATTAACCGTCTCAAGCGGGCCGGCTTCATCGAGGAGCACTCCTATCCAGTGCGCCTCTCCGCAGCACACGAGCACTCCCATTGAACCTCGACGCGCACACTGATTGTGTTCTAACTACTTTGTGGTCGAATGAAGCTTCTTCGCTTCCTCCACAATCTCGGGCCCGGCGGTCGCGCCGATTCTGTTCGCGCCCGCAGCCACGAGCGCGAGCAGCTGGCGCAGGCTCCTTATCCCCCCTGCCGCTTTTACCCCTGCCCTCCTTCCGACAACCCGTCTGATGAGTTTGACATCCTCAACGGTGGCGCCCATCGGCGCATAGCCCGTTGAGGTCTTGACAAAATCGGCGCCCGCGCGCAGCGCGATCCTGCACGCCGCAATTTTTTGCCTCTTGTTCAAATACGCCGTTTCGATGATTGCCTTGGCGCACTTCCGCCTCCTCCGTGCAACCGCCACAACCTCCTTCAAATCCCGCAAGACCTCCCTCTCATTCCCGCTCAGCATCTCGCCGATGTTCATCACAACATCTATCTCATCGGCGCCGTCGCGGAAGGCCTGCTCGGCCTCGGCAACCTTCGCCCGCGTGCTGGCTGCCCCCAGCGGATAGCCCACGGTAGCGGCCACCTTCACCCCACTCCCCGCCAGCAGCCTCACGCACTCCCTCACCCAATATGAGTTGACGCACACAGCATGAAAGCCATACCGCCGCGCCTGAGCGCACATCCGCCGAATATCCCGGCGCGTGACGGTCGGTTTGAGTTGCGAGTAGTCGATCAGCGCTGCTATCTCGGAGGGCTGCATCATCGGAACACCACCGCGCAAGAGTTAATAAACCTTGCAGCCATTTTATTTACAGCAGGCCCGCGTATAGCGGGCATGAGGTCTATAAAATAAAACAAAATGGGCCCGTGGCGCAGCCTGGATCCTTTTTCGGAACCGAAAAAGGCGGGCACATAGCGCAGCAGCCTTCTATGCCTCGGTATTTCCCGAGGCTGAGAAAGCTGACGGTCAAGGGTTCAAAGAACCCTTTTTCGGCGCCCGAAAAGCGCTTGGAAAGGGTCTGAGAATCCCTTCGGGCCCGTTTGTGTGGGGTGATGGCATGCCGTCGCAGGAGGAGAAAATAAACCAGATTATCTCCCTTATGGATATACTGATAAACGACACGAGCGTGCCAAAGAACATCCGCAAGGCGGTGAGCGAGGCCAAGGCCAAGCTCTCAGGGAATGGAGAGCTCACCCAGCGCGCGAGCGGGGCCGTGTATATCCTCGATGAGGTGACCGAGGACATCAACATGCCTGCGCACGCCAGGACGCAGATTTGGACTATCCTCAGCGCGCTTGAAACAATAAAAGAGGGCGAATGAGAGGCGCCGGATGCCAGGCGAGGAGAGCATAAAACGATTGGCCCAGACCGACCGGCTGGTCACTACCGAGGCCGTCAGGCTACTCGAGAGCCTTGAGGACCCGGGCTATGTAGTCGAGCAGATTCTGCAGGAAAAGAGCATACCCATCGTCACCGTTGAGCTCATACAGGAAATCGTAAGGCGCAGGGAGGAAAAGAAGATTCCCCTTCCCGTGGAGGTTGTGCGCAGCAGCGATTTCACTCCGACTGCAAAGGAGTTCGAGCCCGAGCTCCGCTTTTTTCCGGACAAGGAGGTGACGGGCAAGAGCCGCTGCACGGGCTCGCTCGATGACTTCGTGCTCTACTTCAGAGACAGGTACCAGAGGCTCAGGAACATCCTGCTGAGCCACCACTCAAAACTCCCCACAGCCGAAATCTCCTCGCTGAGAAAGAGCGCCAGAGGGAGCGAGGTGCGCGTCATCGGGCTGGTGGCAGACAAAAAGGTGACCAAAAACGGCCACATCCTGCTTGAGCTCGAGAGCGAGGATGATACTGTCAAAGTGCTGGCGCTCAAGGGCGAGCGATACCGCGATGTGTTCGCCACCGCCTCCTCAGTGCTGCTCGATGATGTCATTGCGGTTGAGGGGAGGCTCAGCGAGGCCTTCCTCATCGCCTCCTACATCAGCTGGCCTGATGTGCCTCCGCGTGAGGCGAGGAGGGCCGAGCGCGAGCTGTGCGTGGCTTTCATCAGCGACACCCATGTGGGCAGCAGGAACTTCCTCGAAGGGCCCTTCAAGCGCATGCTGAGCTGGCTGAACGGAAACTGCCCGCCCGCCGAGAGGGAGCTTGCGGGCAAAGTGAAGTACCTTTTTGTGGCGGGCGATCTCGTGGATGGCGTGGGTGTCTATCCCGGGCAGGAGAACGAGCTTGCCATCCTGGACATCCATGAGCAGTACAAAGCTTTTTGCGAGCTCATGGCGCAGGTTCCCGACTATATAGAAATTGTGGTCATTCCGGGCAACCACGATGCGGTGCGGAGGGCCGAGCCGCAACCTGCGCTGAGCGCCGAGCTTATCAGCGAGCATGCTCCTGCGAACATGCACCTTCTCGGAAATCCCTCCCAGCTGGAGGTGGAAGGGTTGCGCGCGCTGCTCTACCACGGTACCTCGCTTGACAGCATCATAGCCGCAGTGCCTAACATGAGCTACGAGAGGCCCGAGAAGGCCATGGTCGAGCTGCTGAAGAGGAGGAACCTCTCCCCCATCTACAGCGAGAACCCCATCGTGCCCGAGCACAGAGATTACATGCTCATCGATGAGGTCCCCGACCTCGTTCACATGGGCCACCTTCACAAGAACGGCGCGGAGCGCTATAGGGGGACTTTTCTCCTGAATGCAGGGACCTGGCAGGCCAGGACGGCGTTTCAGATCCGCCTGGGCCACATCCCCACCCCATGTTTCTTACCAATTTACAACCTGCACACGCTCAAACTCGATGTCATCAACTTCGCCGAGGCCCAACATGGATAGCTATTTCGCTTCCCTGTCAGATGGCCTGCAGAGGTGCTTTGAGGTCGCCCGTAAGGCCAGGGCTACCCACATCGATCCGTCTGACGAGCCGGAGATCAAAATAGCCGAAGACGTGGCCGCGCGTGTTGAAGCGCTCGTAGGCCCGAAGGGGGTGGCTGAGGGGATTCGCACGCTCGGCCTCAACCGCTCGAGGGAGGAGCTGGCGTTCAACATAGCCGAGCAGATTCTCGAGGGAAAATACGGCGAGGGCAGCAAGGAGGAGTTGCTCAACCAGGCCATCCGCACGGGCGTCGCGCTACTCACAGAAGGCGTTCTCGTTGCGCCTACTGAGGGCATTGCAGGCATCAGGCTCAGCAGGAACCCGGATGGGAGCGACTATCTCAGCCTGTTCTACTCCGGCCCTATCAGAAGCGCTGGTGGCACTGTCGCCGCGCTGTCGGTCGCGCTCGCCGACTATGCGCGCCTGAAGATGGGCGTGGCGGACTACAGGCCCACCGACACAGAGGTTGAGCGCTATGTCGAGGAAATAAGTATATACGATGCGCGTGCTGCGCGCCTCCAGTACAAACCCTCGGATGACGAAATCCGCCTCATCGTGAAAAACTGCCCGGTCTGCATAGATGGAGACCCCACAGAACAGTTTGAGGTGCAGGTGCATCGCGACCTCCCGCGCGTTGCCACCAACCGCATCAGGGGGGGCGTGGCGCTGGTCATCGCAGAGGGGATTGCCCAGAAAGCCAGCAAGGTACTCAAGATAACGAGGAAGTTCGGCCTCAACTGGTCTTGGCTCGAGAACCTCGTCAAGAAGGCAAAAAAAGAGGGCAGCGTTGAGCTCAGGCCAAACCCATCCTTCCTCGGCGATGTGGTGGCGGGCAGGCCGATTTTCGCCTACCCCAGCGCGAAAGGGGGCTTCCGCCTTCGCTACGGCCGCACGCGCGCTACGGGCATTGCGGCCAAAGCGCTCCACCCGGCCACCATGACCATTCTCGGTGACTTTCCGGCCATCGGCACCCAGCTGAAAATAGAAAGGCCCGGCAAGGGCTGCGTGATTACCCCCTGCGACTCCATCGAGGGCCCAGTGGTTCTCCTCAATAACGGTGATGTCGTGCGCGTGGAGAGCGCCGAAGCGGCAAGGCAGCTGCGCGGCGAGGTCAAGCGCATTCTCTTTCTCGGTGACCTGCTCGTGTCCTATGGCGATTTTCTCAAGTCAAACCACCCGCTCGTTCCCAGCGCGTGGTGCGAGGAATGGTGGGCTGCGCTGGCCGAGAGAGCGGCGGCCGAGAGGAGCCTCCCCACCCCAGACCATCCCGCCACGGCTGCCGAGGCATTCGCCCTGTCCGAGAAGCTGGGCATCCCGCTGCATCCTCGATGGACTTTCTTCTGGCATGATATCACCAGCGAGCAGCTCAAGCTACTGGCCGAATGGCTCGCCGGCGGCCGGCTGTTGGCGGAATGGTTTGACATCCGTGGCTTTTCCGTAGAGCGCTCGCCCGCCAAGCACATTCTCGAAGAGCTGTGCGTGCCCCACCGCGTAGAAGGGAACAACATCATCCTCGATGCCGACACCGCCTATGCGCTGCTACGCTCGCTGGGAATGCTTGAGGGCAAGCGCATTTCCCTCAGCAAATTCAATGCGCTCTGGTCCCCCGAAAAGCCCGTGCTCGCCCTCGTCAGCGAGCTTGCCGGAGTGCAGCTCATGCCAAAAGCGCCTACCTATGTGGGCGGCCGCATGGGAAGGCCCGAGAAGGCGCGCGAGCGGAGGATGGAGGCCTCGCCGCACGTGCTCTTCCCGATAGGCAATGCGGGTGGCAAAACGCGCTCCATCGCCAAGGCCTTCAAGCGTCTTCAGGAGAGAGACCTCGAGGGGAAGGGGATTTTCGTGGAGGCCGCCACGCTGCGCTGCCCGGCCTGCGGCTCCTCCCCGGCCACGAGCCGCTGCCCGGCCTGCGGCTCCCGCGCCACGATAGTTTACTCCTGTGCCAAGTGCTCCAAGCCCCTCCAACGCCCCCAGTGCGCGTGCGGCGGCAAAGCCGTGGCATTCACCACAAAACCGATCAACCTCGTAGCCCTGGTGGAAAGGGCGAAAGCGGTCTGCGGCTTTTTCCCAGAGGAGCTGAAGGGCGTGCGCGGCATGACGAGCGCGCTCAAGCTCCCCGAGCCGCTCGAGAAAGGCCTGCTGCGCGCCAAGCACGGCGTCTTCGTGTTCAAGGACGGCACCGTCCGGTTTGACGCCACAAACCTCCCGCTCACCCATTTCACTCCCGAGGAGGTCGGCGTGTCCGTTGAGCGCCTGCGGGAGCTCGGCTACACGCACGATTGCCAGAATAACCCCCTGACCACCCCCACCCAGCTCGTAGAGTTGCGCCCGCAGGACATCATCCTGCCCGAGAGCGGTGCTGACTACCTGTTGCGCGTGGCAAAATTCGTTGATGACGAGCTCGTCCTACTCTATGGCCAACCCCCATTTTATAATGCCTCCACGAGGGAGGACCTCATAGGCTCCCTCGTGCTCACGCTCTCCCCCCACACCTCGTGCGCCGTGCTCGGCCGTGTGATCGGCTTCACAAAGGCCAACGGCATGTACTGCCATCCTTACATGATTTCGGCCCGGAGGAGGAACGCCGATGGGGATGAGGATTCGGTCATGCTGCTCATGGATGCGCTGCTCAACTTTTCGCGCGCCTTCCTGCCCGAATCGCGGGGGGGCTCAATGGATGCCCCGCTCATTCTCTCCTCGGCAATCGACCCCAAAGAGGTGGATGATGAAGTGCATGCCATGGAGGTTGTGACGCACTATCCACTTGCCTTCTACGAGGCCTGCCAGAACTTCGCCTCCCCATCGGAGGTAAAGCTTGAGAAAGTGGGCGATAGGCTGGGCAAGCCATCGGCATATTACGGCCTCGGCTTCACTCACTCCGCCACCAGCATTCACGGCGGGCCCGTGCGCACGGCCTATGTCTCGCTCAAGAGCATGCGCGAAAAGCTCGAGGTCCAGTTTTTGCTGACCGAGAAAATCCGCGCTGTCGATGCGCGCGATGCCGCCGCGCGCGTCATCCTCTCCCACTTCCTGCCCGACCTGTACGGAAACTTGCGCTCCTTCTCACGCCAGGAGTTCCGCTGCAGCGACTGCAACGCCAAATACCGCCGTGTCCCCCTGCTCGGAAAATGCCGGCGGTGCGGCGGCAAGCTCCTGCTGACAGTCAACAAGGGAGGCATCGAGAAGTACCTATCCCTCTCGCGCGATATCGCCGAGCGTTATGCCCTGCCCGATTACCTCAAGCAACGCCTGGCGCTTATCGAGAAAGACATCGCCTCCATCTTTCAGGACGAGACGCAGAAGCAGTTCAACCTTGCGGACTTCATGTAAGACAAAGGGGGGAGGTCTCCCCCCTTCGTCCTAGACCTTCCCTAGACAAAGGGGGGAAGTATCCCCCCTTCGTCCTAGACCTTCCCCCCTCTTTGGATTAAAGCGTTTTAAATGTCACTATTCACAATGCTTTTAAACAGACCCCACAAAAGGTAATGAGGTGATTGGGTGATTGTAGGCGGGAAAATCACTATGATTGAAGTCAAACGAGACAGCGACGATCTCATCTCCGGCCTGAGCATCAACATTGGGATCGATGGGCTAAAAGTGAACGGCGAAGACGTAGAGATAAAATACACTTACACAGTTGCCTATGCCGAGAAAGTGGGCTCGCTCAAAATCCAGGGCATTCTCTACGCTAAGGAAGAGCCCAAGCGGGCCAGTGAGATAGAGCGGAGCTGGCGTGAGGAAAAGAGGCTGCCATCCGATTTTGCCGAAGTGGTGCTGAACACCATTAACTTCGTCTGTGGCACCAACGGCACGCTCGTGGTGAGGCCCCTCAACCTCGCCCCACCACTGATTCCCCCCAGGATAGAAATTGCCAAAGGCGGGGGCGCCAGCGCAGCTTAACCGCATCCTTTTTATTTAACCTTTTACTCATAGTTGCACAGGCGCCGGGTGTAAAATGAATGGATCAAACCGCAGCCCAGAAAACCAAGAAACAGCTCGACCGCGAGCAGGAAATCATAAATAATGTGCTCTCTGCTTTCAAGCCCGGCAGCCTCCCCGACGCCACCGTCGCTCTGCGCGCCTACAACGCTCTCAATGATTACATCAGAGACTACTACACGGATAAGGGCCTGCCAATTCCCCAGAGCCTCTCCAATTTTTTAGATAAAATTCTAAATTACGGCACGAAGCCAACTCCGATAACCAATGAGGATTTGGAAGCGATTCTCGGCGACGCCCGGGCCTCCGGCTTTCCCATCAAAGCGCCCGAGGCCAAGAAAGCACCACCCAGCAAGGCCCATCCGATGAAAAAAGAGGAAAAAGAGGGGGCTCCACTCGTGCCCAAACCGGTTGATGCACTCACGCTCGCCGAGAAAGTTGCGAAGTTCGACATCAACAACTCGAATTTCACTCTTGAGGCCGAGCAGCTTAAAGCCATACTGAAGAAGGGGGGCGAGGACGCCAAGAAAGTGCTCGATTACTTCGAGGAAAAAACATACGTCTCGCTAAAGCACTTCAAATCATTCGAGGAAAAACGCGACGCGCTCATTGCTTATCTCACTGTCGCACAACTCGAGTCTGCCGAGGAGCTCTTTTATAAAGCGCTTAAGAAAAACGACTTTGCCACGGCCAAGGTTTACTTGAAGTCTTTCGAGCGCCTTCACGGCGCCGTGGTCAATGCACTCCTATACTTCGTCAATGGCTGGAATGACTACCGCGCGTCCGCTCTCGGCGCGCTCGACCGTCTCAATCCAAAAGCCAAAGAGGCCGAGTATCTGCGCCTTGCTAATGAATCCGCGAGACGCTTGGAGAGTAAGCTCACTGATCTCAAATTCTTCTTAGAGAACAAGGAAGACGAGAGGAAGAGGAAAAAGGAGGCTCCTGAGGAGGCAAAGCGAGTTGGAAAGCTCAAAAAGTTCCTTGAAGGCGACCCCAACCTGCCCTACACCTACTTCGTCACCTACGCTTGGAACGAGAAAGTCAAGTACATTATCAAACGCATCAGGGGCGACATGTCAGTGTTCGGCGAGGAGTTCAAGAAAGAGCTCGCGTCCCAACTCGGAGTCAAGCCTGACCAAATCGACTCGCTGCTAAGCGAGCTCGAATCCACGATTATCTTTCTCGAATACTTCAGCAACAAGCTTTCTCAAATAGAAAAGAACGCCTCCTCTGCCAAAACCCCAGAGGAAATCGCGCGCATTAAAAGTGATTTGAACCAACTCCAGGAAGAGCTGAAGAGGAAAAAGTCTGAGCTGAAATATACTGCTCCGCTGTTCGGCAGGTTCTTCGAAGCCCGTCTGACCGGCTGGCACGCCGGTTTTGCAGGTCTGAAGCTCGACCACGAAACCAGCGAATCCATCTATTTCTCTGGCATGGAAAAAGCTCTCACTACGCTTTCCGAGATGAAAAAGCCCTTCAGCGAGGCCGTTCTCTCGTTGAAATTCACCGTGGTCAGGCAGAATGGTAGCATTTCGGAGATTTCGGGTGATGCGGTACTCTCCGATTTCAACCGCCTGGATCCATTTACTCAGGTCGCCGTGCTCGAGTTCTTCAAGTCGCGGTACCATATCACTGCCGCAGTCCCCTCAAAGAAGGACTGGCAGCGTGCGCTCTCAGCAGAGAAAGGCATCATTGCACACTTCCTTGGAGGGCTGCTGGCCATTCCGCCATCGCATGCTCCGCTGCTCATCGAAAAGTGCGGGGAGAAAATCCTCGCCCTCCAGCCCAGGGAGAAGCTTGACGAAAAGCACGCAAATATCGAGATAATATTCCAAGCTATAGGAAGCTACTCGAGCTGGTTCGTCCAGGCCGCGGACTACAAGCTGCTCGAGGCATACTACAACTCGCTTCCGGCAAAGATCACGGACCTTTACCAAAATGTTTTCACCTTGAAGGAGAGGATAAAGGCGGATCCCAAGCGCATGGCCATCCTCCTGCCTTCCGAGAGAGACGAGTTTGTCCAAGTCCTGCACACGACCGCAGGTTATGTTGTCTTCCGCTTTCCGAGGACTTTCCTCGAGGGCGTCTCCCAGACCCAACCCTCTGTCCAAGCCGTTATCCAGCTCGAGGGCGCGCGCCCGATAGCCGGCGGCCCGCAGAACGTTGCGCTCACCTACCGCGAGGCCTACGACAAGTTCTTCCTCCCGAACATGGAGCTCATCGTCTCGCCTCCATCCCCCTACATCACGTTGCCGTTCCTGCTCGCCAACCTGAACGCGCTAGCCCCGGACTTCATTCCCAGGCAGGGCGGCTTCGAGTTCATCGAGGCCGTCGGCAGGCTGACCTCCAACTGGCAGAAGACCGGCCTGGACAAGCGGAGCGACTTCACCGCCGGAATGTTTTTGGAGGGATCGGGCTTCGGCCCGTACGCGCGAGCCGAGTACACCAGGACAGGGCACGAGATGAAAGCAATCTCTGACTCTGAAAAAGGCACCACCAACCTCTATGTGGTGGATCAAACGGGCCACACGCTGACGGCGCACTACGAGAACGCGCACGGCGGAGCCAAAATCAATTTCGACGCCACGTACGAGAAGGGCGAGACTAAAACGCTCTGGACCACTGAAGGCGAAGAATCCTCCAATAAGAGCATAGAGAATGATCTCATCGCGTCAAACCTTCGCGTCGTCGCCCCGCCCGGCTCCGACACGGCCATCGTGTTCAAGAGGGAGCTCATTAAGGGAACGAAAGACTATCTCTACACCGCAGAGCTCTATCAGAGGGTAGGGGATGACTGGGTGCTGACCAGCTACTACCCGCTGGATAAGGAGACCGGCCAGGCCCTCTACGGCCGCTTCCATTTCGAGAAGACCGGCACGCGCCACGCTTTCGAAGTCGAGTCGGCCGCACTCTTCCTCGGCAAGAAGCCCGAAGAATTGGGCAAGCCCGGCGAGAAGAAGTTCGAAGGCGCGGGCTTCACCCACGAGATAGTCCCCTGGGGCTACGCCGTGCTCGCCGACCTCCTGAAAGAGCGCGGCGCGCTCGTGCTCGCGCGAGCTGACAGCACCTACTTAGGCAGCGTGAACATATTCTACGACTGCAAGAAAAACGGCTTCACTGGAGAGATCTACAGGGCCGAGTACGACAAAAGCGAGGTAAAAGGCTTCTTGTCCTACGCTGAAGACGGCTTCAAAGGAGCCGCGGTCGGCAAATTGCTTCTCCAAAACAGCTTCATAGGCGGAGGTGGCGGCTTCATCGGCATGGAAAAGTACGGCGGGCACTTCTATTGGAGCTCGCTCAACCTGCAGAACTTCATCCTCGCCTCCATCATCTCGCAGCAGGCGGAGAAGGCCGGCACAACCGAAAAGGGGGAGAGGACTTTGGACGCGCGCCTGGCCACGCGATTGTTCTTCAACAAGCTCGGGCTCGGCGCTGCCGCGGTCTTCGGCTACTTTGAGAGGCCCTCCGAAGACGAAGGCACAACCTCGCTTCCCGGCGGTGCCATCGAGATCGAGCTCGACCGTTTCGGTGCGCTTCACGAAATAAGAATCTCTTTCGTGGCTGGAAAGACCGAGAAAGGCGAGCTTTACTTGGGCGGGGTGAGTGTGCAGCCTCTCACTTGGCTTGAGATCGAAGCTCTTGGCGGCCCCGGCACTGCCGTGGGCGGCACTTACCTGCGCTTCCCCCATCCCTTTTCCATCTTAGGCTGGAACCCCGAGTTTCTCGAGGGTTCCTTCGGCGGAGGCCAGCTTAGTGTCGGCGGGTTCACGGGCGGGTACGGCGCGCTCGCGTCCGAGATTGGGGGCGTGAAGGTGCTCATTGCCGGAACCGTTTATCTAGGCGGAATGATAGGGTTCGGCTGGGAACTCGGGCTTCTCCTGGAAAAGAAGTTCGGAGATTGGTTCGTGGGAGGCGGCGTCGTGAATATAAACCAGCTTCTCAATGCAGGCATAATCGGCGACCCTATTATCCGGCCAGGAAGGTATGAGCAGACGAGCGGCGAGCTCACTTTCGGAAAGGTGACTCTCTCCCGCAGGTGGGAGGCCGGCCTCGGCATCACCATCTACTCCTCGCCTTATCTCAAGCAAAAAGACTTCCGCGCGAGATTTAAGCTCCTGGACTTTTATGGCAAGGAAGTCGAGGGAACACTCACCTACTCGCTCATCGAGGTTCCGAAGGAAAACATAGAGGGAGGCAACTTCTCAATCTTCCTCCAATTGAAGATTCCATTTTGAGTGCCCCTCAGCTCGTGTAGCCCTAACTGGGGATGACGCCCACTATTTGCGCTTCGCGCAAAAAGCATTAACGGAAAACTCTCTTTCCTCGTGGTGATCGCTCTCGAGAGCGATTGACTGCATCACGAACGCGGCCACCGCCAATGGGCCATCATTCCCGCCAACACACCACAACCCAGCTTTCAAAAACCTTTTTATTCCCTACCCTCCAATCTCTGTCCGCGACCAGTATGGCTTTCGAAAGGCTCCGCAGAGGAGAGGTCACATTAGAGGAGCTCATCGCCGTGGAGGAGCTGAAGTTCGAGCTCAACAGCGGCCTGCTCGAGCTCGCCCGCCTGCGCGCCGAGGGCAAGGAAGATGCGCAGCTCGCCGCGCGCGTGGGCGCGCAGAGGGGCCTGCTCAGCGAGCTCGCCGCGCTCAAGCATAAGCTTGGCATCGCGGACTACACCCCGAGGCAAGAGGAACTGCAACGCCTCACCGAGGAATTCAGGCGCACGGGTGATGTTGGCGTGCTGGCGCGCATCCGCGAGATAATCTCCACAAACTATTCCATGAGGAGGGAGATTGCCCAAAGGGCGCTCGCCCAAGCCAAAAGGGAGGCAAAGGCGCCGTCGCTTCCTCCCGTGCCGGGCCTTGTGGTGCGGGCCATCCATGGCCGCAGGGCGGAATATGTTCGGGAAGAAGATGTGACCGAGTTTGATGCCAACGAGGGCGAAATACGCGCGGCAGGCGAGGAGCTGCAGAGGGAGCGCCTGCGCGGAAACATTCAGAGGTGCGCCGAGCTCGAGAAGAAACTCAGCGTTCTAATCGAAAAGAGGGAGGCGCTCATAGCCAGAGCTGAAGAGATCCTTGCTAAAGAAGTCTCTGAAGAAATGGGGAAGGCAAGGGCGCTCAGGGCGCGTTAGGCTTCAGAAGCCCCTCTCTTCAGCGCGAGCTGCCTTTCCAGCATATCGAGCTGCTGCGAAATCCTCTCAAGCGTCCTCCTCATCCCGGCTATCTCAAAGCTGATGTTCTGCAAGAAAACCCTATCCGATAATAAGGGCGCGGTTTCTTCCGCCGGTGTCACTTTTGCCGTGGCAGTTTTTTTGGCAGGCCTCTCCTCCGCCGAGAGCGTTTTTTTCACTTCTCTTACCCATTTCTTAATATTGGAAAAAGGCGCAAATTTGTATTTGCCCGTCCTCTCGGTGATCTCTTTCCTGAGCTCAACGAGTTTTGCTGTATTGAGCTTCTCATCGCCCCAGCTCTTGAGTTTCTTCCTTATGATGGCAGCAACCTCCTCGTCCATGCGACCCCTCCGAAGCATTTACCCAAAGATTCTTTTAAAACTTGTCCCCCACTCCTTCGTATTTTGCAGTTATGACCCTTCTGATCTCCCTGGCTTTCTTCTCGCCTATTTTCTCAACTTCCTGCAGCTCCTTCTCGCTCGCCCTGAAGACCTTCTCCACGCTTCCGAAATGCGCAAGCAGCGCCTTGGCCAGCTTGGGCCCCACGTGCGGCAGCGTCTCCACGATGAGCTGCTGCCTCTGGGCCAGAGTCCACGCTCTCTTTTCACCGAGCAGTCTGACCTCCCTTCTCTCGCCGAACTGCTCCCTGCGTGCAATGGCATAGAGGAGTTCGGCCGTCCTCTCCTCATCCTTTGTGAAGAAAACTGGTATGCCGTAATCAACTATGAGCGCGGCGATGGCTCCGAGGATGGCGCTCTTTTTCACCCTCTCGGCGAACCTCTCGCCCTCCACAACTACGAGCGCGCGCGGGAAATTCTCAAGCATTCTGGATGCCTGCTGGAACAGCCGCCCATCCATGATGCTGCTCTCGAAATCATCCCTCGTCTTTCGCTCGCAAACCACACGCTCGCTGAGAATGTAATCGCCCACAGGCAGCACCATCCTCCTGACCACGACATTCATCGAGGCGAGCACTTCGGGCACCGCGCTCTCGTGTTCATCGGCAAATATCTCGATGTGCTGCTTCTTCTCCTTCTCCGAAAACCTGTGAAGGGGAAGCTGCATCTAAATCCCTTTGAGATACGAATCTATTTCCTCAAAGCTCACACCACAGCCTGCGAACTTCACCGCGTAGAGCGCGGCCTCGAGCGCCTGCCTCTCGGCCTCCCCATATTTCCGGAAATAACCCCGCTCGAATGCGAGCGCAATCAGCTCGCACGAGCGAAAGGCATTCAGCCCCCGCGTCAGCTCTGCCAGCCTCCTCAGGTTTCCCTCATTCACCTTGATGCTCTCCTCAAATTCTTTTTCCATATGCTCCCTGAGCGCGAGCGGCGCCTCGATGAGCATCCTCGTTGTTCTCTCATCGATGAGTATATCCCTCACGCCCGTCTCCACCGCGAGCGCGAGCGCTTCGGCCTCGCCCGCCTGCACGAGGTTTAGCGGCCGCCCATTTATGAGGAATAGGTTGTTTGTTATCCGCAATATTTCCTCCCTCTCGCTCTTCAGCTCTTTGGTCACGGTCTGAATCACGCCATCTCTCTCGGCATTCAACAGCCTCAGCGCGGCCATGGCATGCTCGCGTATTTTCATCGGGTGTTCTATGCTCTCGTACCTCACTGTGGGTGTTATGAGGAAGGCCCCCCTCATGTGCTTTTTGAGCTCGTAGAGAAGGGGCAGAAAACAGGAGTCTGTTAGGGAGATCAGCGCGCTCGAGTCGCAGACTACAGAGCCTTCCATCTGCTCACTCTCCGAAAAGCCTTCTCGCCCTTCTGAGCCTTTCGGCTATTCCGATGGTTTTCCCGGCCCTGTCAGAAATCATCGTCTTTCCGGCATAGCTTGCGATATCCCTTTTGCTGACCCCCACGAGCGCGGCCGCGTTCCCGAGCGAGAAGCCCTGCGCGTAGAGTGTGCTCCCAATCTTTATCCTTGCCTTGAACAGCACATCTTTAACGTATCTTTTATCTCTTGCCTCGGTCTCGGCAAGTTCTTTCTCAAGCTCCTCGATGCACCTTTCAAACGCTTCCTCCCTGCCTTCTTTTGCATAATACACACACTCTTTAAGCTTTTTTTGGGTTTTTGAGATAAATTCATCCCACTTTTCAGTTTTTCGGAGATGAGGCTTCTCCAAAACTTTTGCAAGAGAATAAGCAACTATGGCTAACTCAAGCATTCCCTTTTTAGCCTCGATTGCGAGTAATTTCGTGCATTTATTACTTGTTTTTCTCAAAGAAGAAATATCGGTTCTTTTTAGCGCATCAAGAATCTCTTGTGTTGCTTCAAAAAGTCCGTACTCCATTCCTCCACCGATTTCATTTTCCATGGCCAGGCAAGTTTTTCCGAGGAGAAAGCGAAGGTTTAAAAATGTGTCATGACTAAGTCACGACACTTCCATGGAGTTGTCACAACTCCATCGAGCATGCGAGCGGGTGTATCTATGCCCGGCAATGAAGCAGATGAAGAGAACAAAGCTTTTAAGCCTATCGAGGGACTTCCAACCAGCGAGATAGAGGCGGTCCGCAACGAGGTTGAGAGCGAGCTACGGCCTGTTCTCTCCAAGTTGCGCGATCCGGTGTTTCTCGCCTCTGTCCTCTACATGACGGTGAGGGAAAAGGAGAACGCAAACCGCCTGCTCAAGAACATCTACGCTCGCCTCGATGCGCTTGAAGCGAGGATAGACAGGCTGGAAAAATTGGCAGGTGAGGCAAGGCGACCAGTGCCCATCCTTCCAGATGTCGACCAGCGCATCGTGGAGTTCGTCAAGCAGAAAGGTTTGGCGTGCGCGGAGGATGTGCAGTCCGCCTTCGGCTACAAGGGGCGGAATGCCGCGAGCGCACGCCTGAATAACCTTTTCGAGCTTGGAGTCCTCGAAAAGGTTCAGGCCGGCAGAAAGGTTTTCTACCGGCTCGCAGAGTCACGCTTGCAAGGCGACCAGCACCTGCATGCTAGCGGGCGCGGGGTGCGGCCATAATCGGAATCTGCGATTCCGATACCTCCCTCGGAGGTTGTAGGTTCCGGTGGATTTCACCTCCCACACAACCCTCTTTCTAACCACCCCGCCCCCTCTACTTCTTTTCCATGAACTCCGACAGCAATCCTTTGTCCTCCAGCTCTGAGGCAAGGCTTTCCATGCAAGTTTTCCCCCGAGGCGTCAGCACAAGTCTCAATACCCAGCCGTCACTTTCTGCATTCAGCGTAAAGAGCGTCTCTTCCTCGTGCGCGCAAACCACGAGAGACCAACCTCTGTTGTTGCCATCGAAGTAAAAGGTGAGGTCCTTGAATGCCCCAAGCTTTCTGACTGTTCTTCTCCCAGCAACCACATCTTTGAGGAAACGCATCAGCGCCTCCTCACGCCTATCAGCTTCTCTCTCAACGGCGCTCCCGTTCGTAGAAAGCTCAACCACAAGAAATTTTTTTTCGGGCATGAGCTGCCTATTATCTGTCAGCTTCGCAAAAAACTCATCCAATTCCCGATAGACCTGCCTTTTGAACTCACCAAGTTTAGCGTTTTTCCCACGCATCATCTGAAAAATTATGATGCTTCATCTATTTAAATTCAAACGTATATTCTAGAAGCATGGCAAGGCGTCGCAGAACGGTGGCCCGGACTTCGAGGAAAAAAATAGCGCCTGCCGGGCAACCTGTGGCCAGGGCGGAGATAAAAATCGTAGGGGGCATCCCGAGCGCGCCAGAGCCCTTCCCCCGCAGTTTTCTCGATGACCTCAAGGCCGAGCTTGAGAGCTTCTGGCGCCGTCTTGAGCTCATCTTTAAGGCAGGCGAGCCACCCCGCCGCCTCCCGCCGGAGAAAATACTCGAGTAATGAACCAATCAGAACCAACCGACGACTCGTCGGCTTCGCCTCCTCGCCGAATCGTTGGTTCCGAATCGGAACCGCCAGCGCAGTTTCTCCGAGGGGGGAAGGTCAAGGACGAAGGGGGGATACTTCCCCCCTTTGTCTTCCGAACCGCGGAGGGGCTCCGCCCCTCCCCAGTTCCAGGCTCCTCCTGACCCACCCCTTTTCCATCAATGCCTTAATCCCAAAGAGGGGGGAAGGTCAAGGACGAAGGGGGGATACTTCCCCCCTTTGTCTAGGGAAGGTCTAGGACGAAGGGGGGAAACCTCCCCCCTTTGTCTATGGGCCGGGAGAGATTTGAACTCTCGACCTCCCGGTTATCAGCCGAGCGCTCCAACCAGGCTAAGCTACCGGCCCGTTTGAATTTCTCCGTGCGAATTATTAAAAAGATGGCTTCCGAAAGGGCTGCGTGCTCGGCGCGGGAATGCGCGCGCGGGCTGGCGACCAGTGGATTGCGCTCGACCATGCCGATGGCGAGCTTTGTTTCGTCTCGCACGCCCACGGCGATCACACACGAGGACTCCGGGCAGGGAAGCCCGTCATAGCTAGCGAAGCTACGCTCGCTCTCTCCGGATACGAGAAGGCTGCTCGCTGCACCGCGCCCGGCCTCTCCCTCCTAAATGCCGGCCACATTCTCGGCTCCAACCAGCTCGTGGTTGATGGGGATGGCCAGCGTCTCATTTTCACGGGCGACCTCCGGCTGGAAGATGGCCTGACAACAAAGGGCGCGGAATCGCTCGCCTGCGACACCCTCGTGATCGAGGCCACTTTCGGCTCCCCCGAATTCGTCTTTCCCCCGCGCGAGGAGATATACGATGCGATTTCCTTCTGGGTAAGGCAGAAACTCGAGCGTGGTTGCATTGTTTTCGGCGCGTATTCTGTGGGCAAGGCTCAGGAGCTCATAAAGCTACTCAACGAACGCTGTGGCATTGCCCCTTTTGTGCATCCGCGCATTGAGCGCGCGTGCAAGGTGTACGAGGCATTCGGCGTGAGGCTGGACCGTATCCCCATCGCGCAGGAAGCGATGAGCTCAAATTTCATCGCAATCCTCCCCTTTCGCGAGGTCACTCCGAGCCTCGCGCGCAATCTCCAGGCCACCTACAATAAGCGCTTTTTTACCTCGCTCGTGACTGGCTGGGCGCTGCGTTTCCGCTACCCCGTCGATGTGGCCTTCCCGCTGAGCGACCACGCCGGCTTTGACCAGCTCATCGAATATGTGGAGCGCGCAGCCCCCAAGCGCGTTTTCACCGCCTTCGGCTACGACGAGCGGCTCGCGGCGGAATTGAGGAAACGAGGGTTTAATGCCTCCCCCGCAAAAGAGGTGGGCCTCTTACAGGCGGCCGTGAGATAGTTAGGCGAACCTGTCAATCTTTTTTACGATTCCCCTGTAGTTTTGAGCCTTGGGGTTATCATAGAAGTTTCTGGAAGAGAATTCAACGCACCTCTCAATCCCCTCCCGGCTCTCGCTGGGACACCACAGCGGGTCGAGCGAGTAAAATCCATTGTCATTTCTGAGCAGTATGAAACGGTGGGCATTGAAACCATCCGCCACGAAAGCCTTGTAGAGCTTGAAAGGCTGCTCCTGCCTCGACAGGCTGCTCGCGCAATACGCGAGCTTGAACGCGCTCGTGGAAGAGAGACACATCCCGCCGTTTTCCCTGTTAAACTTTATCGCGCAGACAAAAATATCCACGACATCGCGCGCGCCGGCCGCACAGGCATAGAGATTTGTGAGGTTGTAATGCGCTATCGTGTACTCATCATCCTCGTCCCTCTCACATCCGCTCGCCAGCTCCTCAATGTCCCTGCCACGGAACGGATAGAACACCGTATCATTCCCGACCCTCTCGCTGGTGTTCACACTCCGCATCTCGCACGCATCAAGCCTGCCGCTTGAGCACAGCAGCGCGTTGCCGGCCGCAATCACGCTCGTCGTCTTTACCACTTCCACGAACTCCCCAAGTATGGGCGCATCGAACACGCTCCTGCGCTCTGCCGGAGCGGTGGGCATGGCGATCGCCATTCCTTTCTCGGGCCTCGCCACAGCCTCCGCCCCACTGCTCTGCGCGCCATCCGGCCCGTGCGCTGGGGCTGGCTGGGGCACCACTTTCGGCGCGGGTAGGTTTTCTTTATGTCCGCTCGTTGCTATGCTCGCCATTGCCCGGGGGGCAGGCTGCAGCAGAACGATCGCCAACACGAGAGCGAGGAAAACAAGCGTCAGCGCCAAGGCTGCAACAAGCTCCGCCTTCCTCTCCATGTAAGTTTTATGCTTTTTCTCCTTAATATACCCACATGCTCGATAACTATGACAAGGCCATCGAGGCGAAATGGCAGAAGATATGGGAAGAGCAGGGCATATACCGCTTTGATGAGAGAGATACAAAGAGGCCGATCTACTCGATTGATTCGCCCCCTCCCTTCACGAGTGGCGACCTGCATATGGGCCATGTGCTCTCTTATGCCTACTTTGACTTTGTCGCGCGATTCAAGCGCATGCGCGGCTTCAATGTCTACTACCCACAGGGCTGGGATTGCCAGGGCTTCCCCACCGAGGTTAAAGTGGAGGCAAAGTTTGGCCGAGGCCTCCCCCCCGAGGAGTTCCGTCGCCACTGCACAGCCTGGACGCACCAGTACATTGCGCGCATGCGCTCCCAGATGGTCTCGATGGGCTACTCACCAGACTGGCGCTTCGAGTACAGAACCATGGACCCTGACTACCACCGCCGCGTGCAGTACTCCCTCATAAAAATGTACGAGGCCGGCCTCATCTATCGGGGCGAGCATCCCGTGTTCTGGTGCACGAACTGTCGTTCCGCCATCGCCAAGGCCGAGACTGAAGAGCTGGAGCGCGAGACCACTCTCAACTACATACGCTTCACCATTGCGGAAACGGGCCGGGAGCTGCCCATCGCCACCACAAGGCCCGAGCTGCTCCACGCGCTCGTGGCTGTGTTCGTGCACCCGGACGATGTCCGCCACAAAGAGCTCATCGGAAAGCGCGCGGTTTCTCCCTTCGGCAAAGAAGTGCCCATCATGGCAGACCGCGATGTGGACATGAATTTCGGCACGGGCGCGGTCATGGTGTGCACTTTCGGCGACAAGGCAGACGTCGTGTGGGCCTACCGCCACAAGCTCCCCATCATCCGCGCTATGGATGAGGCTGGCCGGCTGATGAATGCGGGGCCGTACGATGGCCTCAAAGTTGAGGAGGCTAATAAAAAAATCCTCGAAGACCTCGTGGCCGCGGGCAAGCTGCTCAAGCGGGAGCCCCTCAAGCAGGTCATCAAAATTCACGATAGATGCAAGAAGCCTATCGAATTTCTTCTCTCCAAGCAGTGGTTTGCCAGGCTCAAGGGATTTGAGAAGGAAATTATCGATGCCGCCAAAAGCATGCGCTGGGTGCCGGAGTACACCATCTCCTACCTCATTGACTGGGCCAACTACATCGAGTGGGATTGGGTGATCTCGCGCCAGCGCGTTTTTGGCACCCCGCTTCCCTTCTGGAATTGCGAGGCGTGCGGCAAATCCTTCCCGGCCTCTTATGAGGAGCTGCCAGTTTATCCGGCCTCCTCCCCCCCGCGCGCCTGCCCCCACTGCGGCGCCACGGCCTCCCCCGAAACCTCCACGTGCGATTGCTGGGTGGACTCCTCAATCACCCCCCTGATCATCGCCCGCTGGCCCGATGATAAAGATTTCTTCGCCCGCATCTATCCAGCCTCCCTCCGTCCGCAAGGAACCGAAATCATCCGCACCTGGGCCTTCTACACAATCTATCGCTGCCTCAAGCTGACTGGCAAGCCCCCATTCAGGGAGCTCCTGCTGCATGGCAACGTGCTCGCTCCGGATGGGAAGAAGATGAGTAAGTCTTTGGGCAACATCATTCCGCCCGATGCGCTCATACAGCAGTACTCCGCAGATGCCGTGCGCCAATGGGCTGCCCTCTCCGGCGTGCTCGGCAAGGACCGCCCCTTCTCCTACAAGGACATCGCCTTTGCGCAATCCTTCATCAACAAGCTTTGGAACGCCGCGCGGTTTGTGGAAAGGGCGCTGGAAGGCTATGCCGCACCAAAGAAAAGGCCCGCGCTGCGCCCCGTCGACAAGTGGATTCTCGGTCGCCTCAATGCGCTCATCAAGGCCACCACCGCGGCCTATGAGGCTTTCGATTTTTATGCTGCCATCACCGGCATCCACGAGTTCTTCTGGCACGAGTTCTGCGACTTTTACCTCGAAGAGGTCAAGCACCGTCTCTATGCACCCGATGTGTATGGAAAGGAGAGCAAGCTGGCTGCCCAATACACCCTCCGCACTGTTCTTCTCGTCTCCCTCAAGCTTCTCGCGCCCATTGCGGTGTTCGTTACCGAGGAGCTCTATACCGCCCTATTCGCCGCCTCCGAAGGATGCAAGAGCATTCATCTCTCGGCCTGGCCCTCGCCCCTGCCGCGCGTCGCGACCAAAAGGGAGATCGCTGCCGGCGAATTCCTCAAGGCCATCCTCACCGAGGTGCGGCGCTTCAAAAGCGAGCGCAAGATGGCCCTCAATCAGGAGGTTTCGCGGCTCTCCATCTCGGCCCCGAGAGAACAGCTCGCCTTGCTCCCGCTCATCGAGGAGGAGCTCCGGGCAGCCGGCAGGGTGAAGGAAATCACATCCTCTGAAGGAGCATTCGCCGTTTCGGTGTCTGCTTGAGAGCAATTCTCTTTGTGACCTCCAACCGCGCCAAGTTCCACGAGGCAGAAAGCATTTTAAACTCTTTCGGGGTTAAAATCATCCACAAGCTCGTCTCGTATCCTGAGATCAGGGCTGCGGCCTGCGGGGAAGTCGCCGCGCATGCCGCGCGCGAGCTGTTTGAGGTGCTCCGGAAGCCCTTGTTCGTTGAAGACTCGGGGCTTTTCGTGCGCGCCCTCAACGGCTTTCCAGGCCCCTTCAGCGGATGGTTCCACCGCAAGCTCGGGTGTGATGGCCTCTTGAAGCTTATGCGGGGCGTGCGCGACAGGCGCGCGCGCTTCGTGAGCGCAGTCGCATTCGCCGACGAGAAAGGCGTGCGGCTGTTCGAGGGCGCCTGCGATGGGCTCATCGCGCGCAGGCCACGCGGGAAGGGCGGGTTTGGCTTCGACCCCCTCTTCATCCCGCGGGGAAGCACGCGGACCTTCGCACAAGACCCGGCGCTCAAACAACGCGTCTCCCATCGCGCCCGCGCCCTCAAGAAGTTTGCGAGATGGCTGAAGGAAGGAGGGAGATTGGTTGGCTAGGATGCATTCACGAAAGAGAGGGAAAAGTGGCTCACACAGGCCTCCATCAAAAACTGTCCCTGACTGGGTTGACTATACGGCTTCCGATGTGGAAGAGCTCGTGGTAAAGCTCGCCAAAGCGGGCACGCCGCCCGCGCTCATCGGCCTCACCCTCCGCGATGTATACGGCATTCCCAGCATTCGCAACATCACGGGCAAAAAGCTCACCCAAATTCTCG
Organism: Candidatus Micrarchaeia archaeon; assembly: GCA_038890815.1. Taxonomy (GTDB): domain Archaea; phylum Micrarchaeota; class Micrarchaeia; order Burarchaeales; family JACRGF01; genus JAWAFC01. The sequence goes on along the minus strand of JAWAFC010000006.1, from coordinate 5,860 downwards.
CAGAGAACAAACTCAAACCCACCTACCCAGAAGATCTGATGAACCTCATCCGCAAGGCCGTGCGCATGCGCCGCCACCTCGCGCAGAACAAGCGCGATGTGCATAACAAGTGCAAACTCATCCACGTGGAGAGCAAGATAAAGCGTCTCGTTCGGTATTACAGAGAGACGGGCAAGCTTCCGCGCGACTGGACATACGATCCCGCCAAGGCCGAGCTTCTCGTGAAGTAGGTGATTGCTTGGCGAAAGCGCATGGAGCGGACACCTGGAAGACAAAAAAGTGGTACTCAGTCCTCTCCCCAGACATGTTCGAGTCAAAGGAGATCGCGCACGTGCTCGCGAGCGAGGAAAAAAACCTGCTCAACCGTGTCATCCCTATAGGCCTGGATGCCCTGACGGGCGACCTGAGCCAGGCCTACGCCACCGTCTTCTTCCGCATTTCCGAAGTCAAAGGCCAGACTGCCTTCACAAAACTGATTGGCCATGAGCTCTCCAGGAGCTACCTGCGCACGCTCGTCCGTCGCCGCCGCAACGTCCTATACGATGTCATAGACATCACCACGCGCGACGGCGTGCCCCTCCGCCTGAAGGTAGGCGTCTTCACCGCCTACAAAGTGAGCCACAGCGCACGCACCGCCATCCGCGCCGCCGTGCGCGAGGAGATAGCCATGCGGGCCAAGGAGATGGATTTCTCGCTTCTTGAGCAAGAGGTGATTTTCCGCAAGTTCGCTGCGCGCCTCTACAACAGGGCGAAAAAAATCGCGCCCATCAAGCGCGTTGAAATCTACAAGAGCGAAGTGAAGGAAAAATTCACCTAACCGCACGGCTCTTTCTGAAAAGGGAAAAGGCGGGTTGGTGGCTTACCCGCCCAACAGACTCCTCAGCCACCTACCCAATTGTTCCAGTATCCCCGGAGACGGCGGAGTGGGGGATGGCACTGCCGCAGGCGGGCATGCCCTCTCCTCAAATCCATTGCTGCACCGCCGCACCTTGCAGCCTTTCTCATCCACAAAGACCTTGCACTCGACGCTCTCTTGCTGGGGACAGTTCTTCGCTGTGTATCCATCATCGCATTCCTTTACTTCACATATCTGGTCATCCACCGTTACTTTGCTCACCCTGCAGTTGACTTTTCGTTGCTCGCAGTCGCTCGTCACAAAGCCATTCGTGCATTCCTTGACGATGCATCCATCCTCCCGCTTGTAGACTCTGCATTCGAACTCGGGCTGTTGCGGGCACGCTCTCGCCTTATACCCATCGGTGCATTCTTTTATCACGCACCCAGTCTGTTTGTCCTTGTAGACTTTGCACTCCACTGGCGGCGGCGGGCACGATATCGAGACCGTTCCATCAGTGCATTTCTTCACTTCGCATCCCCGCTCGTCTTTCTCACTCTCGCACGTGACTGTCGTTGTTGGGCACTCCCTGGCCTCAAACCCATCCGTGCATTTCTTCACCAGGCATCCTTTCTCATCCGTGTAGCTCTTGCACTCCACTCTGCACAATTTCTCCTGCTCGCACGAGTTGAACACATACCCATCCGAGCAAACTATTTTCACGCAGTTGTTTTCCACGCTCTTCCGGCACATTACCTCAGTCTCGACTTCCTTGCAGTACACATTCTTGCACCCGAACCGGTCTATGTAAGTCAGCCCCTGCTGACCCGCCAGCCTGCATTTCTCAAGCCTGCTCATCAGCTCTTCCTCGCTCGGGCACGTCTTTTCCTTCCGCCTGCACTCGACCCTCTTGCACCCCATCGGATCTATGTAGGTTACGGCCTCCCACTCACCCTCAGCCGTCGCCACGGCGGTGGCGACAGCAGGCGCTGGAAGAACAGGTAGCGGAGTAACTGCTTTTGTGGCATTAACACCGGCAGTTACCGGAACAGCCACAATCGACTCGGCAGGCTTCGCCGCGCCCACCGGCGCGACCCGCATGCTCATGGGTGGGATGGCAATGTTCCTCGCCTCGCATGCTCTGATCTGCGCCTCTATCTCCACCTCAGTGGGACACCTCGGCCGCACGCATTGCACCTGCACGCACCCCTGCGGGTCTTTCACATATTCAAAATCCATCTCTTGCGCCCGGCACTTACTGATAAGTGCCTTTAGCTCGATGTCCTCCGGGCACACGATTCTCGTCGGAGGCGCGCACCTCACTGCCCTGCACTTCCGCTCATCATAATAATACTCGGGCATCCCTCCCGCAGCCTTGCAGCTCTCGAGTTCCTTCTGTATTTCCTCCTCGCTCGGGCACACTGGCGTTGCGTAGCACTCTACTTGCCTGCACTCCCACTCATCGTAGGTTAAGCCATAGCCCATGCCCGCAGCCTTGCACCTTTCAATCGCCTGCTGCAGTTCTGTTTCAGTGGGGCAGGCTTGGGGCGGCTTCTTGCACTCCACCACCTTGCACTCCCACTCATCATAATAATACTCGGGCATCCCTCCCGCAGCCTTGCAGCTCTCGAGTTCCTTCTGTATTTCCTCCTCGCTCGGGCAATGTGTGGGCGCCGTGTACTGCGCGAAAACCACACTGGCAAGAACAAGAACCAAAGCCAGAGCCGATACTCTCATAAGCCGCACCTCCCCACTTTTTTCAGCTGCCATTTTTAAAGCCTTTGTTTTGCGCCACATTTTTAAATATGGGAAAAAGACAAAACATTATTCATGGACGCGCCACAGGATGGCGTGGACCCCGTTGACTCCCTTGTCAAATTGGAGCATGCGCTCATCTATCTCAGGAAAAAGGGCGCGCTCATCTCCATCGTCAACTTGCCCGACATCATCATGGATGTGTATGTTAAAACCTCTTTGACGAACAGCGAGCTCACCAAGTTGTTCGAAAACGCCCGTGCCACAAGCAGGCTGAGAGTCGAGGACATTGAGACGCATCTCGGCGGGCACGCGGCGATAACCACAAAAGCCCAGCTCGCCCTTCTGTCCCCACACGACCCGGTTTGCGTTAGTATCTATGGCGCAGTAAACGAGAAGGACTTTGACTATCTCACCAAAGAATTGACCGATGCCAGCTGCAAGCTTCCCGACATTCATGTCCATAAGTGCGCTGGGAAAAGAAGCATTTCCATACCAGTTATCACCTGTGATGGTGATTTCATAATAACCGGCAGCACCCCACAATTATCTCTCGATTCCCTGACTCCGGAAGAGCTCGCAAAGCTCGAGCAGGCCGACTGCATCGGCTTGGTCTCCCTGCGAGCGCAGATCGCGGGCGAGCTTCTCGCTGCAATAAGGGATGGCCGCCTCGCACCGCGCGGGGTAATCCTTGCCGATGCTTCTTTCGGAACAGACGAAAAAACCAACCAGCGCGTTTTGGAAAATCTCAGGATGCTTTCCGAGATTGTCAAACCTCGCACTGACTCCCCCGTTCTCCTCTCTTTCAACGAGCACGAGGCGAGAGGTTTTGCAAAACACTTGACAAAGCTTGAACTGGATGCCCATCAGGCGGCTCAAAAAATATTCGAGGAGTATGGAATGCCGATCCTTCTTCACACGCACGGAGGTTGCACGCTCATCGGCGAAAGGCAGGAGCCATTTGTGCCCGCGCTCGAAATCACACCCAAAATTCCTTTCGGCACCGGCGACACTCTCAACGGAATTGTCATCTTATCCATGCTCATCCAAAAAAAGCTCGCGCTGCTTAAGGCTCCATTCGAGCTCTCGCTCGTTGACTGCCTGCTGATCGGCACCATTGCCGCGGCATTCAAAGCTGTGCACGACCGTTTCGGCTCCGTGAGGGATTTATACGACTACATTCTCAACAGCGGCGTGCATTTCAAGAAATCCAGCGAGCTCGCCATCCCTCTCGAGGAAAGTCTCTCTCGCGCGCGTGCGGCCGCTACCGCTGCAGCCGAGACGCCCAGCGCCGTGCTCTCCTATTTTGAAACCAGCAGGGCGGAGTGCATTGCGGCGATGCGCGCTTCCGAGTTGCACCCCACGAGCGCCCCGTACATTGAATGCGCGCTCGGGCATTCAGACTGGCTTGTGAGAGCCGAAGCCGTGCACATTTTGAAAAAGAGCAGCGTGGGGCGGGCGCCAACGCGCCTTGGGCCCTCTCCCGAAGCTAGGCCCAATGGCCGCCTTCGTATGACGGCCGCTGCTCCGCTGCTCTAAGCTTTATAAGCAAGCTTTGCACTTATACTAGCATGAAGCTACAAAGCGCCCATAACCACAGAGAGCACTTGCCAGCTACAAGGACCTTTGACATCATTGCCAGGAACGAGCACGCACACGCGAGCGGACTAACAGCTTTCGGAAGAAGCAGGCGCTCTTTCCTTGTTAAAGCAGCTCTTCTGAGCCTTGGGGTAACCTTCGGGCTTTCGGTGGGAGGCCTTGCGAGGGCTGCTGATGGCCAACCAGCGAATGCAGCGAAAGCAGCAAACGCTCAGGAAGTTGACAACGAGTTCGGGTTTGTAAAAGGAAAAACGACGCTGCAGGAAGCGATTAAGACGCTAGAGGAAAAGGGCGTTACAAACATCGTAATAGGAGGACGCATTCCCGGTCTTCAAGATGAACAACAGCCATATCTCTTACTCTTGGCGGATGGCTTTGTTTACGGACTTGGCTTTCACATGGGATATTATGATGGCGTTAATAAAATCGTTCTTGCTGGGATAAGCCCTCTCTCAAATCCAACGCACTTTACCGTCGTGATCACAAAGGAGTTCAGTTTCTTTGTTACGGCTGAAAACTTGCTTGCTGAATACAACGGAAGAGCGTATCCCGTCCTGTCAATGGTGGGTTGGGAAAATGACAAGCCTAAAGTGCATGGAACTTTCTTTGACTTGAGCAAGATAATCAAGGAGGAAGGCGGCTTCAAGGAACCAAGGCTAATTTATAACGTGGAAGAAGGGTTTGTGGCTCTTATCGCCAAAGATAATAATGGGAATTATTGGAAGAACGTGTACGGGTGGGATGCAAAAACGTTTGAGCCAATCGGACGCGCACCTGCAGAAAAAATTCTCAAAACACACTAAACTTCTGCTTCTCCTAAAGCTTCTGTTTCTTTCCGCGCTCTCTCTTCAATACTCTTCCTCTCCTCCGCTTCCTCCTCCTTCGCTTTCTCACTTTTTTCCTCTTCCTTCTCCTTTTCTTCACGTTCTTTCTCCTCCTCTTCCTTCTCCTTTTTTTCTTCAATTTTTTCGAGAGTCTCCTTGACCGCTTCTTCTTTTCTGGCAATTCGTTCATTAACCTGCGTATCCACATCTCCGCCTTCTACTCTGTCGACTCCAACCGCTTTTTCTGTTTCTCTGAACTGGTCGTGCAGATTAGGCGAAACCATTTTCAAGACAGCAAGGAAGGCTATTCTATCCGTCATGTATCCTTCACGCTGGACAGCAATAAACTCTTCTTTCGTCTTTGCATCTCTAGTCCTATTAGCCAAATCTGGGCGACCAACACTATCCCAAGCATTAGCGACTTCTTGTTTGCGAGGGAACAGAGTACTCACGTTGTCTTCCTGTTGATTAAACGTTTCTTCCCTGAGTTTTTTTCTGAGTTCGTCCTTCTGTGCTTCAGTTCTCACGAAAGCACTCCTAGCACCAGTCGCTTCCACCGTCTTCGTCTCTTCATACCCCAGCGCTTTCCTTATTTCCTCTATCTCCTCTGGCGGCACCCTCCCTCCATCTGGCGGCAGCGAGCTGCGTGCCTCCGCAATTGTTTTGGCTAAATCAGAAACGATTTTCGGGTCTTGCTTTAGGCGGATGCGCTGTGCATCGGTGAGCTTGAGCCCGTATTTGCTCAGCATTTCATTGAATCGCGCGTCTTCTCCTCGGGCGTAGTCGGCGAGCGCTTCTTCAAGCTCCTGGTAGGTTTTGTTGAGAGCCACGAGCACTTCGTTGGCTT
>JAWAFC010000005.1:0-127666 GCA_038890815.1 Candidatus Micrarchaeia archaeon | reverse complement strand
GCCACTTTCTGCCACACCCCACCAACTTCCAATTTCCCAACACCCTCCCACACTTTTCCCTCCTCCCTCGCGCCACTCATCTCGCTCGCCCCAACAGCAGCCGCATTTGCCACTTTCTGCCACACCCCACCAACTTCCAATTTCCCAACAGCCACAACGCCACGCGCGTCCCGTTCTTCAGCAATCTCCTCCTTGAGCGGTCGGATGTTGGCAAAAAGCGTGCGGGCGCGCGCGCCAGTCTTTCCGTTTGCGTGCTCCGTGAGCTGGCGAGCGTTTTCTGCAAACGCCCACCTCCAGCCCGCGCGCCCAACCACTTCCCGCGCGCCCTGCGCTTCTGCCACAACACCGCCCGTTTCTGCCTGGCTGAGCCACAGGCCGCGCGCCTCCTCGAGCCTTTTCATGGCATTCGCTTGCGCCCTCTCCATCACGAGGCGGATGTCCCTGCCCGCAAATCCAGCAGAGCGCATCGTGGGATGCGCGAGCATCCTGGCAAGCGCTCTGGCCCGAGCGGCTTGCAGCTCATCAAATGCCCTGAGCTTACATGTCCACACAAACCCCTCAAAATATGGTGGCGACTCGGGACAGGCCACGATGTCGGCGCTGACGCCCTCATCAAACCTCAACAGCAGCTCAATGGGCTTGCCTATGCGGATCTTTCCAAGGCCGGGAAATATCGGCCCGCTCGGCGTGTCAAAATATGGAAGGCCGAACAAGCCGTTCTCACCGCGGATGTAGCCCTGCCATCCGGCCGCCTCACGCTCGCGCACGCCATCGATGGCCTCAATCCACTCGCCTAATGCATTTCTGCGAATTCTGATGCGGTGCCCGAGCTCACGCTTGAGCACATCGAGGATGGTCTCGCCCTTCAACGCCTTGAGGAAGAACTCGCTCCTGCTGCCGCCATCATCCAGTATGAGCTTTATGTGTACGTTTTTCTGATGGCCCTTCGGATGAGCTGCACTACCGAGCATTTTTCCCTCCCACGAAAAGCCAAACGATTTTTGTGTAGAGATTTAAATGCTTATGTTCCGAACTCGTTGGTATGGAATTCGAGCGCGCGCCCGATGTACAGGCCATGCTTGAGAGGTTGCTGCGCGGCCTCGAGCTGCCGCACATCAATGCCTACAGGCTGCTGTGCATGCGCTCGAGAGGCTCGCGGGCCAGCGCGTTTGCGCGCATCTGGTCGCTGCCAAAGATCTGGCAGGCCGCGCTCGACATCAAAGCCTACTATGTCATCGAGGTGCTCGCCGAGAAGTTTGATGCGCTGAGCCAGGAGGAGAAGGAGAAAGTGCTCATTCACGAGCTGTTGCACATACCAAAGAACTTCAGCGGTGCTGTGCTGCCACACGGCCACAGGATTGATGAGCGAAAAGTTAATGCGCTGTGGCGGCGGTATAGGGAAAGCATGCGGCATGGGTGAAAGCATGGAGATCGAGCTGAGGAAGGCCGCCTATCTGCTTGCCCCGCGCATCGTCACACTCGTCACCACACTGAGCGCGGACGGAAAGCCCAACGCCGCGCCCTACTCATTCGTTGGCCCCATCAGCTTCAACCCACCGCTCGTGTACTTTGCGGCCGCGCCCGACAGGGTCTCGCTGGCAAACGCCCGCGCCACGGGGGAATTCGTGCTCAACCTCGTCAGCGAGGATTTTGGCCAGCAGGCAGTTTTCTGCGAGGAAAAGCTGCCCGACAGAAGCGCGCGGCTGACAAAAAACAACCTCCATCTGGCCCCCTGCAAGAGCGTGAAGGTGCCGCGCATCGCCGAGGCCAAGACATTCCTCGAGTGCGCCGTGCACCGCATCATCGAAATTCCCGAGTCCGACCACGTATTGGTTGTCGGCAAAGTACTGCACGCCGAGTGCGCGCTGACCAAAAACGGCAGGGCTGACCACGATGCCCTGCGCTACCTGATGCACATTGGGGGAAACGAGTTCAGGACAGTGGGAAGGGGGCTCGTGCTGGAGAGGAGAAAGTAGCTACCTGAAACTCTCATACACATGCTCTTTTGGATAGATGGCTATGCCCTCCTTGGTGAACCGCATGGGAATGAGCCGTGGCTCAAAAGCCGTGCCACGTAGTTTGGCGACCTCGAGCGCGCGCACGCGCGCATCCCCCCTTCGGATGGCATACAGATAGATGAGGCCGTCAGCGACGGTCTCTATGCCAAAGCGCGGTTTGGGAAGGCCCTGTGGGGTGGTCGCGCATTCGCTGGTGAGAAGCACGGTGCAGCCCCATTTTCTGAGCTTTGACAGGAGGCGCATCACTTCTTGCCTTCGCTTGAAGGCAGTTTCGTACAGCAGGGCAAATGAGGTTATGCTGTCTATGACCACGCGCCGTACTCCGAGCTCATCCACAATATCGTGCACGATAACCTCCTGGGCCATGAAGTGGTCTATCTCCTGTGGTGGATACTCGAGGAATGCCAGCTTTTTCTCCCTCTCAAGCTTTTCGAAATCGAACCCAAACCCCTTTATGTTTTCATAGAACAGGCTCTTGGGCTCCTCAAACGAGATGTACATGCCGGGATCGCCGTAATCCTTGGCGCCATAGTAGATGAACTGGGCCGCGAATGTGCTTTTTCCACTCCCCGAATCTCCGCTGACCATGATGATGGACTTTTCTTTGAACCCCCCCTGGATGAGCTCATCGAGCCCAATTATCCCGCTGCGCACTCTGTCGCTCAAGCCAACACCTAAGCATATTGCAAGGCATTAAATGAAATGGCTTTCGCCTCGCCCACATTTCCGGCAGCATCCCTGCAGATCACCCTGATGGCGTGCGAGCCGGCCCCGACATTCAGGGTGACGTTGCTCTCGCTGCCGCTCACCACTTCCCCGAGATAGTGTGTTCGGCCATCCAGCTCGTACTGGCACCACAGCGTCCTGCTGAGCGCATCGCTCGCCAGGAAAGCGAGCTGCACGCCCCCAAAATAGCTGGCGCCATTCGTCGGCGACCGCACGACAACGATGGGCGCCTCGCCATCGGCCGTGGCCTCAGCAGCGTTCCCCTCCAGCCCTGTGTTGCCGGCCATGTCGAGCGCATAAACCCTGTAGCTGTATCTTTCCCCATTCACCGCGCTTTTATCCGAGAATGTAGTCGTGTTGGCAAAGCCAATTCTCTCATAGCTATAGAAGGGCATGTGTGCCCTGTAAATCTCATAGCCCGCCACGCCGCTTCCCATGCCATCGAGCGGCCCATCGCGCACCGCGCTCCAGGAGAGGCGGATGGCGCCGCCTGGCGCCGGGCTGGCCACAAGGTCATCGACGGGCGAAGGCCGCACGGTATCCATGTATATCGCATCGCTGCCCGTCGGGCTGTTGCCATAGGCATTTCTGCACTCCACGAGCACGGTTTTGAAACCATCGCCACCCGACAACCGCCAAATCCTGATTGGCGCAAAGGGCTCCCACTGCGCCTCGGCCTTTGGCTCGCCCTCGTTCCACGCCCTGCACTCGCTGGCGCCGGGCGCTCTGATGTAGAGCGTCACCACCGAGGCGTTGGTGTACAGCGCGCCGTTGTTTATGGCTATCTCAGGCTTGAGCGGCGGGCCATACCTCGCTGCGGGCGCCGTGGCATTGAACTTCACTGCCGCCCTGCCCTTCCAGCCCGCCTCGTCTTCGCACATCACGGCATAGGAGTGCTCGCCATGGCCAACCCTCAGCTCATGCTGCACGCTCGTCCCTCTCTCGACGCGCCCGCTCCAGCTTACCTCGCCGTCCGTTTCTGCGCTGCACCATACCACAGCCGACACGGCATCGCTGGCCGAGAAGGAGGCATTGAAGACGGCTGGAAAAGCACCTCCAGCGATGGGCGAGATGATGCTCACCGATGGCGCGTTCTCATCGAGAATGATGCTCGCTGACACGGGCGCGGCCTCATTGCCGGCCTCATCCACGCACTGGAAAAATACACGCTTCTCGCCATCGCCCGGCGAGAGCTCGAACTCCGCCGAGCCGGCGTAGGGCCTGAAAGGCCCCCACACCCCATTGTGAGAAAGTCTGCAGGCCATCGCGCCGCTCGCCCACAGCGATAGGTTGACTTTCCTTGAGCGCGCATACGCCTCCCCATCATTTATCCTTATCTCAAGTGCCTGTGGCGGGGTGTAATCGGGCAACACGCTGACATTCGCACTCCTCGCGCTTTGCCTTCCCAGCGCGTCCAGCGCGAAAACAGCATAATGGTACAGCGCGCCCTCGCTCGCGCCTTCATCCCTGAACCAGTTCTGGCTCGCCGGCACAACGGCAATCCTCACGGGCTCGCTGCCGGCGACAGAGCGATACACGGCATAGGCCGCCGCGCCCTGCGATGGGCTCCAGGCCACAATGATGCTACGGTTATCCACTTTTGCGAGCGCGCCTGTGGGGGGCTCTGGCGCGCGCACCACCTCCTCTATGCGCGGCCTGAGGAGGAGGCCCAGCACGAGCACGAGCAGCACGAGCGCGAGCCAAAACTCCTTCCTGGCCGCTCGCGCGGGCTTCCTCACGCGCACTTTCCTTCTGGGTGCTCGTCTGCGAGCCAAAGAAATCGCCCCCCAAATCTCTCCGCCAATCTTAAAATATGTTTTGCGCTATTATTTCTGGGTGAGCCGTTGGCGGGGGTAGGCATAGAGCTCAAAGTCGTCGAGGCGCTCCCAAACGATGTGGGGCGCGGGCTTGTGCGCATTGACAGCAGGGCGAGAAAGGAGATTGGGGTCACCACAGGCGACATCGTTGAGCTGAAGGGCAAGCGCAGCACTGCCGCAGTGGTGTGGCAGGCCCATCCACAGGATGAGGGGCTCAACATCATCCGCATGGATGGCTATCTGAGGCAGAACGCGGGCGTGGCCATCGGCGACAAGATTTTTGTGAGGAAGGCCGAGCTCAAAGAGGCCAGGAAGGTCATACTGGCGCCCTCCCAGCCCATGAAGTACTCGCCGGGCTTCGACCAGTTTGTCAAGAAGAGGCTCATAGGGCGGGCGCTGACGAGGGGCGACACGATATTCGTCGGGGTTTTCGGAACATCTTTCCCACTCACCGCTGTCGTCGTGCAGCCCCAGGGCATTGTCATCGTCAATGAGAGCACGGAGATCGTGCTCAAGACAGAGCCCATGAAGGAGGGCGGCCGCATCCCCAGCATTTCCTACGAGGACATCGGCGGGCTTAAGGAGGAGATTCAGAAAATCCGCGAGATGGTTGAGCTGCCCATGCGCCATCCGGAGCTTTTTGAGAGGCTCGGCATCGAGGCGCCCAAGGGCGTGCTGATATACGGGCCGCCCGGCACGGGCAAGACGCTGCTGGCCAAGGCCGTGGCCTCGGAGAGCGAGGCAAACTTCATCTCGGTTGGCGGGCCCGAGCTCGTGTCAAAATTCGTGGGCGAGAGTGAGGAGAGGCTGCGGCAGCTCTTCAAGGAGGCTGAGGAGAACGCGCCCACCATCATCTTCATGGATGAGATTGATGCCATCGCGCCGAAGAGGGAGGAGGTCACGGGCGAGGTCGAGCGGCGCATGGTGAGCCAGCTGCTGTCGCTCATGGACGGGCTGAAGAGCCGTGGGCAGGTCATCGTCATCGGTGCCACAAACCGCCCCAACGCCATAGACCCCGCCCTGCGCAGGCCCGGCCGGTTTGACCGCGAGATAGAGATCGGCGTGCCCGACCGCAATGCGCGCAAGGAAATCCTGCAGATCCACACCCGCAACATGCCGCTGTACATAAACGACAAGCGCATCATACTCGAGAGCACGAAGATCGACGAGCGCAAGAAGGAGCGCCTGCGCGAGCTGTTCAAGGCTGTCCCCGATGCGCTCGTTGACCTTCCCGACCTCAAAGAGCTCATCGGGCAGCATGAGATCTCGGACCCCTCCCGCAAGGCCAAGCTGCTCGAGCTCGTTGGCCGGGCGCGCAACGACAGCGACATCGAGAAGGCCCTCTACGATGTTCTCGGCGAGGGCGAGGGGAAAAAGCTCAAGCAGTTCCTGAGCGATGCGCTTGAGGCGCGCTACGATGCGGGCGTGGAGAAGGCGCTGCGCGAGGTGCTCACTGAGGATGAATACAAGAAAGTTAAGGATGAGCTGCTCGACCATTTCCTGGATGAGTTTGCTGCCGCCACACACGGCTATACGGGTGCCGACATCGCCTCGCTGTGCAAGGAGGCTGCCATGAAGGCGCTGCGGCGCGTGTTGCCCAAAATCGACCTCGAGCAGGAGTTCATCCCCCCAAACGTGCTCGAGGAGCTGAAGGTCACGCGCACCGACTTTGCCAATGCCATGCGCGAGGTGCATCCCAGCGCGCTGCGCGAGGTTTTCGCCGAAGTCCCCAATGTCAGATGGGTCGATGTGGGCGGGCTGGAGGATGTCAAGAGGGAGCTGCGCGAGGCCGTCGAGCTCCCCATCCGGCACCCAGAGGTATTCACGCGCATCGGCATCAGGCCGGTCAAGGGCATACTGCTGGTCGGCCTGCCCGGCACGGGCAAGACGCTGCTGGCCAAGGCCGTGGCAACCGAGAGCGAGGCAAACTTCATCTCTGTCAAGGGACCCGAATTTCTGTCGAAATGGGTGGGAGAATCCGAGAAGGCAGTGCGCGAGTTCTTCCGCAAGGCCAAGATGGCCGCGCCTTGCATCCTCTTCATCGATGAGATCGATGCCATCGCGGCCTACCGGGGAGCCGAGGAGGCCGGCACGCGTGTCAGCGAGCGCATCGTCAACACACTGCTCACCGAGATGGATGGCGTGCAGGACATCAAAAACGTCGTGGTGCTGGCCGCAACCAACCGCCCCGACATACTGGATCCGGCGCTGCTGAGGGCCGGCCGCTTTGACAAAATAATCGAAATTCCACCGCCCGATGAGCGCGCACGCCTGGAGATATTCAAAGTTCATACCCGCAACATGCCGTTGGCCAAAGATGTTGACCTGAATGAGCTGGCAAAGAGAACGGCCGGCCTGACAGGCGCCGACATAGAGGGGATCTGCCGTGAGGCGGGCATGAACGCCATCCGCGAGAATGTCGCTGCCACGTCGGTTGCCATGCGGCACTTTGAGGCTGCACTCGCCTCGCTGCGGCCAAGCGTGACGAAGGAGCACATCGAGAGGATGCAGCGCTTCAAGGCCGGCATGGAAAGCATGTACAGATGATGCCATGCTGGCACGCTTTGGGGTGTTTCTGAAAACGCTGCTGCTAACTGTAGCGCTCGCGTTGCTCGCCTATGCCGCGTTGCCGGGCGCATCGCTCGACCTTCTGGCAAAGCTCCTCGCGGCTGCGCTCGGCGCCTCGCTGCTCTCCCCTCTTATCTATCCCCATCTGAGGGGGGTGAGGCGGGGCGATGATGTGCTGGTCTTTGCAGAGGATGAAAGCATCCCCATCGTGGGCTTCGCTGTTAAGAACGGCGTGGCGCTTGAGTCTGGCCGGGCCGGTGGCATCATTAGGGTGGGCTTTCCTGATGGCACCGAGATTGCGTGCGAGATAGTCAGCTACTCGGGCATCTTCACGCCTGCCAGGGCGCGTGTGGTGCAGAAGCCCTTCGACATAAAGGTGGTGTGATTGCTCTTTGATGACGAGGAGCTCCAGCATCTTGCCATCTCAGTGGTCGCAATTTCAGTGGCCATCGCGATGGTTCAGATCGGCCTGCGCGGCTTTCTGTCGCTATCGATCGGCGCCTTCCTTTCTTTTTTCCTCCTCATTCTCCTGACCACTGGCATGGGATTCATCCTGCATGAGCTGGCGCACAAATTCGCCGCGCAGCGGTTCGGCATGTACGCGGCATACCGTGCCTGGCCGGCTGGTCTGCTGCTCATGCTGCTTTTTCCTCTCATGGGCTTTCGCTTTGTCTTTGCCGCGCCCGGTGCCACTTACATTTTCGCCTATAGATTATCGAGAAGGCAGAATGGCCTCATCTCGCTGGCCGGCCCGCTGACCAACGCGCTACTGGCAGCAGCTTTCCTGGCAGCAGCCTTTCTCTACTTCGGCTTTGGGCTGCCAAACATCACGCTCGTCGGTCTTCCCAGAGGCTCTTTCTCGGTGGCGCATTTCTTTTTCACGGGTGCCTCCATCAATGTATGGCTCGGCTTCTTCAACCTCATTCCACTCTATCCGCTCGATGGCAGCAAGGTGCTGGCCTGGAACTGGGTGGCCTGGGCCGCGCTCACCGGCATCCTCGGCGCGTCCCTCCTCTTCCTGTTTTTCTAGCCGACAACAGGTTTTTAAATCCGAGCGAGTGAATTTCATCGTGGGAGGATGAGAGCACAGGTATCGGCAGAGCTCATCATCGTCATCGCGGCGCTGCTCGCCGTCGCCATCATCCTCGTCGTGCAACTCCAGAAGACGGCGCAGCAGGGAAGCCAGGCAGTCGGCAATCGCACCGCCCAGCTCATCGGGCAGATCTGCGAGCTGGCGAGCTGCGAGAGCGATGCAGATTGCCCCTCCACCATGCGGTGCAATCCCGCCACAAAGTGCTGCGAGACGGCGTGATTGCTTGCGCGCGCAGGCGAGCCTCGAGTTCCTATTCCTCCTTGCCGCCTTCCTCTCCTTCCTCGCCCTCCTTCTTCCGGCAATAAACGATTTCCAAAAGGCAGCGAGCACCCGGCTCGATGCCGAGCTTGCCCTGTTGGTGGCCAGCGACATCGCGGGCGCGGCGAGCGAGGTGTGTGCCGCGGGCGAGGGCAGCGAGAGAGAACTCGTGGTCAGGCTGGGAAGGCATGCGAACATCTACGGTGACGGCAGGTTTGTTGTCGTCAGGCTTCCCTCAAACCTCTCCTTCGCGCGTGCCGGCTGTGTTGTGGATGGCTTTGTTTCTGTCAACGGTACCGCGCGCCTGAAAGTCAGGAACGAGGGCGGGCTAGCCAAGCTAGGCAATGCCTAGCGCTGCCCCAATCTCCCTGGCATCGAAGGGAGGGGCATTGATGATGGCCGACACGCCGGGCTGAATGACGAACGACACCGCCAGCAGCACACCCGCGATGAGGATGGCTATGGCCACATTCCTCCTCTTCAGCTCCTTCACCTCATCCACATCGGCGGTCAGCACATCCAGCACCTTGAGCGCCACGAAGAGGGCCGTGAGCGCCACGAGAAGGCTCCAGAGAAGTTTCACGAACGCGAGCACGATCAGCAATAGGATGAGCGGCACGCTCAGCCCGGCCTTGAGCTGCGCCTCAAAATCCATGAACCCTGTCTGGATGATGCCCGCCAGCGCGATGATGATGGCAGCGACAACGATGGCCACGGCGGCATTCCCCTTCCTCAGCTCTTCCAGCTCGTCGATCTCGGGCGTGAGGCGGTCGAACAGCTTTATGCCTAAGTAGATGGCCGAGACCGCATATACGAGGCCGAAGAAAAGCTCGAGCGCGCCCGCGGCGATGGCCGCGAGCATGCCAGCCGTGGACAGCATGCCCGTATGTGGCATTGCGCTTTAAAAAATGTTCGCCCAACTTTCACCATGCTCCAGATGGGTGTGGTGGGCGCGCCCAACAAGGGCAAAAGCACTTTCTTCGCAGCCGCCACGCTCGTCGATGTGCCGATTGCCGACTATCCATTCACCACCATCGAGGCCAACAGGGGCGTCACCTATGTGAGGGCCGAATGCCCTCACCGAAGCCTTGGGCTGGCCGGCTGTCATGCCAGAAACAGCCGGTGCATAGATGGCGTGCGCCTCATCCCCACCACGCTCATCGATGTGGCTGGCCTCGTGCCGGGCGCGCACCTCGGCCGTGGCATGGGCAATGCCTTTCTCAGCGACATCAGCAGGGCGAATGCGCTCATCCAGGTCGTCGATGCGAGCGGCAGGACAGATCTGGAGGGGCGACCCTGCGAGCGTTGCGATCCCGCCGAAGAGGTCCGCATGCTGGAGGGCGAGATGGCTGCCTGGATGGCGGGCATCCTGAAGCGCGCCTGGCCAAAGCTACGCGGGAAGGGAGCTGCTGAGCTTGAGGGAGTGCTCAGCGGACTCGGCATCGGGCCCGAGCACATCAGGAGGGCAGCCGAGAGCTGTCACCTTTCCCTCACAGACATAAACTGGAGCGAGGACGATATCCTCGCCTTTGCCAGCGCGCTCAGGCAGCTCAGCAAGCCGATTATCATAGCGGCAAACAAAATTGATCTCGAGGGTGCCGCCGAAAACCTGGCCGCGCTCCGCCGCGCCTTCCCGGACAAGAAAGTGTTCCCGTGTTTTGCCGATGGCGAGCTCGCCCTGCGCAGGGCCGCAGAGAAAGGGCTGGTGAAATACATCCCGGGCGACCCTGACTTCGACATCACCGGGCGAGTGAGCGAGAGGCAGGCCGCCGCGCTGGAGAGGATAAGGTCGGTGATGAAACTGCACGGTGGTACTGGGGTGCAATCACTCATCAACGAGGCTGCTTTCTCGCTTCTCAACCTCATCGTGGTGTATCCCGTGGAGGACGAGCACAAATTTACCGATCACTTCGGCAATGTGCTGCCTGATGCCCTGCTCCTGCCGCAGGGCTCAACGGCATTCGAGCTGGCCAAAAAAATTCATTCCGACCTCGCACGCAATTTCATCCATGCGATCGACTGCAGGAGTCAGATGCGCGTGGGCCGCGAGCACGTTTTGCGCAATGGCGATGTAATAAAAATCGTCTCGGGAAAAGCCTGAAATAGGTTTTTAAAATCTACAGCCGAATAGAGTGGGGGGTGATGTTGATGGCTGCCAGAAAGGCTGTGAGGCCAGCTGCAAAGCCGGCCGCAAGGCCAGCCGCAAAGCAGGCCAAGCCGGAGGTGGATGTCAGGACGATGAGTTTCGTGGCATACATACTTGGCTGGCTGACCGGATTGATCGTCTTCCTCATCGCCAAGGACAATGAGGAGCTGAAGTTTCACGGCATGCAGAGCATCCTGCTCAGCGTGGCGACCATCGTGGTGGGAATGCTCCTCACGATCGTGCTGATCGGGTTCCTCGTGTTCCCGCTTGGATGGCTGTACGGCATTTACATCGGCTATAAGGCCTACCAGGGAGAGAGGGTGCTCGTGCCGGTGTTAGGCGAATACGCCGAGAAATTTGCAAAAAGCTAAATCCCCTTCAGTTTTCTGGCCAGCGCCCATATCTCCCTTAGCCACTTTTTCTCGCTCTTCTCCGCCAGCGCAAGCTGTATGAATGCGCTTCCCACAACAGCGCCGTCAGCTCCGGCATCCCTCAGCCTCACAACATGCTCCCGCTTGCTTATGCCGAACCCCACACATAGAGGAGTGTCGGGCGCGGCAGCCTTTGCGCGCCTGACAGCCTCGGCCGTGATGCTCTCTAAGCTCTCCTTGGCCCCGGTCACGCCGTAGTGCGCCATGAGGTACAGAAAGCCCGTTGTGTGACCAGCGATCTCACGGATCCTCTCGCTCGGCGTGTTGGGCGCAATGATGAAACACGTCTTTATGCCAGCTCTCGTGCAGGCCCGCTCGAATGGGCCACTCTCCTCAATGGGCAAATCTGCGGCAAGCAGGGCTTCCACGCCATTTTTCTTTGCCATGGTGGCGAATTTTTCGACACCCATCCTGTGCATTATATTATAATAGGTGAGTATGAGCGCCGGCCGCCCGAGCGCCATCTCTCCTATCGCCCTGAGGCATGCCTCGGGGTTTGCCCCTTTCGCGAGCGCCTGCTGCGTGGCGCTCTGTATGACAGGTCCATCCGCTATGGGGTCTGTGAAAGGTATGCCCAATTCGATTATGTCAGCCCCCCCTTTCTCAAGCGCGGCCACTGCCCTCTTGCTGGCGGGGATTGAGGGAAAGCCAACCGGCCAGTAAGCCACGAGCGCGATGTCGTCAGCCGCTCTTGCCCTCGCAAATGTCTCCTCCAGGCTCATGGCTTCAGCCTCTGCATGGCGATGCCCATGTCCTTGTCCCCTCTGCCGCTCAAGCACACCACAATGATGCTATCACGCGGCATGCCGCGAGCGATACGGACAGCGTGCGCGAGCGCGTGCGCGCTCTCAAGCGCAGGAATGATGCCTTCAGTTTTTGAGAGCAGGGCGAACGCAGCGAGCGCTTGTCTATCCGTAACCGCCACATAGCTCGCCCTCCGGCTATCGCGCAGGAAGGCATGCTCGGGCCCCACACCCGGATAGTCCAGACCCGCGCTCACGCTGTGCGTGCCGAGTATGAGCCCCCATCTGTCCTGCAATACATAGCTGAGCGCGCCGTGCAACACGCCCTCACTACCCGCACACAGGCTCGCGGCATGTCGGCCACTGGCCAGCCCCTCGCCACCAGCCTCAACGCCGTGCAGTGCCACATCGCTGTCATCGAGGAAAGGATGGAAGAACCCAGCGGCATTGCTGCCCCCTCCCACGCACGCCACGAGCGCGTCGGGCAGCCTGCCCTCTGCCTTGAGGATCTGCTCGCGCGTCTCCCGGCCTATGATCGATTGGAAATCGCGCACAATTTTCGGATATGGATGTGGCCCCACCACTGAGCCGAGCAGGTAGTGCGTGTTGCCGATGTTGGTTATCCAATCCCTGATGGCCTCGTTGATGGCATCCTTGAGCGTGCGCGAGCCGCTCGCCACGGGCCTCACAGTGGCTCCGAGCAGTTTCATTCTGAAAACGTTCAGCTCCTGCCTCCCAACATCGACTTCACCCATGTAAATCACGCATTGCAGGCCCAACATGGCAGCTGCCGCGGCTGTGGCCACACCATGCTGTCCGGCACCCGTCTCGGCTATAACGCGTCGTTTGCCCATATAGCGAGCCAGCAGCGCTTGGCCTATGGCGTTGTTGGCCTTGTGCGCGCCGAGATGGCATAGGTCCTCTCTCTTCAGGTAGATGCGCGCCCCGCCGACTTTTTTTGTGAGATTGGCAGCAAAGTAGAGGGGGGTAGGCCGGCCAACCCAATTCCTGAGTGCGACCCTGAGCATTCTCTGCTGCTCCTCATCGCGCGCGAACCGCGCGTGCGCCTCCTCGAGCTCCTTGAGCGCCGGCATGAGCACCTCTGGAACGAACATTCCGCCATATTTTCCATATCTCCCTCTCTCATCGGGCCAATTGTATGCCATGGCATCACAACCGATAAACTTGCACGTGGGGAACGCCCTGGATGAATACCACATCGCTCTCTTTTGCGAGCCCGCTTTTTATGACAAGCGCCACCGACCTTCGCCCGACTGCATTGATGCTGGAAGCCCTAGCGAGCTCAGCGCGCGCATCCTCCTCCCTCCCTCTCTCTCCGTAGAACCCAGCAAACCTATTGAGATCGAGCACTCTCCCGCCCTCTCTGTAAACTTTTCCGATCACCTCATCGTCACACAGCGCGAGGATACGCCTCCCCTCTCTCACATGAACGCGGAAGAGCATGCAAGGAATTTGCCGGCAGGCGTTTAAACCTTTCTGGCAAGCCTAACATCGGTGCTCCAGGCGAGCACGGGCGCGCTCGAGAAAAGCCAGCCATACCAGAAAAGCCAGAACCCACCTATCAGGTCCAACCTGATGAAGGAAAGGAATGCGAACAGCAGCAGCACCCCGGCCAGCGCGCACTCCCACTTCGTCTCGGCCAGCGCATCGGTCCAGCGCATGCTGTGCGGTACCTGTCGCGTCATGACGAAACGTGTGGGCAGGCCGGCCAGCGCCACCGCGATGGCCCTGGCTCTCGTCAGCGCCACAGAGAAGTTCATGAACAGCACCATGAGGCCCAGGCGATAGCTTCCGAAATACAGCTTGGCGCCCGCCACCACCATGAGCAGTATGGCTGCCATGTAGGTGAGCGCGATGAAGTGTGCGAACTCGGGCATGAGTTTGAAAGAAAAAAATACCGTCGTGCTGAGATTGAGCAGCACGAAGGCAAGCGTCAACAGCGCGTAGAAGATAAAGAGGTAGGAGAGATAGGCGAAGGAAAAGACCTGCGAGGCATAGTGCAGCTGCTTGTGCAACGGAATGCGCGTGATGTTGGCGAGATAGGTCCATATCAGCCGGGTATTGCCAATGGTGTATCTCCACTGCTGGGCTAGGAAAGTGGCAAAGCTCTCAATCGGCTCGCCGAGCGCATAGAGGCGCGGGTTGAAAGCCCCTCCCATTCCCTGCAGATCGGCCAGGAAGGAGAAGGCCGTGTCCTCGGTGGGCGAGTGCGGGAAACCACCCACCTTCTCCACCGCACTCTTCCTCACAATGCCCACACTGCCGCAGAACATTCCGCTGCGGTCCGCCCCTCTTACGGGCTGAACGAAGTTGTAGAAAAAGCTGTAGTAGGCGTTCACGGTGTTGGCAAACAACGAGCCCGGCGCGTATCCCTTCTTCGTCTGCACGCTGGCGAGAGAGGGATCGGCCAGCAGGAAGCTGATGTTCTCCTTGAGAAAGGCCGGATTGATCAGCACATCATCGGCATCGAACAGCGCTATGAACTCCTCCTTTATGCTTGGCAGGAGTTTGTTGAGCGCGTAGCTTTTGAGCCTCACGGGATTGTGGATGAAGGTATAGCGGATTCCATGTCTGCGGCAGAAGCGGGCCAACGCGCTATCGGGCCTGTCCGAATTGTCCACAACATAATAGGCCAGCCTATGCTTCGGCCAGTCCAGCGCGAGCAGCGAGCGCAGCGTCCTCTCAACCGTCTCAAATTTTTCATTTCTCACTGGCACAACCACCGCGACGCGCGGGAAGGCGCGCAGGGGCGGGATGTTGATGCGTGATGCCTGAAATGAGGCCAGATAGTAATAGCAGCCAGCTATGTTGAAGGCCGCATTGATGGCAAGGAGTACCACAAATATCCCACCCAGCCCTTTTTCTACCGGAGAGGTGAGCACATACAGCACAAGATAGCTGCCGTAGATGACACCGGCCAGCGAGATGGCTGTTATGAGAAACGTGAGCGCATATCGCTTCCAGACCGGAGTTTCCATGCCTCCTTTTTTCTATAGCTAACCTTATAAAGAGCCTCCTTGCCAAGCCTCGCCTCACTCCCTCACGCTCTCGAGTGCACGCCTGAGACTGGCCTCGTCGTGAAAGCCCTCAATTTTCTTCCCATTGACTACGAGCGTTGGCAGCACGCTGATGCCGTATGCTTTCTTCAGCGCTTCGATGATTGAGTTGTTTACTTTCACATCGAAATGGTACACCGAGGTGTTGTCCGCATAGGCCGGCAAAGTTGGGATGACCTTCCATAATACAATGCCTTGGTCAGTAGCCTCAGAGTAGTTCTCGTTTGTGTAGAAGTAGAGGATGATGTTCCTGCTTTCCCCGCACAGCTCATTCATCTTCCTCAGAATGAGATAGTTCCTGGCCTGCAGTATGGCATAGCCTGACTTCAGGCGCAGCACCTCCTCATCAAGCTTGCCCTTCTTTTTCTCCAGATACTCCACCTTCTCCCCAAAGGCGCGCGTTTTCCTTGTGAAGGACTCAAACGCGGCCGAATAGGCTCCGCATCCAACCTCAGGCTGCTCCGCCAACAGGGCCAGCACATCGAGCTCTCGCTGCTCCTCCTCAAGTCTTTGGATGTTCTCCTGCAGTTGGGCAGTTGCGGCAGCGCCGAGCCCCCAACCTACGAGCAAACCCACAAGGAAGATCAATGCTGAGATGATGAGCGTGGCGAGGTGGACAGAGCTCATTCTCCTTTCCAAACCGGCTTCACCCCCATTGTCCAGTTAAGCACGTGCACGATAAAGACAAAACTCCAGAAAATCACCATGAGAAAAGATGCCGCGCTCAGAGATAAAAACGTGTCTATCATCCCTCCCTCGCGCGTTCCTTTCAGCGTTGCGGCCACCCCAAGCATGGCTGCCACAAAGGTTGCGACATACACGATGTGCAGGGGTGTGAGCTCAAGGAAGACCAGTTCCCATGGCGCGCTCGGAAGCCATGCCCACGGTTGTGCCATGCTTTTGTAGGCGTTCAGCAAAAACGATGCCACCGTGAGCAAAACGAGCGCCAATGAAACGGGCAGCACGAAAAGCCCAAGGTCGCCATAGCCGGGGCTGAGCAGCGCCCTGTGCTTCCAGATGTTCTGCAGAAAGCCGAGATACCATCTTTTCCTCTGTCTCCACAGCTCACCGATGCTATCGGGCGCCTCTGTGAACACGAGTGCTTCGAGTGAGGCTGCAATGCGATAGTTGGCGCGCTGGATGCGGAGCGCCATCTCCTGATCCTCTGTGAGCGTGTGGATGTCAAAGCCACCGAGTTCTTTGAAAACTTTTCTCCTGTAAATGCTGAAAGGCCCGGGCGTGACGGTAACCGCATCGATGAACGAAAGCAGTTTTTTTGAGAAGGCGTTGAAAAGATACTCCCCCCTTTGCGCCCACCGCAGCCATCCTTTCCCCCTCACCTTCATGACCGGCGTGACCGCCATGACCTCAGGGTCATCAAAATATCCAACCATTTTCTCTGCGGCATCGGGCGCTACTCTGCTGTCAGCATCCAGCACGGCTATCAGCTCCCCCCTTGCCCTCTTGAGCGCGACGTTCAGCGAGTCGGCCTTCCCAGTGTTCGGCTTGTCGATGACCGTCACAGGAAATCGGCGCGCGATAGCGCCAGTGCGGTCGGTTGAGCCATCGTTCACGACAATTACCTGCGGCTTCGTTGGATAGCGCAGGGCGAGCACAGAGCGGAGGCATGCAGCAATGTTTCTCTCCTCGTTGTAAGCCGGCACTATGATCGTGAGACTCGGAAAACGCTTCGGCTTCGGGTCATTCAGCCTCTGCTCGTTCTGAAGATAAACTAGCAGGAAAAAAACGCTGACATACAGCGCGAGGAATGCCAGCAGGTACTCGAGGAGCACATCACTTCATTCGCGAAATTTATAAAGAAGGTTTTGCGCTTATCTCAGCCCAATTACCCATCTGAGCGCGCAGGCCAGCAGCCCAGCATACTCCTTTACGCCCGCGAGCAGCGCGGAGGTCTTGCTCGTGCTCTTCGGCTCGATGGCATAGCTCACGCTGACCGGCACGGTTTCAACACGCAGTCCGCAGTCGAGGGCATCAAACAGCATGCCCAGGTCGGCATCGAAGCCATGCTCCTCAAACTTCACCCTGCTCTTCCTGAGCGCGCGGAACCCGCACAACGGATCGCGGATGTGCGGCGCCCGCAGCCCCACAATTGCGCGGATGAGCGCGTTGGCGAGCCGCCTATGCAGCGGCATCGTCACCCCCCTGGCAAATCTGTCCCCGATCACGAGGTCGGCGCTCTCCAGCTTGCGCAACAGGGCCGGTATGTCATAGGGGGAGTGCTGGTTGTCGGCATCCATCAGTACGACCTTTTCAGTGGGCGCGGCGCGCAGACCGCTCCTAATGGCAGCTCCCTTCCCCATGTTTCTCCAGTGTCTGAGCACTTTAAAACCGAACCTCTTTCCTATCTTTGCCGTTCTGTCAGTAGAGCCATCGTCAACGATGATGACATCTCGTGTTACCTTTTTCAGCTTCTCAAGCAGCAGGGGAAGGTTGGCGCTTTCATTGTAGGCCGGAATCACAACGGTATAACCGAAGGGATCGCTTCTGTCCTGGTTCGCCCTCTCGCGGTACAGCTCGCTGGGCGATGCCACGGCCACTCGTTCAAGCAGCTCGCTGACAGCACGCGCCCTTCTCTTCCTCATCCGACCACTTCAAACACATGCATGAAACCATTATCATAAATCCTGTTAAGCGCTGGAAGGTCCCTGTGCTCGTGCAGGTCATCCAGCACGGCCAAGGTGATGTTGTATGTCGCTAGGGGGCTTATATTCTTTTGCTCGTAGAAATCGGTAGCAGCTCGCCACTTGTCATAGTCAGCCCATTCCACGTACAGGTCTGCCAGCACAGCCCTCTTCCCATGATACGTCGCGAGATGGCCAAAGTACGGATTGATGGCGATGCGCGCATCGCTCGTTGTGTGCCTGGCGATGTATCTCATCGGCTGAAGGCAGTAATCATTGGCTTGTCCCCATGTGCACCACCATTTTGTGCCGGAGCTGATGAGCGGTGCGGTGAGATAGTTGGCGATGACTATGGCGAGCACAAGTGTGCCCAGCCCCGGCGTCATGGTCCTGCGCAGGATGAGCGGAACGCCCGTGGCAATTGCGAAAGCAAACAGCAGGTTAGCCCTAAATGATACGAAAGCATTTACAAACAGCAACAGGAGGATGGCGAGGGCGGGCAGGAAAGTTCTCTGCCAGAGCCCATACAGCGCCACGACGAGCGCCAGAATGAGCACGAACTGGAAGTCGAATTGTAGCCCCTCAAGCCCGAAGGAGAGCAGATAACCCCACCGCTGAGGTACGATCTCATTTGGTAGCCCGTTGGCGAGAAGAATGGGGCCCAGAAATGGCGCTGACAGCAGTGCTGCTGCTGCGAGCACGATGGCGCTCCTCCTCGCCCATCTCCACTCAAATCGATATTCCCTGCTCATGAATGAAAAGAATGGAAACAGCACGAATGATGTCGGGTGCGCGATGCCCGACAGCGCCAGCGCGCCCGCCGACAGCGCCGCGCTTCTCTCGAGCAGATAGATCGCGATGTTGAGAAAACCGTATGCGTACAGATGAAGCGTGATGCCCGTTGCGGTGTAGAGTGTTGCCCATTCTGACAGGAACAGCATGGCTGCCAGAATTCGTTCGTGCATCTGCCACCGCTCAAACACAGCATACAGCGTGAGCGCGAAAAAGGCCGCGACCAGCAGATTGAGCGGAATCTGGATATCGGCTATGTTGTACGTGCCCGCGAGTCTGGCGGCCTGGGCTGCGAATTCCATGAAGCCAGGCGGATAGGTAAACGCTCTCCCAAGATAGCTGAGCTCATCAAAATAGTTCGTTGTGCCGCGCTGCAGCGTGGCCTGCGCCTGTCTGTAATAATATGAGCCCCACACATCTTCCTTTCCAACGAGCGCGATGAGAAGGGCAACATACAATGCGAATGCGATGGCAAAGCCAGCCCCCTGTTTCAGCACATCTGTCCGCCCGCTTCCTCTCGCTCCCATCTTACGCTCCAACGCTAGGGACAGAAGCATTGCGCCCACGCCCATCCATCCCAGCCCCCACCAGGCCAGGCGGAAGTGGATCGTCAGCGCGGCGGCAAGTAAAACAAAGAAAACAAGCACCCTTTCAACCACCCCCCGCCTGCTCACAAAAGGGAAAGCGAGCGCCAGCGCGAAGACCGCCAGAAGGGTGAAATCGTATCCCCCCGGCACGCTCACATCAGCGCGCAACACCTCCCTCCCCAACAACTCAACTCTCACCTCCCTTTTGCCAGCCGCAACCGGATAGAGCTTCTCCCTCAGCGCAAAGCTTCCATTCAGCCTGACGAGAGGTGCGGCCACCTCAGCTCCATCGATAAAAATCCTCGCGCGCCTCCATCCTTTTGTGTTTCCCTGGCCGCTTATCTCAACGAAAATCGTGCCGTTGGCGGCATGGGCGCGCGCCTTCTCTATCCTGAACCATTCGTCCGTTTCCTGCCCTCTCGCATAACCAAAGCGCAACAGGAGGTTCCCGCACTCAACCTCAACGCTCCCCCCACACCCTCCATACGAAAGGTTATTTTCACCCGGCCTCACTGCCGCAGGGATGCCACATACCGTACATCGCATCGGCTTTGATGCATACAGTGTGAAGTTTCCGTCGGCCACATCATCCCTCTCTAGCAGGAATATCTCAGACGGCGGCTCGAATCCCGTGGCGAGGTTAAAGTAGATGGAGTGCATTTTCGCGAAATGGTAGGTCGCGAACGCCACAAACGAAAGCAGCAGTATGGCCGTCAGCGCGCGCGCCTCTGTCCTTTTGCTCATTTTTTCTCCTCCATAAATTCCCTCAGCAGGCTAGTGGCGTAGGAACCGGCCGGAAGGCAAAAGCGAAACCTGACCATGCCATTCGCCTCTTCGGCCCCAAATCCTGGATACGGCGCTAGGATTACTCTGTGCGCGCCGCTGCTGCTTATCTCGGGGATTGAGCGGAGGCGAAAATCCTTCACGTCAATTTCCTCCTGCTTGAGAATTTCTCTTTCCCTCGCATTTGGTCTTGTGGCATAGCCGATGACTTTGCCAACAATAAATCTACCCTTTGTGGATTTTTTCTCTACTGCGGGAAAACCCATCTTCCCCTCCTCACAGAGGTACTCCCCGCCCTCCGGCCTTATCCTCCCCTCCTCTATCCTCTGGCTCAGCGCGAGGTTGAACAGCCATGCCTGGTATGCATGGATGAACATGAGCAGAAGCCTGCGTGGGAGCGCGCGTAACGCGCCGGCCCAGTCCTTGGGATTGGCGGCCAGTCTGTGCAGCAGCACGCGCTCATATTTGAGGTGGCGAGGGAAGTAGGAGAGCGCGCGCACAAAATCGCCCTCCGCAGCGAGCCTTTTCCTTGCCTCCCTGGCGGCCGCGTTCTCCTCCCCCTGAAAGCACAGGTAGTTGAGCACCGCGGCGCGCAGCTCCCCCCTCACGAGCTCTTTCCCAATGATGTGCATATTGCCTCTCATGCCAAATCGCTGAGGGCCGAAATAGTTTGGAAAAAGCCCCTCGAGCTCGGCATCTATCGTGCGGATTTTTTCCAGCGCATTTTCTTTCGCTCCCCTCACAACAATGCAGAACCGGTTTCCCAACAGCTCGCCCAGCCTTACCTTCTCCCCCCTCCATGCCCCGAGTATCGCGATGTCCTTGAGGCGCAACCCGAGCAGTCTTTCCGGCTCAACCCCCCATGCGCTGCATAGCTGCGTGCTCACAGCCACTCTGTCCTTTGTGCCCGCGCACGAAAAGCGCTCCCTCCCCACACCCAATTTCTTTGCTATCCTGGCCAACGCCTGCTCTGTGTTCCAGTTTCTCTTCTGCAGCACGAAACGCGCGAATTCACCGCTGCCATCCGCGCTGACTTTTCTCCCAACTTCCAGCACGCGGCCATCTTCCATTATTTCTTCCACAACAAAATCCTCCGGCGTGGCTTTGATGAGCCCCCCGATTCCAGGGGTTCTCGAGCGGAATGCCCACATGTTCGCCCTTTCTCGCGGGAGTATGAAAAAGTTTTTTATATCGCTCATCGCAATGGGTATGCATGTGGGGGGTCACGCGCGAGCTGCTGGCTGAGCACAGGCTTTTCTTTCTGCGCTTAGTGCTGTCTGTGACGCTCTGCACGGGCGGCGTGCTCCTCCTCATAGCTTCATGGTATGCCTCCTCGCAAATGGCCATCGCCTATCCCACCCAGCCGATCTCAGCGCTGCCGATCCCCCAGCTCGTGTATGATGCAGCATTGCCTGCCGGCGCCGGCCTTGCCCTCTTCCTGCTCGGGCTCATAGCACGCTTCGCAACGAGGGGCTCGCTGCCATGGCTGGCCATGGCCTCCCTCATGTGGGCTCTCAGCGGGTACAACCTGTACCACATCGGCCTCTATCGACCGCAGGCCCCATTCAGCGAGTACCTCTCCCAGACCGCCACCTTCCTCCTGCTTGGCATCGTGCTGTTGGGCGTGGCGGTGCTCGTGTCGTGGCACGGCGAGGTTGTCGGGCTTGTTGCGCGCCACAGCGAGGCCAGCAGGAAGGAGCCTTCCGAACGCGCGCCCGCGCACGCACGCGCGCGTTCAGAGAGAGAAAATGAGTAAATAACTTTTTCCGCACAACCTCCTCATGACCACATTGGTGATAACCGAGAAGCCGCGGGTAGCCGAGCGCATGGCGAGTGCGCTCGCCCAAGGCCCCTTCAAGAGAAAGAGCATTGGCGGGCTTTCCTACTATGTCTGCCAGCGAGATGGCGAGGAAATCCTCATCGCACCGGCAGTGGGCCATGTGTACGCGCTGAGGCAGGCCACAAAGGGCCATGGCTATCCTGTTTTCGACATCGAGTGGGCGCCAGCATTTGAGGTTGACAGGGAGGCCGCTCACACAAAAAAGTACATCGCCCTGCTCTCCGCGCTCGCCCGCCAGGCCGACTCCTTTGTGGTGGCGTGCGATTACGACATAGAGGGCTCGCTCATAGGCTATAATGTGCTGCGCTTCGCCTGTGGCACCGAGACGGGGAGCCGCATGAAGTTCAGCGCGCTGACGCCGAGCGATCTGGTGGCCGCATGGGCAGGGCGTGGCCCGCTTGATTATCAGAATGCCTGGGCGGGCGAGGCGCGCCACATCCTTGACTGGCTGTGGGGCATCAATCTGTCACGCGCGCTCATGCACGCCATGCAGAGAGCCGGAGTTTTCAAAGTGCTCAGCATCGGCCGTGTGCAGGGGCCCGCGCTTGCGCTGCTGGCCGCGCGCGAGAGGGAGATCGCCGCCTTCAGGCCAACCCCATACTGGGAGCTCAGCGCGCTCATCCGCGGCGTGCGCTTTCTGCACGAGCGAGGCCGCTTTATGAGCCTCGAGGAGGCCGAAGGCGCGCTCGAACGAAGCGATCGCAGCGGGACAATCATCTCGATCTCGAAAAAAGAGTTTTCTGTCCCGCCCGAGCCCCCGTTCGACCTCACTTCCCTCCAGCTCGCCGCCTATGCCGCATTCGGCTTTGCGCCCGCTCAAACGCTCGAGCTCGCCCAGTCGCTCTACGAGGCCTCGCTCATCTCCTACCCCCGCACCTCCTCCCAGAAGCTCCCGCCGAAGCTCAACCTCCCAAAAATAATCGCCGAACTCGCCAAACAGCCAGCCTATGCCCAGCTCGCCGCTTCCCTCCTCCAGCAAAGGCGCTTTGCTCCGAGAGAGGGAAAGAAGACCGACCCAGCCCACCCAGCCATCTATCCCACGGGCCTGGCTCCGGGAAAGCTCGCCGAGCGCGAGGCCAAACTGTACGACCTCATTGTCAGGCGCTTCCTCGCATGCTTTGCGGAGCCCGCGGTGCGCGAGAGCCAGAGGATAATCGCCAGATTGGGGAGCGAGCGCTTCGTCGCCACCGGCGCGCGAACGGTGGTGGAGGGATGGTTTGCTTTCTACGCGCCGTATGCGAGGCAGGAGGAGGCCTCCCTGCCCGCTTTCAGGGAGGGCGAGGCGGTGGAGGCGGCCGGCGTTTCCCTCCAGGAGAAGACCACCCAACCGCCAAAGCGCTATACGCCCGCGAGCATCATAGAGGTGCTCGAGAAGAAGAATCTGGGCACAAAGGCCACGCGCGCCGGCATCATCGAGACGCTATACGCGCGCGGCTATACTGAAGAAAAGAACATCCGCGTCACGCCTTTCGGCCTCGCCGTGGTTGACGCGCTCGCCAAGAACTGCCCCGAGATACTGGATGAGAAGCTCACGCGAAGCCTCGAGGAGAAGATGAATGCAATTCAGGAGGGCAAGCTGGCAAAGGAAGAAGTGATCGCCGAGGGCAAGGCGCTCCTGCAGCACATCCTCGCCGAGTTCAAGGCACGCGAGGCCGATATCGGCAGACAGCTGCTCGCCGCGCTCAAGCAGACCGAAGAGCAGCAGAGCCTGCTCGGGCCCTGTCCGGCGTGCAAGACAGGCAGCCTGCGCGTGATGCGCGCACGGACCGGAAAGGCTTTCGCAGGTTGCTCGGGCTATCCCGACTGCAAGAACGCCTATCCACTCCCCCAAGGCGCGCGCATCAAGCCGCTCGGCAGGACTTGCGAATACTGCGGCACCCCACTCATCCGCGTGCTCAGGAAGGGAAGGAGGCCTTTTGAGATGTGTCTGTCGCCCACATGCCAGAGCAAGAGGGGCTGGAGCGGGTGAGGCATGCGCATCAGGCTCGGCGGTTTCTTTGTTGCCAATGCCATCGCGCTGACAGGCACGGCCGCGCTCATGTTTCTCTCCTATCTCTATCACTTTGCCATGGTGAGGCTGCTTGAGCCGACAACCTATGGCGAGCTCAGCGTGCTGATCGGCATCATCACCATCCTGCTCATGCCCGCCCAGACCATTCAAACGCTCATCGCGCGCGAGATAGCAAAGCTGGATGCCCAGCACAGATTTGCTGAGGGGTTTGCCGTGGCGCGTGCCCACATGCGCGGCATTTTTGTGCGGAGCGCTGCGGGCGCGCTCGCAGCCGTTATCCTTCTCGAGTTGGCCAAGCCATTCTATAATAGCTTTGTCTCTTCCCTCCAGCTCATTCTGCTCTTTGTTCCCATATGGTATGCTCTGTATGTGGCGCGCGGTTTCCTGCAGGGCAAGGAATGGGTGTTGGCCGTTTCTTCCGTTTCGGTGGCCGAGCCTTTTCTGAAGGTGGTGCTGGCAGTTGTGTTCGTGTTGCTCGGCTGGGGGCTGCTGGGCGCGCTGTTGCCAATCGGGCTTGCAGCGCTCATCCCTCTGCTTCCACTCCTTTGGTATTTTCACACAAGCCATCCGCGCGCCAGACCTGTGCCAATCCATTTTGGGCCTTCTTTCAAGCTCGTGCTGGCAACCAATGTGCTGCTCATGTGCCTGCTCTATCTCGATCTCTTTGCGGTCGCCCTGCTCAGGGGGAGCGCCGAGGCCGGCTACTACAATGTGGCCGGCATAACCTCACGCATCCTGTACTTCATGGCTGGCGGGCTTCTCCTCGTGTTCCTCCCCAAATCCAGCAAGCTCGGCTTTGGCCAGGCCCGCGAGCTTGGCTGGCTGCTGCTCAGGTCTCTGGCCTTCCTCGTGCCAGCCTTCCTTGTGTTCATTCTCTTCCCGCACGAGTTCATTTTCCTCTTCTATACCGCACGATACCATCTTGCCGTAGTGCCGTTTGTCATACTTTCGATAGGGCTGTTCCTGTTCTCGGCATTCTATCTCATGCTCAACCTGCTGTGGAGCCAGCGCGCAGAGCGCTTTGCCCTGCTGGCATCGGCCGCCGCTCTGGGCATCGACGCGCTGCTTCTCGCCCTGCTCGTGCCCTTGCTCGGCATGGTCGGCGCGGCCATCTCAACGACCGTGGCCAGCGCTCTGCTGTTCGTCTCGGGCGCGCTTTACCTCGTGGCTCGGTGGAGAAAAACTAATTAATTACCTGCCCGATATGCATGCATGGCCGAGCTCCTCCTCGCCTTCCCGAACGCGCAGGACCTTCTGCCGCGCGCACAGCCCATAGACTTCAAGCTTTTTCCGGATGGCGAAAGCTACGTGCGCATCCCCACAGATGTGGCGGGAAAGGATGTGCTGCTCGCCGAGCGATGCTGGCCGGAGCAGGATGCCTGCCTCATCCGCCTATTTCTGGCCGTTTGCCAGCTGCGGGCCATGGGCGCGCGCCGCATACGCTGCCTCGTGCCCTATCTGCCCTATGCCAGACAGGACAAGCGTTTTCTTGAAGGGGAGGCGGTGAGCGCGCAGACCATCTGCAGGCTGCTCAGGCTTATGGGCTGTGACGAGCTGATCACGTTCGACTGCCACTTTCTGAAAAAAGAGGGCACCTTCACCTTTGCCGGCCTGCGCATCCACAACATCTCGCTCGCCCGCCCTCTGCTCGCGCTGCTGAAGCCGAAGGCGAGCAGGCCGCTCATCGTTTCGCCCGATGTGGGCGCGGCATACATGGTGGAGGGAGAAAAGGAGAAGGGCGTGATGAAAAAGGTCAGGGGTGGCTATGGCAGGGGAAGGCGGGCCTACAGGCGCATCGCGCGCATGGAGGCGAGGATTGACGTGCGCGGGCGCGACGTCATACTCATCGATGACATGATCAGCACTGGCAGCACGATGGTCAAGGCCGTGCGGGCGCTCCGCAGGGCCGGTGCCAGGCGCGTGCTGTGCGCAGCCTCGCACGGGCTGTTTCTGAGTGGCTCACTGCGCAGGCTGCGCGTGGCGGGCGCGGCCGATGTGGTGGTCAGCGACAGCATTCCAAGCCCTGCCTCGCGGCTGCGCCTGCGGGAGGTTTGGTCTCCATGACGCTACTGAGCAAGATGGGCAAGCTCATTGAGAAGATTTCAGAGAACTGCCAGAAGATCAGCGTGCAGAGCGCCGAGGAGTTCATCACCGCGATCATGAGCGCGCGGCGCGTTTTCGTCATGGGCATGGGCCGGAGCGGGCTCGTGGCGCGGGCATTTGCCATGCGCCTCATGCACCTGCGCCTCACCGTGTTTGTTGTCGGCGAGACCACCACGCCCGCCATCGGCAGTGGCGACCTGCTCATCATCGTCAGCGGCTCGGGCAGCACCACCAGCGTGGTGGCGATAGCGAAGAAGGCCAGAGAGCTGGGCGCGCGCCTCGCTGCCATAACCTCCTATCCCGATTCCGCCGTGGGCAGGCTGAGCGACGTGGTTGTGAAGATAGAGGGCAGGCTCCCCGAGAAGCGGCATGACTATCCCTCGCGCCAGCTTGCGGGCGAGCACGAGCCGCTCACGCCCATGGGTACGCTGTTTGAGTTGGCGACCATGATCTTCCTCGACACTGTCATCGAGGAGCTCATGCTGAGGCTTGGCAGGACTGAGGAAGAAATGCGCCGCACGCACACCCAGCTCGAGTGAAAGGTGCTTGGCTTGCTCGAGCAGTTTGCGGTTGTTTTCCTCACTGTCGCTCTCGCGGAGTTCGGGGACAAGACGCAGCTCGCCGCGCTCGCGCTCTCGGCAAAATACAGGAAGCCCCTTCAAATCGCAGCGGGCTCCGCGCTCGCTTTTCTTGCCGCAACCGCGCTCGCCGTCGCGATAGGCAGGATCTGGGGCGCCAACCTGCCAGCGCACATCATCAAAAGCGTTTCGGGCCTCGCGTTCATCGTCTTCGGCGTTCATTCCATGCTGAGCAGGGAGAAGGGGGAGAGGGCAAACGTTCATGCGGGCGGGAGCGCTTTCCTCGCCTCGCTCTTCCTGATCTTCACCATGGAGATCGGCGACAAGACGAACATCGCCAACATCCTCCTCGCCTCGCTCTACAATCCCATCGTTGTTCTCGCTGCTGCGCTCACCGCGGAAGTCTTCCTCACGCTGCTCGCCGTGTATTCCGCTCGCGCTCTCTTCAAGAAAATCAGCCGCGAGACCACGCGGCGCGCGGCCGCGCTTCTCTTCATTCTCATCGGAGCCGCCGCGCTTATCTTCTAGCCCTTCGCCCTTCTCATCGCCTCCTTCAAAAAGGCGACGAACAGCGGCGCGGGCTTCTCGAGCCTGCTCTTGAACTCGGGATGTGCCTGGGTTGCCACTCCCCACCCGCTCGGCCACTCCACAACCTCAACGATATCGGGCCTTCCCTCGCACGTGCCACTTATCACGAGCCCGCTCTCCTCCAGCATGCGGATGTAGGCGGGGTTCACCTCGTAGCGATGGCGGTGTCTCTCAGCGATGAGCTCCTTGCCGTATGCTTCGAAAGCCTTCGTGCCTGGCTTGAGCCTGCACGGATAGCTGCCGAGCCGCATGGTCGCGCCCTTCTCCGTGATCTGCCTCTGCTCGGGCAGGAGGTCGATGACTGGATGTTTTGTGCTGGCATCGAATTCGGTTGAGTTGGCGTCTTTCAGTCCGATCACATTCCTTGCCCACTCGATCACCGCGAGCTGGAGCCCGAGACACAACCCCAAGAAGGGGAGCCCTCTCTCCCTGGCAAAGCGGATGCAGCTCAGCTTTCCCTCCACCCCTCTCTCGCCAAACCCCCCAGGCACGACGAGCCCGTGCACGCCCTCCAGCACATCCAGCCCAATCTTCTTTCTCTCA
The DNA here is from genome assembly GCA_038890815.1 of Candidatus Micrarchaeia archaeon. Taxonomy (GTDB): domain Archaea; phylum Micrarchaeota; class Micrarchaeia; order Burarchaeales; family JACRGF01; genus JAWAFC01. Next base: position 100,322 of record JAWAFC010000005.1, on the reverse strand, counting down.
ATGTCGGTGGTCTCAACCCACCGTATGTTCACCCCGCAGTCAAGGTGCGCGCCCGCATGCACGAGCGCCTCCTTGACGCTCACATAGGCATCGCGCAGCGCGGTATACTTTCCCGTCAGCGCGATGGTCACGTGCGTGCTCGGCCTCTTTATCCTCTCAGTGAGCGCGCTCCAGCTTCTCAGGTCGCTCTCCTTGAGCTTGAGACCGAGCCTATCTGCGATGAGTTTTGACATACCCTGTTTCTCGAATAGCAGTGGCACCTCGTACACGACCTCCACATCGGCATCGTCTATGATCGCGGTGGGCGGCACCCCACAGAAAAGGGATATCTTTCTTCTGGCCTCTGCTGTGAGCGGCTGCACTTCCCTGCAGATTATTATCTCGGGTATGATGCCCATGCTGGCGAGCAACTTGTTGGCATGCTGGGTAGGCTTGGTCTTCTGCTCGCCCAGCACCTCTATGGTTGGCACATAGGTAAGCTGGATGAACAGCACATCCTCCTCACCAGCCAGCTGTCGCATGGCCTCAAGGAAATAGCCATTTTCCAGGTCGCCCACCGTGCCCCCAACCTCAACCAGCACCACATCGGCATCAAAGGCATCACCCACATCCCTCACCCATTTCTTTATCTCATCGGTGAGGTGCGGCACGAATTGCACATCGTAGCCGAGATATCCACCCCTCCGCTCCTTCTCTATCACCAGCTTGAATATTTTCCCTCCGGTGATGTTGTTGCTGCCGTTCAGGTCGATGTTGAGAAACCTCTCATACGTGCCCAGGTCCATGTCGCACTCGGTGCCGTCCTCGAGCACAAACACCTCGCCATGCCTGTAGGGATTCATCGTGCCGCAATCCACATTCAGATAGCCATCAAACTTCACGGGCGCTACCCTGAGGCCCCTGCTCTGCAGAATACGTCCTATGGAGGAGGTGACGATGCCCTTGCCGAGCCCGCTGAGCAACGAGCCTACCACAACGATGTACTTGCGCGCCTTCGCCCTCTGCATAGGGATTTTTATTACAAAGCACTTAATAAGCTTGATTATTCCGTCGTGGTACAATGGCCGAGGTTTCGCTATTCGTATGCCAGAAAAAGAAAAACCCCGCGCTCAAGCTCAAAAAATTTCCGTTCATCAAACTCAGCCGCTCCACGCTCGTATTCCCGCGCGAGGCGAGGAACGAGCTCGCCGCACTCTGCACGCAGGGTTCCTGGCTCGTTGATGGGAATTTTCCGGACGAGAAGCTCGAGGAGGCGAATGCCCGGTGGCTGGCCGAGCGGCGCATCACCATCGAGCTCGGCGGCGAGAGATTCGTCTCGCCATTCCTCAAGGAGCTCGCCACACTCGAGGCCTGGCGCGCACACGGCGTTGCCGAGGAGGAGGCGCGCGAGTATTCGGCGAGAAGGGCGCACCTGCTGAGCGAATGGGACGTGCTGTCAAAAAGGCTCTTCCCGACGAGATCGGTTGCCGAGCTGGGCGCGCGCCTCGCCGCACTGGCCGAGTTCAAGCCTTCCGCCGCCCCATTTGCCGGAAAACGCGATAACCTCACTCGCACCATCAGCGAGAGATTTGAGCGCTTTCGCGAGGAGGCGCTTGCCCTCATGCGCAGGCCGCGTGAGCTGGGCGAGATCGCCTCGCTGATGGGGATGAGCAAGAGCAGTGTCAGGAGGTGGCTCAAGCGCATGGAGAGAGCGGGCCTCGTGGCGCGCACCAGAAGGCGCCATGGCGTGGGCCGCCCGCGCGATGTGTATTACCGCTCAATGCATATTGTTTAAAAAAATAATTTGCCATAGCTTGTTGATGGGCGAGACAACCAAGATGCTTGTGAATGTGGCGCGCGTGTTGCTCGCTCTGTGCGCGGGCATATTGCTGGCATGGTCGTGGTACGAGTATCGCCCTGCTGACAGGGAGAATTGGGGCATACTTTTTGCGATTTGGCTCGTGTCAACCATCATGGTGTATCTGCTCCTGCACAAGCTGGCAAAAACTGGTCCTGACTAGACACACTGAGCAAGCCAGCCCAGCGCGGTCGCCCGCATCGCCGCATTCACCTCAACGAGCACAATCCCCTCATGGGGCTGGCCGTAGACCACAACGCTGCCGTCAGGCGCGTGCGCGAGCGCGACGAGCGCAGCCAAGTCCTCCTCCCCCCTCACGAAAATGTTCCCCCTCCTTCGCTTGATCGCGGAAATTACAGCCCTCTCCATCTGCTCGCTGATTGTGCCGGCCTCATTGCTCACTCTCTTAACCTTTCGCACATGCCTCTCGATCTCCCTCCTCACTTCCTCGCTGACCGGCACGCGCAGGTTCTTATAGTCATAGACCAAAATATCTGGCCGCAGGCCATTTCTCAACAGCACATATCCCACCGTGTCCCCCACAGCGATGATCAGTTTGGCCCTTTCCGTTCTGAGCCTTTCCAGCGCAGCCCTCTCTGTGAGCAGTTGGCCCACTGGCCTGTGTAGCAGCTCCCGCAAGCTCTCTGGAAGCCTTTTCGCTTTCATGCCAGCCTTTCTCATCCCGATTAAATAGCTTTGTGTCACAGGAAATCGGAGAGCTTCGCCTGCCCCTTTGCGGGCTTTGCTTTTGCCACGCCCTCCTGCAGCCTCCTCATTATCCTCCTCATCTTTCTCTCCTTGCTGCGCGCGCTCCACCAGAAGGCCTCATCCCTCGTCCCCTTAGTCAGCAGCACGATGACCTCGCCGGCCTTGGCCCGCCCGGCCCGCCCTCTGCGCTGAATGCTCCTTATCTCGCTGGGAATTGGCTCATAGAACACAACCACATCGACGCTCGGGATGTCGAGCCCCTCCTCTCCGATCGAGCTCGCCACCAGCACGGCATGCTCGCCCGCCCTGAACTTCTCTATGGTCTCCATCTGCTCCCTCTCGCTGACCCCCTCGCGCTTTCCCACAAAAGGCGCAGCCTTCACTCCCATCCCGCGCAGCGCCTCGACGATTCTCCTCACCTGATCCCTGTATTGGGTGAACACAATGAGCGTTTTGCCCTGCCCAACCCTGTCAGCGACGATCTCTCTCAGCTTGGCCATCTTAGGATGCTCGCCGAGCTCGTCGGCCTTTGCAATCGCCTCCCTCACCCGCGCATCGGCAAGTAGCCTGCTCACGGCCTTGCTCTTGGCCTCCCGTTCGGCCATTTTCCTGAAGAATTCCCTGAGCGCGAATGGGCTCTGCGTCTCGAGCAGTTCGAGCGCCAGCACGAGGTTGAACAGCATGGCAACTGCAGATAGCGCCTGAAACCTTCGCCCGCCGCGCTCCTTGAGCAGCTTCTCCCGCAGCTCCAACAGCTCCCTCTTTGTCGGATACCTTTTTCTGGCATGCCAGTAGCCAAGTTTTGTGAGTTTGGCCATGCCTTCAGCCACAACATCCTCAAGCCTCTGCTTCACAGAGTTGAACGCTTCCGGCAGCTCAACCTCCACCACCCTTATCTCGAGCGGTTTGACATAGGGCGCCACATCGGCATCGCTCTCAGTCCTTATCTCAAAATGCTCCGCTCCCAGCGCGGCCGCCACCTCCCTTATCCTCTCCTCCCGCCCGCCCGGCGATGCCGTAAGCCCCAGCGCACGCACCCCTGCCTGCCTGCAGGCCTGAGCCAGCGCGGTGTAGGCATAGTTGCCCACCGCCCTGTGCGCCTCATCAAATACCACGAGCACAAAATCCTGCAGCTGTAGCCTGCCGGCCAGCAGGTCATTATAGGCTGTCTGTGGGGTGGCAGCGATGATCCTCCCGCTGTTCCATTGTCTTTTCTCAGCCTTCTTCTCTCCGGTGAGCAGCACAACCTCATCCCGACCGAGCGTTGTCAGCTCAAGCATTGTTTTGGCGTGCTGCTCTGCCAGTGGGCGCGTGGGCGCCAATACGAGCGCCCTGCCGTGCTCGCCAAGCAGTTTTTCCATGACAAGCAGAGCTATCAGCGTCTTTCCCAAGCCCGTGGGCAGCACAACGAGCGAATTTCCTCTCTCAGCCACCCTCTCGGCGATGGCCAGCTGGTATTCCCTGGGTACTATTTTGTCTCCCCTCAGCAAGCCCACAGATTTTTTTCTCCTTGCCCCTTTTTATAGCTCGCCATCGCGCAGCAATCTATTTAAATGTGTGAAGTGAAGATGAAGCCTTCTTATAGGTGGTGTGTATGCCCGAACTTCCCTTAGCCCCCGTGGAACGTCTGATCCGCAAGGCCGGTGCCGAGAGGGTTTCCGAGGATGCTGCGGCCGCGCTTGCCAGTATTCTCGAGGACTATGCCGCGGCCATCAGCGCGCGCGCCGTGAAGCTGTGCAAGCATGCAGGGCGCAAGACCGTAACTGCGGATGACATCAAGCTCGCCAAGTAGTCAGAAGAATAGATCCCTCTCACCAGCCTCAATGCGCTTGAGCCTTTTCAAAAACTCCTCCCGCTTCGCCTCCTCCACCTCTGGAGTCATCCTCCGGATGAGTTCCTCACCCGCTTTCTTTAGCTCTGGCGTGGCATAATCCATCAGGAATTCTTTGAAAGTCAGCAGCGCGTTGGGCGTGCACAGCCTGTTTATCTGGCCCGTCTTGGCGAGTTTCATGAAAGCCTGCCCTGTTCTCTTGCTCCTATAGCATGCCGTGCAGAAAGAAGGCAGAAAGCCCTTGGCGCACACATCGGCCAGCACCTCATGCAGGCTGCGGTGGTCGCTCAATGCAAACTGCTCGCCCACCATGCTCTTCTTGCTGTAGCCGCCTGGCGATGTCCTCGAGCCGGCGCTCGCCTGGCTTATGCCGATCGCAAAAGCCTTCTCCCTGATCTCGGGCCTCTCGCGCGTGGAGATGATCATGCCAGTGTAGGGCACAGCGATGCGGTACACGGCAATGATCTTCAGGAAATCTCTGTCACTCACCGGAAAAGGCGGTTCGAATGAGATTCCTGTGGCCGGCCTTATCCTCGGCACGCTGATGGTGTGCGGCCCCACACCGTACTTCTCATCCATCCACTGCGCGTGCGCGATGAGCGCAAGCACATCAAATTTGTAGTCATACAGCCCAAGCAGCACACCCATACCGTAGTCATCTATGCCGGCCTCGAACGCCCTGCAGTGCGCGGTGAGCTGCCTCTCATAGTCCCTCTTCAATCCCTTGTGCACCCTCTCATAAGTCGGCCGGTGATATGTCTCCTGAAAGAGCTGGTATGTGCCGATGCCGGCCGCCTTCAGCTTTCTGTAATTCTCTGTCGTCGTGGCCGCGATGTTCACATTCACCCTGCGTATCTCCCCCTTCCCCTCCTTGGTCGCATAGACCGTTCGAATCGCATCCACGATGTAGTCGATGGGCGCTTTCTCGGCGTCCTCGCCAGACTCGAGCAGGAGCCTTTTGTGCCCCATGCGGATGAGCGCGCGCGTTTCCTCGGCGATTTCCTCGAGCGACAGCCGTTTTCTCTCAATGCTGGTGTTCAGCGCGCTGAATCCGCAGTATGCGCATGCGTTCTTGCAGTAGTTGCTGAGATAGAGCGGAGCAAACCAAACCAGCCTGTTGCCATAAATCTCGCGCTTTATTTTTGAGGACAGCGCGAACATCCTGGCGAGCCCGGCCTCGCTCTCTACATTGAGCAGCCTGGCCACCTCGTACAGCTCCAGGCCCTTTTTCTCAGCCCCCTTTGCCAGTATTTCCTGCAGCTCGCGCTCGCTGGGCTCGCCCGCAGCCTCCTCCAGTATTCCGGTTATTCTCTGCTCGCTCACAGCCTCAAACAAATTCATGGCCATCACGCGCACACGGGCGCGGCGAACTTCGGCATCAGGTCTTTGGCGTACCCCCGGCACACCCTGCGTCCGATCTGCTCAACGAAGGCGAGCGCCTCGTGCGTCAGCCTTTCGATGTCTTCCTGCGCCCCAAACCTATTGGGGTAAATTGCGTAGTCCGCGCTGTACTCCCTCGGGGTTATGTTGATCATCAGGGAGTTCGCCCCAGCGAACAGCGCCTTCCTCCTCGCGCCCGCATCCAGCGTCTCGAACGCGGTGGTCACGGGAATTCTCACCCTCTTGTAGAGCAGCCTTGCCACGGCAATCGTCCTCAGCGCCAGCCCGACATCCCCGCCACGCTCGCCGGCCAGTGGGGTCAGCGGCGATGGCACGAAAGGCCCCACGCTCACCATGTTGGCCCCGAATTCGCCCAGCGCCAGCACATCGCGCGCCAGCCCGTCAATGCTCTGGCCGGGCAGCCCTATCATGAATCCCGTCGCAATCAGGTAGCGCAGTCGCCTCATGAACTTCAGATGCTCCATCCTCCTGTCAAAGCTCGTTCCCGGCCTCATCCTTTCGAAAAGCGCGCGCGCTGTGGTCTCGAACCTGTACAGCACGCCGGCAGCGCCCGCACGCTTGAGCTCGGCATACTCGCTCTCGCCCCTGTCCCCGATGCTGTAGAAAAGGATGACGCTGCAGCGCTTTTTTATCCCATGCGCGATGTCGCACAGCGTGCCGATGTCATAGCTCGGGTCCTCGCCCGACTGCAGCACGACCATTTTGTATCCGAGTTCCCTGACGGCCCAAACGACGTGCTCGATGATGTCCTCGGCTTTCATGCGATACCTTCTCACGCGCGACTCCCTCCTTATGCCGCAGTAGAGGCAGTTGTTCCTGCACCAGTTGCTGAACTCGAGCACTCCATGCACGCACGTGGCCTTACCGACGAACTTTTCTCTCACCGCGTCGGCGCGCGCGAACAGCTCGCCAGCCTCGCGCTCATCGGCAGCGAGCAGCCTTGCCACAGCTTCCGGGCTCCGTTCCCCGCGCTCGAGCGACTCGAGGGCTTCGAGAAAACGCATGCAACTACAATGGCACAGCGCCTATAAAACTTTTCTCGCCCCAGCTCATTTTTGTCGGCTTTCCTCCAACAGAATCCGAAACGCTTTCCATGCCTTTGCGTGCGGGCAGGCGAACAGCACGACCTCATCCTCGCGCTCGGCCCGCACCAGCCTTTTCACCTCCCCCACCTCCTCTTCGGAAAGCCCGTAGCGGGGCGCGCTTTTAAGCAGCATGAAGCCAGCCACCCCGGTTTTTTCGCGCACGACTTCCAGCAACGCCTTCCAAGATTCTTCGCCAAGCCTTCTGGCCCCCGGAAGCACGCCAGCGTAAGCCACCCCATTATTGCCTCTGATGATCCTGCACCTCGTTCCCCTGAACTCGAGCTTTTCGAGCCCGCGCACCGGAACCCCGCGCACGAGCGGACCCGGCCTGCTTCTTCTCTCATGCTCCCTCATGAACGTCCTTTGCTGCTCGAGCCACCGTTCTCCCACCGCGCGGGCGTCCACGCAGTGTTTTGGTCTCAGCCAAAACGTTTTCACAATCGTTTTTTGTCCCCGTTTATTAAATCATCCCTTACTCAGCATTCTTCACCACAAACCAGATGCGCTGGAGCACGGTGAGGCATGCCAGCAGTGATGCGGCAGCCAGCGCATACGTGAGATAGATCGGTTGCGCAAACCACGCCACCATGCCCGCAAAAACCAGCATCAGCCTCTCGGACCTCTCGAGCACGCCGCCCATGCTGGCGAGCTTCCGCTCATCGGCGATGGCTTTTCTGTGATGGGCATAGGCGCGCACATAGCTTGTCATGGCCGTGCCGGCGAAAAGAAGCAACGCAATCCAGGCCTGTGCGGGCAGCATCCAATCGGCCACGAGGCCCGAGAACATCAGCCCAAACAGCAAGAGGGCCTCAACCACCCTGTCCATCACCCCATCCAGAAATGCGCCCAGCCTTGTGACCGCACCGCTCATGCGCGCTACCCCCCCGTCAATTGCATCGATGACGGCGGACAGCGCAAACAGCACGATGCCCGCGGCCATGTGACCATAAACCAGCGCGCCAAAGCCAGCCAGCGCGGGCAGCACGCTTAAAACCGTCCACTGGTTTGGCGTGAGCGGCCAGCGCGCGAAAAACAGCCCCAGCTTGTTTGAAATGCCCTCGGCGAATTCGGGCAATGCAGTTTTCAGCCCCATGCGCTCGCCTCATCGCTCCCGCAGCCCAGCGATGAATTCCTCCAGCATCTGCCTGGCCTCCACATCGGTGAACTGCTGTGGAGGATGTTTCATGAAGTAGGCCGAGGCGGAGATGAGCGGCCCGGCCGTGCCGCGGTCGAGCGCGAGCTTTGTGCATCGTATGGCATCCACCACAATGCCCGCGCTGTTGGGGGAATCCTCCACCTCGAGCCTGCACTCAAGGCTGATGGGCACATCGCCGAACTTCCTGCCCTCTATGCGGATGAAGGCTATCTTCCTGTCCTTGAGCCACGGCACATAGTCGCTGGGCCCGATGTGTATGTTCTCGCTGTCGAGGGGCACAGGGAATTGGCTCTGCACCGCACTCGTCTTGCTTATCTTCTTGCTGTGAAGCCTCTGCCTCTCAAGCATGTTGAGGAAATCGGTGTTGCCACCGACATTCAGCTGATAGGTGCGTTCGATCCGTACCCCTCTCTCAAGGAACAGACGGGCGAGCGTGCGGTGCAATATCGTCGCGCCAACCTGGCTCTTTATGTCATCGCCCACCACTGGCAGTCCTCTCTCCTCAAACCGCCTAGCCCATGCGCCATCGCTGGCTATGAAAACGGGCATGCAGTTGATGAACGCGCACCCGGCATCCAGCGCGGCCCGCGCATAGTACCGCACGGCCTGCTCGCTGCCCACGGGCAGATAGTTGATGAGCATGTCGGCTTCAGCCTCCCGCAGCGCCTCGGCCACATCAACGGGCTTCTGGGCCGGGTCGACCAGAAAACTGTCTCTCGTTGTTTCTGCCACGCCATCCAGCACGGGCCCCTTCTGCACGATCGCGCCGGTCTTCGGAATTCTCTTACAGAATATCTGCGTGCAGTTGGGAGGAGAAAAAATCGCCTCGGCCACATCCTTGCCGACCTTCCGCTTGTCCACATCGAAAGCCGCCACAACCTGTATGTCGGCTATGCGGTACCCCCCGAGCACGTTATGCATGAGGCCCGGCACGCTCTCATCATTGCTGCTCACGTGCCTGTAGTAGGCCAGGCCCTGCACGAGCGAGCTGGCGCAGTTGCCCACGCCCGCGATGGCTATTCTGATTTTCCCTCTCGCCATATCGATGAATTATTTAATAAGCATTAAATAAATAACGTGGCGCTCACCACCCCTGAGGCAAGGCTACGGCGCTCGCTGACCACAGAGAACCTGTGGCTGTATGTGCTGTCGCTGCTGCGCAAGCGAGAGCGCTATGCCTATACGCTGAGGGATGAGGTTGAGAAGAATTTTGGCTGGAGGCCCGGCCTCATCCTCTCCTACATTGTGCTCTACAAGCTCGAGCGCGAGGGGCTCATCGCCAGCAGGCAGAGGGGCAGGAGAAAATACTATGCCATCACAGCGAAAGGGAGGGCTGCGCTGGCGCGCGCCAGGCGCGCGCTCTCGTTGCTCTCGAAAAGCTTATGATGCATGCCAAACTAGCCCTTGGCATGCGCCAGACATGCCCTGGCTATCTCCTCATATCTGCTGCCTGGCGCCACGCGCGCTATGAGCGCAGCGGTCTCCTCCAGAAACTGCTTGAGAAAGGCATCCTTTTCAGCATCCACGCCCAACTTTGTTGCCGCAATGATGCACTCGAGCGCGAGCGCGGGCGCGCGAGACAGCAGCACCGGCCTGCCCACACCATCGATTATCTCAGCAGTCACCGTGCCCCGCCCACTGCCATCCTCTTTGAAGGCGAGCACCTTGCATTGCCAGTAGGCCGGTGCGCAGGAGAGCGCGGGCGCATCGATGTCTGTCCTGCGAAAGCGCTCCATGCCTGCCTTCTCGGGCTCGAATATGTGCGTATAGAATTCCCCCACATCATCCACGAAGTTGAGCACAAAACAGCCCTTCGCCCGGATGTTTATGTAGCTCTGTGTATCCTTATAGGGCCGCACCACAATCGTCTTCAGGTCATCCGAGCGAAAGCCCATGGGCGCGGCATGCGCCTGCCCTTCCGGCGAGTAAGTGCTCACAATGCCCTCGTAAATCCAACCCCTCTCCATCCCAATCCGCTTCAGATCTACCCTCACAACACTCCCCGAATGCGCCTCACAACCTCGCGCATCTTTCTCTTCGCCTGCTCAGCGGCTCGCAACACGCGCGCCTCCATGTCGCGCCTATCTGCGGGCTCTTCCTCTCCAGCCAATTTTTTAATCTTGGTATAGGCGCTCTCGCGAAATCGAGGTCGAAGGGGGCGCGCGCGCCCGCCGGCAAGCAGCCGACAACCCTTCCCCCCTGCCCTTCCCACAACGGCCGCCTTCACGCCGGCCCGCTCAAGCCTTTTGAGCACAAGCGCAGGCCTTGGCGTGAACACGAGCAGCGAATCCAGCGACACACCGAGATAATCGATGCCCTCCTCCTCCAGCAGGCGCAAAACCCTGGCATTCACCATCGCCCTCACCCTCTCTTCCTCGAACTCAAGCCCGACACCACTCGCCCTGCACACCTCGGCCGCATCGCCTCTCAGCCCCCCATTGGTGACATCGAGCATGGCATGGATGCCCGGGCATCCCGCCAGCGCCCTGCATGCCCGAAAGAAGTTTATGTTGAGCGTTTCGGCCACAACATCGGGATGTCCCGAGAAAATGGCAGCCGTGCATATCGTGCCACCACCCGCGCCCTCGGTCATAACGATGAAATCGCCCGCCCTCACATTGGCCCTGGCAAAAAGGTTCCTGCCCGCCACCCCAACCGCCCCCACGCACGAAACCATCCTATCCCCTATCACCATGTCGCCGCCCACGCGCAGCGTGCTGCCCGCCACGAGCGGCACGCCCGTCAGCTCGCTCACTGTGCCGATGCCCGCCGAAAAGTCGAACAGCTTGCCCACATCGCCGTCATCGGCCAGGTGTATGTCTGTGAAAAGCGCGAGCGGCTTTGCCCCCTTCACGAGCACATCGCGCAAGGCAGCTCTGGTAACATGGAAGCCGGCCAGAAATGGCCAGGCGCTGAGGCGCGAGTGCGTGCCGTCCACCGACACCACGATGACATGGCGACCGGCCTTCACAGCCCCGGCATCATCCAGCGCGCGAGCTCCCAACACCGCCCTTCCGCGCGCGAAGCCCGTGAGGATGCGATGGATGAAAAAATCCCCGCTGCCCCTGCTGCCCACGCCCATGGCCCCCATGCTCACCCCGCTCTTTGGGCAGGCGAGCAGGCGCGCAAGCCAGGCGCTACGCGGCTTTGTCTCGGATAGCATCACCTCATCAAACACAGCCGTTGCGAGCGCCCTCGCTCGCGCGCGCCCAATGCCCTTGATATCAGCGATGAGCTTGGCCATGCTGGCCTCGGCCACCTCTCTGGCCTGCCCTCTGCTCAGCGCCCGTCTGGCAAATCCCTCAAGATCCACGCACCCACCTCACAAACTCTCTCCGCCCGCGCCGTGTGGCCAGATTGAAAATATCAGCTCTCTCCCTTCTCAGCAGGCCGATGAGCCTTCTCGCCACGCCGTGCTTTGCGCTCCTGAAGTCGATCCCGACAAAACCGATTGGACTCGCGCCAAAGGCCCGTGCCAGGAAGATGCATCTGTCGCCATCAGTAAAGCCACCGAAGTTGTACACGCGCCCTTTCGGCTCCACCTGCGTGGTGCCGATGAGCTTACATCCGCGCAGCATCCTCACCGCGTCCTCCAGCTTGCTGATGTTGTCACCGTGCGCATGGATCACTATGACAGCGCCCTTCTCGCCCGCCTCCCTTATCGCCTCCATCCTGCCATCCAGATCGGTACAAACCACATCGGGCACGATACCCTCTTTCAACAGCATTTCGCTCGCTCCATCGGCCGCAATCACGGCACAGGGGTGTACGAGCGCCGTTTTATTTTTGCGCGCATTCCCAAAAACGATGGCCGGCTTGCCCCGCAGGAATGCCAGCCAACCCTTCCTCCCTCTCACCAGGCGTGCGAGCGCATCGCGCGCCATGCGGTCGCCATCAAAATTCAAGCCGAGATGTGCCAAACGCCTCTTAATCCTTTCGTACTCCCTCATCCATTCGTTGAGCTGCATAGATCCCCCACTCCATGGGCTCGTCCTGCACATAGCTCTTGTGCAGTAACAGGCACAGCTCGGCCTTCGCCAGCTCCCTGCCAAGATAGACGGCATGTTCTGTTGATATTTTCACCCTTTCGTCTCTGGCGATGGCCATACCAACATCGCTCGCGTTGCTGCCCGCAAACAGAATCCTTTTCCCTCCCTCCTCCCACACCACATTTATTCTGTCCGTCAGGAATATTTTGAAGCGCCCTCTGTCATACCTCGGCTCGCCCGCCTTTGCCTCAACAACCTCATCGGCAGGGATCGCCACGCCCGGCCTCTCCCTCTTTTCCTTGAGCGCCAGCACGCTGAAGCCAAGATCTTTGGGCATGCTCCCTCTCTCCCTGGCCACGCACAGCAGCCTCGCCGCCGCGGCCAGCTCCCTGACACTGCCCCTTGCCTTTGGGCTTTTTTCCGGCGCAAACAGGAACTCCACCCCAATTTCGCTACCAAATCCCGCCAACAGCGCATTCATCCCCACGCTGTCGGCATCAAACAGCTCAACGACATTCCCCACACCCATGAGCAGCGGCACATCTGGATTTCTGTGCCTGAAATGGTAATAGGCGAGCAGCGAGTCGGCAAAGCCAGCGCCCACCGGCTCGAGAATCGGATCGGCAATGTATCTCTCGAAACCCATCTTTCTGAGCTTCTGCCCAGCCTCCTCGAGCCACCCAACCTTTTCCCAAACTCCTTTGGCAATCCTGCCGTTTTTGCCAGGAATGATCACACATGGCATACCAAGCGAGGGCGCGAGCTCCAAAGTATCGAGTGTGAGGCTGAGAAGGAGATCTGCGCCAGCATCTGCTGCGGCCAGCATCTCCCTCTCATGCATGGTATCCACGCTCACCGGAAGCCCGCTCCTTCTCGCCGCCTCGACAAGCCTGGCGACCTCCCCAGAATTGTCCTCGTTGGCGATCATTCCTATGTCAATCACGCTTGCGCCCTCCTGCTTGAAATACTCGGCCCGCGCGGCTACCTCCTCATCGTCCATTCGCGGGGCATCGACGATCTCGCCAATCACGCGCGCCATCCCACCAATCCGCAGCCTGCCCCACACCCTTCCTTTTCTCTCGGCATCCGCCACAATGCGCGCGGCTTCCTCGGCCATCGCCCTCTCATGCAGCTTCTCTGCCGGAACATCTTTTGACAGCGCCAGCCCCCTCTCAATCACCCACGGCAGGTCGCCGATGTGTGTGGGACCACGGAAGCATGGGACCCCCACGCGCCTCTCAAGCTCGCGCACATCGAAGTTCACCCCGCCGGGCAGGATCAGGCGCTCGTACTTGCTCAGGTCAATCGACCTCAGCTGTCCCTCGACGAGCGCCAGCGGAAGCAGCGCCGCCACATCCCACTCGCACACAAGGTAATCAACGCCCGGAATGGGCCTGGCCGCGCGCGCGGCATCCCTGGCAGTAACGGCGAGCGTCCTTCCCATGCCCACAAACTCTTTATTCGTGCCTCACTCTATTAATGTTGTGGGAGTGGTTGTCAGAACAGGTAGCAGGCTGCACTTCGGCCTGTTCGACCTGAATGGCGAGCGCGGGCGCTGCGACGGCGGTGCGGGCGTTTATCTCGAGCGGCCTGGGGTGGAGGTTGAGGCCGAGCCGAGCGAGCGCACCGAAGTCATTGCCGAGGAAAGGATTGCAGAGATACGCGCGGCCGCACGCGCATTTCCCCCTCACCGCATCATCGTCCGCCGCACCATTCCTCCTCATGTCGGCCTGGGCTCAACCACTCAACTGTTGCTCGCCGTGGCAAAAGCCTGTGCGCCACACGCGCGCGCGCCCGAGCTTGCGCGGATGGTTGGCAGGGGGGGCACGAGCGGCATTGGCACATGGGGCTTTGAGATGGGCGGGCTGCTCTTCGATGCCGGCCATGCCTTCCCAGCACAAAAAAAATCTTTCCTTCCCTCGGCCGCCTCGCGCGCCCCACCTCCTCCCCTGCTGGCGCGCATTCCCCTTCCCCGCGATTGGCTGTTTGTGTGCAGCATTCCCTCGCCCGGGCGCATTTACGGGGGGAGGGAGAAGGAGATCTTCGCGCGCTTCTGCCCCATTCCGCGCAGGGAAGTGGAGCGAGCTTTTGCCGTGGCATTCGGCCAGCTCGCGCCAGGCGCGCTCGAGAGGGACATAGCCCTGTTTGGGGATGGGATCAATGCGCTGCAGCGCATTGGCTTCAAAGCCATTGAGTGGCGCTTCCAGGCCAGGGCGACGCGCGAGGCCTTCGCACAGCTCCAGCGCGCCTGCGCGGGTGCGGGCCTTTCCTCTTTCGGCCCTCTCGTTTTTGGCGTGACAGACTCAGCAAAACAGGCCAGAAGGCTTGCCTCCTCCCTGCCAAATGCCTTCATTTCGGGAGCGAGGAATAGGGGCGCATCCACACACCGCAGTGAATGTCCTGCTTAGGCCAGCCCGTGCTCGGTCAGAAGGCGCTCGATGCGCTCGGCCAGCGCGCGCAACGCCTTCGCCCTCGGCTCCAGCTCAATTTTACTTATCGCGCCCCGCCCCTCAATGGAGCCGAGCGCTGCGCGCGCATCGTGGTACAGCACGCGCATCAGCTCGTATGCTTTGTCGCCAACCTCATCCTGCCTGCCGAGAAATACAGAGGTGAAATCCACAACTCTCTGCATGAGCGCTGCATCCTCCCCGTAATCAACTTTGGCGAGCGCGCCGAGCGCATGAAGCGGGGACCATACGAGGTTCCCGAGCAGGGCATCCACCGATTCCTTGCGCGCGCTCTTCATCACTCGAATGCCAAGTATGGTCTTACCTCTCTCCAATATGCTGGGGAACTCAACTGCACGCCCGGCCCCAAATTTCTGCTCGCTTTTTCTCATCCCTCACACCACAAAATCGAGTATGCTGCCAGCCGCGCCATCGATTTCCATACAGTCAAACAGCGGATGAAACTCCCCCCCAGCTATCCCATCCGCCAGCATGGCCGCGCCTATGGCGGCGGGCTTTCGGCCACCCCAGTGCGCCTGCAGGTCGAAGAAGGCATAGCCAGCGCCCACCATCTCCAGCCTCTCTTTTGCTCTGCTCGCGAGCGCGCCAGACAGCACGACCTCTCTGGCATCGACAGCAACGCGCAATCTCGCCAGATCTTTGAGCACGCCCTCCCAGTAAGCGTTCTCGGCATCGCGACACACTTTCCTCGCATCGGCCAGGCCGCCCGAGAAAACAAACCGCTTGCCAGCCCAGCGCTTCATCCCCCCAACCACTTCAGCATCGACCGCGCCCCTCGCCCTCCACCCCATGCTCGCACAGCTTCCTCCAATGCCGTCAACAATTTTGCCATCCTCAACAGCGAGGAATGCATTGAAAAAGGAGCCGAGCTCGGCAAAGAGAAAGGTCATCTCATCGAATCGGATTTTTCGCTCGCGGGCCAGCGTGGCGATGGCGCACGCACACGCGGCCACCTTATCGGGCGTGCCCATGTCAATCCTGTTTATCTTTCTCCAAGCTGGAACTGTGGGGAGGTGTTTGGCTCCGGGGAGGATAAACGCATTCAATTTCCTTCTCTTCAGCTCGCGCAGCAGCGCGGTGAGCCCGAGAATGCTCTCGCGTTCCCTCTTGAAGGCGAGCAGTCGTAGCTCGCGGGCGGTGAGCTGGCTGATGTGCATGAGGGGCAGGCCATAACCGGAGGGAGCCGCCACAACATCGGCGCGCGAGACAAGCGAGGCGATGCGCTCCGCCTCGCCGCTCGCCATTTCCGTGTAGCCCGTCAGCTTGCCATCACGCAACAGCGCCACAGCCCACCGCGAGCTTCCGGCATCGATGCCAGCGGCCAGCATATGGTTTAAGTAAGTGTGGCCCGATTAAAATACCTGTGGGAGAGGCGTTGCCGGATGTGCATGCACAGCCCCCTGCCTTCAGGATGCCGCTCACGCGTGCAGGCGTGACGGGCATAAAGAAGGCGCTCGTGCAGGAGAACGAAGAAGGGAAAAAGACGCTCCTGTATGCCAGCATCGATGCTTTTGTCGATGTGATGGGCGAGCAGAGGGGCGCGCACTTCAGCCGACACAACGAGGTCATCAATGAGTGCGTGGAGCATGCCGCCTCGCACAATATCGCCGATGTTGAGGTGCTGTGCTCCGAGATATCGAGGAAGCTGCTGGAGAGGAACGAGCTGGCCACGCGCGCCGAGGTGCGCCTGGCTGCCGATCTCATCCTGCCGAGGCAGGCTCCGGCCAGCTCCTCCTATCGCATCCTCGCCAAAGCGGTGTCATGGCGCGAGGATGGGCATACAAGGACAAGGAAAGCAATCGGCATAGAAGCCACAGGCATGACCGTGTGCCCGTGCGGCCTTGAGCTGTCAAGGGAGCACGCGCGCGCAAAACTCCTCAAAGAAGGTTTCGATGAGCGACAGGCCGAGACCGCGCTCGCGGCCATCCCTCTCGCCAGCCACAACCAGAGGTGTAAGGCGACGCTCATCGTTGAGACTGGCGAGGGCGAGCGCGTTGATGCCCAAGACCTCGCAGAGATTGCCGAGTCCAGCATGTCCTCGCCCGTGTTTGGCGTGCTCAAGAGGGAGGACGAGCTCAGGGTGATTGTCAGCGCGCACGCCAGGCCCGCCTTCGTTGAGGATGTCGTGCGCAACATGCTCAGCGGCCTGTTGGCAGCCTACCCAAAACTCTCGCCCGATGCGCTCATCACGGCGCGCTGCGAGAGCGCTGAGAGCATTCACGCGCACAATGCATTTGCCGAGAAGGTCATCTCTTTTGGAGAGCTGAGGGATGGCGCGTGAAAGTTGTCGTGTCTGGCATCGGTTTCAGCGCGGCCCACTTTGCGATTGTCGGTGGTGTGCGCGAGCCCCTCCATGGCCACAATTATGAGGTGGAGGCGAGCGTGCAGGGAAGGCCCGGCAAAGAGGGAATGGTGGTGGACTTCAGAGAGCTGCGCCGCCTGCTGCGCCAGGCCATTGCGCCACTCGATCACAAGCTTCTGCTGCCAAAAAAAAGCAGGGCTGTCAGCGCAAGGCTGAAGGGCGGTGAGGTTGAGGTCATTGCGTGCGGGGAGCGTTTTGTCTTTCCGCAGAGCGATGTGGTGTTTCTACCCATCAGCGCGGTGACGGCCGAGCAGCTCGCCAGGTTTCTCCATGATAAAATAAAGGGGAAGGTGGGCGGAAGGCTCTCAATCCGCGTCTTCGAAAGCCCTCACGCGAGCGCGGTCTATCCATAGCTCTTAAATACCGGCTTTGCCAAAAACAGCGATGTGCTGCGATCCGGCATTAAAAAAGAGGTCAGCTGCCGCCGGCAATGCCTGCCACCCCCTTTCGAAAAATATCTTCTGGAGGACATCAGCCTTCCGCCATCAGCCAAGCTCTTCAGGCCGCTCGGGAGCAAAGCCATTGAAAAGGCGGCAAAGGAAAACCACCGCCGCGGGGTGATACTGCTTCACAAGGATAAGCAGCGCGTGCTGGCCATGCACACGCTCGGGGTTGTGGAGGAGAACATTGTCTCAGCGCATGGCAGGCCCCTGCGCTACATTCAGCATCACGCGCTCGCCTGCTCCCTGCTGGAGCACTCTGCCGCCCTCCAGCGCGCGCAGAGGTGGCTCGTCGGCTCGAGCGCAAAGCGCGCTGTGTCGGATTTCTGCAACGAGCTCATCACAGGCTCAGACATCCTCTACGCTTACGGGCTTCTGGTCCTCGGCAACACCGCCAGCGTACTGCTTGAGGAGGGGCTGACGTCGTTTTCTACCGAATTGCAGCACCTCGCGCTCGTTAAGCTCGTGGCAAAGCTCATCGGAGAGCGAACGGCGGGCGAGCCTGTGGATGCGCGCTTGTGGTGGCGCAAGCAAAACACGATAACCGACCTCGATTACATGGGGGAGCAAACGGACGCCCTGCTGGCGACTAGCTCTTGAGCATTTTCTCGATCAGCCCTCTCAGCCTCTTTATGAGAGGAGTCTCCTCTTCCTCGACCACAATGGGCGGACCCCTCTCCTCCGTGAGCGCCTCGGCAACAAACCTTGAGCATGGCGGGCAGTACACTTCTCCCTTTTCGGTCACAAACCGCGCCACCGTGCTCTTGCCACATCTCACGCACACTTTTGCTGCCAGCCGCATGGCGCCCATCTCCTTGTGATAACAATCCACGCACATGGCCTCGCCGGTCGGCATGATGCGCTTCTCGTTTGGATCCACTATCCAGCGGCCGCACACCTTGCACGTGGCCTCGCGCCTCCTCGCCTCCTCCTTCTCAGCGCAGGGGGCACACAGCGTGCGCCCGAGGCGCGTGATCGCCTCGCTCTTTTTGAGGTGTCGGTAGCAGGCCGTGCATATCTCGCTGCGCTCCCTTTCCTTCATCCTTTCTCCATAGCAGTAAGAGCAAAGGAAGGAGCCGTAGTAGAGCCCCATCTCCCATGGCTCGATGGCCCGCCCGCACCGTGTGCAGTTGAGCATCACAACCCAGCCCTCTCCACCCCATAATACGAGATGCCATCAGGCCTCACGAGCGCCCACACCAGCCTCTTGCGCGCGTTGTGGGCCCCCTCGGCCTCCTCGACAATCTCCCCCACGCTTGCCCGCTCGCCCCCCCTCACAACCCTAACCAAAAATTTGGAGGGCGCCTCGCCGGGCCTCTTCCCCCTCTCATAAACGCGTAGCCAGCGCTCGCCCTCAACAATGCGCACGGCATATCCCCTCTTTCTGAGGTCGGCCAGCACGGCATACTTCTCGGGGGCCAGCGTATCGCGCTCTTTTGCGAGGGCGAGCAGTGCCTGCGCGCTGAGTTCCCTCCCTCCGCTCACCACCTTTATTTTTCCGATGGAGACGAGATAGGCAGCCTCGAGCGGATGTAGGTGCACGCGCTGGCCGCTCAGCCTGCCAAATCCCCTCCTGAAAATTCCATCTGCCAGTGCGGGGTTTTCCTCTACGATTTTCCCTGCGCGCAGTGTGGCCACAACATTATTTAAAATACAACAACTTAAAGGCTTGCAAGGTGATGAAGTGGCTGAAGAAGACAAGGCAGTCGCAGAGGCTCCCGAGGAAGAGATTCCCGCCGAGGAAGAGGCAAAGCTGCCTTTCCCGACCGCCCGCATCGTCAGGATAATCAAGGAGAACCTGCAGAAGGAGCATCAGATAAAGAGCGATGTCAAAATCGCTGTGAACAAATTTCTCGGAGAAATTCTTGCCGACATCGCCAGAACGATGGATAAGGAGGAGCTCTACACGCTCTCCATAGAGCACTTCAACAAGGCAGCCCGCAAATACAGGGCGGTCGACCTGCAGGCCAAGCGCATTGAGCGCATCCGAAAACTTCTGGAAAAACAGCGCGCCGAGCTTGAGGAGGCGTTGCTCCAGCTCGAGCTCAGCGATGAATATTAGCACCAGCCACTATTAATAAATAGGGGAATATTATAGCATGACCCTGCGCGCGCTATTCGTGGCCCTGCTGCTCCTACATTTGGCTGCGGCCGGCGAGGTCATTTTCGATTACACCGAGGAGATGCCTGGCTTTGCGCTTTTTGCATCGTGCTCCCCGCGCAGCATGGGCCCATATACCTGCTCCTATCCGGACAACGTTGTGAGGGTCTTCACTTCAGGCAACGTATGCTCCAAAGATGTATACAAAAACATATTCCTTGTCACAAAACCAACCTTCACCTTCACTATCCCCCACCCAGCGGATGGTACCATAACGCTCTCGATACTCGAGTGCTATTGGGGTATCCCGAAGCTCTCAGTTTCGATAAACGGCCGGTGCTCGGCGGATATCCACAACACATGCTATCACAAATGCTCGGGAGGACAACACGAGCGCACTGTCTCTTTCCCGGCAAACTGCTTCAATGCCGGCACAAACACGCTGAGCATAACCGATGGCATTGGAGCGCTTCTTGCTCAGGGGAGCGGGAGCTGTCCGGCGCTCTCCTGCAAGTCTGTGCCCCTCTATGCGCGCATGGCCTTCTCCCCATCAACAATCGTGCGGGAGGCCAATGCCTCGTTTGAGCTGCTGGAGGATAGCGTGCGCTACACGCTCTCCCTGCTCGGCAGCTCGAACATGAGTGTGTTGCGCTTCACCCTGCCCCCACGCGTGAGCAATTTCTCCTGCGATAACTGCTCGCTTGAAAATGACACGCTATCCGCGACCGGTGCGCTGAATGCCAGCTATACAGTCCCCCGCATCGTCGTGTTGCCAGCCCTGCTTGACGGCCATCCGCGCGATGGCTACTTTCCCGGCGAGCGCGTGCGCATTGCCGTCACTGCGCGCGTTGCCGGCAGCCCAGCTGGAGATGTGTTGGTTTCCACATCGAATGTCTCCTGCTTAACAGCGGATGATGGCTCATGCGTGCTTGAACTGCTGATTGCCGACAGCGAGCCTCTTGGCCCCAAGCCGCTCACCATCGGCGCGCTCGAGTCGCCATTGGGGAGTAGGGGGGAGGCCAGCACATCCATCCTCGTTGAGGCCAACACGACCGACATAGTCAGCAGTGAGGAGCTCGCCGAGGCCATGCTCGCGGTCTCCTTCACCGCGATAAACAACAAACACACGCCCTTCAACGACACAATAAGCTATCCCTTGCCAGCCGATTTCGTCGGCTCGCTCGAGGCCGAGGCCGATGGCTCGCCCCTACCCGTGTCGCTGGACGGCTCGCTCGCCAGCTTCAATGCCTCGTGCCCGGAGTACGCCAACTGCTCATTCTCTCTGCGGTTCAGGGTGGCGGGCATAGAGAAGATGTTGGTGGGCGAGCTGCTGCCTGCCGAAGCGCGCGTTGGCCAGCCGCTACACGCCACTCTCAAATTCATCTTCAACAACACAAATCCGCTCAGGAAGATCAGGCAGACTTTCGCCGATGCCAGCGAGGGTGTATGGACGCTGGATGCGCCGTTCGGACCCATCGAGCTCGAACCCAACGCCTCCTTGCTCCTCTTCGCCAATGCCTCAATGCCCGGCCCCAGCGAGTGCGCCCCTCCGACCTTTTTGGCGCCCTCCCAGACGCGCAGGGAGGTGCGCGCCTGTATACGCATTCCAGAGGACAGCCGCATTCCCACCCTCCCCATCCGCTATGCCTTCGCCAAGGAAATCATGGCCGATTGGGCGAGCGCGGTGGCCGGCAGCGCGGGCGTCACTGTCGATGGTAGCGAGCAAGATGTGATGTGGGCTGAAAACTCGAGCGCGATCGAGATAGTTGTGGGAACAAATCACACAAACTCCTCGCTGCACGAGGGCGACCATCAGGTTGTTTTCTACTACGATGTTCCGGCCCCGCCTCCAAGCAGGCGTGGCGGTGGCAGGAGCAGCTATTCAGGCTCTTACTACCCCAGCCAACCCCCCAGCCCATCCCCCAGCGTGCCACCCGCAGAGAGCCCCTCGACCATTTTCAATGCCCCAAACACTGCTGCGGGCGCATCTGCGGAAACCACCCCTGCCACAGAGCCCGAGAGCGCGCCCGCGAGCGAGCCTTCAAACCAATCCCAAACAACTGAGCCCATCGGGCCAGCAATCGAGCTGTTTCTGCCATCCACCGCGCTCATCAACGAGCCAGTTTCAATTGCCGTGTTGAGGCAGGGCGTCCCTGCCAGCGGCTGGCTTTCGATAACTTCGCCGAGCGGCATGGTTTCTGTCGGGCAGCTCTCAGGTGGCCGCCTACTCTTTGTTTTTGATGAGGCCGGCAACTGGAGCATCAGCTTTGGCAACCTCACAGCGTTCATAGAGGTTGTTGGGCCCTCACTCCCGCCGAAAACCAAGCCGCTCTCCAATACGCTGAGCGGGCCACAGGTGCCAGACTATGCCTGGATGATGGTGCTCGCCCTGCTGCTGCCCCTTCCCGTGCTTGCCCTGCTGATCTATGCTGTCGCCTTCAGGCCAAGGCTGGAGCTGATCAAGAGCGTTGAGGGCGATAGGGTTAAGCTGCGGCTTGAGAATGTCGGCGTTGAGCTGTGGAATGCCAGGCTGCTCGATATCATTCAGGATGGCGAGCTCGTTGATGCGGGCGATGCGAAGATTTCGGATACCATTTTTGGCAGGGTGCTATGCTGGGAGCGCGGCATCGTGCGGGCCAACGAGGGCTGGGAGGTCTCCTACCGCGTGAGCGGGGTGGCAAACCACGCGGCCGCCGAGCTCATTGCCAGAACAAAAAATGGAGAAATTAAATTGAAGAGCCGCCCTGTCCGGGCGTCCTAGCACAACCTATTTAATCTGCGCCCCCTTTTTTCTGGCATGCGCGCTCTGTTGCCCGCGCTCGTGCTGCTGCTCGGCTGCACGACGGTTGGTCCGCCAGACGTCCTGGCACGGGCATCCTCGCTCGCCGACGGCACGAGGGATGCTCTCCTCCTGCAACGGTTCGATGGCCTTTATGCCAGAGCAGCCAACTGCTCGGCCGAAAAACTCGCAGCGCTTCCGTTGCCGGTCGGGGCAAACCGCTCCTTCCTGCTCGCCCAGCTCCAGTCCATCAATGCCTGCGGGCAGAAGCTCGAGAAGGCCGTGAGGCCGGTCGGCACGGACTCGGCGCTCGTGATCTACACATTTTCCTACAGGAATCTCTCGTGCGGCGCGCCCTATGAGGTGTTGCGCGTGAGCTTCAATGCCACAACCGGCGCGCTGGCCAGCGAATGGGTTGATGTGAGCCTCACGCGGGGCGATGTCAGCCGGCTGACCGACATGCTCGCCAGAGCAGAGGCTGCTGGGGACTGCGGCC
The DNA here is from genome assembly GCA_038890815.1 of Candidatus Micrarchaeia archaeon. Classification (GTDB taxonomy): domain Archaea; phylum Micrarchaeota; class Micrarchaeia; order Burarchaeales; family JACRGF01; genus JAWAFC01. The sequence continues at coordinate 77,669 of JAWAFC010000005.1, read as the reverse complement.
TCGTGCTGTTCTTCTTCGCTTGAGTTGATGGCATGCTGTGGTGCATGAAACACGCGCCAACGCTCGAGGAATTCGCCGGAAATCCCGAGGCCGTTGAAGCTGCCAAACGATGGGCGCTGGGATGGCGGAGGGGCCAACGTGCCAGACCGCTTCTATTTCATGGCCCGGCCGGGTGCGGAAAGAGCGCGCTCGCGCACGCGCTGGCTGCCGCCATGGGCTGGGAGGTGGTTGAGCTGAATGCCAGCGACCTGCGCACAAGGGAGGAGATTGAGCGAAGGGCTGGCCTGGCCAGCGCGGCCGGCACGCTCGCCGCGGCCGAGCGTCTCATACTGATCGATGAGATAGATGGGCTGCAGAGCGCCGACAGGGGAGGGGCGGCAGCCGCGCTCGCGCTCGCCAACAATGCACGCCACCCAGTCATCTTCACAGCAAATGACATATGGAATCCAGCGCTATCCCATCTGAGAACGGCCTGCACTGCCATAGAGTTCAAGCGGGTGAATGCCGCCGACATAGCCAAAGCGCTCAGGCGCATTGCCGAGAGGGAGGGTGCTGAGGTGAGCGCCGAGGCCATCACCGCCATAGCGCGCGGGGCAGGCGGCGACCTGCGGGCCGCCATCAACGACCTACAGGCCGCATGCGAGGGCGGCGCGCTCTCGCTCGCCCCGCTCGGCCAGCGCGATAGGGAAAAGAAAGTTTTCGGTGTTTTGCGCGAGCTTTTCAAGAGCACTTCATTCGCGGCCGCGCGCGCGGCGGCCGATGGGCTCGACATGGACCACGAGCTTTTTAAGAAATGGGTGGAGGAGAACATCCCCGCTGAGTACGAAGATGCCGGCGATCTGGCGCGCGCGCTCGATGCCCTTTCACGCGCTGACGTCTTTGATGGCAGGATAATCCGCAGGCAGTATTGGGGTTTGCTGCGCTATGCCAACGATCTGCTCACAGCCGGAGTGGCGCTCGCCAAACACAGGCCATATCACAAGTTCGCGAGCTATGCCTTTCCTCACATCATCCGCGCGCTGTCGGCGAGCAAGCACGAGCGGAGCCTGGCCCGGCGCATCGGGCTGAAGCTGGGCCGCGTGCTCCACTGCTCCTCAAGGGAAGCGGCCGCATACTTCCCTCTGCTGCGCGCCATGGCTGAGAAGAAGGGCACCGCGCTCGCCGCGCTCTTCGGCCTCGATGAGGAAGAGACCGCCTTTCTCGCCAGGGGAAGAGGATGAGGCCCACAACGGTTGATGCAGTCGTCATCCACGCCGGAAAGGTGCTGCTTGTGCACAGGGCGCGCCCACCCTTTGCTCGACGCTGGGCGTTGCCGGGCGGCTTTGTCGGCGAGCACGAGAGTGCCGAGCAGGCAGTAGTGCGGGAGTGCGCCGAGGAGACAGGCGTGAGAGTGAAGGCCGTACGCCTGATCGGCGTCTACTCCTCCCCGACGCGCGATCCGAGAAAGAGCATCACCGTGGCCTTCCTGTGCAGGCCGGTCGGACCGCGCCGGCCGAGGGGAGGGGACGATGCGGCTGGCGCACAGTGGTTTCCGCTCGCCAATCTTCCGCCGCTCGCTTTCGACCATTCCGAAATAATTGCCGACGCGCTCAAGTTGGAGACGGCGAAAACAAAAAAGCGCGACAAAATCCGGAAGAAAAAAATGCAGGCCGCCCGAGTTCTTTCTGGCCAAAAATAGGGCGCGCGCGCCCGCTCGATTTTTTTTGACAACGGAAGCTGACAATCTTTAAATAAGTTGTTTTTCACTCTCCCCCAGCGTGTGGGAGTCTACTTCCTTGAGGTGAGGATATGGCCATACTGCCTCGTCTTGAGCTGGAGAGAATAATCAGAAGGGCGGGCGCCGAAAGGGTTGCCCTCGATGCGCCCGATGCCATGGCCGAAATTCTCGAGGACAGAGCGATAGCCATTGTCGAGCGCGCGCTCGCCATAGCCCGGCATGCGAGGAGGAATGGCAGGAAAAAGAGGAACGGAAATGGCAAGAGGCGCCGCACCCCGCTCGTGCTGACCAAAGAAGACATACTGCTCGCAGTCTCGTAGCCAAAACCCTCATTTTTAAATCAGTAATTCAATCTCATTGCGTGCCGGAGGAAAAGCTTGCCGAGGGCATCAGGGCGGCTGAGGGCAGGGCAAAACCTCAGCCAAAGCCCGAGCCCAGGCCACGCTCGCTGAGGGAGGAAAAGCTCAAAGCCCTTCTGGTGAGCCTGCAGCAGAACGAGTCCCTACTGGCAGCGTTGCTGGTGGCCGCGGGCGCGCTGTTCCTGCTGCTGGCCTTTGCTTTCTATCCTCTTTACCTCATCCCGCTGCTCGTGCTGGCGGTTTTCGCGATAGCCTATCGCTCGCCACCGTTCGGCACCATCGCGGGCGTGCTGCTGGCCTTCCCAGCCGTGATGCACCAGTCGCCCGTATTCGCCTGGTTCTTCCTGCTCATCATCACAATCACGCTGTTTGAGGCCTTCGCCTATTGGTACATCATCTCCTTCCTCGAGATCATCGTGCTGGCGCCCTTCGCGCCCGAGCCAGTGCGTACGGTGGGTGGCCTCATCATCCCGTTGCTGACGCTCGCCGCGCTCATGCTCGGCAGCAGGCGCAGCACGCTCATGGCCCTCCCCTGCGTATTCCTCATCCTTCTCCTCTCTGCCCTGTGGCAGACGCCAAATGGCGCCTTCATGCCGCTCAAGGGCCCTGCGGGCGTTTACGCCAGCGCGCCCTATCTGCAACTGGGTGCTGCCGAGGTAGGGCTGCTCGAGCTCATCCCCACAGCCATGGCTGACTTCGCCACCATGTTCAGTGGCGAGACCGTCAGGAATATGAATGAGGGCATTGGCCTCATCATCGGCGCCACGCTGCAACTGCTGTTCGCTGACTCTGGCCTCATCCAGATTCTCGCCTGGACTCTCATTGTGTATGCCGTGGGTTTCGTGCCCGGCGCGATCCGGCACCGCTATGAGCAGGGCATCGCCAGCGCTGTGTTCGTGCTTATCATTCCCGTGTATTATCTTGCCACGCTGATCAGCGAGACAGCCTTCAATCCACTCATCTTCCTCTTCGTGGGCATGAACACAGCCCTCCTCTTCCTTCTCGACCATCTCGGCATCTATATCGCGGGCGAAGAGCGCGTGCGGACCGAGGAGCGCATGGCCAAGTTCGGCAAATTCGGCATACAGGACCTGAGCCTCAGCACGGGTGTCAGCGGGCTGGCCGACATCGGTGGCTACGAGGATGTCAAAAAGGAGCTCTACGAGGCTATCGTGTGGCCGCTCAGGCAGAAGGAGCTGACCATGGCCTACGGCATAAGGCCGCCCACCGGCGTGCTGCTTTTCGGCCCTCCCGGTACGGGCAAAACACTTCTCATGCGCGCGCTCGCCAAGGAGTTAGGATTTGGTGTATACTATGTGAAGTGCTCCGACCTACTCTCCCAATGGTACGGCGAGAGCGAGCGCAATCTCACCGAGCTGTTCAAGATAGCGCGCGCCCAGGCGCCCTGCATACTGTTCTTCGACGAGATCGACAGCATCGGCAAGAAGAGGGAGCTTTTCAGCGCCGATGACGTGGCCCCGCGCCTGCTCTCGCTCTTCCTCGCAGAGATGGATGGCTTCAAGACGGTCAAGAATGTCATCATCGTGGGCACCACCAACGTGCCCCACCTCCTCGACCCCGCCCTGCTCAGGCCCGGCCGCTTCGACAAAATCATCTACATCCCCCTGCCCGACAGGGCCGCGCGCGAGCAGATTTTCAGGATACATACGAAGAACATGCCGCTGGCTCCCGATGTGGATTTTGCCCGCCTCGCCGAGATTACCGAGAGGTACTCGGGCGCGGACATCGCCAACATCTGTGCCGAGGCAGCGCGCAAGGCTGCCGAGGAGGCCGTGGCGGCGAAGGCCGTCGTGCCCGTGGCCATGCGCCATTTCGCCCAAGTGCTTGAGCGCATCAAGCCCAGCGTCTCGCTCGAGGCGCTCGAGAACTTCGAGTCTTTCAAACTCGATTTCGAGAGAAGGGCTGGCAGGGCACCGGAAGAGAAGAAAGAGGAAATCGTCACTTGGAAAGACGTTGTGGGGCTTGATGATGTGCGGCGCGCGCTCATCGAGGCCATCGAGATCCCCCTCATGCATGAAGATCTGATGAAGGAGTACAAGATAAAGCCCAGCAAGGGCCTACTGCTTTTCGGCCCTCCCGGATGTGGCAAGACGCTCATCGTCAAGGCTGCCTCCAACGAGCTCAAGGCCACCTTCCTGACAATCAGCGGCGCCCTCCTACTCAAGCGAGGCTATGAGGGCGCTGTGGGAGTCATCAGAGAGACCTTCAACAGAGCGCGCGAGCGCGCGCCCGCCATTATATTTATAGATGAGATTGAGGCCGTGGCACCCTCAAGGGAGCTGTATACAAGCAAAGTGGTGGAGGACATCGTCACCCAAATGCTTACCGAGCTAGATGGCGTGAAGGAGCTCAAGAATGTTGTGCTCATCGGAGCCACCAACAAGCCAAAAATGCTCGATCCAGCCCTGCTCAGGCCCGGCCGCTTTGACAAAATACTTTTCGTCCCACCGCCCGACAGGGAAGGCCGCAAGGCCCTGTTCGCCCACAACCTTGAGGGCATCCCCCTCGCCGATGACGTCGATTTCGACGAGCTCGCCAAGCGCACCGAGGGATTCACGGGTGCCGACATAGCCAGCATTTGCCAGGAGGCAAAGATGACCCTCGTGCGCGCGCGCATCAGGGGGGAGCAAGAGGTCAAACTCTCCCAGTCAACCCTGCTGGACATACTCAAAACAAGAAAACCAAGCATAACTGTGGAGATGCTGAAGGAATACCTCGCATTTCTCAAAGAGTACGGAGAAAGGCGTTAGTTCATACCTTTTCATACTTGCATTCGGCATCTCCCAAACACCTAGTTCGGCAACCAGCGAACTTTTATACTTTTTTTATAAATTGAACTTTCTACTTTTTAGATATGTTTAAAAACTTTCCAAAATCAATGCCTTGCAAGCCTCAGTGAAGGCCTCAAGCCGAGAGGCCATTTTGGGCGCAAAAGGATCGCCGATAATACTTGTGTTTAAGCGCCCATAAAGGCGATCCAAAAACGAGGTGAGAGAGTGAGAGGGTTGAATGCAAAGAGAATCGCAGCCCTCGCCGCAGGCGCAGCCCTTCTGGGAGCGTCGCTCGCCGTAGCGGACGTGACCTTCCAGAACGCGCAGATCATCAATCAGAATGGGCAGCCTGTGGTTAAAATCGTCGTCGGCCAGAAGGCAGCTGCCGTCGACGGTATCGCGGCTGCGAACATAGCTGCAGTGATCGGAAACCTGGCCTATAGGAGCCAGACCATCACCGCCAGTGTGGCCGGGCAGGCAACCTGTTCGGTGACGGCTGGAACCGGTGCCGGGGTTTGCCCGATCAGCAACGAGAAGGTGACTTTGGAGGTCACCCTTCCGGGAACAGTGTCCGGAGCGCTTGGCTTCAGGACGCTGATAACGGACTGGGTTGACAAGGACCTTGAAAACCGCAACAACACCGGAACGACCGACAAGTATGGAGGATCCTATCCGGGAACAGGGCTGCAGGTGGCCCCGCTGCTGAATCAGGCAGCGAAGAAGATTTCCGGCACTGAGTTCGCTCCGCTGGCGACAACCTCGCCGCGCGATGCATATGCCGGAACCACCTACACAGAAGAGCAGGCCCTGTGGGTGCAGGCAGAGACAAAGTTTGACGACAACCTGAACCAGATTGTGGCTACAGGCCCCAATGCAGCGTACGAGATCGTGTTCACGCACGATGCGTACGGCATTCCTATCTGCACAGCGCGTAACACTGCCGCTGGCAGTCAGGGCGCGCTCGGTGACTGGGGTGACTGCAAGAGCGACAACGACGAGACCGCTCGCCACCGCGTATCGATAAAGTTCCTCGGCAGCGACTGGCTGATCAGCGACATGGTGAGGCCGCAGAACGATCCAGCTACAAATGTCACGACTGAAGAGTATGCCGGAGGCAGCATAAAGCTGGCCAAGGAGAGCGCCTACGGCATTGTGCACATAGGCGAAGCTCTCAATGTGAGCGGCGGAGCTTACTCCATTAAGCTCGTCGACATCACCGTTCCCATTGAACAGCAAAACATTGCCTATGCGTCGATTGAGATATATGATGCGAATGGCGTGAAGCAGAAGGAGGATCAGATAAAGCCAGGTCCTGGAGGCACTCTGACTTGGACTGCGCCCGATGGCAGCAAGCTGCGCATCCATGTCTACAAGACCAACCCTGGTTACACACTGGCAGCCAAGTGGGCAGAGATGGCCGTGTTCAGCCAGGAGATCGAGCTCCGAGATGGAGAGGAGCTTGACGACGACAACCCAGACTGGATAGTCAGCCTCTACTGGAAGAACAAGGACTATAACCTGGGCGACTACACCGTTGACTCCCTGCACCGCATCCTCCTCAAGAACGAGGCCGCGAACAACGCCCTGATAAAACTGCAGAAGGGAAGCGGGTTTGACATCGTCACCGAGCCGAGCGTGTGGCAACTGTCCTATGATGGGCTGACGCTTGGGAGCGCCGACTATGACTCCCTGAGCTTCACCATCGTAGACATTGCCGCGAGCTCGCCGCTGAAGGTGAGTAGCGGAACCGACTGCAGCTCAACATACAACGTGAGCGGCTCGCTCGTGTATGTCAGCGGACCCAAGGACTACTTCACCCTTGGCTCGCCGACGCAGTACGTGGGCAGCAAATTCTACTGGGTTCCCGCAGGCCCCTATAACGGCAGTGTGCTCTTCCAGCCAAGTGGGATAACTCAGTGCTATCTCAATGTCGGAGACGGAACACAGGTGAAGTACGATCCGGGCGATGGTGGGCAGGATTTGCTCTTGGCTAACTACACTGACACTGACATATCCACGATCTCCATCGAAGAGGACGCTGGCAACAACCAGTACGACTACATAAACCTGACCCTGAACGTCTCCAACCCCGACGACGTGTTCTTCCAGCCAGACGACGAGATAACCTATACGAACGTGTTCGGTCAGGTGTCGCAGGAGGAGGAGCTCTTCATCACCGAGCGTGGCAGCCAGTTCGTGGCCATCGACAAGAACACCGCGAGCTTCAAAATCGCCAAGAAGGTTGCGGAAGCCCAGTACTACATAAAGACCACTGGAGCAGCAGCTGGCGCAACCACCACAGTTGGACCGCTCGCCGAGGGCGAGACCGCGAGCCTCACTGGTGGAGTCACCATCAAGGTGGCCTCCATCACTGAGACCGTGGGTGCCTGCACTGCGGCGGGAGCCAACTGCACAGTGGACCAGAGCGGGCTGAGTGCTGTGCTCAGCACTGGCGGGAGCTCTGTGCAGGCGGTAACCATCTTCCCGATAGAGTTGCCGCTTGTGGTGAGCGACGCCACGCCCGTTGCTGGCACGGTGATCAGCGTCGGAGGACCTGAGGTGAACGAGGTGACCAAGGCCGCTCTCGCGGGCTCTGCTGTCCAGTTCACGCCCGGACAGAGAGTGCTCGGAGTGTACGGCAACACCATCGTCGTGGCAGGGACCACCGGCGCCGACACCGCTGCGGCCGCGGATGAGTTCATCCGCGCGCTCCAGGCGCAGAGATAAAGAGCAAGGGGGGCAATCCCCCCATCTTTTATTTTTTTGTTTTTCTTTTTCTTCAACAATAGGTTTTTAACCCTCAAATCGCCAATTCACAAAGGCGACCGAGGGAAAATATGGGGCGCAGGGCGCGCAGCGTCATTCTTCTGTTACTGCTTCTTCAAGCCGTCCCTGCAGTCGTCATCGAGGAGTACCTCTATCCCGGTGAGAAAAGGAGCGACATAGCCATAACGCCGCTCATCACCTCGCTGGGCAACTATTCCCTTGTCAAGATAAGAGGGAATGAGACCTTCCTGATAAAGAACGCGAGCTTTGTGCTCGATACGGCAGAGATCTCCAACGTGCTGGCCGACCACTACCTCGCCACCATCTATCCGAAGGAGGAGGAGCTGGCCGAGCTGCTGGCGCTTCTCAAGGCTTTCAATGACTCGAGGGATGGCATAAGCACATACGGCCTCAGGGCGGAGAGCACGTGCAGGATGATGACCGGCATGGACCGCTATCCATGCTATGACCGCAAGACATGTGTGTATGCCTGCGCGGCAACTTTCCAGTGCGGTGGCGCATCCAATCAGTTCGCCCCGCTTTTCGGCCTCGGCGAGAGCTTCGTGAACTCGCTCGTCTCGCTCGGCATAGCGCTCAATCAGACAGACACAAACATCGAGCTGTTTGTGAAGAACATACAGGCGATCAATGCCACAAAGAACTACACACAACTGCTGGCCAGCAACGTCACCGAGCTGCTCAATGCATCCTATTTCAATCTCTACCAGATTTCTTTTGCAACCAGGACCATTAAGGACAATCCAATCCAGAAGGACAGCAATGAGGGCGGGTTTGACTACTGCCCGCGCTCGGTGACCAACCTCACAATTCTCGAGGTCAACCTCACCAACAAAGTGCTGGCGCTGAGAGACCGCACGCTGCCCATCGCGAGCATTCCGAGCATTGCGGCGAGAATCCACTCCAGCACGTTGGCCAGACAGGATTATGTGAGGCAGGTACGCGTGAATGAGGAGTACGAGGCCAAGTATGCCAATGTGAGCGCCCGCCTGCAGAGAATCAAAGCTTCCTACGCTAACGCCTCGCGCCTGCTCGCCATTCCCGAAATGGGCGATGAGATTGAGCTGCTGCAGGACAAGGCGCTCGAGGCCAGAGGCTTCATCGACGTTCGCAATTACTCGCTCGCCGACCTCTCCATCTCACAGTTCCATGCGCTCGCCGAGGGTACCGAGTCGGCGCTCGAGAACTACACCGCCATCGCCGCCGCCATCCTCGCGCTCCAGAAGGATGCCGGGCGCGCCCTGCTGAAGGCCGAGTGGGAGCTTGAGGTACAGAACTTCCTGCTACGCGAGCAGCTTGCCGAGCTGCGCTCGCGCAAGGCTGAACTGGATGACAAGCTCTCGCTGACCATCAAGCCAGAGAACGCCTCTGCGTTTGCCAATGCCTACAGGGAGATAATCTTCGAGGCCAATGACATTGTGGCGACCAAGAGGGAGCAGGCGCACGAGGTCATCGTTGACACTGCGGTGTTGGCTGCCAGGAGCATCGTGATGGGAGTCGATGGCCTGGCGGCCGCGCTCTCGCCGCCCTCTTCCTTTGAGGAAAGGAAGGCCCGCAGGAGCATGGTGCTGCCGGCCGTCATCGCGCTCGCCGATCTCCTGCTCATTGCGGCCGCTGCGGCAGCCTTCACCTACCTCGTTGTCTCCCGCCGCCTTTATCTGAACAGGCAGGCCGCATTTCTGTGGACAGGCATTTTCGTGGCGTTTTTCTTTGTCATCGCGCTCGCCTCCTTCAGCATCCACCTCTTTTTCCAGAGCCAGGCCTCCTCAGCCACGCTCGATGCCTTCCTGCAGGAGCTGGCCGAGCAACCGGCCGTTGCGGTCATCTCTGATGAGACAAATGCCTGGTCGCCGGCAAGCGTCCGCCACTGCGCCCGCGAGCTCTCCTCTGTCTCCGAGATGCTCGGCAAGAGTGTGACCCGATACCTCCTCATAGGCGAGGACTGCATCATCACCCCCATAGCCAACGGCTCAGCGGTCAACACCACAACCAAGAGCATAGCCGAATGCCAGGCAGAGATTGGCACCACACCAGTGCTCGAGGTAAGGCAGTCCGACATCAATGCTACGACATTCCATACATTCTATGAGACGCGTATGATGGTGGCCGGCGACGAGGACTATCTGCTGGCCTGCGATGTGGCGAAGGTGATGCGCGAATGAAAATGGCACTTCCCCTACTTGCCGTGCTGCTCGCCGCGTGTGTTCTCCCGCAGCAGGTAGAGGAGAAACCTATTTCACAAAACGAGTTCAAGCGCATCGTGCTCGGCGAGGAGAATTTCACCATTTTCATGAACACGACGGGCGCGAGCCGGGAGGGCGAGCTGCGCATCTACCAGTGCGGTGCCGATCTTGCCGGAAGCCTGGGCCTGCTCGGGAAAAACGTCACGCCATACGTCGTGAACGGACAGGTGTGCGTGACCTCCGCGGGAAATCTCTCGCTGGCTGCCTGCCTGCGCTCCGCCTCGCCCACCTATGCATTTTTCATTGCTTCCGGTTCCTCCCCACCGCTCTATTTCGCGCGCCGCGCGTTCATTTTCGTCCCCGACAATTACACGGGCGTGTGCAGAATAGCCGTGAGGCGCAATGCGTGAGGACATGAGGCCGGCTTTGGCTGTCGTGATAGCCCTCCTCCTGCTCGGATGCCCACAGCTCAATAGGGCAAAAGTCGGTGACACGGTGCTCGTAGATTACACATTGCGGCTGGCCAATGGCACTTTCGTCGACACAAACAATGCGGAGGTCGCCCGCGCAGTTGGCATTTTTGACCCAGAGCGCATCTATCAGCCCGTGCGCGTAAAGATAGGCAGCGGCGTTCTCATTCCCGGCTTTGAGGCAGCGCTTGTTGGCATGGCCGAAGGCGAGCGCAAGGAGGTGGCGATTCCGCCCGAGAGGGCTTACGGCGAGTGGAGGCCCGAGCTCGTACGCCGCATTCCGAGGGAATACAATTTCTCAAGGATCGAGAGCATGCCCCTGCCCGTTTTTCTGGCCAGATACGGCAACAGGAGCGTAGGGGATGTCATTCGGCTGCAAAATTGGAATGCCACAGTGCTCGAGGTGAACACTACGGGTGTGCTCCTCCGCCACGAGCCTATCGCAGGCCAGCTCATCCAATTCGAGCCCTTCCCTCAGCGCGTGATTTCGGTTGGGGAAAGCTACGTGACCATGCGGCATGAGGCTGCCGTAGGGGATGTCGGCAAGCTTTTCACTAGCAGTGGTCTCACAAGGATGAAGGTCATTGCCGCCGATGAGCAATTTCTCACTGTCGATACCAATCACGAATTGGCGGGCCAGACGCTTGTGCTCAACATAACACTCCTGAAAATAGAGTAGGCTATCTGTAGCGGAGGAACGCCCCTATACCATAGAATCCTTTCAGAAACTGCATGCCCTCAGCTGTGTCGGTACTTATCATCTCCACCGGTATGTTCTTTTCCTCCGCCAGAGCTATGAGCTCATCCCCGACATCCACGGCCTCGGCGATCTCAAGCTTCCCCCCGCACGCGTGTGTTTCCTCTTTCTTTTCGATCACAATTTTCTCAAACTCCTGGCCGCAGTTGCTGCACTTCATCCTCACTCTCTTAAGCTCAAGCCCCTCGCTGATGAGCAGGAGTTCTGCCTTGCCATTCTGCAGCGCCTCCCTCACCTCTCTCTCCCCATAAGTTGCCAGCCCCTCGCTGACGACCTCTTTCATAAACCTGTCCAGAAGCGCCTTCTCTTTGATAGCCTCCTGCTCGGCGATTATCTCCTTGCTCTTCTCAAGCACTTCCCGCAGCCCATATTCGTCGGTATAGCCCGTATCAACCACACCGATGATCTTTAGTTGGTAGTTGAAAGGTCTCATCTTGAGAAAGCTGTCCTTGGCCGGGCCCGGCCCGCCCACGATAATCCCTTTGAGGTTCTCTACCCCGAGAAATGCCTCATCCATGGACTCGCCCACCCGTTTGTAATATGCCTCAATCTCCTCCTCAATGATGCGCTGATAACGTCTCGCGCTCTGACCACCCTTGCCGTGCAGCTTGGCGTGCGCCGTTGAATGCAGCCTTTTGATGACCTTGATTGTCTTTCCAACTAGCAGCGCGAGCGTGGCGTCCCTGCCGTCCATGACAACAAGCCCGTAGGCCTCCTTCGCAGCCAACATGTTCTCAAGCGGCTCAAGCACGAATGTCGAGTCACACCGGTAGAACTGCACGCCAAGCGGTTCGGGAGGCACTACTGCGAATAGCCTCACATCGGGCTTTCCTTCCACTCTTGAAACATTCCCGCAGAAAATTGCCATGCCGGTGGCGGGCGGCTCCTTGTACATCTTGAGGTAAGTCATGATCTTTTCGAGCGCTGCCTGCACATTTGTCCGAGTGCTCTTGCTCTTTATGTTACTGGCCTGTCCATACTCCTCTCGCAATTTTGCAGTCACCTCAGCGAGAGGATACTTTGGCGGGATGTACAGCGATATCAGTTCGGTGCCACTTCCTTTCAGTTCCTTCAGGAACTTGAGCTGCTTGCGAAGCTCAAAGAGTTCCTTGCTTTTCTCGGCCACCCGGCATCACAGCACAAGCGGTTCTCCTGTTTTTGCATCGTAAAAGAGCACTCTGCCGTCCTCCAGATTGTACACTGCCGTGACGGCTTGTAGCTTCCCCTCCTCGACCCTCTGGCGCAGGAATGGGCTGGAAAGATACTGTTCGAGCTGGTGCTGCGCGTTTTTCTTAACCGAATTGTCTGGGCTCGCCATATCCACTGCGGGCCTTATCGCTTCCACCAGCGCGCCGATGGGCGTGCTCGGCTCGGGTAGCTTCCCCTTTTCCAGCGCGTGACGCGTCTCCTCGACCGCCCCGCAATGCGTATGTCCCATGACCACCAGCAGCTTGGCGTTGTTTTTCTGCACAGAGTGCTCAACCGAAGTCAGCAGCGTGGGGCTGAAGACATTCCCAGCAACCTTGATAGTTGCCACTGCACCCAGCGGCTGGTCAAACACAATCTCGGAGACACGCGAGTCGCTGCACGTCACAAGCACGGTGTGCGCGTTTTTCTCCACCTGCAGCTCCCCCGCCCCAACCCTGCGTAAGAACTCACGGTTCCCATCCAAAAGTCGCTGCACTAGTTCCTGTGGTGCGTTCTTGGCATCAATGAAATGCACTTCCCCTGTCGCGTCATCGTACATCGCCACGCCAGTTTTCATTTTCTTGCGCAGCACCTCGCTCTGCGCCAGCATGCCCCTCAGCTGCTCACGCGCGTTTTTCTCTGCCGCCTTGCGCAACTCTTCGCCTTTCCTCACACTCTCAACAGCCTTGCAATCGTAATGGCCCACCGCAAGCAGGAACCTGCTGCCGAGATGTTCCGCAGCGTATTCGGCAGAACCCAGCAGCGCTCTGTCAGCGCTCAGCCCAGCTACTTGCAGCCCGAAGAGCTCGCCCAACTGCGCATTGAATATCCTGTTTGGGCTCATCTTGGCATTGCTGCACGTAAGTATCACCGTGTGTGGCCGCTGTGCCCTTTTCAGCTCGGCGGGCAGGCTCGGGAAGATCGTCTGCCTAAACCGTTCATTTCCTTCGGCAAGCATCTTTAACAACTCCATCGTCTTCCCCTCGCTGAGGCGTTTTGCTTTTTTCAACGCTCTAGCTATATCCACCTCGCCCCTCGTTTTCTCAGTGCGCACCCCCTTCAGCATAAATCGATATTGCTCGTGAAATTTAAGAATGTACATTTCAGGCGATGACATCCATACCCATGTACTTCCTGAGCGCGTCGGGCACGGTAATGCTGCCATCCTCATTCTGGTAATTTTCCATTATCGCGATGAGCGCCCTCCCAACGGCTACGCCACTGCCATTCAGCGTGTGCACGAATTCCGGCTTCCCCTTTCTCCAGAAGCGCGTGCCCATCCTCCTTGCCTGAAAGTCCGTGCAGTTACTGATGGAGGAAATCTCCCGATACGTTTTCTGGCTCGGAATCCAAACCTCAAGGTCGAACGTCTTAGCGCTTGCAAATCCCAAATCGGATGTGCATAGCTCAACCACACGGTACGGCAGATTCAGCCTTCTGAGCGTCTCCTCGGCATCCGTCACCATCTTCTCCAGCTCGCTGTAGCTTTCCTCAGGTTTGGTTATCTTCACCAGCTCAACTTTGTCGAACTGGTGCTGCCTCATCATGCCCTTGATGTCCCGGCCGTATGCGCCCGCCTCCCTCCTGAAGCATGGCGTGAAAGCGCAGTATTTGAGCGGTAGGACCTTCTCATCGAGTATCTCGCCCGCATGAAGGTTTGTCAGCGTTACCTCCGCGGTCGGGATGAGGTAAAGCCCATCCCGCTCGCACTTGTAAAGCTCCTCCTCAAACTTTGGCAGCTGACCTGTTCCCTGCATTGTTCTGGCATTCACCAGGTACGGCGTCCACCACTCCGTATAACCCCTCTCAATAGCCACATCGAGAAAGAAAGTGATCACCGCCCGCTCGAGCTTCGCCAGCGCTCCTCGCATGACGCAGAAGCGGTGGCCGGCAAGCCTAGCCCCTCGCTCGAAATCCAGCATGCCGAGCTTCTCTCCAAGCTCGTAGTGCGCTTTTGGCTCAAACGAAAACTGCCTCGGCTCACCCCACCGCCTCACTTCCACATTTTCCTTTCCCACAGGCACGCTATCGTGCGGGATGTTCGGGATGACGAGCAGCAGCGCTTCCTCCCTGGCCTCGAGCTCCTTCACCTCTGCAGCCAGTGCGGCAATTCTTTGTGGGAGGTCGGCGAGCTCTTTGAGCTTGGCGCTCACATCCCCTCCCTTCTTTTTTATTTCGGCAACCTCCAGAGAAATCCTATTTTTGGCTGCCTTGAGCGCATCGAGTTCGGCCTTCTTTTTCCGCCACTCCTCATCAAGCTTGAGCAGCTGGTCCGCGAGCGCTACCTCGGCCCCCCTTTTGGCCAGCGCGTCTCTGAGGCTCTGCGGATTAGTACGGATCGCCTTCATGTCAAGCATCGTTTCCCTCGCTCAAACATGCTCGGCAAGTTTTCGCCAGCGAGAGGCTAGCCAGCCCCACCCTTGAAGAATTCATTGAGCTGCCTGATGAGCTCCTCGCCAATTCTGGCCTGCGCCTCTTTCGTGCTGGCACCCAGATGCCCGGTTAGGATGAGATTTGGCGTGTTCAGCAGCTCGCCCGTGGGGGGCTCCCTGACGGTCACATCGAGCGCGGCGCCAGCGATGCGACCCTCCTTGAGCGCGGCGATGAGCGCGGCCTCATCGACAACGGCTCCCCTCGCCAGGTTGATGAGATAGGCAGTCTTTTTCATTTTGGCGATCGCCTGTGCGTTGATGAGACCTTTTGTCTCGGGAGTGAGCGCGACGTGCAGCGAGACGATGTCTGAGGTAGCGAGCAGCTCATCGAGCGAAACCAGCCTGACGCCCGGCTCCGCTTCCTTCACATACGGGTCATAGGCTATCACTTTCATTCCCAACGCGAGCGCCCTCTTTGCCACCTCCCTGCCGATCCTCCCATAGCCGATTATGCCGAGCGTCTTTCCACCAATCTCCCGCCCCGTCATCGCCTTCTTATCAAAATTTCCTTGCAGCAATGCGATGTTCGCCTTCACGACGTTGCGTAGGCCGCAAATCATGAGACCTATGGCCAGCTCAGCAACGGCCGGACTTGAAGCGTTTGGCGTGTTGATGACCTTGATGCCCCTTGCCTCGCATGCCTGCACATCGATGTTGTCTAGCCCAACGCCAGCTCTGGCAACCAGTTTGAGCTTGCCAGCGCCCGAAATCAGCTCGCCCGTGACCTGCGTTCTGCTCCTCACAATGAGCACCTCGGCATCGGCGAGCGCTTTCTGCAGGTCAGCGGGTTTGTACTCAACCTCGCCGAACTTTTTGATATTCTCAACCACCTCTGGCTCCATGTCATCAGCGATGACGATTTTCACCATCCCACCTCATAGCCCGAGAATCGCATCAATCCGCTCAAGCAGCTCTTTGATGTCATCGAGCGTCGTCTCGGCCATGTGCGCGATTCTGAAGGTGACATCCTTTATCTTGCCGTAGCCATTGGATATCATCATGCCCTGCGCCCTGAGCTTTTCATTCAGCTCACCCACGTTTATGCCGCGCGTATTTTTGATGACGGTCAAAGTGTTGCTCTCATAGCCGGGCTCCGGATAGAGATCGAAATTTTTCTTCGCCCAGGCGCGCACATACTTCGCCATCTCAAGCCTCTCGGCATACCTGCGCTCCAGCCCCTGGGCGAACATCCTGTCGAGTTGGTGGTTAACGCCGAAGAGGAGCGATACTGCGGGCGTGGCGGGCGTATTGTTCTTCTGGTTGTATTTGTCCATGGTGATGAAATCAAAATATGCCCCCCTGTTTGGAATTGTCTCGGCGCGCGCCATGGCGCGATCGCTCACCGAGCAGAAGGCCAGCCCGGGAGGCAGGCCCAGATCTTTCTGAGTACCGAAAAAGCACACATCGATGCCCCACTCATCGACCGGTATCCTCACCCCGCCCATTGAGCTGACCGTATCGACGCACAGCAGCACATCCGGGTATTCCCTGACAACATCGGCAATCTCCTTCACGGGATTCATCACACCAGTGCTCGTCTCGTTATGCACGACTGCCACCACATCGTACTCGCCGCTCGCCAGCTTCTCGGCCAGGCCGTCGGGCTTGTTCGCCCGCCCCCACTCAACAGCCATCGCATCGGCCTGTTTGCCATTCTCCAAGAAAATCTTGTGCCATCGCTCCGAGAAAGCCCCGCAGGTCAGCACGAGCGCCTTTTTTGCCACGAGGTTACGTGCGCATGCCTCCATGATGCCCGTTGAAGATGAGGTAAATATGAATACCCTATTTTTTGTGTACATAAGTCGCTGGAGTTTGGAAACTACCTGGGCATGCAGTTCTGCGTATTCCTTGCTGCGGTGCCCTATCATGGGCCTGCACATTTCCCTATAGTTCTCCTCAGCCACGGTAACGGGCCCTGGAATGAACAGCTTCATGCGACCCCCCGTTGCCCTTTTGCGCTTGAGACTTTAAAACTTTTCATCCATGCCGCAGCAGCTCGCTTCTCGCCTGCTCGACCTGAGCGCGGGCCACATCCTGTTTTCGTCTGAAACCAGGCAGCAGGGATTCGCTGAAGCGGATTGGCAGCACCGCTTCGTAAATCCCGTTCATGAGCTCAAACATCCTCTCAGCCTTCTGCCTGTCGCCTCGCTTGAGCGCCTCCAGCATTTCGCGCCTCAGCTCCCCCACACAATCCAGCAGGCCAAGCAGGTAGCTCTCAAAAGGCACACCGAGTTTCTTGAAGTCGGGCACCCTTTTTCCCTGAATCAGCAGGAGCAGCACTTTAGCTTCTGCGTACTCCTGCCGGGGGGTAGCCAGGATGTGCTCAAATCCCCCGCTTATCCTGCTCGCCCTTTTCAGTACTCTCTCCACCTCAGCCAGCTTTTTCTCTGCCTCTTTTATCTCGCCGGCGTGAATGTGCTTTATGCACACGCTGCAGCCGCGCACGATCTCTCGCGTTTCCCGCAATAGCTCATCCTGTGCTCGCTCCCTCTTCCGCAGCTCTGCGATGATCTCCTGAATGCTTCTCTCCAGCTCCATCATGATAATTAGTTGGTCGAATAATTTAAAAAATCCCAGCGCAAATCAGATGGAGGTGTTGCAATGGTCGTGCTGTCTATAGGCGGTTCCCTCATAAATCCGAGCCAACCGGACATCGTTTTCATCCAAAACATAGCCAGATTGCTGAGAAGGGTGAGCAAAAGGCACCCAATCGCAATCGTCACGGGCGGGGGAGTGGTCGCTCGGCAGTACGCGGATGCCGTGCGCTCGGTGGGCGGCAACGAGTTCGAGGCCGATGAGGCCGCAATCCTCAGCACGCGTCAGAACGCCATGCTGCTCATCGCCGCGCTGAAGGGTGCGGCCTATCCGAAAGTCCCGCTTGATTTTGATGAGGCGGCCAGAGCGAGTCTCGCGCACCGCATCGTCATCATGGGAGGCACCATCCCAGGCATAACGACCGACACCGATGCCGCCCTTCTGGCCGAGAAGCTGCATGCCTCCCGCCTGGTGAATCTGAGCGACATCGATGCAATCTACTCGAGCGATCCAAAGCGCGATAGGCACGCGCGCCGGTTCTCGCAGCTCTCCTACGACAAGCTCATAGAGCTGGCGAGCGCCGCCGATAAGCGCAAGGCCGGCACGAACTTCATTTTTGACTTGCTGGCCTGTAAGATAATCGCGCGTTCTGGCATTGAGGCGCACTTCGTGCACGGCAGAGACCTTGATAGCGTTGAGCGGGCCATCGATGGCCTCAAGCATAAGGGCACTGTGGTCAGGTAAAAAAGTCGTTACTCCTCGAGGCCGCCCGCCCCGCCGGTCTTGCTCGGGCCTTCGCCGGAGGGCGTCGGTGTCTTGGCTTTCGCGCTTATCATGTCGTCTATCCTCAGCAACATCTCGGCCGCCTCGCTGGCCGATGCGATGGCCTGTTTCTTTACCTTGACCGGCTCTATGACGCCCTTCTCTTTCATGTCGGCAACCTTGCCCGCGTACACATCAACGCCCAGATGGCGGCCACTTGCCTTCTTGTGTTTGCTGCGCAGCAGCACGATGGTGTCGATGGCGTCCATGCCCGTGCTCTCAGCGAGCGTGCGCGGAACGCTCTCGAGCGCATCGGCAAAGGCCTGAATGGCCAGCTGCTCGCGTCCGCCAATGTCGGTTGCGAACTTGCGCAGACGGTTTGCGAGCTCCATCTCAACCGAGCCTCCACCGGTCACGTACTTGCCCTCCTCAATGGTGCTCGAAACAGCGCCGATGGCGTCTTTGATGGCGCGCTCGCCCTCGCTGACCACGTGCTCGGTGCCCGCCCTCACGAATATCGTCACGCTCTTCGGATCCTTGCACTTCTCAACGAACACCATCTGCTCTCCGGCAATTTTCCTTTCCTCAACCAGCCCAGCAAATCCAAGGTCTTTGGCCGTCAGGTCGTCGAGCGAGGTCGCTATCTGTGCGCCCGTGGCCTTGGCGAGCTTTTCCATGTCGGACTTCTTGACCCTGCGCACGGCAGCGATGCCCTTCTTTGCTAGGAAGTGTTGCGCCACATCATCGATGCCTTTCTGGCAAAATACAACGTTGGCACCGCTGGCAGCGATCTTTTCCACCATCTCCTTGAGCATCTTTTCCTCCTGTTGGAGGAATGCGCTCATCTGCTCGGGCGAGGTTATCTCTATCTTCGCATCAGTCTCGGTCTTCTCTATCTCGAGTGAGCAGTCCAGCAGTGCTATGCGGGCGTTCTCCACTTTCTTCGGCATGCCCGGATGCACAATCTCCTTATCCACCAGCACACCGTTGATGAGCTGAGTATCCTCAATGTTGCCCCCCTCCTTCTTTTCCACTTTGATAAAGTCATGGTCAACCTTAATCTTCCCATCCTTTTTCTCGGCAACCTGCTTCACGGCAGCCACAACTATTTTTGCCAGCTTCTCCTTGGCCCCACCGACACCGACCGTTTTGCTCCCCATGGCGATGGCCGCGATGTTTTCAAGAGTTTCGGTGTCGGCCAGCGATACCGGCGTGGAGATCTCATCGAGAATCCTGTAGCATTCCTGCGCAGCCTTCTTGTAGCCATTGATGATTGTGCTGGCATGTATATCCTGGTCGAGCAGCTCGCCCGCTCTCTTGAGCAGCTCGCCAGCCAGCATGGCCGCGGTCGTTGTGCCATCGCCGACTTCTTTGTCCTGCGTCTTTGCTATCTCAACCATTATCTTGGCCGCAGGGTGCTCCACGTTCATTTCCTCGAGTATGGTGGCGCCATCGTTCGTGATGACGATGTCGCCCAGCTCGCTGACCAGCATTTTGTCCATGCCCTTTGGCCCGAGCGTCGTGCGGATGGCGTTCGCTACCGCCCATGCCACCGCGATGTTGGCACGTTGGGCATCCCGCCCTATTACGCGCGTGGAGCCCTCAGGCAGAATCAAAACCGGCTGTCCAGCCAGAGTTGCCTGCTGTGCCATGCTCTCACCTCCTGCCACGAAGAAATTAACCCCCGAAGAATCAAGAACAGCAATATTTTTCTCAAAAAACATAAATATTTTGCGTTCCGTGCATCCGCCCATCTGGGCCGCGAAGGTTTAAATTCTTGGTATCCAACTCACCTGTGGGGGGTGTTGTGGCTTCGGCGACCAACGGCAGGCAGATTGAGGTCGCGCCCGCCATTCTCGTCAAAGACAGGCAGAGCCTCATGGCCGCAATCAATGCAGTTCGGCGTTTCGCCCGAGCCATCCACATCGATATTATGGACAACAAGTTCGTGCCGAACTCAACCATCAGCCCGGCCGAGCTGGCCGGCATTCCCGATGGCGTGGATTACGAGATCCATTGGATGGTGGAAAATCCTCACGAACTGATCCCACAGCTCAGCGGGAGCTACCTTCACATCGTGCACATCGAGACCGCGAGGGATGCATGGCAGGATGTCGAGGCCGCCGTGAAAAAAACGGGCGGTAGACTTGGGCTTGCCGTCAATCCGGAAACCCCCGTCGAGGCCATTCTGCCTTTCATAGATAGGGTTGAGAGAGTTCTCATCATGGCCGTGCGCCCAGGTTTCTCAGGGCAGCGTTATATTAAAGAAGTTGAGGCCAAAATAGCCTGGCTGAGGGAAAGATTTCCCAGCCTTGACATCGAGGTTGATGGGGGGATTGACTTCGTCACGGCAAGGAGCGCCGTGAGGGCGGGCGCGAACATACTCGCCTCAGCCAGCACAATATTCAGGGCATCCGACCCTGCCGAGGCCATCGCGCGCTTGAAAAATGCAGGGAGAGAATGAGACAGAAAATTACCGACATTAAGGCACTGAGGCTCATCGCCAATCAGATAAGGCAGGACATCGTGCAGATGCTCTACCACGCCCGCAGCGGGCACTCGGCCGGCTCGATAGGCCTCGCAGACATATTCACCGCACTATATTTCAACGTGCTTTATCATGACCCGAGCAATCCGAGCTGGCCGGACAGAGATCGCTTCGTTCTTTCCAACGGCCATGTCTGCCCTGCGCTGTACGCTGCGCTCGCAAATGCAGGTTATTTCCCGAAGGAGGAGCTGCTGACGCTCAGGAAGCTGGGTAGCCGGCTCCAGGGCCATCCCCACCGGGGGAGCTTGCCGGGCGTAGAGAATTCCTCAGGCCCACTCGGCCAAGGGCTTTCGCAAGCCGTCGGCATGGCCATAGTGGCGAAGACGGAGAGAAAGCGATGGAGGGTTTACTGCCTGACGAGCGACGGTGAGCACGATGCCGGCCAGACCTGGGAGGCTGCCATGCTCGCGGCGAAGTACCGCCTGGGCAATCTCACAGTCATCGTCGACCGCAACAACATCCAGATAGATGGATTCACAGAGGAGGTGCTTCCGCTCGAGCCTTTCGCCGAGAAGTACCGAGCCTTCGGCTGGCACGTCATTGAGATCGATGGCCACAACATAAAGAAAATCATCGACGCCTGCGAGGAGAGCAAGGCTGTTTTTGAGAAGCCCACCGTCATCATCGCGCACACCATACCCGGCAAGGGCGTGCCCTTCATGGAGTTCGTCACAGAGTGGCATGGCAAGCCTCCGACAAAAGAACAGGCGGATGAGGCTCTGGCAATACTACAGGTGGAAAGGAGGGCCATTGAGGAGGGTCTTATATGATCCGTCAGGATATGCACCTCGATCTTTCGGGCTCTGTCAAGGCATCAAGCAGAGATGGTTTTGGAAAGGCGCTCGTGGAGCTGGGCGAGGCAGACAAGGATGTGTGGGTGGTCACTGCTGATGTGTCCGAATCAACGCGCACGCATTGGTTTGCAGGAAAATTCCCCACGAGGTTTGTCCAGGTTGGTGTGGCAGAGCAGAATCTGGCAGGTGTGGCCGCAGGCATTGCAGCCTGTGGCAAAAAAGTTTTCATCTCAGCTTATGGCGTATTCTCGCCCGGCAGGAATTGGGATCAGATAAGAGTGGCCATCTGCTACAACGATGTGAAAGTGATCGTGCACGGCTCGCATACAGGCATCAGCGTGGGGCCGGATGGCGCATCCCACCAGGCGCTTGAGGACATCGCCATAACGCGCGTGTTGCCAAACCTTTCAGTGCTCGCGCCCGCTGATGCCGAAGAGGCGAGGAAGGCGACGCACGCTGCGGTGGCCGTGCCCGGGCCCGTCTACATACGCACGACGAGGGAGAAATTCCCCGTATTCACCACGCCAGAGACGCCTTTCGAATTCGGCAAGGCCAATGTATACAGAGAGGGCAGCGATGTGGCAATCTTCGCCTGCGGCCCGATGGTGTTCGAATCGCTCAAGGCGGCCGAGATGCTGGCCGGACAGGGGATATCGGCTGCGGTGATCGACCTGCATACCATAAAGCCGATTGACCGCAAGGCGATTATCGAATGGGCTAAGAAGACAGGTCTGCTCGTTTCTGTCGAAGAGCATCAAATTGATGGGGGCATGGGCTCCGCCATCGCCGAAGTGCTTGCCGATGAATACCCAACGCGCCTGCGCAGGCACGGCATCTACAATGTTTTCTGCGAGTCGGGCGATGCCGCTGACCTGCTGAAAAAGTACAAGCTCGATGCGGCGGGCATAGCCGAGGTGGTCGCTGAGACGGTTAAAATGAGGGGGAGGGTGTTGGCATGAAGTTTTTCCTCGACACCGCAAACGTGGAGAAGATAAAGGAGGCCGCAGCGCTGGGCATCATCGAAGGAGTCACGACCAACCCCACGCTCATAATGCAGGAGGGACGTGACCACAAGACCATCATACAGGAGATCGCCAAAATTATAAAGGGACCGATCAGTGTGGAAGGTGCCGAGGATACCTGTGATAACATCGTGCGCGATGCGCTCGAGTTCGTCAAGTGGGCCCCAAACATCGTGGTCAAGGTCCCCATGGATGTCGAAGGCATAAAGGCTGTGCGCATCCTCGAAAAGAGGGGCATCCGCACAAACGTGACGCTCGTGTTTTCGCCCTCCCAGGCGCTGCTCGCCGCTAAGGCGGGCGCAAGCTATGTCTCGCCGTTCGTCGGCAGACTCGATGACATCTCTGCGGATGGCATGCAGGTGGTGCGCGACATAGTTCAGGTTTTCAAGAACTACGCCTTCAAGACAGAGGTCATTGTAGCCTCCATCCGTCACCCGATGCATGTCGTTGAGGCGGCCAAGGCAGGCGCGCACATTGCAACCATCCCGCCCGGAGTGCTGGAGAAGATGTGGCGGCACCCACTGACCGACAGAGGAATAAAGCAGTTCCAGGAGGATTACAAGAAAGCGCTTGAGAAAGCCAAAAAGTGAAGCCATGAAACAACGCTCAAAAGCCATCGCTTATCCCACAATCCCCGTTCTCCTGCTATGCGGGCTTAAAGATCCAGCCCGCCGCATCCCATTCTACTCCACCATGGGGCTGGCAGTGACTGACCTTGAGGAGAGGGTGAGAACGGAAACGACGGTGGAGCGCGCGCCACGCGGCATCTCTTTCACAGTCAACGGCGTGCCCGTCTCGGGAAAGCGCGGGGCGGACATGCTGAAGATGGTTAGGCTTCTCTGCAGGCGGGCAGGATACAGGGGCGGGCTGCGCATCACATCGGTCAATCACAACATCATGACCGGCAGCAGCGATGCGGGCGCCGCTGCGCTCGCGGTCGCGCTGGCTGACTTACTGGAGCTGGACATTTCGAAGGAGGAGTTAGCCGAGATCGCCAGGCTCGGAAGCGAGAGCGTCTATCGTTCGCTGTACGGCGGTCTATCCCTTACAGAGGTGCGGCGAGGGCGATGCATCGCCACCCAGCTCGCGCCACCCGAAAAGCTACGGCGCTGGCGCATTTTTGCCATCCCATTCCCAGAGCTTGGCGCGCGGCACTCCGCCGACGAGATCCATGAGCGTGCGGTCAAGCACCCACACTTCCCGCAGAGGGTGTGCTCGAGGCCCGCGTTTGTCAGAAGGATAAAGGCGGCGCTGCGGAAGGGCGATCTCGAGCGCGTCATGGCCATCGCCGAGGAGGATGCCATGAACTTCCACTACATCCTCGAGTGGGTTGGCGTGCGCGTCATAAAAGATCCGATGTATGCGGCATGCAACCTCGTGAGACGTTTGAGAGAGGAAAAGGGGATACGGGCGTGGTTCACCGTGGCCGGCGGCAACATGGTTTATGTCTACACGCTGGCGCGCAACGCGCGCAGGGTTGAAACCGCGCTGCGCAGAGCATACGGCGATAGGGTGCTCGCTTACAAGATAGCCGGCCCTCCGAGGATTGTCGGGTGAGAGCGTGTTTGCCAAAAGCGATGAGGAGCGTGCGCTCATAGCCACCGGGCTGAGTTTCGGCGAGGCGGCAAAGTACATTGGCAGGACGGACGAGCTTGATGCCAAGTATAGAAGGCGTTTTGACATCTTCATGCGTTATATCCGCGGAATTTCAAGCGGTGAGGTGAACGAGCCGCTCATCATCATCGTTGGCGGCATCCCGGGCACGGGCAAGACCACGCTCGCCAGCGAGCTGGCCATACGCCTGGGCATTCGCATCGTTCTAGGCGGCGACACGCTGCGCGAGTTCTTGCGGGGCATGGTGGATGAGAAGGCGTACCCCGTGCTCTTCTCAAGCGTATACGAGGCCTGGAAGCATTTCGGCCCCGAGCCCACGCGCGAGGCGGTTATAAAGGGCTATGTGGAGCAGTCGCGCATCATGAACGCCTGCCTGGCGCGCATGCTTGAGCGGTGTGAGCGCGATGGCGAGTCCATTGTCCTCGAATACCTTCACTTCTTGCCTTCCATGCTGGAGCATCAGCTCCGTTTCAAAGGCGCAGTCGGCATGGCGCTCGAGCTGAAGAGCAGAGAGGAGCACATCCAGAGGTTCCGCATGCGCCAGAGATACAGCCACTACAAGTCGCCGGTTGAGCGCCTCATCAACAACCTCGATAAGTACGAGGCCATGAGCGCGTACATGATTGAGGATGCGCGCCGCCACGGCATTCCGGTGCTGGAGAGCGGCGACATCCAGCGCGCCATAGATCAGGCGCTCGACATCGTGTATGCCAAAATGGAAAAGTTGGTCAAATAGGTGATGTGCTGTCCAGACTTCCATGCGCGCTTCCATCCCCCCTTCAGTCTTCCATACAACGTGCCACAGACAGCATGCTCGCGCTGCTGCGTGCGCGTGGATGGAGGGAGGAGCCCCTGCCCAGCATTGGCCCTCTCGGCGACATAAGCGGCCATGCCGCCTCGTGCGCCTGGTCCATCCTTGGCATTGAGAAGTACCTCGGCATGGCCGACGCCGAGCTGCGCATCGCCTATTTTCCCAGCCTTAGCTTGACAAACGACTCCACGAAAACAAACGCGCTGGTCGAGTTCGATCCATCGCTGGCAGAAGATGTGGTGGTCATAGGGGGCAGGAGGGCGGAGGGCAGGGCGCGGGAAAGAGTGATTGCCATGGTGAATGCCTTCCGAGCCCGCTTCGGCATCACCGCGCGCGTGCGCATCGCGACCGAGAACATTTTCAAAGGTGGTGTGTCGGGCAAGGGGCTCGGCACAAGCGCGGCCGCAGGCGCAGCACTCGCGCACGCGCTCATAGGGGCCGCCCTGCCTGGCAGCGCGGCCAACAGGCGGCTGCTCGGCATCGCCGCGCGCGTGCTGGCAGGCTCGGCCACCAGGAGCGCGGCGGGCGGCTTTGCGCTGTGGCCCTCCCATGCCGGCTATCTCTCTCATCCCGATGACTCGTACGGCATCCGTGTTGATGACGGCAAAATCGATTTGAGGCTTGTTGTCGTGCCCATTCCCCAGGCCACGAGCACGGAGGACGCGCATGCGGCCGCCGTGCGCTCCCCCCACTACGCAGAGTGGGCGAGGAGGAAGGTGCGCGCAGTGCCCGCCCTGCTTCGGGCTGTGCTGGCGCGCGATGTCGAAGCCATTGGCAGGCATGCCGAGCAGGACTCGGTGTGGCTGAACAGAATTCTCACCAGCGGGGGCGGCTTTGACAATTGGCAGAGGGAGACACGGCTGATGATAGAGCTCGTGCGCGGCATGCGCCGACGCGGGCTGCTGGCATACTTCTCCATAGATACGGGCCCTTCGGTGGCCATCATCACAAACCCTCACGATGCCGAGCCCATACGCAGCGAGCTTCAGGCAGCACTGCCCGCTTCCCAAATTTTCATATCACACATCGCCGGCCCGCCAGAAAAACTTACGGGTGATGCCGAGGGGAAGCTGAGGGCGCAGCTCGAGGCGGCTACATGAGCGAGCCCGTGGCGGTGGTTGATGCGCGCGGCCGACCGCTCGGCAGAGCCACAAGGCGAACCGCCCATGCCAAAGGCCTTCTGCACCGTTCCGTCCATGTGCTGCTGTTCGATGGGCGAGGCAGGCTGTTTGTACAGCGTCGCGCGCTCTCCAAAGAGCTCTATCCGGGCAAGTTCGCTGTCAGCGCCAGCGGCCATGTGAGGTTCGGCGAGAATGTGAGACAGGCCGCCGCACGCGAGCTTGCCGAGGAGCTCGGCGTGAGGGGGGTGAAGCTCGTGCGCATCGCCACCATACTTTACTCCGGGCCTGAGGAGAATGAGCTCTGCACTTACTTCAAGGCCGTGTTGCCACAAGGCGCACGCCTCAGCCCGAACAGAAAAGAACTTATACCGCGCGACAGCAGATTTCTCACATGGCGGCAGGCCGCCGCGCTGGGCGTGAGGAACATTGCGCCCTCCCTCGCCATGGCGCTGAGCCTGCATAGAAAGGGAAGGATATGAGCCTGGTTTTTGTCAAGTTCGGCGGCTCCCTCATCACCGACAAGACCAAGCCCTACACCCCGCGCGTCGAGGTCATCGAGAGACTCGCGCGCGAGCTCGCCGCCGCGCTGCGGCGCACGACATCGCGGGTTTTGCTCGGACATGGGAGTGGCTCGTTTGCGCACACGAGCGCGGCAAAATATGGCATAGCCAAGGGGATGAGGGGGAAGCGCGGCCTGCAGGGCTTCGCGAGAGTACATCACGATGCCTCCAGGCTAAATCACATTGTCATCCATGCGTTGCTGGGCGCCGGCGTGCCAGCCGTGCCCGTGCCACCATGCGCCTCGGCCGTGGCGCACGCGCGCTCGCTGGCGGCGTGGTCGCACGAGCCGATGCTGCGCCTTCTCAGCGCAGGCCTGGTGCCGGTCGTTTATGGCGATGTCGTGCTCGACCTCTCGCAGGGCGCGAGCGTGCTCTCCACCGAAGCGTTGTTCGCCTATCTCGCCCCGCGCCTCCACCCAACGCGCGTGCTCGTGCTCGGCGAGACCGATGGCGTGCTTGACGATAACGGCAACACCATACCCGAGATAACACGCGCCAACTATGCAAAACACCTTCCCGCCATAAAGGGCGCGCGCGGTACAGATGTCACGGGCGGCATGCGTGCCAAAGTCGCTGCCCTGCTGAGCATTGCCGACGTCGCGCCATGCATCATCATCAACGGCATGCGGGAGGGCGCGCTCGAGAGGGCCCTGCTCGGGAAGTCAGTTGTGGGCACATGGGTGCGGGCTTGAACGCGCAGGAAATACTCCGGGCCGGCAAAGTACAGCTCAGGGTCAGACACGTGGGCATCTGGCAGTTCCGCGAGTTCGTGGTGAAGAGGGTTGGCACCCCCATCGGTTCTTACCCAGTGCTCTATCTGGACAAGTTTCTCGATGCCAGCGAGTGCATGCGCGTTGCCGAGGAGACAGGGCTACCTGTACAGACGCTGAATGGCGTATTCTTCCCGAAAGGGAAGAGCGCTAAGGACTTTGTGGGCCTTTAGATGTACTTTGCCACAAGCGCTCCGATGGCCGCCAGCACGGCCTCGATGATGCCGCCGACGATGATGCCGATGAGCGTGCCCACCACCGCCACGCCCGCCTCAAATACCCCCCCACGCAGCAGTGATGCTATCACGCTGAGCGCCCCGCTCACTGCATTGGCCACCACGCCCAGCGCAGCTCCGGCAATCAGCGCCTGAATCGCGCCGCCCCCAGCGCGCTTGACCATCATCCAGCCCACATACAGGCCAGCGATGAGCGCTAGGATGAGCGATATGGGAGCCACCACGAACACCAGTGGCGGGATTGCCAGCGCGACCAAAAACTCCACCACGCTCCACACAACAAGCACGGCGAGCGGGAGCTTTATTATCTCGTAGTATTCCTGAGGCGTCTTGCCCAGCACTCCGGCAGGCGCTTTCGCCTTCACAGCCGGCACGGGCTTTGCCCCAGCTCTGGCCCTTCTCCTTTTCGCCACGGAATCACCCCCATCCAACTCTCAGCACAGCTTAAAAAGGTTTTAGAATGGGCGGCATGGTGCGTTTGTGGCCGCTTTCCCTGTAGAGCCCAATCACCCTGCGCACCAGCCACTCCTTCACGCCAAGCGCGCGCGCGGTTTTTTTCTCCCCCCATTTTTTCTCGAACAGCGCCCACAGTATGGCATCGATCTCCTCGTACGACGCGCCCAGCTCTTCTTCGGCCGTCTGGCCAAGCCAAAAATTGGGCGAGGGGGGTTTTTGTACTATAGCGCGTGGGAGCCCAAAGTGCTCAGCAAGCGCCCTTACCTGGCTCTTGAAAAGCCCTCCGAGCGGCAGCACGTCAACCCCGCCATCGCCGTATTTTGTGAAATAGCCGAGCAGAATCTCGCTGCGGTCGCCCGTGCCGACCACCAGGCCGCCCGCCCTTGCCGCCACATTGTAGAGGCATGCCATGCGAGCCCGCGCGGTGAGATTCCCCTCATCAATCCTTGTCATCGGCCTCAGCGCGTTGTCGGCGAGCTGCGCCTTAAGCACATCGACCGCGCGCGCCACCGATGCCCTCATAAGTTTTATCCCAAGCATGCGGGCAACCTGACGTGCATGCCGTTCATCGACCGCGCGCGTTGCCCTACCGGGCAGCAACATGCCGATCGTATTGTCCGCGCCCAGCGCCCGCGCCACGAGGCATGCCGTGACACTGCTATCCAGCCCCCCACTGAGTCCCACAACACCGCGCGCGCGCCCTGTGCTCTCGGCATAGGCGCGCAGCTGCCTGACGAGGTTCTTCTCGATGCGGCCATAGTCCAGCTGCCTGATAGCCCTCAGGGCATCTTCAAGCGACACGGAGTGTTTTCCCATTCCATTTTAAAGATTCTTTTCGGTTAGCGTATGTAGCTGAGCTCCTCGCTCTTGACCGCGCCCTCCGTGACCGCTGTCTGCCTCCGCGCCTCCTTCTCCATCCTCTTCATAAACCGCTCGCTCTCTTTGGCCCTCTCCTCAAGCTTGGCCATGCTCACCTTTATATCGAGTATGCGCGTGAGGGTCTCGAGCACGGCCTGCGCGCTTCTCGCATCGACATAACCACCGTGCGTTTCACCCATCAGGCACACCCCGCGCATGCCCCGCAGCTTCCCGAGACCGAGCAGCAAGCCCGCTGCGCCGATGATGGAGCCATTCGTCTGACCGAATATTACGCCGTGCTTCTCCAGCGGAGGAATCAGCTCTTTGTGAGTGGCCGAACCGAAAACACGTGGCTTCTCCACGGTCTTCCCAACGCCGTAGCCTCCGAGCGTGTAGATCATACGCCCTTTGAGCTTTTCGAAGAACCGCAGTATTTTGTCGCACACCTCATACTGAGCCTCGCTTGTGACGGCTTGCACATCTCCCACCAGGATGAGCAGGTCGTTGCCCTTTTTCGGATTCCTCCAGGCAAACACCTTGTTCTTGAGCATGCGCAGCGTTCCGTTCCTCTTCATGAGAACTTGGTGCGGGAAGTGGGGGGAATATATCTCGGCAATCTTTTCGGCCTTCAGCTCTCGCACAAGGTGCTCAGCCGCCAGCTTCCCCACAAGGCCGATGCCCGGCAGCCCCTCAATGAGAATGGGCTCGCGAAAACGCAACTTCGCCCCTTTCTTTACAATAACAATCGTCTCCATCATGCCAATCCCCTTGCAATTCTCCTATATCTGGCCCATTTATCGGATGGCGACCATCTCGCCGGATGGGCGAACTTGGTGGCAGCACCACAGTGCTCGTTCATGAGCGTATAACTGCCGCACACAACACACTTCCTCAACTTAAACCGCATGTCAAGCCCTCTTCAGCTCGGCCCGTCCGCCTTCCCTCTTGAGCTCCTCGCTGGCGCGGGCGAATGCCTGTTCGAGAACGCTCTCAGCGGTTTTATAATCATCGGCCATCACGACAACCTGATAGTTCGGCGCGCCGAGGTAGTGCGCGGTGAGCTCGGCCCCGCCCTCTGCATGCTGCATGATGCCCAACAGCGCCCTCTTTATCGTCTCAATGCCGTGCGGTGAGAAGCTCTCGAGCACAAAGGTCGCGCTCACCCTCGCCCTCGGCTTTTTGATGTTCGCGCTCGCCACCTCCAGCAGCGCCTCCTTCCATGCCTGTGCGATGGGGAGTTTTGAGAGCGCGGCCTCCCGGTTGAACGAGATCTGCTCAAGGCCCGTATACACATCCCCAAATGCAGCCTCGAGCGGCTCCCCGGCCTCCCGCAGCGCCTCCTCGGGGCTTTTGTTGAGCTTTTTTGCAGCCACCTCGAGCAGCTTCATCCCCCTTTTTTCCTTCTGGCTGCGCTCGAGCGTTCTCCTCCTGTCCGCCTCGGTCACCCTTTTCAGGCTTAAGTCGATGAGATTCTTCTCGGGCACAAAGCGATGTACTTTGGCCACAACGCGCTGACCTTCCTTGAGGAATTCGTGGATGTTCTTTATCCAGCGCGGGGCGACCTCGCTGATGTGTATGAAAGCCTCCTTTCCCCCGTACTCATCGAGCGAGCAAAATGCCCCATAGGGGAAAATCTTCTTGACCGTAGCGATGACGAACTCATCCTGTTCGGGAAGCGGCTTTCTTTTCAGCGGCATCGCGTCAACTCATTATCCTGAGTATCTTGCCGTGCACGACAGCCTTGGAGCCCCTCGGCTCAGCAAGCAGCTTATTGCACACGAGGCATCGCACGCTCATGGCCGCAGTGCTGTATATGTTCTGCTCGTTGCCACACTCACATTTCACCCTCAGGAACTTCATTCCGAACACCTCAGCTCTTTATCTCAACCTTCTCCCTAGTGCGCGACCCCAGCACCCTCTCGCTCCTCTTTTTGCATTGCGTGCACTCGAGCAACAGCCGCGGGCGCTTGCCCTGTTTGCGAACCGGCTTCTCACCCGCCACCTTCCCCACATAACCCCTAATCTTTCTGGCGTGCTGCAGATTCCCCCAGGCGAGCGTCCTGGGCCTTCCCTTGCTAGGAAGCCTGGCCTTGTGCGAGGTGTGTTGCCTGCAGTACGGGCAATATGTCCTGATCTCTGTCGGGAACTTCATGCGCTCACCGTCAGGGGGCAGAAGAAGTCACTCGATGTGTGCCATGCCCAAGCGCTCAAGGCGCGCTGCCTCATCTTCCGGCAGAAGCACATCGTCTCCAAGCTTGAATGGGCCATAGTTTGTCATGTCCTTGCCCACAAACTGGGGAACGTCGCGGAGTATCCTGACGCGACACTTCCTGAACTCTCGCGCAGCCGTGTCTACCTCCAGGATTTTCTGGATGCGCGCGCTGCACTCACGGAGCATCTTTACGATTGAATCGAAGAGCGCCCTCTCCTCCTTCGTCAGGCCATTGACTTCTTCCTCGCCCCTTGCCGCGCGCAGGGCGAGAAGAAGTATCTTCTGCTCCCTTCTTGCATATATGTCGCGAAGAATTTTTAAAGTATTCTCGTATTCGCGCATAGCCGCGAAGTCGAATTTCTTCTCGAGCTCGGACCTCCGTGCCCGCAGGTGCGCGTTCACCCTGTCATAAAAATCTGCCTCGAGCTCGCACAGCCCGGGCTCGCTCTTCTCTCGCGCCTGAATCCGCCTGAGTTCCTCGTAGGAGATGTCCGCCATGCAGGTCGCCATCTTTTGCGCGCCAAACTTATTGGCAACTTGTATTTATTCTTAACTTTTCACGTCTGAAAAAAATTTCGATTTTTTTCAGAGAGAGCGTACGAGGAGCGTCTCACGCAAGCACGGCCGCCTTCTTGCAAAGCAGATAGATCGCCGCGCCCTCGGGCAGCTCGAGCTCCTGATTCTCGAAAGGCCCAAAACTCTCTTCTCCAAAGCGGAAGGCGGGCGCCCGCGTCACTCTCACGCGCACCGCGCCTTTCCCGTCGAAAGCCACTGCGTGCCTGAGCGGGTCAAACGCATCCAAATTTTTGAGGCGCTTTGCCAGCAGACCGGTCTCGCCGTGCAGGCTGTCCGGAAGGCGAATGAGCTTCGTGCAGTCGGCCGTGACATTCTGGTCTATCCTGTCGGCCAGCCGCACGCTGAGCTTTGCCGCCACGGCTGCCCAGAAATCCTTGCGCTCTTTGATGTTTATCACATCCCAATTTCCCCTTTCTATTCCCGCAGCAACTTTTCCCTCCTTGGCATAGAAGCGGTTTGCCGTCCTCGGGTGGATGCCGAGCTCCTCCAGCCTCCTTTCCTTCAGCGCGCGCAGGAATGCTCGCGCCAGTTTCCCTCCCCATCCTCCGTCAGTGGGTCTGGGCCCGCGCCACACTCCCAACTCATCGACAAAAAACATCCTCTGCAGGTCGAGGCCGTTTGCCGTCAGGTAATCCACTATCTCACGCCTCGCGGCGTTCTCGAGCCCGAGCACATCGGGCCTCTGGATGTGGACGTGATATCCGCGATTTCCACTGAAGTTTATTTCTATCTCATCCCTCGCGAGGCCGAAGTCCGGTATGAGGAAGTCCTCAATGAGACGAGCTGTCTGCTCCTTCACCGCATCCAGACAGCCATCGCACACCCATCCCTTGCCGTGCGCGCAGTTGAGGGGCAGCGCATCGGTGTCGAGGTCAAACACCAGATCGCTCCCCATCCATCCTTTTTTCTGCATGGGCCGGGCATCGGGAAATGCATACCGCGCAACACTATAGGAAACAAACAGCGGAGCCTCCCTGGCCAGGAATGCGGCCAGCGCGCTCTCGCCAGCAAACGCTATGTGTCTTGTCTCTATTTTTCTGTTCCACCCACCCACCCCAAACTCCCTCCTGCTCACCTCCTGCGGCGGAAGGGGCGGGTTGGTGGCGTACCAGCCAGCGAATTTTTTCCTCACGAAAGCCTCCTCGTTCACGATCCCTTCCCCCACGGCTTTTCCGCGCCCGGCCTGTACCTGAGTGGCGTGCCCACCCTGCAGTCGGCCACACATATGCCCTGCATGTCGAGCGCGGCGCAGGCCGGTACCCTATAGCCCTTTTTCGCGATGAACGCAACCTGATAGCGAGTGATCTTCTCATCAAAATCCGGCGCGGTGCGGAACAGCGCGACGACCTTCTCCATGTCCATGCCAATGTTAAGCAAATAGGCGGCGAGCGCGAAGCGCGCATTGTGCGGGAGGTTCGCGCTCTCGGCCAGCTCCTCAAGTAACCTCTGCATGCATGGAGGATAGGCGCCCGCGGCCACCTTCATCACTGCGGGTGCCTCTTTCGGAAGCAACAGCTCGAGCTCCCGCGCGGCCCTCTGCGCCTCTTCCGGCGCATTATCCACCCTCGCAGGAAGGCTCCGCTCTATGCTTTTCTGGAGCGCCTCGCTCACCACGCGTATGCACTCGGCGCGCGATAGCTTCACCCACCCCCCCTCAACCGACCTGTTGGAGAGCTTGTAGTCAGCGCTGCGTGGCGCGTGCCTCAGATAATCGAACACGCGCATTCTGTATTTCTTGCTGTCTTTTTCAAACCGCACGCCGAGCTCGCCCGCCACGAGCGCCACAACGGCATCATCCTCCTGCCTCAGCGCCTCACCCACCCTCTTGGCCTCGGCCACCGCATATCTGCTGATGAGCGCCTTTCGGTTCAACAGCGACAGAAGCACTCTGGCAGCGGCATATGCCGCAATCTCCCTGGCAGGCTCGCCCGCGGGCTCGGGGAGTTTCCCGTCCAACGCGCCGAGAATGCGCGCTCTCGCACGCTCAAGAATTCCGGCATCGGTTATCGAAATCCCTTCCCCCTCGAGGATTTTCTTCGCACCGGAACAAAAAGGGTAGCGGGCGAGTTGAGCGGCCGACAGCACGCTCATGGTTTTATGGCGAGGCATATTTAAACTCGTCTGCACCATGCTTCCAGTGATGAGGTTCCTGTGGGCCACCGCACCCTCGCTCGATGTGGCCGATTATGTCATATTCGGCGTTCCCGATGAGAGCGGCTCGACGGCCAAGCGCAAGGGCACTGCGCGCGCGCCAGCCGCCATCCGTCGCGTGGCCAACCAGCGCGATGTCGTGAGGATGGGTGGGGGGCTGTCATTTCTGACGACGGGCGCGCCGCTTGAGCCCGCCAGGATTTTTGATGCGGGCAACATCACCAAAGCAAAGGTGGCCGAGCTTGTGGCCTTGCTGGTGAGGAAAAGGAAGAAGTTCATCCTGCTGGGAGGCGACCACAGCATCTCGTTCGAAGCGCTGCGGGGCGCGAGCTCGGTGAGGCCGCTGTCCTTCGTTTACCTCGATGCCCATCCTGACTTCATCTGCTCGCGCGGCCATTACTATGGCTCTGTGGTGTGCGATGCCGCCGGCCTGGCCAGCCTGCGCCTGCGCTCCTCGGTGGAGATAGGCGTGCGCGCGCCGGAGAGCGAGGAGCTGGCAAACCTGAGAAGGGCGCGCGTCAAGGCCTTTCCGGCGCTCGCCATACAGCGTTTTGGCATCGGAAGAGTGCTCGCCAAAGCGCTTGAGATGGCCAGCGGCCCCATCTATCTCTCCATCGACCTCGATGTGGTGGATCCGGCTTTTGCGCCGGGAGTCAGCACCCCGGTGCCCGGCGGCATAACCTCGCTTGAGTTTTTCAGGGCCATTCACGATTTCGCTCAGGAAAGGGTGCTCGGCATCGACCTTATGGAGGTGTGCCCGCCATTTGATTTCCAGCAGGCCACCTCCCATCTCGCCGCGCGCGCGGCCATGGAATGGCTCTCCCTGCTGGAGGCGAGATGATGCGCATCTTCCTGTCAGCCTGCGGTGAGGGGTTGGGGCACAGCTCGCGCATGCTGGCGCTTTACCGAGAGCTCGTCAGACGAGGGCACAGCGTTGTGGTGGCCAGCTATGGCATAGCGCTCAGAAGGCTGCGCGCGGCCGGCGTGAGGGCGATTGAGACGAGGCCGGAGATCATCATGACCGGAGCCGATGGGAGGTTCGATCTGGTTGGCTCCATCATCCGCTCGCGCGGCACCCCTCTCGATGTGGCCAAAGCCTTCCTGGCCGAGCGCGCCTTCATGCGCTCGTTTGGTGCCGACGTCGCGGTGAGCGATTCGCGATTTGCCACCGTGCTGGCCGCTTTTGCGCTCGGCATCCCCGTTTTCTACATAACCAATCAGACGCATTTCATCCTCCCCGGAGTGGCCGAGAGGGAGAGAGAGCGCACGCTGCTGGCCAAGGTGTTCAGCGCGCGGGACATCGAGCGCTCGCTCCTCGAGAGCATCATAGAGGTGCCGCTCAGCCTGCCCTATCCCTTCGCGCGGGAGATCGTCATCCCAGATTTTCTGCCACCCAACACGATATGCGCGCCGCTGCTTTCAAACGATCCGCGTGTGCGTGGCAAGACGCGTTTTGTGGGCCCGCTCTCGGTGCTCCTCTCGCGCCCGCTGCCATCCCGCCGTGCATCGAAAACCCCGCGCGTGCTCGTCACGCTCGGCGGGCAGAGTTTCAGGGCCGGCGAGTTTGACCGCCTGCTGAGCGTGCTGAGGCAAATGCCAGATTTCAATTTTACTGTGGTCAGCATTTTCGCAAAAAAGAGGGCGCGCGCGGGCAACGTCTCAGTGCGGCCTTTCATGCGCGACATCTTCCCGCTCATGTCAGCCGCCGACTTCCTCATCCAGCCTGCCGGCCACAGCGCGCTCATGGAATCCATTCTGTTGTGCAAGCCGGCACTGCTGCTTCCGGATGCCCAATGGCCGGAGCAAGAGAGCAATGCCGCTGTGTATGAGCGGCTGGGCCTCGGCCTGCGCGCCTCACTGCCAGAGTTGCCCGCCAAGTTGCGGGAGCTGCGCGAGAGAAGGGAGGAGTTCGTGCCCCACCTGCGCAGGCTCGCGCTCATAGCCAGGGAAGTCCAGAATGGCCCGCGCAATGTCGCAGAGCTGTGCGAGCGCGCGGCTACTTGAGCTCCACGCCACCCTGGCTGATGGGCGCCTCGAGCACCCTAAAGCCCTTTTTCTGCACAGCCTCGGCGAGTTTCCGCCTATTGCCCGTCTCAGTGAGAATGAGCACGCTTCCTCCCACTCCGCCTTTACCCGTGATCTTCTCCCCCAGCGAGCCATTCGCTCTGGCGGTCTCGATGACCTCCTCAATCTCTGGGGTGGAGAGGCCTGCATTTTTGAGCAGCTCATGGTTATCGCGCAGTGCGCTTCCCAGCGCCTCCGCATCGCCATCCTTCTTGAGCTCGGCCACTATGCTGTCGTATACAGAGAGAAACGGCAGCACAATTCTCTCCCTCTCCTGCGCGCTCAGCTCCTCGGGCTTTTTGTTTATGCCATGCGAGGCCGCGAACTTTGCGTACATTGTGGTGCGCGTGCTCCACTCGCCCTTCGCAGTATCCACGAATAGTAGCGTGGTGCCATGGGGCAGCTCCGCAGCCATCGGCTTGAACTCAAAGCGCAGTGGGGCAAAGCCCTTCCTGACCTTTACGGGCCCCTCAAGGATCGCCTTGGCATCCATGCCGCTGGGCGCTTTGCCATGCGCCAGCCTGTCAGACTCCTGCGCGCATGCGAACAGCTCATCGTTGCCCGGCACAAGCCCGAGCGCGCTGTAGAGCGCAGCCGCGAAAGCGAGTGCCAGCGAGGTGCTCGCGCCCATCCCCCTCGGGGATTTTATGTCGAACCATGCGATGAGGGGTCGCGGCAGCGCGGCCTTTTTGCATGCCCGTGCCACAATCTGGGCATACGGCCTCATTATGCGCGAGCCGAGAAAACTGCCATCTGGATATGCGCTTGCCGTGCCGAGCCGCGATTCCATCTCCACACGCAACTCGCCCTGCCCCTCGCTGATGCTCACGGCATTCCGCACCTCAACCGGTACAACGAGCGCAGGCGCGCCGTACACCACGAAGTGCTCGCCAGTCAGGATGACGCGCGAGGGCGCGCTCGCAACGATGGTTTCCACAAGGGAGATTTCGCGCTGGGGTTTAAAATCCTACCCAAGGAGAGGCGTGCCTGGCAGCCCGCAAGGAGAAGGCTTTACGCCGCTCATGCGGATAATCTGCATCATTCGACATCGATGCGCGGCGCGAGGTAGTACACGAGGTGGGCGCCATCCAGGCTGTACTCGACCTTGATGGGCGCATTGCTCTTGAGGTGCAGCGTCAGCGGGCGCTCATCGGGGCATGCCTTGACGATGTTGGCGAGATAGGTGAGCGGGAAAGTAGCCTTGGCAGCCTTCTTCGCAACTATCTCCTCAATGGCGCCAGCCGTGCGCTCGCTCTCCACATACAGGTCTCCGGCATCCCCGTGCGCATCCACGGCCAGCCCTTTCTCGCTCGCCAGCAGCGTGAGATGGCTCGATACGAGCTCGGCATCGCGCAGGATTTCCTTGAATAGCCCGGCGCGCATCCTCACGCTCGCCTCGTGCTCCACGCGCGGCTCCTTCTGCGGGCCGGCCGGAATATCGATGAGCGGCACCTTGAACGCTCTCTTTTCCTCACCGCCCGAGAACTCGAGCACGAGGCGGTTCTCCTCAGTCCTCATGGTTAGCCTCTCGCCAGTCCGCGCGCGCGCCAGAAAGCGGCTGAGGTTTGAAAAGCTCAGCCCGAGTTTTGTTGGCGCCTCAACATGATAGCTCGCAAAACTCTGTTTTGGTGCCGCAAAGCACACCATGGCGATCTGGCTCGGATCCATGGCCTTGAGGCTCACCCCATCCTCCCCGAACTCCATCACGCCCTCCTCAATGAGGCTGACGATGGCATCGATGCAGCTTTTCCAGAACCTGGCATCCCCGACAACCACCTCAACCATTTTTCCACCCACACAAAGAGTGAGATGGTTGGTGCGCGCATCTTTAAATGCTTTATTTCATTTTCCTGCGTGGGCTTTGATCCTCTCGCGCTGGCGCGCGAGACCGAAAAAATCGTTGCGCGCGATGCCGAGCGCAAGTACTATCGCTTCAGGCAGGCTGGCTTCTATGGCGGCATCGCCACAGCGGACTGCGTGGGGTGCAATCTGAGGTGCATTTTCTGCTGGGCCTGGAACATCGTGACGAGGCCGGAAAAGTTTGGAAATTTCATCTCGCCAGAGGAAGTTGCCGAAAAGCTCGCCGCCATCGCCGGGCGGGCGGGTTTCGGCCAGGCCAGGATAAGTGGCAATGAGCCGACCATAGCCAGGGAACACCTGCTCGCGGTGCTGGCCGCGCTACCATCAAACATGCGATTCATTCTTGAGACAAACGGCATACTGCTGGGCGCCGATGCCGGTTATGCCGCCGCGCTCGCCGCCTTCCCCAACCTGCATGTGCGCGTCTCCCTCAAGGGCGCCAGCGAGGAGGAGTTCGGAAGGCTGACCGGCGCAGCCCCATGGGCCTTCTCCCTCCAGCTCAAAGCGCTGGAAAATCTCCAGCGCGCTGGCGTCAGCTTTCACCCCGCGCTCATGGCTTCCTTCTCCTCGAGCGCGAGCAGGGCCGCCCTCCTCGAAAGGCTGGCGGCCATACATCCGGCCCTGCCGGGCAGGCTCGAAATTGAGGAGGTCGCTGACTATGGCGGGGCGTTTGCCAGGCTGCGTGCCGCAGGCTTACGTTAGCACAGCGTCGCATCCGTGCGGGGCTCCCAGCATGCCAGACAGAAGGAGCTTGAAATAACCGAGATATGGCGCGCGCGCCACAACGCGACCTTTTATTCTCTCCGCGCTCACGGGCTGGTTGCCCACCTGAGTGTCGAACTGTGGGTTGTTGTCGCCTTTGGTGAAATAGTATTTTTGGCCGTTGACCACCGCGGCAGCCTGCACGCGGTGGATGATGCTACCCGAGCGCGCAAAGGTGTCTGCCGGGAGGGGCTCGTACACCACGATATCGTTCGTGACCGAGAGGGGAATGGTTCTGTTTGCCAACACGATGCCCTTGGCACACGGAATGCTGTGGCTTTCCCCCGAGAACTTCCGCCTCTCGCACCATCCGCACACAAAGGGACCGTTTTGCACCTCAGTGCGTGTGGCCTGGTCGAGCAGGCATGGCCTCTCGCCCATCGCATCGACACACAATCCACACACCATGGCGAATGCACGGCTGGCCACGAGCTCCTCCCACTCCTTCTGCGGCACCTCGACAACGGGCGCGCGCGCCTCTGCCCCCTGCAACAGCACGATATCGCCCCTTTCCAGCGCCGGCAGCATGCTGCACGATACAACCGCATCGAGGGGCGATGATGTGCCAAGCAGCGCGCCCAGCCCGAACCACACCGCCACTGCAATGAGCACAGCAACCACACTCTCCCTGACCTCCTTGCCCCATCCCGTGGCGCCCTCCTTCAACTCGGCATTCACCACGCTCTCGGCAAGTAGCATCGTGAACGCCATTGCCGCAGCTGCCAGCGCAAACCACTCACTGAGCGCGGTGCCTCTGGAGAGAAAGGCAAGCGCGAGCAGGATGGCAATGGCCCAGTAGAATGCTCTGCTCTCGTGCGCTCTGATAAGGAGGTGGGGCGCGGTGTCCCTCACCCACTTGACCAGCCCAGCGAGCGCCAGCGCGATGAATGTCGCAAGCGCTGAGCGCGTGAAGGCGAAGAGCGCGGCGCAGAGAGTAACAGAGAAAACAACGAAGGCGTTTCTTCCTATCCAGGCCCGAATGCGGCCAAACACTAAATCCTCCCCCTCGATTCCCCCGTCGTCACGCCCGAGGCGATGAGATGGGCGAGGCGCAACCCCTCGCTCCCGGCCTGCCGCAGCGCCTCTCGGGCCTCACGCTCGTCAATGCCGGCAAACTGGCAGTAGAAATTTCCAATTTTGTGAATGCCTCCGGCGCGCTGAATGAGCGCCCACCGCCTATCAAAATCCTCGAATTTCATCAGCGCGCGCCTCACCTCAGCCATGTTGGGTTTTCGCCTGACAACCGTGAGCACGGGCACGCCCGTGGCGGCCGCCAGCCTATTTATATCAACGATGTTGAAACCTGCCAGTGTGATCGAATGCAGAAGGATGAGCCGCAACCCCTCTTTGAACCGACTTCTATTGACGAGCGCGATCAGCTTGGCTGTGGCATCGTTGCCATCCCTGCGCACATAGGTGGCCAGCACGCCCTCAACGATGCCGCTGCGCCACACAACCCCAACTACGAGAACCCTTTTCCCGGTGAATGACGCGTCATCTATGGCTAGCACGCGCGCTCCACGCTTCATGCGATGCCCTTCTCCTTTTTAAAAGCAGCCCTGAATTCCTCAAGCTTCTTTGAAAGCTTTTTTGTGGCCTCCTTAAGCGCGCTCAGGGCCTTTTTCTTTCCCGTCCTGACTATCAGCTTGGGGTGGGCCACCTCTGGATGTTCAACAACGCATGCCGCGAACTCCACATCCTCGTCCTCAAGCAATGTGTCACGGAGCGCGTTTGGAAATGTGATGTCCTCCCCCACAAACTCCACCTCTATGTGCTTGTCCTCTTTCTTTATGAAGTTCAGTTTCACCAAACCACCTCACAGCGAGCGATATGGTGTTCCCAGCCGTCTTCTCTCTCTGTTGCCACATGAGGGACAGAGCAGTTGTTGGCCGGCGAGCTGCAGCGCCTCCCTACACCGCGAGCAGAAAGCCTTGACCACCCCCAACCCTGCCTCGCGCATGCTCAGGTGGACCTCCTCACCTTTTATTTCGGTCACCACCGCCTTTATCACATCCCCTATCCTGATCTCATCCCTCACATTTTTCACAAATCCCCTGCCTATCCTCGAGACATGTAATACACAATAGTAGACATTGCTGACCGGCCGCACACCTCCCCTCTCAATGCCCTCCACTCTCACGAGCGCGATGGGGTCAAATATCTCCTCCACCCTGCCATACACGAGCATGCCCGGCGCCAGAATTTTCGGCACGCTCGGCCTCGGGCTGACCCTCATCCTCCTCGTGGCATCCACAGCTGCCTCTCCGATGAACAGCGAGCGGATATCTTCACCCTCAGTGTAGGTTCCGTTGCCGGGCAGGAACTCGATCTCAGAACCAAGATGCTCTCCTGGAACAACGACCCTCGCCATCGCCGATATTTATTAAAAGTGAATTTTATAACACCATGCCATGGCCGAGGGCAGAGGGAGGATTCTCGTCCTGTGCATTGACAGGGACAACGATCTTGGCGAGAAGGCGGGCGTGCACGGGCCTGTGATCGGCCGCGCGGCCAACCTCGAGGCAGCCACCCGGCTGGCGCTCGCCGACCCAGAGGATACCGATGCCAACAGCATTTTTGAGGGCATCAAGATTTTTGACAGCCTGGCCAAGACTGGCGAGGCCCAGATAGCCACCCTCACGGGCCACCGCGCGCTGGGTTATCGGGCAGACAGAGAGATAAGCAGGCAACTCGAGCGGGTGTTGAGCGAGTTTCCGGCCAGCTCGTGCGTTTTTGTGAGCGACGGTGCCGATGATGAGGAGGTCGTCCCCATCATCAGCTCGCGCCTGCGCATAGAGAGCACGCGCCTCGTGGTCATGCGCCAGGCCAAGGAGCTGGAGAAGACGTATTTCCTGCTGCTCGAGAAGCTCAGAGAGCCCTACTACGCGCGCATCATCCTTGGAATTCCCGCGCTCGTGCTCATCGCATTTGCGCTCAGCGATATGCTGGGCTTTGGCTGGAAGCCCGTGGCGGTCGCCATCGGCCTCTATCTGCTCGCCAAGGGCTTCGGCTTTGAGGAGAGTATTCTGTCGGCATTTGCGGAATTCAAGCCATCGATCGAGCACATCAGCTTTGTCATCTACCTGGCAGCCATCCCACTGTTCATCATCAGCCTGTGGCTGGGCTTTCAGGGATATACAAGCGCCTCCCACATGCTCGCCGATCCGGTAAAGGCATGGGCGGTCGCCATACGCAATACCCTTCTGCTGCTCCCTTGGGCCTTTCTGCTCATTATGGCGGGCCGCGTGACCGACCTCGTGCGTGAGGGAAAGAGGTTTGAGGCGGCAAAATATATCCTGTACATCACCACAGTACTGCTGCTGTGGCTTCTCTTTACTGTGGCGAGCGATTGGGTGATGGCCGATCGCTACTTCAGCGATTTCGTCACGGCCGTCATCATCAGCATCGTCATAGCGTTCATAAGTGTGGAGGTCACAAAGCGTATCCGCGCGAGCGTGGCAGCCAGCATGCGCCTGGAAAACAAAGAAGTGCTCACCGAGGCGGGCACCTACATCGGTCGGATAGTGGGCGTGGACAGGAAGCGTGGCATGCTCATTGTCCAGACTTCATTGGGCCAGCGGCTCACATATTCGCTCGAGCGCATAGCGGGCATCGGAGAACGCGTCATCGTGAGGAGGTAGAGGGCGCCTGTCCTTGTCCAGCGGCTGAAGAAATATATTACTTGTTCCGCAATCTTTTCAGCATGCGATTCGAGGCATGCGAGAAACTTTTTTTCAGCGGGCTCGAGGGGGAGCGGCTCTATGCGATATATGCCATGGGATTCACGCGCAACCCAAAAGCAGTGAGGCTGCTGACAGGGGTGCTGTCGGCCAAAAACGAAACGCCAGTCGCGCGGCAGCTTGCTGCCCATTCGCTTGGAGAGCTGGGCGACCGCTCGGCTGTGCCTGCCCTGCTCAGCGCGCTCAAGCGCTCGCGTGGTCGCGTGCGGGCAGCGATACAGGCCGCTCTGGCAAAGCTAGGCGTGGAGCACAACGGAGGCTCACTCGACAAGCG
Source organism: Candidatus Micrarchaeia archaeon (assembly GCA_038890815.1). Lineage (GTDB taxonomy): Archaea > Micrarchaeota > Micrarchaeia > Burarchaeales > JACRGF01 > JAWAFC01. The sequence goes on along the minus strand of JAWAFC010000005.1, from coordinate 35,261 downwards.
AACGCATCTCCTTAAGTAGCCTCTTTTTCTTTGGCACGTCGGCAAGCGCTACTGCCAACACCTCGACGATGTTTTTCACTGGAATGATCTCCACCTTGCCTCGCCTTTCCCCGTGCAGGTACACGTCATCCCTGTTTGCCCATGGTATGATGACTTTTGTCAGGCCAGCATCGATTGCCGCCTCTATCTTTGGCGTGACCGAGCCTACGGGTAGCACTTCGCCCCTCACGCTCAGCGAGCCCGTCATGGCGACGTTTTGCGCCACGGGAATGCCCTCCATGGCGCTGATCACGCTGACCGCTATGCTGATGCTCGCGCTGTCCCCCTCAACCCCCTCATAGGCCTGCAGGAACTGCACGTGGATGTCGTAGCGCGATACATCGCGGCCGATGTGCTTCTTTATTATCGCGCTCACGTTTTCCACCGCCTCTTTAGCAATTTTCCCCAGTTTTCCCGTGGCGATTAATTTTCCTTCGGCTCTCGAGGAGGCAGGCGTCACCTCAGCCACAATGGGCATGATGAGCCCGGTGCTGCCATCGCCCATGACCGCCAGGCCATTGACCCTGCCCACCGCAACCCCACGTGTCATGAAAACCTGATAATCCCTCTTGATGTCGATGTACTGCTGCGCTATCTGTTGCTCGAGCGGCCCTGCCACGCGCAGAGCCTTCTCGATATGCGCGGGCGTGACGGCCGCCGCGCCTTCCTCTCGCGCGATATCCCCCGCAGCCCTGATCAGCCCTCCGAGCTCCCTGAGGCGTAGCGTGAGCCTGTTCTTCCTGCCGGCCTTCCTCCGCGCCTCCTCTATGATCTCCTCGGCAGCCTCTCTCGTGAAGTGAGGTATCTTGCCATCTTTCTTAACTTCCTGCGCGATGAACTGCAACAGCTTCTTCCTGTTCTCAGGAGTATCCGGCATGCTCTCCTCCATGTAAACCTCGTAGCCATACCCCCTTATCCTGGAGCGCAGCGCAGGATGCATCCTCGCCACATCTGGGAGATTGCCCGCCGCGACCAGCACAAAATCGCAAGGTACGGGCTCGGTGCGCACGATGGCCCCCGAGCTCATCTCGCTCTGGCCCGTGATGGGAAACTTTTTTTCCTGCATGGCCGTCAGCAAGTCCTGCTGGCTCTTTGGTGACAGCGAGGCAACCTCATCGATATACAGCACTCCCTTGTTGGCCCTGTGGATTGCTCCGGCCTCCACCCTTAGGTGGGCGGGCGTGCCCATCCCGCCGGATTGCAGTGGATCATGCTTTACATCCCCGAATAGCGCGCCCGCCTTGCTACCGGTGGCATCGACGAACGGCGCGCTCTTCTTTCCCGTGTTGTCTATGATGAGCTTTGGCTCGCTGGACTCGAAGAGGCCCATGCGTCGGGAGAGCTGTGAGGTGAAGAGCCATGTGCTTCCGAAAATGAGCAGCCCGAGCAGGGCCGCCGCGATTATCATCTCGCCTTTTCCCTCGGTCGCGTTGAACACCTGCATAGCCACAAAAAATATGAGGCCGATGAGGAGTATCATGAGGAGCGGGCTCACCCCACCTCGCGCACCCATCCTCGCCTTCGCCCTTTCCTCCTCGAGTATGCGTCTTCCCTGCCCCATCCAGGCGAGCTCTCTGGGAACGTTTTTGCCCTCCTCCCCTTTCGGGTAGGTGGGCACCACCCGTATGAGCGGGTTGTTCTCATCGTGCGGGTTGGGATAGACGAGCACATCCTGCAGCTCCTCAACGGGCATGAGCTCGGCCATAGCCTGGGCCAGCATGCTCTTCCCCGAGCCAGGCACGCCAATGAGCAGCACATTGCGCCGTTGCTTGGCCGCCTTTTTCACTATCTCCACAGCCCTTTCCTGGCCTATGATCTGGTCTATGAGCCTCTCCGGCACAGGCACTTCGGCAGTTGTCCAAACCTTATGCTGCCCCCTTTTTGCCATACAAAGCAGATATTTTGCTTCCAATCTTATTAATTCATTTTCCCCCAAAACTCACTCCGCCAAAAGCCATACGCGGGGCTGTCAGGCCGAAGTGCCTTTCCCTTTTTCTCTCAATCGCGGTGACATTACGCAGCATCTCAAAAATGTTTCCGGCCATGGTGCCCTCGCTGACGGGCCCGGCGAGTTCTCCATCCTTGATGGCAAAACCTAGATCGACCGATACGCTGTAGTCGCCCGTGAGCCTGTTTGCCGTGTGCTCGCCGATTATCGACACGACATAGATCCCATCATCCACGCCATCTATGACATCCCTCTCCCCTCCCCCCTCAATCACCAGGTTGCTGGCCCCAATGCCTGGCACGGCCGCATATCCCGCCCTCGTGCAGTTCCCGGCATCTGCGCTTATGCCCTTCTTCCTGGCCAGGCATGCGCTCTTGATGTCAAAGAGAAAACTTGCCAGCACTCCGTCTCTGATAAGCCCCTTTTTCCTGCTCGGCATTCCCTCGCCATCAAACGAGCGCGCCTCAATGCCGTGTGCAAGCGGGTCATCCCATACCGTCAGCCCTTCGTGCGCGATCTGCTCGCCAAGCTTTCCCGCCAGCACGCTAACGCCTCTGCGGACTCTATCGCCATTCAGCGATGGTACCAACATCCCTATGAAGGGATGTAATGAAACTGCATCCAGCACGGCCGCCCTTACTCCCCTCTTTATCCTTCTCGCCCTTCTCCTTGCTCTGGCATGCTCGGCAGCCTTCCTTGCCACCTCACCCACATCAAAGTCGAGCAGCGCGCTGCCCGCGCTCGCGCTCCCGGATTTGCCATCATAACTGCAGGCGAGAAAACAGGCCAAGCTTGTGCGCCTTTCGCTCGCAACGACGCCATTGGAGTTGCATATCTCCTCCGTACTCCCGCCGTATTCCAGAGCACACTCGGTGGGCACAGCGCCACTCTCCTGCATGGCATCGAGTGCGGCCTGCAGCATCTCAACCCCCTCCTTCTCCTGCATCTCGGCAATGCGTTTGTCGAAGCACGGCGCCCTGGCCATTCTCCCAGAGCAAGGAAAAGAATACTCCGCCTGCTCGCAGAATTTTGCGAGCGCCAGCGCCCTTCTCACCGCCTTTTGCGCCTCCTTCGTCCTGCCGAAGAAGGCAAACCCAAGCCTCCCGTTTTTAATCACGCGCACAGCCCAGCCCTCCTCGGCCTCAAATTCCCTAGAGTGAATGCGCCTGCCCACCGAGGAAAAGGAATACCCACTGCTGAGGGAATGGAAGACCTCGGCTTCATCGGCCCCGAGAGAGAGCGCCAACTTGACAATACGCTCAATCATAGGCCAGCCTCACCTTGCCGGGTGGCAACAGGGCCAGCACCTCATCGGCGCTCACCCCAAATTTCTCCGCGATCTCCCGCGCTGCCTCACCCTTCTCCATTCCTCCAGGCCTTACCAGCACGCTGCGGATAAACCTTTCCCTACCTGCGCTCTCGGGCGCGGCGACCACCCCGCTCTCGCCAATGCCAATCCTAACTCCCAGCTGTGTTCCTCTGAACCATCTCCTTTCTCCACGGATGGCAAAAGCCCCCCTGCCGACATAGCCGCCCATGGCCTTCTTGCTGAGCTGCTCTTTCCTCACTGCATACACATCGACGCTCGCCGCCCCCATCTTCCAGGCGGAGGAATAGGAGGCGGCCCACTGCGCAGCCTCGGCGATGGTCCTCTCGGGCGCGTGGGCGCCGTTCTTGACCACAACGGCCGGCGCGCCTTGGATGTCGGCATGGAGGAAAATGTCCTCCTTTTCCATGTATTTGGAAAACAGGAGGTCGTTCTGCGCTGCATCCCTGCCCGCGAGAACAAGGAACCCATCGCTTGAGAAGAACCATCTGAACCTCTCGAACCATTCCCGTGCGCGCTTGAGCCTGAATGCCGGTCTCTTCTCACCTTCCACTGCCTTCTCCAACTCCGCCAGTCTTTTCCTCGTGGCCTCAGCCGCCTCCCTCGCCCTTCGGGCTTTTTCCCTCAACTTTTTTGCTCTGTCGAAATACTCGGCCGCATTCTCGCGGGCCCCTTTTCTGATATCCAGCTCCACCCTCACACAACCCTTTCCGAAAACGATATATATAAGGTCGCATCTAAACTATATGCTAATTCTGAGGTGGGAGCATCACCGAGCTAGAGCCAAAGGCAAAGTTGTATGCCATATCAGCCACAGTGCGCACGCTGCTCAGCCAACGGAGCAGGCAGCTCCTCAGGAAAATTCGCGCTCTTGAAACAGAGCGCATTTACAATGGAAAGGAGCTTTTTGAGGAAATAGTGAGCGACAGGCGCGCCGTTCCCCCCGCCGAACTCTATCTTTTCGAAGGCCATCCGCTTGGAGCGAATATACTCAGCGAGCTCGCGAAAAAAGCCACAGAGAAAGGCGAGTACGACACGCGCTACAAGTGCGCTAGGGCGCTGGGGAGGGCAGCCGAACTTGGTGATCTCACATGGAACAGGCTTATCGGCAGGAGGATAAAAGATGCGGACTTGGGAGCGTGCGAGCTTGAGCGCAGCCGTGTGCTTTCCGCAATACGCAGAGGGATGTGCAGGCTCTGGATGAGGGCACACGAACGAGCCCTACCAGAAATCATCACCGAAAGCGGCCTCCGGCCAGGTTGCAGTGAGCAACAGCTTTTCGATTTTGTCCTCATGCATGGTGCCTCGGCAGTGCCGGCCGCGCAGTGGCTGCTGGTGAGCAGGCATCCACCCGAGAGACTGCTGGGCGCGCGGATTGTGAGAGAGCTGTATCTCTATGCGCATGCCGCGCTTGCGCTCAGGCTTACCAGCGAGAGCAACCGCATACGGAATGCCTGTCTTCGTGCGATAAAATCAGCGCTGGCGCGCGAGGAATACTCCGAGCTCAAGCGTGACATGGAAAACATGCTGCGCATGGAGGGCGAGGGCAACAAATACCTCAGCGCGCTGAGGGCAAAAATAGCAACAGAGATGTTGGCTGACGCAGAGCTACCTGCCGAGAAGCGTCTCGCAGCAGCCCGATGTCTCTGCGAGACCTCATTCGAAAGTCCAGCGCTGGCTGCGCACATCATGGCCACACTGCTCCCGCTCTATGACAAAGGTGGCAACCTAGCACCGGTGATATCTGGTGTGTTGCTGAATAACAGCTCCCTCACAAGGCTGTGCACGCCTGCCATTGCCGAACTACTTGGCGAGGCCATCAAGAGGCACGGCGAGCTGGTGTTATCTATTATTGAGAAATTCGAGCGCTACTCCGACGATGCGGTGTGTGAGAAAGTGCTTGACGCCGTTGTTGAGCACATCAATCGCTCAACGTGGGATGTGAAGAAGGATGGCGTGGCGTGCATGTTGCAACTTGTGCAGCATTTCTCCGAGCACTTCCAGGAAGAGGTCAAAATCACGCTTTGGCTGATTTACAAAAGCGCGGTGGAGAGAAAAAAGCAGATCGAAAAGGGGCCATCGGGCGCTTTCGTCATGCTCGATCCTCAAAGCGATACCATCGTCAGGTCTGGGGGCGACAAAACCGAGCTCGAGGAGATAAACGAAATCGTCCAACTTATCGATGCCTCGCCATTCGGAGATGAGTTCAAGCACAACCTCGCCCTGAATGGCATCAAGCCATCCTGATCGGCCAATACTGCTTTAAATCCAGAGTCTCCAATCTCGGTGTGGCACAGGTCATTGTGCTCGACACCAACTTCCTTGTTTCGGCAGTCAAGTATAGGCTGGACTTGCGGGATGCGCTGACATCGCTGTTTGGGGCATTCGAGCTCATCGCCAGCGAAAGGCTCATTGCAGAGCTCTCCGCGTTGGCCTCGAGCTTGCAGAAGGACGCCCCTCACGCGCGTGTAGCGCTCGCCCAGCTGTCAAAACTGCCCCTCAAAGTGGTTCCGACAGGCCAGCCTGTGGATGACTGGATTGTGGCCAGCGCTGCGCGCGACCGCTCAGTCATCGTGGCCACAATGGATCGCAAGCTGCGAGAAAGGTTAAAGGATTTAAAAGTTCGTGTGCTAACAATCAGGGGAAAGAAAAAAATCAGTTTGGAGTGATCTGATGGCCGAAACCGTCGCAACAGCGCTATGGGCTGCCCCCCTCCTCGCTCTATGCGCGCTGGCCTATGGGGCCTTCAGTAGCTGGAGTGTGCTGCGCGCCAATGCCGGCACGCCACGCATGCAGGAAATATCCAGAGCAATTTACGATGGCGCGCTTGCCTATCTGAGAAGGCAGTTCTCCACAATCATCATCTTTCTGGTCGTCCTCGCGCTGCTCATCTATGTTGGTCTCTCGCCCGGCACCGCGGCCGCCTTTGTGGCCGGCGCGGTCTGCAGCGCGCTCGTTGGTTCGTTGGGCATGGTGGTGGCGCTCAAGGCCAATGTCAGGACAGCGCAGGCCGCGACGCGAGGGATGCAACGGGCGCTCTCGCTCGCCTTTAACGCCGGCAGCGTGACGGGCGCGCTGCTGGTGGGCCTCGGCCTGCTCGGCGTGGCGGCAATCTTCTACTACTCGTATGTCTCTTTCATAGGCCATGGTGCTCAGGCAGTCGTGGCGAGCGCCTCCGAAATCCTCGTGGGCTTTGGTTTTGGCGCAACACTCATCGCGCTGTTCATGAGGGTGGGCGGGGGCATCTACACTAAGGCTGCCGATGTTGGCGCCGACCTCGTGGGCAAGTTGGAGAAGGGCATCCCTGAGGACGATCCGCGCAATCCTGCAGTCATCGCTGATAACGTGGGCGATAATGTGGGTGACTGCGCTGGCATGGCCGCAGATGTCTTCGAATCGTATGCCGTGACCATTGTGGCGGCCATGCTGCTGGGTGGCATCGCGCTGGGGCTGGAGGGCATCGCTTTCCCGCTGCTTATCTACAGCGCGGCCATACTCTCAAGCATCCTCGCAACCTTCTTTGTCAGGCTAAAAAGCGACAGAGAGCATCCCTGGCTCGCCATGCAGAGGGGCTTTTATGCGGCCAGCCTGATATCGGCACTCCTCTTCTTCGCGCTCTCCCTCTTTTTCCTGAACGACGTCAGGCCCGCGCTCGCTACGACCATCGGGGTGGCGGCAACGCTCGCCATCGCCCGGCTCACCGACTACTACACGAGCTATAGACACAAGCCCGTTCTCGAACTCGCCAGGGCGGCCACCACTGGCGCGGCCACAAATCTCCTGCAGGGCCTTGCGCTCGGCATGGAGAGTGCCTTCGTCACCACGCTCGCGGTGGCTGTGGCCGTCCTCGCCGGTTATCTCATCCTCGGTTATTATGGCATCGCGCTCGTGGGGCTGGGCGTGTTGTCGCTGACAGGCTTCATAATGAGCATGGACACTTTCGGCCCCATCGCCGACAATGCCGGTGGGATCATAGAGATGGCCAGGATTGGGGGCAGGGCGTTGCGTGTCATGGCCCCGCTCGATGCGCTCGGCAACACCACAAAAGCGCTCACCAAGGGCTTTGCCATCAGTGCGGCCGCAATGGCCGCAGTCGCGCTGTTCTCGGCATTCTTCGAAAAGACCGGACTGCAGAGCATCGACATTGCCTCGCCGGGCGTTTTTGTTGGACTATTGCTGGGTGGCGCCATGCCATTCCTTTTCTCCGCCATACTCATCAGGGCCGTGGGGCGTGCAGCCTTCCAGATGGTTGAGGAGGTGCGCAGGCAGTTCCGCACAATTCCAGGGCTGTTGCAGGGCAAGGCAAAGCCCGACTATGCCCGTTGTGTCGACATCTCCACCTCGGCAGCCCTACGCGAGCTGCTCATTCCGGCCATCGCCATACTCGCAGCGCCCCTCATCGTCGGCTTCCTGCTGGGCGCCCAGCCGCTCGGAGCCTTCCTTGGCGGCGCAATACTCAGCGCGCTCTTCCTTGCGCTTTTCTCCTGCAATGCTGGCGCGGCCTGGGACAACGCCAAGAAATTCATCGAGGCGGGCAACCTGGGCGGCAAGGGCACGCCAGCGCATGCGGCCGCAGTGGTGGGCGATACCGTTGGCGACCCACTCAAAGATACGAGCGGTCCCGCGCTCAACCCGATGATGAAACTGCTGAACATCGTCAGCCTGCTCGCCGCGGCCTATGTGGTTGCCTGGAGCCTGAAATTGGTTTAAATAGTTTGCCAGCCATTTTTCTTGGAGGTGTTTCGCTGTACCGCATACTGACAGTCAAGGATACCGTGCGCGTGCCACCAGCCTACTTCGCCATGTCATTGCCTCAGGCCGTGACGCAGCTCCTGCGCGAGAAGTACGAGAGGAAGGTCGACAAGGACCACGGCATTGTGCTGAGCATATGGAACGTGCGTGACATCAGCGAGGGCAGAGTGATCCCGGGGGACGGCGCGGCCTATCACGATGTGACTTTCGATGCGCTCGTGTACGCGCCCGAGGTAAATGAAGTATTTGAGGGCGAGGTAACCGAGGTGGTGGAGTTCGGCGCTTTCGTGCGCATGGGCCCGCTCGACGGCCTCGTTCATCTATCGCAGATAACCAACGACTTCCTGCACTACGACAAGAAAATTCCGGCATTCATCGGCAAGGAGAGCAAGAAGACGCTGCGCAAGGGTGACATCGTGCGCGCCAAGGTTAGCACCGTCTCGCTCAGGGGGAGCATTCCCGAGAGTAAAGTTGGCCTGACCATGAGGCCTGAGGGCTTGGGCAAGCTGGAGTGGCTGGCCGAGAAGGAGGAGAAACCGAAGAAGAAAAAGGAATGATGCAATGTCCGAGAAAGCATGCAAGAGTTGCCGTCTCATCGTCGCTGAGGGGGCAAAGTGTCCCAACTGCGGTGGCGAGCTCACCGATAAGTGGAGCTCCTACGTTATTATCTTCGATCCGGCAAAAAGTGAGCTGGCAAAGAAAATCGGCGCCAAAGTCCCGGGCAGATATGCTGTCAGGATAAAATTGTAGCTTTTTTATAGCTTTTTTCTCCATGCTATATGCTGTAGCTCCTTGCTACAGCGTTTTCTCCCGGGAGGCCGTGGGCATGAAAGTCGCCATGTTAGGGTGGGAATTCCCCCCTTTTATGAGCGGAGGCCTCGGCGTGCATTGTTACGAGCTGACGCGCGCGCTGGCGAAACTTGGCGTGCAGATCGATTTCTTCATGCCGAAGACGGCCATGCCCATCACCGCCCCCCCAGGCGTGCGCATCATACAGGTGGGCCGGGCGCCCTTTGGCCCATACTCCAAGCCAGCCAGGGGAGCGTGCGAGGCTTACGGCTGGGATTTCCTGCAGCAGGCGAGGGCGTACAACACCGAGCTGGCAAATGTCCTGCGCACGCGCGCGGCCGAAAACTACTCCCTCATTCACAACCATGACTGGATTACCGTCGCCGCATCCGGCGAGGCCAAGGCCGCGCTGCGCCTCCCCCTCGTCTTCACCGTGCACAGCACAGAGTACGAGCGCACGCCCTGGCCGTGGCAAGAGATCGTGGCAATCGAGAAGGCCGGCCTGGCCCAGGCCGACCGCGTGATAACGGTCAGCAACCTGATGAAGGCGCGCCTGCTACAGATGGGTGCCGACGAGGCAAAGATACGCGTGATCTACAATGGCGTTGATTTCGCTAAATTTGAGAAAAAAAAGTTTGTCGAGAAAAAGGAAAAAATTGTACTATTCCTTGGCAGGCTTGTCGAACAGAAGGGGCCCCACATGTTCCTGCGCGCAGCCGCGCGCGTGGCCGCGCTCGAGCCCGATGCCCGCTTTGTCATCATAGGCGAGGGCGAGCTTCTGCCATCGCTCATCAGCCAGGCCATCGCGCTCGGCATCAGCGACCGCGTGACATTTTTGGGCTACGTGCCGGACGAGATACAGCGCATCGCCTATGCGCGCAGCGATGTGTTCGTCATGCCCAGCATCAGCGAGCCTTTCGGCATAACCGCGCTCGAGGCCATGGCCAGCGGTACCCCCTGCATCATCAGCAAAAGCTCTGGTGTCAGCGAGGCCACGCGCACCTGTCTCAAAGTCGATTTCTGGGACGTGGAGGCCCTGGCGGACAAGATATGCAACCTCTTGCGCTATCCCCTTGCGCGCAAAGCTCTCGGCGAGATGGAGCTGGCCGAGGTCAGGAGCTTCTCGTGGGAGCGCACGGCACGCGACACACTAAATGTTTATAAGGAGCTAGCGGGCAGTTAATTAGGGTGGCCGCATGCCAAAGGTGGGGCTGTTTTTTCAGGTCCATCAGCCACTCCGGTTAAGGCGTTTCAATATCTTCAATGCCGGTGCCGATGGCGGGCTGGAGCGCTACTTCGACCTAGAGCTGAACGAGCGGATTTTCCGGCGCGTGGCCGACAAGTGCTACATTCCAGCCAACGCCCTGCTGCTCGACCTCATCAGCAAATTTGATGGGCGCTTTAAGGTAACCTTCAGCCTCACGGGCGTTTTCCTCGAGCAAGCCGCTCGCTTCGAGCCATCCGTCCTCGATTCGTTCGAAGAGCTGGCAAAAAGCGGGTGTGTAGACTTTCTCAGCGAGACCTACTATCACTCCCTCTCGGCACTCTATCCGGAAAAGGATGAGTTCAAAGAGCAGGTCGCCCTGCATCGCAAGGCGCTGTGCGCGATCGGCGCGCCCCAGCCAGTCGTCTTCCGCAACACCGAGGCGCTGTTTTCCAACGAGATAGCGCGGCTGGCCGAGGAGATGGGTTTTGCCGGCATCATCACCGAGGGATGGGAGAGCTTTCTCGGCTGGCGAAGCCCAAACTACATCTACCGCGTGAGGGGGTGTGAGCGTATTCGCGCGCTACTGCGGAACTATCGCCTGAGCGATGACGTGAGCTATCGCTTTTCGGCTTCCTGGTGGCCCGAGCACCCTCTGACGGCCGATAAATATGCTGCCTGGCTGGCAGCCTGTGAGGGTGATGTCATCATCCTCTACATGGACTATGAGACTTTCGGCGAGCACCAGTGGCCGGAGACTGGCATTTTTGAGTTCCTGCGGCATCTGCCGGCAGAGGTGCTTCGCCACCCCCATCTCTCCTTCGTTACCGCTCGCGAGGCCATAGCCCTGCCCCCAGTTGGCGAGATCGATGTGCCCCATCCCATCTCGTGGGCCGACATGGAGAGGGACACCAGCGCCTGGCTTGGAAACGACATGCAGAGGGATGTCTTCCGCTATCTGCAGGAAATCGAACCGCTGGCGCGCGCTGCGGGCGGCGAGCATTTACACATTTGGCGCCTCCTTCAGTCCAGTGACCATCTTTACTATCTCTGCACAAAGCACTGGGCTGATGGCGATGTGCACAAGTACTTCTCCCCGTACGACAACCCGTGCGAAGGTTATATGAACTTCATGAACATACTACAGGACCTGAAGTTCAGGCTTGAGAATGGTATCGGAAGTGGGGGTGTGTGATATGGCCAAAAAATGGACACCGAGCATGGAGAAAAACTGCCCGCCCGGAAAGGAGTTCATCTTTCGCGAACCGAATGGGCGGGAATGCGGCAGGGCGCGGAACATCAGAGAGCTTTTTGAACTCATCGGAAAAGTTCCGCTGAGCTCAGTGCTGTTCCACGCCAACGGCTCGCACTTTACTCCATGGCTCGAAATGTTGGGCGAGAGGGAGCTTGCCCAGAGGTTTCGGAGCATAAAGGGAAACAGCGAGCAGGTCAGGAGTGCGCTGCTGGCTCTGAGACAAGTGTAGAGCGAGAGGCCATAGCCTGCCTTTTGTTTTTGGCAGCATTCGACTGAGCGGCGCACGGTGCGCCTTGCACTCCACATCATCGCAGCATCGCCGGCGCGTTTAAACTCCGCAACGGTTCGGCGGTCCTTGCGTCATCCCTCCCCGCCCGGAGTGTCGTTTCTGTTCCGGCTCGGGCCTTAAACCCGTCTGCGCTTTTCGGAGTGGGCAGAACTTCCTCGCCAAAACACGATGGCTGCCCACCTCTCGCTCTAAAATTTTCATGCCCAAACTAATTTATATCCATTCCGCGTTTGCACTTGCATGGCCCTCATCTCTACCGGGATACAGAAGCTCAACGATCTGCTCGGCGGAGGTGTGGAGGAGGGCAGCACAGTGCTCTACAGCGGCGTGCCCGGCATCGATGTGCGCGTGTTCGCTTTCCATGCTCTCCATGCCACCCTGTCGCGCGGCGGCAAGGGCCTATATCTCACCGATAGTCAATTGCCCGATGCCATCCGACAGGCCTTGAAAAGGCTGAACTGGCCCTATGCGCTGTTCGATGCCATGCCGTTCATCGACGCCTTCAGTGGCAGTGTGGGCTATGCTTCAAAGGAGAAGTTTTTTGTCAAAAACCCGCTGAGCATCGAAAGTGTGAGCAATGCGGTGGAAAGCGCCTTCCGTGAGCTCGATGGCGGCACGCTTGCGGTGTTCGATTCTGTATCAAGCCTCATAGACAAAAGGGGGCTCGAGCCAGTGCTCGATGCGGTCAGGCACTGGGGCGAGATGGGGAAAGAGCTCGGCATAACGGGCATGTATCTGTTCTCGAATTGGGATTATCCGCAAGAGTTTGTTTCAAAGCTCTTTGAGGCTTTCGACTACGTTATCGTGCTACGCTCCATCGAGGAGAAGGTGCTGCTGAGAAATTACTTTTCAGTACTCAAGGCCCCTCGACCATTCAACAAGAGCGCGATACCTTTCCGCGTTGGCATGGACGGTGTGGCTGTCTACATACCCAAAATTCTTGTGACGGGCCCGTTTCACTCCGGCAAAAGCTCCTTCATCCACGCCGTCAGCGAGCGGGCCGTGAGCGTCGATCGTCTCGGCACGACCATCGCGCTTGACCATGGCTACATCGAGCATGGCGGGCTGGCGGTTGACCTGTTCGGCACGCCCGGCCAGGAGAGGTTTGAATTCATGATGGATATCCTGAACAGGGATGCGTTCGGCCTCATCCTCGTGGTGGATTCCACCGACCCAGCCTCCTTCCCCCGCGCCAAGGAGATGGCCGCGCACATCATGCGCTATGCCATCCCCTATGCCGTTGCGGCAAACAAGCAGGACCTGCCCGGGGCGCTTTCAACAGAGGAGATAAGAGCGCGCATGGGCCTCGGGCCCGAGGTGCCGGTGCTGCCCACCGTGGCACCGAGCGGCAAAGGATGCCGCGCCGTGCTTGAGGCGCTCATCGACCTTATAATAAAGGGACAAACGGGTGGTTGAGCATGCCAATGCCGCCAGCACTTCCTCCCATGGGTGCCGTGCCGAAAATCCCATTGCCCAGTGGCGAGCTGTTGGAGACGGGCATTCAAGGATTCGATGCGCTCATAGGGGGTGGCCTCAGGCCATCCTCAAACGTTCTCCTGCTCGGCCCGCCTGGCATAGAGAAATTCGTTTTCGGCCTGCAGTTTGCCTGGCAGGCCTTTGCCAAGAAGCAACCGGTAATCTACATCACCACAGACCTCGCTCCGCTTGAGATAGAGAACAAGGGAAGCGAGTTTGGCTGGCGGTTTTTCAGCTACACCAACAGAGGCCTCTCTTTCATCGATTGCTATTCCTGGACGCTCGGAACTCCGCCAGCAGACAGAAAGGACATCCAAGTACCAGGGCCCAGCGCGCTCAACGATCTATCCATCGGCGTGACACAAGCCATACAGGAGCATTACAAGCCGCAGCAGAAATCGCGCGTCATAATACAGTCGGTCTCAACTCTTCTGCTGTACAACCCGCCCGAAGTGGTATTCCGCTTCACACAGATAACCGGCGCGCGCCTGAAGAGCGTTGAGGCGACAACGCTATGGCACCTCGAGGCTGGCATGCATGATGACAAGACCGTCACCACCCTCAAGCACCTCATGGACGGCGTCATCGAGATGAAACAGGAGGGTGGAAAGAATTTCCTGCAGGCACCCCTGCATGGTCTCAAGGAGTGGCGGGAATTCGTGGTCACCCCTCAGGGCATCGCGCTGGTGTGAGGAGGAATTAAAAATAGTGCGAGCGAAGCATGCTGAGTGATTGTATGGCCGAAGAGGTGAAAATCCAGCTTGAGGATCTGTTGGCCGAGCTCAGCCAGGTGGGCGACATCGAGGCGAGCGCCATAGTCCGGCGCGATGGCCTCATGATTGCCAGCAATCTCCCAAGCAAGGTGGACTCACGCACCATCGCGGCCATGAGCGCAGCGCTCGTCGGCACGGCAGAGACCACGAGCAACGAGCTGCAGCGCGGCGCCTTCCAGCAGGTGATTGTCGAGAGCGAGCTGGGCAAGACGGTCGCGGTTGGCGCAGGTCCTCTCGCCATCCTCGTCTGTCTTATGAAATCCACGGGCAACCTCGGGCTCGTGCTTCTGTCGATGGAAAGGACTGCCAAGAAAATAGAGAAGTTGCTTGAGGGAAAGTGAGAACGTGCGCGAGGATGATTTTGCAGCCGTCATTGCGCGGTGCAGGAAAATAATCGGCCCCGTGGCCGAGTCGCTCGCGCGGGAGGCCGCCAGGGAGGCCGGCGCGAAGATGGAAGGTGAGAAAATAATCATAGCCAGCGAGGAGCAGTACGCTTCCATCATCAGCAGATACAGGGAAAAGATGGCAAAAATTGTCGGCGCTCCTCTGGCAGAAAACTTGGTGAGGTGAATGCCCGCAAAAAAGGAGGAAGAGTTCAGGGAAGAGCCGCGCGTGGCCACAGGCATTCCAGGCCTCGATGAGCTCATCGAAGGGGGCTTTGAACGCCACAGCGTTGTGCTCGTCGCCGGCGAGGCCGGCTCCGGGAAGTCAACCTTCGCGCTCCAGTTCCTCTACAATGGCGCGACAAAATTCGGCGAGCCGGGCCTCTACATCACTTTTGAGGAGCAGAAGCGCGCGATTTTCAGGCACTATCTGCGCTTCGGCTGGAACTTCCCCGAGCTCGAGAAGCAGAAAAAGATCAGCGTGGCAGAATATCCCCCCCACGAGGTCGACAAGTTCATCAGCGAGGGGGGAATCATCGAAGATCTCATTCGGGATAATGACATCCAGAGGGTCGCCATAGACTCCATGACCTCATTCGCCCTACTATACGAGAACGAGTACAAGCGCAGGAGCGCCTTCCTGAAGGCCATGGAGCAACTGAGGCGATGGGGCTGCACCACCCTGCTGACGAGCGAGGCAGAGGCCACGCGCGCCGGCGAGCTACGCGTGCGCTTCGGCATGGAGTTCCTGACCGATGGCTTCATCGCCATTCACACCATCAGAAAGGGCGATGTGCGCGACAGCGCGCTTGAGGTCGTAAAGTTGCGCGGCACCGAGCATGTCAAGCGGTTGGTGCCACTCAAGATAACCAAGACAGGCATTGTGGTGTACCCAAACCAGCCCGTCTTCGGCGAGAAGGCTTTCTGAAACAATTTTTAAGGCTGCCCTGCAAACGCTCTGCATGAGGGGCCAGGCTGCGGTCGAGCTCATCGTGATACTGTCGTTGTCGCTTGCTGTGCTGGCGCTCATCGTTGCCATAGGCTATGCTCAGCTCTCGGCAGCCCGTCATGCCCTCTACGCCGCGCAGGCGCAGGCCTCGCTGAATGCGCTGGCCGATGCCGCAACCGCCGTAAGCCAGCAGGGCGTTGGAAGCAGGCGGGAGGTGGCGATCACCATCCCCCCCACAGCGATTCCGGAGCGCATTTTCATCGATGGGAGGATAATCAACATTGGGCTGTGGGTTGAGAACGGCACAACCGATATCAATGTGCTGGCCTCGGTTCCCCTGCAGGGCAGGCTTCCCAACACAAGCGGCGATTACATCATTCCCGTTGAGGCCAGGGAGGGCTTTGTGATGATCGGCTTTCAGAACCTCACCGCTCAGCCCATGCTCGTGCATCTCTTCATGAAGCCATCCTCCACCCGCAGCGCAAATGTCACGTTTTCCAACACCGGCGCCTCCCCCATTATAGTCTCCACTGCGCTCATCTGGAGCCCGACACAGCTCACTGCCAGCATCGCGCCCCCCTCTTTCGTGCTCGCTGCCAACTCCTCGACCAATGCCACCCTCACCTTTTCCTCCAGCACAGCGCTGGGGAGTTTTGGGGGCAGGCTGAACGCCACGGGGGACAATGGCGAGAACATCCTCATAGACATCATCGTCGATGTGGTGCCTTAGATGCGTGCGCAGCTCAGCACGGATTTCCTCATCGTATGCCTCACCCTAGCGCTCATCTTCTCGCTCGCCTATGCTCTCTATGTACAAAATGCTTCCTCACAGCTGTCCGCCAGCCACAGGCTTTCGGCGGCGCGCATCGCCGAGAAAGTGGCCCGGGCAGCCAACTTCGTTCTTGCCGATGGCACCGGCTCGAGCGTGACTGTCTACCTTGAGCCGATGGGAGAGCTGAATTACTCGCTTGAGTTCATAGAGCGCAGGGTGCAGCTCACATGGCCTATTTCCGCTACCAATCAGACAATCTCCTATCCAATACTTACATCGGCCATTCGCGGTGCCGGCGTGAGGTATGCTGGTCAGAACATCACGCTGGTGAATGAGGGCGGTGATCTCCGTGTGGCATAGGGCGCAGCTTTTCTCGGCAGACCTCATTGTCTCCTTCGCCATAGCGCTGTTTCTGGCAGTCGCAGTGTTTCAGGCCGCCTCCTCAGCCAACATTGCTGTTGCGGCTTCAGAGCGCGCCCGCGATCTTGACATGGCCTCGGAGCAGGCACTCGCGCTGCTCGTCCAGTCCCCGGGCAATCCCGCAGACTGGAGCTTTGCCAATGCAAGGAGCATAGGCCTTGCCCAGGCGCGGAATGTGCTGAATCCAGAGAGGGTAGCATATTTCTTCTCGCAGTCCCCTGCCGATTACAACCTCTCGCTCACCCTGCTCGGTTTCAACAGGGAGGGCGCGGTTTATGACTACAACCTGGAGATAATCAATGCCAGCGGCTCCACACTCTACACGCTCAACCGCCTTCCACAACCAAACACCCCCGTGGCCTCGCGCTCCGCTGTAGCAGTTCTCAACACCTCGCTCGTGCTTGTGAAGATGACTGTTTGGGTGAGGCCATGAGGGCATTCATCTTCTCCATAGACGCGCTTGTGGCATTGCTCGTGGCAAGCACGCTGCTGTCGCTATCCTTTGCTGCACAGAAAAGCATACACCAACCGCTTGCCTCGCGGTTCTCGGCAGACCTCGCGGCCAGCATACAGGCAGTCGGCGCGCTCAACGCGGATGAGGTGCGGGCCATGTATGTGCTGGGCGCGCGCTGCGGATTTGTGCTGGTGCGCGATGCCTCACTGGCGCCCATCCAGCTTGTCGATGTGTGCGGTTGCCAGGGCAATGAGGATGTGGCCACGGCCAGCCTTGTCACCATCTCCTCCACCGCCCAAAAGCTTCTCGTCGAGGTGCATGCATGCCCGGCCTAAGGGGATTCTTCTACACGCTGGCATTCGCCTCGCTCGCGCTGCTGATAGCGCTGTGGATTTCATGGTATGCGAGCAGGCCGCTCCCGGCTCGGCCGCCCTCCACAGGCAGTGTGGCAGCCGACATCGCGGCCGATGTGTTGCAGTTCAACAACGTTTCATTCGAGGTGACGAAAGCCGGCGCACGCACCATTCTGACAGTTCGCGACTACCTTCCGACAACGCTATCGAGGCCAGCAGCTGAAATGGATGCCTATGAGCTTTTTGTGGCAACCACCTACGCCAGCAGGACAAACCACAATATCTCGCTCGATGTGCCCGCCTCGCGCTACATCCTGCAGCCATTTCGCCTTACCTATGCCCACCCAACCTTTGCCAAGGGAAGCTTCGTGATAACCAACGTCGACAAAGTGGAAGGCTATGCACTGCGCGCTCGCCTGAACGTGGCGTGCCTGAACAACGACTGCTCGCGTGCAACCACTGGCACCTGGCGATGGACTACCAGCGGGCTTTGGGTGGCGCTCGATGTTCGCGATGCCAACGGCAACCCCATCGCGCCCGGCGGGCGCACGAGCGGATTCATAAGGAAAACCACAACCGAATCCTTCCAAACAGCGCTGCAGGGAGGAGGCTATGTGAATGTCACTGTGGCCAGGGGCTCGTTGCGCGTTACGGTCAGTGGCGCGCGCGCGGCCACCACAACCAACATCACGCTGACAGGCGCGCCCGTGACGCAGCTCGAGCTGCCGCTGAGCCTTTCGGTGGATGGAAGAGACTACCCGAGTGTTGTGCTGCTCACTAAGTGAGCATCACTGGCAAGTTCCCACGAGCGGGTTCTGACCCGTGAAAGTGAACACGCGGCCACTCGCCGGCTCAGTGTAGGTTATCGTCACAGTGTAGGCATAGGGCTGGCCGGCCGTGCATGTCAGGCCTACCCCGCTATCCACCACGACATTGAAGATGGCACCGGGCGCCAGCGAGACGGTGGCTGGCGTCATAGCGCCAATACCATTGAGGGTTATGCCGGTCAGCGAGATCTGGAAGGGCCTATTATTTTTGACAGTCAGGTAAGCCCCGCTCGAGTTGACGAGGTAGTTTGGCAGAATGCCTATCTCGGCTCCGCTCCAGTAAGTCTCTGACTGCTGTCTTGATATGCCGCCTGTGATGCCGGCAAAGCCGCCGAGCACGCCAACCACAATGAGCGCGATGATGACAACCACAGCGAGTATTATCAGATACTCCGTGGCCGCCTGTGCTCTCATCCGATCACCTCTTCCCCATTCGCTTCATCAATTTAAAAGCTTATCCCCCCAGCGCGAGCCTGAGCACATAGTTCTTCATTATGAACAGGAAGGCGAGCGAGCCGGCTATGAGGAAAGGCGCGATGCGCAGGCCATAAAGCCTCTTCCCCTCATGGATTACGCCGATGAAAACGCTGGCCAGCACCGAGGTGGCCACGAGCGTGACGAGCGACAGGTTCAGGATGAACTCGGGCGCGATGGGCCTGGCCAGCAAAATGCCTATCTGGCCACCAAGCACAGCCCCAGCGGCTGCCTTGGCCTGCAGCTTGGCAGTGAGCTCGACGAACTGCATGCTGACCGCCAGCAGCGCGGGCATCCCGATGACCGTGGTGAAGAGGATGAAAACCACATACATGTTGGTTCCGGCCACAAGCGAGCGCTTCAGCTCCTGCGCCGCGCGGATGTCCTCCGCGCTCACCTCGAGAAGCCGCGCCAGGTTTCCCCCACTGCGCATGCTCGTGATGAACAGCGCCACCGTCCTGGCCAGCACCTCGCTCTTTATGCTTTTTGTCATCTCCTGAAAAGCTGCGGCAAAGCTCTCAGTGCCCAGGCTTTTGGTGGTGACGTATTTTATCTCCTCCTCCAACGGGCCGAACTCCGGGCGCGCGGCCATGCGCAGTGCCACCACAGGTGTGGTGCCGGCCCTGAGGTTGGCACTTATCATCTGCAGCAGGTCAGGCAGCGCGGCCTCCACCCTCTCCCTTCTGTCCTCTATCTTGAAATACACCAACAGGTACCTCACCGCGAGGAATAGCAACACGACCGCCATGGCCGAAACAAGCGCCGCGCCAAGCCCGACCCCCGCAACAGCCATGGCAGCTCCAGCAGCCAGCCCGAGGGCAAGCCCCTCAAACACCCCCCTTCCCAGCCACTCACCCGCATCCTCCCTCATCCCCGCATAGGCCAGCTGCTGGGCGAGCGCGGTCCGCCAGGCTGGCGGCAAAAGCACATTCCCTGTGCCTGCAAAAATTTTTGGCATGACTTCACCCATGTATGGCCGGCCTCTTCACTCTCACATACTCGATGAGCGCGATTTCGGCAGCCAGACATGCGCTCACCAGCAGCACCAGCGCGCTTTCCTGCACGGCAGAGCCTGAGAAAAGCGACAGCACCACGAGCAGCGTGGCACCCAGGCTCGGGATGGCGATGCCAACAATCACATACAGCAGTATCCAAAGATTGAGCTCCTGGATGAATGCCTTGATGCTCGCCGCCTGTTGCTGGCTCAAGTTCGTCACGAGTGCGGCCAGCGCCCCTCGCACACTGGCGCCCGTGCGCAGCACGGTTACCATCTGCCATGCCGTCCTCTTCAGGAATTCGCTCTCGGTCCGCAGCGCCATCTTCTCCAGCGCGCGCTCCTGGCTCTCACCCGCGCTGATGTCCTGCACAGTGGCACCGAACTCGCTGCTCACTCGGCCATAGCCCGCGCGCGCGATGTTCGCCATGGCATTGTACAGGCTTATGCCCGAAGAGACTTGTACGAGCAGGTCCTTGAGCGCGAACACGAGATCTTTGTCAATCGCCTCGACGACCTTCCTTACCATCACCCTCGGATAGTAAAGAAAAGCACCCAGAAAGACAAAGAAGGCCGCCAGTGCTGGCAGGAGTGCCAGCCTGATGCGCCACAGCGTGTCAGCCAGAGCCGGGGCCGAGGACAGCGAGCGCGCCAACACCTCTTTTGTCACCTTTCCCTGCGCGGCATATAGCCCAACCATCAGCAAAAGGATGAGCACTGTCCAGGCGAGCGCGTTCTGCAACGCCACGATGATGTACTCGCCCTCATCGAGGTCGCTCTTCAGCAGCTTCAGGTCGTATCTCAGGCCCGGATAGTACCTCGCCAGTCTGTCGCCCACACCTTTGAGGCGCCTGGCGAGCGGCAGCGTAGCAGCCTGGGGGAGTAGAAAAAGTGGAATGCGCATTGCGATCACATCTCACAGCACTTTCTTTGGGTGGATGTCCTTTTCGGCGGCATGCTCTATCACATCAGGGCTTTTGTAGTACACGCTCATCACACTGCCAACCTGTTCCACACTCCTCACATCGTGTCTGAGCATCCACTCCAGCACCTTCTTCTTCCGCATGATGTCCGCTTTTATCTCATCGGCCGACATTCCGGCGTGCAGGTTCAGCTCCTCCATCACCCTCGCCGCCTCGCCCACCCTCTCAAAGGCATCCTGCCTTGCCCTCCATCTGTAAATGCTCGTGAGCGTAGCCTCCTCGGCGCTCGCCGCCCCCACCTCGCTCACCTCATACACCCTGCGCAGCCCCCTGCGTCTATCTCTGTACATGACGAGGATGAGGTGCAGCGACTGCAACTCCGTCACGGGCAACTCGAAGGGAGGATGCGTCAGGCGCCTGAGCACCTGCTGGGCCGTATCGGCGTGTATGGTTGAATACACGGCATGGCCCGTGTGCATGGCCTCAAACAGCACCTCCGCCTCCCTCCTGCGCCTCACCTCGCCCACGATGATCCTGTCGGGCCTTAGCCGCAGGCTCGTCACCATCAGGTCGAGCATCTTCACCTCCCCTTTCCCCTCAGGGTTGGGCTGTCGCGTGATCAGCGGGACCCAGTTGAACCTCAGGTAGGAGGGCAGGTTGAGCTCGCGCGTGTCCTCGATGGTTATGTTGCGCGAGGATGGCGGTATGAGCGCGCACAGCGTGTTCAGCATGCTCGTCTTGCCGCTCGCCGTGCCGCCCGAGATCAGTATGTTCATCTCATACTGGATGGCCTGCCACAGGAAGGCAGCCATCTCGCTGTTCAGCGTGTTCAGCTTCGGATCTATGAAGTCGATGATGGTCCATGGCTCGCGTGCAAATCGGCGGATGGTCAGGGTATCCCCGCACGTTGATATGGGATAGAGCGTGGCAGCCACCCTGTCGCCCGTGGCGAGGTGGGCGTCCATGATTGGCGCCAGCAATGTTATGTCGCGCCCGGACTTCCTGCCGATCTGCGAGGCATAGTTGTAAATGTCCTCTTCGGTAGGGATGTATATGTTCGTCTTGAGCCAGCCATACTTCCTGTGGTACACACTGATAGGTTGGGCCGAGCCATTGACGACAATCTCTTCGAGCATGTCATCGGCCATGAGCATCTCAATGTCGCCAAGACCATACATCCTGTGCAGCAGCAGGCCAGCCAGGATGTGCTTGTTCTTCTCGGTTATGTCTGGAATCTTCTCGCTCAGCTTCTCAGCCGCCGTATCGAAGAACTTTTCCTTGAGCGCCAGCGCCTTTCGCGCATCCACTATCTCCTCCACCTGCACGGGCATCTCGCGCGCCAGCTCATCCCTTATGCTTTCCATGAGCACTTCTGTGTAGGGCCCCACGCTCGGTATGTCGAGCACATACACGGGCCTCGGCTCCTCCTTCACATCCAGTATGCTCACCCCAGCCGGCACGCCGCTGGCCTCCACGCTGTAGCTGACCATCTCCCTTCCTCGGGGAAGCAACGGCTCCTTCGCCTGCATCACGCGCTTGAGCCTGATGGTGGGCGAGCCAAGCACGTTCACCGGATAGATTATTTCTATCAGTCCCCTTTCGGCGAGCGCCTTAACCATAGGCTCAACATCGCGCGGCCTGAGCTTGAGCTTGCTGCACAGCGCGCTGAGCGTTGCCTGCATCCCCCTCTCCTTTTCAAGTGCCTGACAAAGCTCATCGGCGCTCGTCCTTATCATGTTCCCCCTTTGGAATAGGGTTTTAAAAAAGCTTGTTGAAAAACAGAGCATGCACAGGGCGCTCGCCCTCGCCCTCGCACTGCTCCTGCTCGGTTGCACCAAGCCAGAAGTGCCTCAAAACACCACACAGGCCAACACATCGGTGCCACTATCGTGCGTTGCCAAGGGCTTCATCCTGCCTGCCGGAAGGTCGTGCTGTCCTGGCCTCACCCCCTCAACGCCATACGGTGGAGAGCTTGCGAGGTGTTGTGGGCCAGGCGAGGTAGCCTCGCTGACAGGGTGCGTTGCCGCCTCTCAGGCACAACCTCCCGGAGCCTGCACAAACACCTGCCCAGATGGCTCCACCCCTTCCAACTACCCAGCCTGTACTTGCCCACAGCCCACAACATGCGGCAGGGAGCGTGAAGCCTGCGCGAGCGACGCAGACTGCTGTGCTGGCCTGCACTGCGCCGTGAACACCGAGGCCGGCCTGTCGGCATGCTGTGCGGCCGGAGGCTGCATCACTGCGGGTGGCTGCGTGACAAACGGCACGCTCATCGCCAACGACACCGCCAATGCGCTCCTGGTGGTGTGCGAGGATGGCACCATCAAATCCAAACCCTATGCCTGCGGTAGGGAAAATGCCTCGTGCGATAGCCAGCCGTGTTGCGGCTCCCTCGTGTGCCGCTCCTACCTTGTTGAGGGCGGTATGTGGGGCTCCACGTACACTCTGAAGAAATGCTGTGGGCCGGCCGACTGCCTTGGGCCTGTAGGCGGCGGGCTGTATGGCTGCATTCCTAATGCCTCTGTTGTGCTCAACAATCTGTGCGACAACGGCGTGCTCGAGCACATCCCGCTACGCGTGACCAACATCACCCTTTCCGTCACCGAGGCCTGCGAGCTCGTCGTGTACATCTACTACAACCTTGAGCTTGATGCCAGCAGCGCCAGAAATGCCAACAACTATGCCGTGAGTGGCGGGCTGAACGTCACGAGCACGGGCAACATCGGCCGCAATGGCGTTTTCCTGCGCATTGCGGGTGACTGGGCCACAGCGACCAACTACACCATCACCATAAACAACGTGAGGGACAGCACGAACTTCGAGATAAGGCCCAACACACAAGCCGTCTTCACCACACCGCTATTCAAGCGCTGTTAGGCCCTCCAACCCAAACCCCTCTTATCCTGATGTGCGGCCCCCCATCGCTTACCGGCACGCTCTGGCCCGCCTTGCCGCACATTCCGGGGGAGAGGGCGAAGTCATCTGCCACGGCATCCACTCTTTTGAGTGTGGTGAGTATCATCCCTGTCAGCAGGACATCCCTCACAGCACCCTTTATCTCCCCCCTCTCTACCACAAATCCCTCCTCTGCTGTGAAAACATACGTTCCGTTCTTTGGGATTACCTGCCCGCCACGCATCCCCCTCACATAAAGCGCACTCCTCACATCAAAAATCTCCTCCCGCTTCATCCTTCCCCTCTCAAAAAACGTGTTGCTCATGCGCACGAGCGGAACGCTTGCATAGCCCATGGCGCGGGCATTCCCAGTACTGCGCACACCAAATTTCGCCGCCGTCTCCCTGGAATGCAGAAAACCGCGTAGCACACCATCCTCAACGAGCACCTTCCTCCTCGCTCGTGTGCCTTCATCATCAAATGCATAGCCGCCCAAAGCGCCCGCCCTGCTCGGATCGTCAACGATCGTTACGCACTCGGCCGCCACTCTCCTGCCAACCATGTCCTCAAGTATGCTGTCGCCGGCCATCACGCCGTCTGCCTCGCAGGCATGCCCTATGGCCTCGTGCGCCAGCACGCCGGCCATCTCGCCATCTACAATGACTGTATAGAGGCCCGCCCTCACCCTCGGCGCAGACAGCGCGCGCAAGGCCTTTTGGGCAGCGCGCGGGGCTCTCTCAAACAGCCCGCCCACCACCTCCCATCCACCTCTCGCCCCAATCCTCTCGCTGCCCGTTCCCAGCGCGCCCCCTTTCCTCGCCACCGCGTTCAGGCTGGCATACACCGCGGCAGTTTCCTCGATGACCTCGCAGCCCTCGCTGCTCAGGAAGACTTTCTCCTGTAGCCAGTCAGAGTAGCTCACAGCGGTGTTGGTTATGCCAGGCATGCGCAGCGCTCCCTCAGCCTCGCGCAGCTCGGCGATCTTATCCTCCACATTCATATCAACAAAGCTCTTTTTCCAACGCGCCCTCACTCTCCCCCTTTCGGCCTTCTGCTCGCTCAGCCTGCTCTCCCCCCTGCCTGCCTTTGCCAGCCTCACGGCACGCCTGAACGCATCCTCCAGTCCATTTTCCTGATTCGCTGCCGCAAATCCCCACGAGCCGTTCGCCAGCACGCGGAAGGCAAAGCCAAACTCTTCCCCCTCCTCGGCCTCCACCTCGCCATCCTTCAGTGTTATGCGCGTGAAGGGTCCTGCCAGCATGCGGAAGTCACAGTAATCTGCCTCGGCTCGGGCGAGCAGCTTGCGGGCTCTCTCCAGCACGCCCATGAAAGCAAAACTCGTTTAAGCTTATTAAACACAAGTTATGCACATGACGCTGAGAATAGTTTTTCTGGGTACATCGGCTGCCGTGCCGTCGCCCGCGCGCAATCCCAGCGCGGTTGCCATGAGAGTTGAGGGCGATGTTTTTCTCTTCGACTGCGCCGAGGGCACCCAACGCCAGATGATGCGGTATGGCATAAGCTATGCCAAAGTTAAGGCCATATTCCTCACCCATCACCATGCCGACCACTTTCTCGGCATACCCGGCCTCGTCTACACCCTCTCGCTCAACGGCCGCACCGAGCCGCTGTTCATATTCGGCCCCCGCGGAACGGTCGCGCTCATCGATGCCCTGCTCAGGGTGGAGGGACGGGAGTTCGTGCAGGCGCAGGACATCGACGAGCACTTTGTCTATCGGGGCGAGGGTTTTGCCATTCGCGCCTTCCCCACCTCTCATTCTCGCAATTCCCTCGGTTTTGTATTCGAGGAGAACGAGCGCAGGCGTTTTGACAAGGCCAAGGCCGATGCCGCCGGCCTCAGGGGCAGGATGTTCACCGAGTTGCAGAAGAGGGGCGAGCTCATTGTGAAGGGCAAGGTGGTGAGGTATGAGGAGGTCACTTATCCCGTGAAGGGCAAGAAAATAGTCTACACGGGCGACACGCTGGCCTGCGAGGAAGTCATCGAGGCCGCGCGCGATGCAGACCTCCTCATCCACGATGCCACCTTTGCTTCCGACATGAAGGAGGAGGCCGTGGAGAAGCGGCACGCCACCGCCGCCGCCGCGGCGGCAGCCGCCAAGCGCGCGGGCGTGCGCCGCCTCATCCTCACGCACATCAGCAACCGCTACGATGACATCAAGCCCCTGCTGGATGAGGCAAAGGCCATTTTTGAAAACACTGAGGTCGCCTCTGATGGCATGGAAGTTCTGCTCTAGCGGCGAGGCAGCGCTCGCTTTAAATACTTCATTCCCGAAAAACCCAGCATGAGGGTTATCGCCTTCCTCCTGTTTCTTGCCTCGCTCGCCGCGCTCGCGGCCGCAGGATTCTCCTTCTCCTCCCTCTCGGTCACCATCGCTGCCAGGCCCGATGGCAGCGCGCACGTGAGCGAGGACATCCGCATCTTCATCGATGACCGCCCCAGCATAGAGATTTACGATGCCGGCATCGCCATCACAAACGACATCACCTCATGGAAAGTGAGAACAAACATCAGCGAGGTGCGCCATCACGTTGACCGCCAGCTCGTTGATGTGCGGAACATCATCGTGCGCCCACAGCCACGCGACACTTGCAATTCCTTTCTCGGAACCTGCTATGCCACGATAAAGATGGAGTACGATGCCTATCCCATCATCGAGAATGGCACGGTGGTGCCCGGCACCGGCCTCTTCACTGCCATCCGCTACAAGCCAAGAACCACAAACTACTCGCTGAACGCGCGCGCGCTGTCCTTTGAGAGCACTCAGACGGGCGAAATCGTGCTGGGCGATAACCAAGTGCTCACCATAAAGATCCCGCCCGAAAGCGTTGTGACCTACATCGACCCCCTGCCCGAGACGATGCGCGAGCGAACCCTGCCACTCACCGGCATATACTCCTTCTCCTGGAGGGGTCGCACCACACTCGCCGACTTTCAGCTCCGCTACCAGATCGAACAGCCGCTCAAGGAGGAGGTCGTAGAGTTCTTCGCCTCGCTCGAGGGGCGCGCCAGAGCACTGCTCTTCTCGGCTGAGGGCGCCGCGCTCATTCTCCTTTCGGCCATCGCCATCCTATCCTGGGCTCTGCTGCGGAGGAGGGAATGATGCACCCCCATGAGAGGCTCGTGCTGGCCGCGCTTTCTGATGGCAGGCGGCTGGAGCTCGCCGCGCTCGCGGACATGACTTCCCTCCCCCCCGATGCCGTGCGCCGGGCCTGCCATCTGCTCGCCGAGAAAAAGCTTGTGAATCTCGCCGAGCGGAGAATGGAAAAGCCAGAGGTGAGCGAGGAGGGGCATCGCTTTTTGCAGAGCGGATTTCCCGAGCAACGCGTGGCAAAAAAAGCCACAGCCGGCACAGCGGTGGAGGCGCTCTCTGATGAGGAAAAGCGCGTGGGCATTCCATGGGCCGTGAAGAACGGTTGGATCGTTTTCAAAGATGTGGGGGGCAAGAAAATAATAGAGGCCACGGGCGAGGGCGAGCGTGCGGCAGAAAACTTCCAATCCTATGAACTTTACAGAGCTCTGGAGGCTGTCAGCCGGGGCGAGGCCCCCATACCAGCCCTTCTCAAGCGAGGGCTGGTCGTGCTCCGCTCGGTGAGCGTGCTCAGCGCTGAGGCAACCGAGGAGGGCCGAAAGGTGGCCAAACAGCTCGAAGAAGCTGCCGAGGTCGGCGTGCTCACCAGGGAGCTCATCACGAGCGGGCGCTGGCAGGGCGTGCGCCTGCAGGCTTATGATGTGAGCGCTCCGGCGAGGCGCGTTTTCCCTGGCAAGCCCCACCCTCTCGTGCTGTTTATGGATAAGATACGACGCGTTTTCCTCGAGCTCGGTTTTACCGAGATGACAGGTCCCTGTGTAGAGAGCGCTTTCTGGAACTTCGATGCGCTGTTCCAGCCTCAGGACCATCCCGCCCGCGAGCTGCATGACACATTTTATCTGAAACAGCCCGCCAGGCTCGCCCTCCCCGAGCGCTCGCTCGTTGAGCGCGTGCGACGTGCCCATGAGAGGGGCTGGCGCTACCGATGGGACAAGGGGGTGGCTGCACGTGCCGTGTTGCGCACCCACACCACTGCCGTCAGCGCGCGCTATCTGGCCGACATCGGCGCAGGACGTCGTCCTGCGGGCAAGTACTTCGCCATAGGTCGCGTTTTCCGCAACGAGGCCACAGATTTCAAGCATCTCGCCGAGTTCCACCAGGTTGAGGGCATCGTGGTTTGGGAGAGGGCCACCTTCCGCCATCTCCTCGGCCTGCTCAAAGAATTTTATGCCCGGCTCGGCTTTGCCAAGGTACGCTTCCGGCCGCACTATTTCCCCTACACCGAGCCCTCGCTCGAGATAGAGGCCTTCTTTGAGGAAAAAAACGCCTGGGTGGAGCTCGGAGGCGCGGGCATCTTCAGGCCAGAGGTCTGCCTCCCGCTGTGGGGAAAATACCCCGTGCTCGCCTGGGGCCTCTCGCTCGAGCGTCCGGTCATGCTGTTGGCAGGACTGCAGGACATCCGCACATTTTACAGAAACGATCTCGGCTGGCTGCGTTCCTACCGTGAGGTTGGCTATGGCAGTGACAAAATTCAACATCAGTGAGCTTGAGCGCTTCGCCCTCCAGCGCCTTCGGCGGGAGAGGCTTGTTGAGCTCATCGAGCGCCTCGGCTTTCCCGTGGAGGGCTTTGAGGAGGGATGTGTGCTGGTTGACATCACACCCAACCGCATCGATGCGGCGAGTCCCGAAGGGCTCGGCAGGGCGCTCGCCTCATTGACTGGCAAAAAGACCGGACTGCGCCGCTACGCCACAAAGCCCAGTGGCCTATCCCTCACCATACACCCCAGCGTGCTCTCTGTCCGCCCTCACATTGTCGCTGCCGTGGCGCGCCTGCCTCTCGGGGAGGACGGCCTGCGCGCGCTCATCGGCCTGCAGGAAAAAATTCACGACACTTTCGGCCGCCGGAGGAGAAAGGCGAGCATAGGCATTCACGATCTGGACAGGACAAAGCCGCCTTTCACCTACAGGGCGCTGGCGGGCGATGCCATCGCCTTCCAGCCTCTCGATTCAGCGAGGGAGATGACGCCCACCCAAATCCTCACCGAGCATCCAAAAGGAAGGGAATATAGGCACATCGTTGAGGGGAAGAGACTCCTCCCGCTCGTGCTCGATGCCCACGGGCCCATCTCCTTTCCGCCAATCATCAATGCCGAGCGCACGCGCGTCACCGAGAAGAGCAAAAACCTA
Source organism: Candidatus Micrarchaeia archaeon (assembly GCA_038890815.1). GTDB lineage: Archaea > Micrarchaeota > Micrarchaeia > Burarchaeales > JACRGF01 > JAWAFC01. Next base: position 6,728 of record JAWAFC010000005.1, on the reverse strand, counting down.
TTCATCGAGGTCACGGGTACCTCGGCCGAGGCTGTGAGCCAGGCGCTCAACATCATCTGCTGCGCACTGGCAGAGCGCGGTGCGAGCATCGAGAGCGTCAGGTGCGGGAAAAAGCTCACTCCCCAGCTGAAACCAGCGGAGCGCACGCTCTCACTCGAGCTGGTGAATTCGGTGCTTGGCACAAACCTTACGGCAGCGCGTGCGGCCAGCCTGCTGGCCCGCATGGGTTTTGGCGCGAGCGCGCGCGGTGCATCCATCACCGTGCTCGTCCCTCCCTATCGCACCGACATCCTGCACGAGATTGACTTTGTCGAGGACATCGCCATCGCGCTGGGCTACGATTCTCCCCTGCTGACCCCCACATTACCCGAACTTCCCACAATAGGGAGCATCATTGACAGGCCGCCCGAAAACACAGCCCGCCGCACGCTCATCGGGCTCGGCTTTGTCGAGACCATGGGCAACACGCTCACCTGCCACCGCACGAACTTCGACCTCCTGCTTCTCCCCCATGCCCCGGCATGCGAAGTGCTCAACCCACTCACTGAGGAGCATTCGCTGCTGCGCACCCATCTCCTGCCCTCCCTGCTGCTCGTCTTTCAGAATGCCAAGAGCGAAAAAACTCCTCAAAGGATTTTCGAGATAGGGCCGGCCTTCGATGCGCAGGGGAGGGAGCACACGAGGCTGGCGGCCGCCGAGCTCGATGCCGCAGCCAGCTATGCGAGCGCACGCTCGATCGCCGATGCGCTTTTTGCCGAGCTAGGCTGGCAGGTCGTGTTTGCCCCAGCGCACCATCCCACCTTCATCCCCGGGAGGGTGGCAAAAATACTCCTCGGAAAAAGAGAGCTCGGCTTCATCGGCGAGCTCCATCCCCAAGTGCTGAACAACTTCGGCCTCGAACAGCCCGTTGCGGCATTTGAAATAGCCCTAGCCTAATCATTGCCGTTCGCCTTTCTCATACACTTGTTCGGTTGGTCCGGAGTACTCAACACTAACCAGCACTGGCCTCCCATTTTCATCATATTGTATATTAAAGTTGGAGATTGCCGTGGGCCTATCCGGAGCAAAAACTATTGTGCCAGTCCTCTCTGAGATTAATCGCGCTATGTTATCTGTCGTTTTGGGATCACCCGTTGAGCAAGAGTCCAGCACGAACACACCACCTGGCCCGACCAGGGGCTTCAAAGCCTCAAGCACATTATTATCGGTGACATCCAGGAAGTTCTCCTCGCTTTCACCAGCCCCCAATCGAATCTTCTGCGGTTCCCCATGCCCGCCCAGCACGACAACATCCGCTGGCCCCCATTTCGCAACTATCCGCTCCGCCCACTCCATGAACTCTCCTTCATTTCCGCTTTCAAACACAACAACCTGGAATCCTGCCCGATACAGCTGCCAAATTTTGTTCAAATAAAAAGCACGATTATGGTCATACTTCGGATAGGCGATGATGGCCAACGGACGTGCAGGATCCCGCCTGCCAGACAGCATGTCCTCCAGCACACCCCCAGGGTAGCGCATGATGAAATCGATGTTGAATTCTTCCTTCAGCCTATTGCACAGGCCATCATCCAAGCGGGTGAAAAAATCCAATTTATCCTCTTTGCGTGCCATCAATGCCTGAAATGCCCAAGGTGTATCTACCCATGCAACTTCCACTATCCTCTTAAACGCTTCAGCAACCTTTTTCGGATCTTCAGCAAACAGCTTGCTAATCACTTTACAACCTAACGCTTTGAATGCCAAGTCCGTGTCCCTACCCGCAGCATTTGCAATATCCACAATCGCCTTAACAGTCTCTTCCGGCTTTTCAACGAACACCCGCGCAATATCCGGATTCTCCAGCATCCTGAATGTCACTTCAGCACGGTGCTCAACCACAGCTTTCACTATCTCTACGAAACCTTCTGGGTTCCTTTCAAATAGCCGTCCAACCGTCTCATTCTCCAGCTCATCGAATACCTTCCACGCATCCTTACCCACAGCTTCTGCTATCTCCACAAAAGCTTGAGGGTTCTTAGCAAATAGTTCGCCCACTGCCTTAGACTTCAGTACATGGAAAGCCCACTTCGCATCCTCGCCAATAGCTTCTACTATCTTCGCAAATGCTTCAGCAACCTTTTCCGGCTTTTTAACAAACAACCTCCCAATATCCTTATTTGCCAGCGCTTCGAACGCCTTTCTCGCGTACTTACCCGCAGCTTTCGCAATATCATCGAGCGCTGTGCGAAGGACGGCGAGCTTTTTCTTACTTATACCGCCGGCCTCCACAACCACTTCGGCGATTCTGAGCATTATCTCAGGATCGTACCTGTTTTCCGGGTCAAGTAGCTGACGGACGGCTTCTGGAGTAAGCTTCAGCGCGGGTGGCGACACTTGAATTTGGAAGATGAACACATCAGTAAGTAAGCTCGAGGTTGTATATTAAAGTGTGCACCTCTATCTATTTTAACCCCATCTGCCAAACTGCTTCATGCTCGACATCATCACGCTCGGCCACATCATCTACGACATCCGCTGTTATGTGGAGAACTTCCCGCGGCCCGACAAAACCTCTTTTATGCAGACGAGCATTCAGACGGGCGGGGGAGGCAGCGCGGCAAACGTCGCCGCCGATGCCGTTCTGCTCGGGCACAGGGCGGGCGTGATCGGCAATGTGGGCAGCGACCGCGAGGGCGCCTTCCTGCTGCAGGACCTGCTGCAGGCAGGCGTCGATATCTCGCACGTGCGCGTAAAAAGGGGAAGGAGTGGTATGTCGATTGTCATTGTCGATAAAAACGCCGATGTGGAGGTTGTCGAGATGCTGGGGGTCAGCGAGCCCGTCGAGGAGGTCGACCTTGATTACATCGCTCAGGCCCGTTTTCTGCACATGACAGGCTGCAACCTCGACGCGCTCAGGACAGCCTCCACCGTGGCCAAGCGGGGCGTGGCCGTTTCGTTCGACCCGGGCAGGGGAAAGGCCCATCTCGGGGAAAAGAAGCTCTCGCCAATACTGAAAAACACCGATTATCTTTTCGTCAATCGCCACGAGCTCGGCGCGCTCACGGGCGAGCACAACCTCAGGAAGGCTGCGCGCGCGCTGGCGAAAAAATTCCACCTCACTGTCTTCATCAAGTGCGGTGCCGACCCCGTCGTAGTCGTGGAGCCGGGCGGGACTGCCTTTGAGTCAGAGCAGTGGGACGTGCGGCCAGTGGATACCATCGGAGCTGGCGATGCCTTCGCCGCGGGCGTGCTGTGCGCGCTGGCCGAGGGCAAGCGGCTGGCGAGTGCGGTGCGCTTCGGCAATGCCGTGGCCGCAGCAAAAATACTGCACAGGGGCGCGCGCCTGAGCACGAGGAGGAAGGAGATCGAAAAGAAGTTCGGTGTGTGAGCATGCTCCGTTTTCTGTCAGACCTCGTGGCTTTTGATACCTCGCAGGAGGCCAATCTCCCAGCCTGTGCCAAGCGCATTGAGCAGGAGGCGCGGGCACTGGGACTGAAGCACCGCACCGTGGGCAGTTATTCCCACCCCAACCTCATCATCGAGCTGAATGTCGGAGCGGAGCAAACGCTTCTGCTCGTGACGCATTATGATGTCGTGCCCCCAGGCAGGGGCTGGAAGACGAACCCCTTCCGTCTCACGATAAGGGGCGGGCGGGCTTTCGGCAGGGGGGCGGGCGACAACAAGGGCGCGGTCGCGGCAGCGCTGTATGCGCTCGCAGAGCTGCGCTCTTCCGAGGATGCAAGGGTCAATGTGCGCCTGCTCATCACATGCGATGAGGAAAGGGGCAGCGAGCACGGCTCGGCACTGCTCGCGAAAAAAAGCCTCTGCCGCTCAGCGGATGCCGCGCTCGTGCTCGACTCGGGCCCCTTCCTCTCCATCGGCTCGAGCGGCGTAGTGTTTGTGCGTGTGAGGATTTTCGGCGAGCAAGGGCATGCGGGCTGGCCCCATCGCTTTAGGAATGCCATCGACCTCGACTTCCTGAAGGAGCTCGCCAGCTTCCGCGAGAGGAGATGGGCAAAGTGCTCCACCCTGCCCGCTCCTCCGGGCTCTGGGGTGAAGCGCGTGTGCGGTCGCTGCACGCTCACCATGCTGCGGGCTGGCGAGAAGGAAAACGTCATACCGGGCGAGTGCGAGGCGCGCTTCGACCTGCGCCTTCTGCCCGAAGAAAGCCCTGCGGAGGCGATAGCCGAATTCAGGGAATTCTTTCAACGAGCCGCAGCCAGGCACGGCGTGCGCGCGAAACTCGATTTCCCCGTCAAAATCTCTGGATACCACACGCCCGAGAGCGATGCATTTGTGCGTTTTCTGGCGCGCCTGCTCGGAGCGAGGCGGCTCTATGGCGAGATGGGGGGCAACGATGGCCGCTTTTTCCGCGCGCTCGGCCTCCCGGTGGCCTCGTTCGGGCCCATCAGGGAGGGCACGAATTACCACGGCGCCAACGAGTTCGTATGGCTCAGTGACCTCGAGCTGGTGAGAAGCACGATAGCCAAAATCGCCCGTGCCTGGAGCGTGGGCTGATGCGCCAGATGTCAAACAATGAGTATGCTTTCATGGTGGGCGAGCTGAGCGGCCTGAAGGGCTCCCGCCTCGAGAAGATATACGAGCTTGCGCCACTGCGCTTCCGCCTGCGCTTCCACCAGAAAGGAATGGAGGCAGTGGATGTGGTGTGCGAGCCGCCCATCCGGCTGCACGCCACGCGCCTCATCGAGCCAGCGCCGTCCACCCCCTCGGCCTTCTGCATGTTTTTGAGGAAAAGGCTCAGGGGCGCTGTGGTTGAGGGCATTGAGCAGCACGACCTCGACCGCATCGTTGTCTTCAGGCTGAAGGCAGGCGGCGAGAGCTACGCGCTCGTTTTCGAGTTGTTCGGCGATGGAAATGTTGTGCTGGTTGATGACAAAGGGCTCATCGAAGGCGTGTGGAGGAGCGAGGAGTGGAGGGAGAGGAAGCTGCGGAAGGGCGAGCAGTATGTTTTCCCACCCTCACCGCGCCTCAATCCGTTTGAGCTCACCCCCGCGCTCCTCTCCCAGCTCACCAGCGAGAAGCCCATCATCACAGTGCTTGCGGCTTCGGTGAACCTGGGCGCGATTTATCTTGAGGATGCGCTGCTCAAGGCAGGCATTTCACCAAAAAAGAGCGCGAGCGAGTTGAGCGAAGGAGATTGGGCAAACATCTGCAACAACCTGCGCGCGCTTTCCACTAACCTCTCGCCTTTTGTTTTCTACAAGGATGGCAAGCCGGCTGACTACGCGCTCGTGCGCCTCGCAAAATACGCAGAGCTGGAGGCAAGGCCATTCCCTTCTTTCTCCGCCGCCCTCGATGCCTTCTATCAACCGCAGGCGGCTGGCCCTCCCCCCGAGGTTGTGGCAGCGCGCGCAAAGCTTGAGAGACAGCTGGCCGAGCAGCTCGCCGCAGCGGCCGAGCTCGAGGCAAAGGCCGCCGAGGCGAAGGCCGCGGCCGAGTGGATTCACGCACACTTCACCGAGGTTGAGGAGCTGTTGGAGCTCGCCAGGGAAAGGAAAAAGAAAAAGAAGGAGTTCGAGGCAAAGCTGGCTGCGCTGCACGCCACTTTCAACGAGAAAGAAGGGAAAATTACTTTAGATGCCTGACCGCTAGGCAAGACAACGTTCGACGAGACTCGTGCCGAACTGGCGGACATCTCGAATTAGGATTTTCGAGATATGGCCAGCTTTAGATGCGCAGGGGAGGGAGCACACGAGGCTGGCAGGTCGTGTTTGCCCCAGCGCCCCATCCCACCTTCATTCCCGGGAGGGTGGCCTCCGTTCGCCTTTCTCATACACTTGTTCGGTTGGTCCGTAGTAGTCAACACTATCCAGCACTGGCCTACCATTTTCATCACGTCGTATATTAAAGTTGGAGATTGCCGTGCGCTTATCTGGAGCAAAAACTCTTGTGCCAGTCCTCTTTGAGATTACTTGCGCTATGTTATCTGTCGTTTTGGGATCACCAGTTGAGCAAGATTCCAGCACGAACACACCTCCTGGCCCGAACATACCACTTGGCCCGACTAGGCGCTTCAAAGCCTCGAGCACATCATTATCGGTGACATCCAGGAAGTTCTCCTCGCTTTCACCAGCCCCCAATTGAATCTTCTGCGGTTCCCCATGCCCGCCCAGCACGACAACATCTGCTGGCCCCCATTTCGCAACTATCCGCTCCACCCACTCCATGAACTCTCCTTCATTTCTGCTTTCAAACACAACAACCTGGAATCCTGCCCGATACAGTTGCCAAATTTTATTCGAATAAAAAGCGCCATTATCATCATACTTCGGATAGGCGATGATGGCCAACGGACGTGCAGGATCCCGCCTGCCAGACAGCATGTCCTCCAGCACACCCCCAGGATACCGCATGACAAAATCGATGTTGAATTTGTCCTTCAGCCTATTACGAAGGTCGGCTTCGCCTGCTAAGCGAATGAAAAAATCCAATTCTCCCTCATTCACCTCACGATAGACTAACGCTTCAAATACCTTCTCCGCATCCTCACTTGCAATTCTCACTACCCCTTCAAAAGCTCTAATAACCTTCTCTGGATCCTTAGCAAACAACTTCCCAACTGCTTCATTGGCCAGCGCTTTAAACGCCACCCACGCATCTTCGCCCGCAACCTTATTTATCTTCTCAAATAGTTCAACAACCTTCTCTGGATCCTTAGCAAACAACTTCCCAACTGCTTCATTGGCCAGCGCTTTAAACGCCACCCACGCATCTTCGCCCGCAAC